>NZ_JAWUWR010000072.1:0-22022 GCF_034111725.1 Thalassolituus sp. | reverse complement strand
TGATTACGCTAGTAGTCGACGTACCGACGTTGCAGCCTCACTATTAGGTGACTATCAAGGCTACCTGCAAACTGATGATTACGCGGGTTATCACCGCATTGGGCAGCAAGAAGGTATCGTCGCGCTGGGCTGCATGGCTCATGCTCGGCGTAAATTTATCGATGCGCAAAAAGTCAGCCCTAGTCCCAAAGGGAAAGTCAGCAAAGCCGATATGGCGATCACCATGATCAAAGGGCTTTACGCCATCGAAGCTAGCATCAAAGAACAAACAGCCGCCCAAAAACACAAAATCCGACAAGAAAAAAGTCGGCCTCAGCTTAATAAACTCAGAGCCTGGTTGGACAAAGCGCTGCAACAAACCCTACCAAAAGGAAAAACGGGCGAAGCCTTAGCATACCTCGATAAAAACTGGGACAAGCTCACGGTATACATCAGCGATGGCCGACTGAATATCGACAACAACCCAATCGAAAATGCCATCAGACCGTTTGCGATTGGGCGCAAGAACTGGTTATTTAGCGATAGCCAACGTGGCGCAAAAGCCAGCGCCATGCTGTACAGCATAATAGAAACCGCCAAAGCGAATGAACTCGAACCTTACGCGTATTTACGTACGGTACTGACGCGATTACCGCACTGTGAAACGGTGGACGATATTGAAAAACTGCTGCCGGAAAATATAGAACTGGCGGTTATTTAATTGGCAGATGGGGTTGTTTGAGCGCTTACAAATAACAAGCGTATGTTGCAACGGCCCAAAATCCCTTCGTTCCACTCAGGTGGGCCAAGGACTCAATTTCGCTGGCGCTCATTTCGCCGCAAATACGTACGTTAACCGTAAAAAGTCGTTGCAACCTAGAAAGTGATAGAATAGTATCACTCTTATGAAAACAGAACTTGTAACTACATTAAAAAGGCAAGCTACTAAGATACTAGCTGACCTTCATACCTCAAAAGAGCCCGTGTTAATTACAGAGCACGGTCAACCGTCTGCGTATCTTGTTGACGTCGAAGACTATGAACTAATGCAAGATAGAATGCGTATTCTTGAGGGCATTGCTCGTGGAGAAACTGCGATCTTTGAAGGGCGTACTTATTCTGAATCGGAAGCAGAAGAGAAAATGAGTAAATGGCTCAAATAAAATGGACTGAGCCTGCGCTTGAAGATATCAATGAAATAGCTGAATACATTGCCTTGGACAAACCAAGTGCAGCAAAAAGGTTAGTTCAAAATATCTTTGAATCCGTAAAGCGCTTAAAAGAATTTCCCGATTCCGGCAGAGTACCAATTGAGATCAGTGATTCGCGGTATAGGGAGCTCATTGTAGGCCCTTGCCGAATATTTTATCGAGTCGATAAAGATGTTGTGTATGTCCTTTATGTCATGCGTAGCGAAAGGATGTTAAGGAAGTTCATCCTTGATGATCGAGCTAATGAAAACTGATCTTCCCCCGATTTAACGGACACCAACATCTAACAGATGAGGTGTCCAATGCCAAAATACACAAAGCCCAGAAAGACGTGGCTGTACTCAAATGAATTCAAAGTTAAAGCCGTTCAGTTAAGTTTGATTGAAGGTGTTCAGGTTAAAGAAGTCGCCGTTACTCTCGACATACATCCGTTTATGCTGTCACGATGGCGAAAAGAATATCGTGAAGGCAAGATCATGGTGAGTCGCCCCTAGTTCTCTAGACATTGTAGAAATCATCATCCATGTGGGCGCGAAGGTATTATCCAGCATTTTGATCAGTGCCTAAGCGACAATGAAAAAACTCAGCAGAAACTTATGTGTCCTTGTGTCTCGCAGGGTACCAATAGTTTGGTGTTAGATATTTAGTAAAAAACCATTGAGGAATTGTTATGTTAAATTTTGATTTAACTGTAGAAGATATTCGTGAACCATTACCTAGTTTTAGTAAAGAGCAAGCGGAACAAAAAATTCGCATGGCAGAAGATGCATGGAATATGCAAAATCCAGAAAAAATTTCGACCGCTTACAGTTTAGATAGTCAGTGGCGTAATCGAGATGTATTTTTAAAAGGCCGAGCAGAGATCGTATCTTTTTTAACCGCCAAGTGGCAAAAAGAAAATCAGTATCGGTTGATTAAAGAGTTGTGGGCATACAGTGACGATCATATCGCGGTACGGTTTACTTACGAATGGCACGATGATCAAGGGCAATGGTACCGCTCTTATGGTAATGAGAATTGGGCATTTAATGAAAGAGGGCTAATGCAAGCGCGTCATGCCAGCATTAATGATGTGGCCATCAGCGAAGATGAGCGTTTATTTCATTGGCCGCTTGGGCGTCGACCGGATGACCATCAGGGCTTAACCGAGCTGGGGCTTTAACCACGATCAAATAATGATTTGTGGTTAGATGATTTGCATAGGGGGCGATCGCTGCTGTGAACGTCCCGATATTGCGTCCTCTGATCTTAGTCAATATGTACCAAAGTATTTAATACTATGCTTACTGTGTTCAAGCCCGATGTGTTGACGATGCAGGGTTTTAAACTTGTCTTTTGTAACTACCATTTTTGTTTTTATTGGTATCAGTTAAGAAAAAATGCCCAAAATGCCATACGTGATGGTTGCGAAGTCTGATAGCGTCAGGGTCATGCTTTTGAAGAATTTTGGTAATGGTTCTTTTTTAATATGTTATCGCTCTCTAAGTACTTACTGTCGCGATCTTCAGATGAAGGCAGTTCAAACTAAAAGGGGAGTTAAGGGGAGATTATGAAGATAATGGTTGCTGTGGATTTTTCGGAGTTTGGCGAAACAGTACTGTCAGAGGCTGAAAAAATCGCTCAGTCGCTCTCTGCAAAGGTATGGCTTTTACACGTTGCTGCACCTGATCCTGATTTCGTAGGGATGGACATAGGTCCGCAAACCGTTCGCGATAATATGTCGAAGAAATTTCATCAAGAGCATCGTCAAATTCAGGCGATTGCCGATAGATTTCGTAATACCGGTTTAGATACCACGGCACTTCTTATCCAAGGCGTGACGGTGGATACAATTCTAGCTGAAGCGACAAAGCTTGATGCCGACATGATTGTTATAGGAACGCACGGGCACGGAGCAATGTATCGGCTTCTTGTGGGAAGTGTTAGTGAAGGGGTTTTACATAAATCGAAGTGTCCAATTCTTGTTATTCCTACGCACGAGCGAGATTGATGGTGTAGGGCACCTAAGATCTCTCAGACTTAGGTGCCCTATATTTTTGAGTTGGTCTTATCACGCGCGTAATTCAACGTAATTTCTGTAGCCAATTTAGCTTGGAAAATTTCCTCGTGGTAAATCAAACCACAATGCCGTCAATTCACTATTACCGGTATTTAGCACTTCCAATATTTCGTCTTTAACGCCTAGCGCATCCCCCTGTATAAGTTGGTTACTATTTACCGTCAAACTGCCGGATATTATGTGCAGATAGCCAATTCGTTCGCCGCTATCAAGTGCGATGTTTTCACCTGGTTGAAGAACTAAGCGATACATCGCAGCATCTTGATGCATCATTAAGCTGCCTTTACGCCCATCGGCTGTTACCAGCGGGGTCAGGGTGCCATTTTGCGCGACTGCTTTTTGTTCATAACTAGGTTTGATGCCGGTTTTATTAGGCGTAATCCAGATTTGTAAAAACTTCATGGCCTCTGTTTTAGAGTTGTTGAACTCTGAATGGGTGATGCCAGTTCCCGCGCTCATGCGCTGTATATCGCCAGCGGGTACTACGAAACTATTGCCCATGCTGTCTTTATGCTCAATTGCGCCTTCAAGTACGTAGGAAATAATTTCCATATCCCGATGGCCGTGCTCTTGGAAACCCGCGCCAGCGATAACGAAATCGTCGTTGATGACGCGAAGCACCGAAACACCCATGTGTTTGGGGTCATAGTAGTTACCAAACGAGAAGCTGTGATTGCTTTCTAACCAACCAAAGTTGGCTGCACCACGTTGTTTAGCTGGACGTAAGTAGATCATTTGGATGCCCTCGGTTTGATTGGTAGATTTAGTATTTGATGAGAATATCGCTTATTAATTCGAACGAATATTGAGTTATATCGAGGATATCATTCGATTAATTAGAACTATTTGGATTGTACTTCTGATGCGCTTGACCTCGTCGCCGTCTCAAGTGATCTTAACTGTCGAGCTTTTTCTTGTAGAAGGATGTCGATGTCTGATCCTACTGACAATACTTCCCAAATTGGCAGTCCGTGCGTTCGTAACTGCTGCTTAGATGCCAACGATGTCTGTGTTGGTTGTGGTCGCTCGCTTGCCGAAATCCTAGCTTGGCACAACGCCAGCGTCGATGACAAAACCCGTATCTTGGCGGAGTGCCAGCGGCGTAAACAGGAGTTAGCGAAAACGTGGCATAGTTAACACTATCTTTGGTCGAATACTCAACTGCATGCACCTAGCGTAAGGTCATAATACGAACGGAGGTGTTTATGAGTTATCAAGAAGAATATCGCGAAGCGCTGGAGCATCCACAAGCGTTTTGGAAGCGCCAAGCGCAGGAAATTCAGTGGTTTAAGCAACCGACTAAGATTCTTTCGAAAGATGAAAATGGCATTGACCGTTGGTTCGCCGATGGCGAGCTAAATACCGCGTTTTTAGCGTTGGATTATCACGTACTACAGGGTCGTGGAGAGCAAACTGCGTTAATTTACGATTCGCCTGTTACCGGCAATCAGCGTAGTTATAGCTACAAAGAGCTGACCGCAGAGGTTGCACATTTTGCCGGAGGGCTAAAGCGCCAAGGCGTTGGCAAGGGCGATCGCGTCATTATCTACATGCCCATGATTCCAGAGGCCGCTATCGCTATGTTGGCTTGTGCGCGTTTGGGGGCGATTCATTCTGTGGTGTTTGGCGGATTTGCCCCACACGAGTTGGCTGTGCGAATTGATGATGCCGAACCTAAAGTCATTGTGTCGGCTTCGTGCGGTATTGAGGTCAATAAGATCATTCCCTATAAGCCGATTTTGAACGATGCAATCGCAATGGCGACGGCAAAACCTGAAACCTGCATTATCGTCCAGCGAGAGCAGTGTCAATGTGAGCTTGTCCCTCATATGGATATTACGTGGGAAGAGGCCGTGCATAACGTCACTCCCGCCGATTGTGTTGCCGTTAAGTCTACCGATAGCCTATATGTGCTTTATACCTCGGGCACGACTGGCAAGCCTAAAGGGGTCGTACGCGATAATGGCGGCCACGCCGTTGCAATGAAATACAGCATGACTTCGGTTTACGATATGGACATTGGTGATGTGTTTTGGGCGGCATCGGATGTTGGTTGGGTGGTTGGGCACTCTTACATTGTGTATGCGCCATTGTTGGCGGGCTGTACCACCGTATTTTATGAAGGTAAGCCTGTAAGAACTCCAGATGCTGGTGCATTTTGGAAAGTATGTGAAGCACACGGTGTTAAGGGGCTGTTCGCTGCGCCGACAGCATTTCGTGCGATTCGTAAAGAAGACCCAGATTGTAAGCTCGCCGAGAAATACGACCTAAGTAAACTCAAGACGATTTTTATGGCGGGTGAGCGCCTTGATCCGCCGACCTATGAGTGGGTTGTTGAGCATCTGAAGAAACCTGTGGTTGATCACTGGTGGCAAACAGAAACCGGTTGGGCAATTGCAGGTAATCATGTAGGGCTGGGATTAACTAAGGTAAAAGCAGGGTCGGTTACGCGACCTTCGCCAGGATTTAATGTCGAAATTTTAGACTCCCGAGGTAAACCGGTTGCTGCCAATGAACAGGGCAGTATCGCGATTAAATTACCCTTGCCGCCGGGGTGTTTACCAACGATCTGGGGTGATCATAGCCGTTTTGAATCAGGTTACTTAAATACCTATAAGGGCTATTACATCACCGGTGACGGTGGTTATTTAGATGACGAACAATATTTGTTTGTGCAGGGGCGTACCGACGACATTATTAATGTCGCGGGTCACCGCTTGTCTACCGGCGAAATGGAGGAAGTTCTAGCAGGGCATGATGCGGTTGCTGAATGCGCTGTTATTGGTCAAAACAGCGATCTTAAAGGCGAGGAGCCTATGGGATTAGTGTTATTAAAAGATGGCGTTATGATTGATGATGATGAACTTGAATTACAGTTAATTCAGCGGGTTCGTGATCAAATCGGCGCCGTGGCAAGTTTCCATCACGCTATTGTGGTGCAGCGTTTACCAAAAACTCGTTCAGGTAAGATTTTACGTAAAGTGTTGCGCAGCATTGCGAACGGTGAGGAGTATGTTGCACCGTCAACAATTGACGATCCTGCTTGCTTGGCGGAAATAGAGGAAATGTTAACTAAAAAAGGTGTGCGCCGAATCATTTAAATGCAATTTAAAATTCGCCATGGGAACTTTTGGATCAAGCGATTGCTCTTACATCGCAGTTAGTCGTTGTTTGATTTCTCTGACTAGCTACTGATTGCTCCCCCTTTTAAACCGGGCTTGCCCGGTTTTTTTACGCCCAAAATTCATGCTCGAATTAAATAATGCCTTGATCGAGGGCCATCGCCATCGCGGTTCCTAATTCCCGTGCTTGGTGCAAAAAATCATCCTGCCATTCGCCTTGGCAAATAATCGGATCTTGAACCCAGCGCCATCTTAGACCTGTCGTTATAGTCGATAGTGCATTTTGGGTGCCTGTGCCATCGTGCCCTGCACGAATCAGAGCTGCGCACGGTAAGCCTTGGGTAACTTCTAAACAGGGGTAGTAAACACGGTCGAAAAAATCTTTTAGCGCGCCGCTCATGTAGCTTAAATTCTCAGGTGTTAGCAATACAATCGCCTGAGCGGTAATCACGTCGTACGCGTCGGTATCGAAGGGCGATTTTACTTCCCAGCTTACGTCGTCGCATTCAGCTTCTTCAAAACCATCGGACATAGCTTCGACTAAGCGGCGTAAATTTTCTGAAGGAGCATGGGCGACTAGTAATAGGCGTTTAGACATAGGCAATTAAATGTTGGCAGCGAAATCAGCAAAAGAGACGTCTAGCATAAAAGCCAGAGGGGGTGGGGTACAGCCCCGATGTCCTATTTATTCTTCAGGGCTGAATGTTAAGTGAAAATTACGCGATCCAAACTTGTTTTACATTCACAAATTCACGAATCCCTTGGGGTCCAAGTTCGCGTCCGTAGCCGGACAGTCCAATACCGCCGCTGGGTAATCGAGGGTCTGTTTTTACAATGCCGTTCACGGCGACTTGACCCGCTTGCAGCGTATAAATAGCGCGTTCAATGCTATTTTCGTCGGTCGTCCAAATGCTCGACCCAAGCCCGTAAGCGGTGGTGTTGGCCAGTTCCAGTGCGTGGTCTAAATCACGCGCTTTACTCACCGCCAGTACCGGCCCGAAGGTTTCTTCATCAAAGGCAGCCATGCCGGGCATGACGTCGAGTAGCAAGGTTGCTGGGTAGAAGAAGCCATCGCCTTGGGGCAGGTCTCCGCCGCACAAGCAACGGGCGCCTGCATCTATGGTGCGTTTCACTTGATCATGCAAACCAAGGCGTAAATCTTTGCGCGCAATCGGCCCTAGGGAGTCAGATTCTTTGCGCGGGTCGCCTAAGGTTTTTTGACTAAAACGTTGATATAGGCGTTCGCATACATCGTCGTAAATAGCCTCTTCGACGATAACGCGTTTTACCGAGATGCAAGATTGGCCAGCATTAATTAGCCGCGATAGGGTAATAATATCGCACGCTTTTTCTAAATCGGCGTCCGCCAGTACGATGCAGGGGTCAGACCCACCCAGTTCGAGAACGGCGGGTTTAAGGCCTGCTGCGGCGCGCGCGGCAACCTTTTTGCCGGCATTACTCGAACCGGTGAACGACACGGCTTTAATACCGGGATGATCAATTATTTCGCCAATAAGATCCGTGGTGATTGGCAGATTCAGTGCAACGCCACCGGGTAATTCCGCTTCATGGAATGCAGCAATTAAGGCAACTGCGGTGCGCGGGACATTCGGGTCGGCCTTCATAATGCAGGTATTACCCGCCATCAGTGCGGGTGCCATAAAGCGTAACGCTAGCCATACTGGTGCATTCCAAGGCAAAATTCCCAACACTGTGCCGAGTGGCTGATATTTAACATAACTGTGTGAGGCGTCAGAGGCGAGCGTTTCTGCGGCTAAAAACTGCGCGCCGTTATCGGCATAGTACTCTGCGCATCCTGCGCTTTTTTCGACCTCGGCTAGGCCTTCGCGTAGCGGTTTTCCCATTTCTTCGGCCATCAAACGAGCTAATTCATGTTTGGCATCGCGTAGGCATTTGGCGACGCGGCGCAATGCATCGGCGCGCTCGGCAATAGGCGTGTCTGCCCATAATGGTGCGGCGGTAACCGCCATGCCAATAATGCGTTTAGCTTTTGTTGCATCTAAGGACGGGAAGATGGGAAGTGCCTCTCCCGTGGTTGGGTTGTTAGGAGTTAACATAGCTTTCTCCTTTTTTCTTTGCTGATTTAGCGTTTTCTTTGGGAGTAGATAGTTCGATAGGTTCAGGTTTTGTTGGTTCCGATTTTGGCATTTTAATATCGTTTATGCCTATTAACTGGGGTTTTTCAGCGTCATTTGGCTTGACGCTAAAGTCGCGATCCATATCGAAGAATGAACGGCAGCCGTCATCGGTAATATAAATAGTATCGGAAATACCGCAGGTTTTATCGCCATCAACGCCCCACATCCAAGGAATTACGTGGAAGGTCATACCTTCTTTTAATACCGTCGATTCGCCTTGTTTTAAGCTGACGATGTAGCCTTCGTCCCAGCTTGGTGGAAAGGCAATGCCGATGGAGTAACCAGAGCGAGTAATTAAACGAGCACCAATATCATTGTCGGTAATAATGTTGCGCACCATATTATCGACGTCAGATACAGTCATGCCGGGTTGCACCATGCGATGCACGGCATTTAATGCCTGCTTCATAGTTTCTTGAGCTTTGTACATAGAATCGGATAACTCACCCAATACGACGGTGCGCATCATGGCGGTGTGGTAACGGCGATAACAACCGCCGACTTCTAAGAATATATGCTCGTTGGGTTGAATGACCCGGCCTTCCCATGTGGCATGACCAATCATAGTGCGCGGGCCAGAGGTTACATAGGGCATGACCGCCGGTGGCTCGCCGCCAGCGCAGAACATGCCTGCACTTATCGCCGCACCAATTTCATTTTCGGTAGCGCCTGCATGGCAGGCTGCAATACCTGCCGCCATACCGGCCTCGGTCGCGAAGGCGGCCTTTTTCATTAATTCGATTTCAACCGCCGATTTACATACTCGACCTTCTTCAACAATGCCAAAGCAATCGAGTAATTTGCCATCCTTGAGCGTGGTACGAATCACATCTTGGTGATAGGCCGGAAAGAAATAGCTATTGCGCTCGTAGCCAATACGCTTATTCGATAAACCAAATTCACGCAGGGCATCGACCAGCATTTGGATGGCATCGCCGGTATCTGGGTAGGGGCGGGTAACCTCGACCCAAGTACGCGCGATGACATTAGATTCTTCCAACGCACGGGTAATCATAAACGGCTCTTTTTCCAGCGGTACGACTAAGGCTTGGAAGAAGGAATACCCCGTGGTTTGGTAATCGGTTAAGTACATAATGTTTTCTGGATCAGAAATCACGACTGCATCTAAATGCCGCTCAGCAATGCGAGCGCGTAAGTCACCTAAACGTCGTTCATATTCTTCTGCCGGAAAGGTCATATCATCACGTTTAATCATGCTGCTTCCTCCATCACTGAGCGAGTGGCACTTATTAAAATATTTAAGCCAGCGACGAGATCCTCTTGTGGAATAGTGAGCGGTGGAATCAGTTTTAATACCCGTCCGCCGGTACCGCAGGCGGCGATAATGAGGCCATCTTTAAAGCATTTTTGCACAATCGCCGACGCTCGCTCGCCACTACCGACATCCAACCCCATGACCATGCCTTTACCGCGTAATTGCAGGCTGCCGTCGCTCTTTAATAATGGCTGTAAGGCTTCTTTCATTTGCTCTGTTTTTTGTTTTACTTCGCTCATTAATTCATCGTTTTTAAAGTAGCTTAAAGCCACTTTACCGGCGACGAACGACAAATTTTGGCCACGGAAAGTACCTGTGTGTTCGCCGGGAGACCAAAGCTTATCTAAATCCGGATGCACGAGATTCATTGCCATGGGCGTTCCTGCGCCACCAATGCCTTTGGCTAAACACACGATACCCGGTTCAATATCGAGATCATCGAAGCTGAAATACGAGCCTGTGCGGCCACAGCCGACTTGGATATCGTCGATAATTAATACTGCTCCGAGTTCTTTGGCCAGCGCTTCGACTTTTTTAATCCATTCTTTACCGGCAACATTGACACCACCTTCCGCTTGAATGGTTTCTAGTAAAATGGCAGCCGGTGCGGCTAGGCCGCTAGACGGATCAAGATAGCGATTGCGTAACGCTTCTAAGCTATCTAAACCACAGTTTTGCTTGCAGCCTACGCAAGGTTTTTCGCAGCCGAATGCAGTATGACTGACGTGATTCAAAGGCACGCCAGCGGCTCCGCGGAAATATTGATTTGCCGTTGCAGCAAGTGCACCTAAGGTCATGCCATGAAAGCCGCGACTGAAGGCTAGAATTTCTGTGCGGCCTGTGGCACGGCGCGCTAATTTCATTGCTGCCTCTACCGCATTGGTGCCGGTTGGCCCCATAAATTGCATTTTATGCGGCATATTTCGAGGCTTTAAAATAATGTCGGTAAATGCCTGCATAAATTCAGCTTTGGCTTTGGTTTGCATATCGAGGCTATGAAGCACGCCATCGCTTTGCAAATAATCAATCATGGCTTCTTTCATTAAGGGGTTGTTGTGGCCGAAATTGAGTACGCCGGCGCCAGCGAAAAAGTCGATGTATTCTTTGCCTTGATCGTCTGTTTGACGGGCATTTTGAGCTTTATCAAAAACAACAGGGTATACGCGGCTGTAGCCACGAATCGCAGATTCGCGCTGTTCGAAAATAGTCATAAGATTTCCTTTTTTAAAAAATATCGTGTTAAAGCGAGTTTTAAAAAAGGCTGGGGCTAGGGTGGTGTCCGCATACCGCTTAAGCGGCAAAACCAGCGACAAACGTCAGCAATTAAGCGGTCGTTGAAGTCGTAGTAAGGGCTGTGGCAGGGCATGTTATGGCCTTTGCCATCATCACTGCCCATCAGCGCAAATGCGCCAGGAATGGCATTTAAATAGTAGCTAAAATCCTCAGAGGCCATAATAGGGGTTGGTTGGCCATGCGCTAAGCCGGTGTCGCCATACAATTGCGACCAGACTAAGCGCGCTGTTGTCGCTTGTTTTTCATGGTTAATGGTCGCGCTGTAGCGGGGTGTGTGTTCGACCTCGCATTTAACGCCATAAGCACCAGCGGTTTGTATGGCAATTTCGGTAATTAAATTATTAATCAGAGTCCGAGTTGCTTCGTCGGGTACACGAATACTGCCGCCAAGTTCGGCGTATTGCGGCGTCACTGTTAGTGCATCGCCGCTTTGAAATTTAGTCACACTGACTACTGCTGTTTGTTGTGGTGCGATACGACGACTGCAAATTTGTTGCAGGGCAATGGTTACTGCACTGGCAGCGAGTAGCGGATCGGCACAGGCTTCAGGCTGGCTCGCGTGACCGCCTTTACCGATTAAACGAATAGTAAAGGTGCCATTACCACACATTACAATATCATCCGGACAGGCCATCGTACCGTATGGCATGGCCGGCCAATTGTGCCAGCCATAAATTTCACTAACGCCCTCTAATGCGCCATCTTTAATCATTTCGCGAGCGCCATGTCCGCCTTCTTCAGCAGGCTGAAAAATAAGCACTATTTGGCGTTCGAGTTCGGCTTCATGTTGTTTTAACCAGCGCGCCGTGGCGATTAATGTGGCTGTGTGGCCGTCGTGACCGCAGGCGTGCATGCATCCGGGGTTGTTGGATGTCCATTCTTTATTGGTTTCTTCTACTATTGGTAGGGCGTCTATATCGGCACGCAAA
Source organism: Thalassolituus sp. (assembly GCF_034111725.1). Taxonomy (GTDB): domain Bacteria; phylum Pseudomonadota; class Gammaproteobacteria; order Pseudomonadales; family Oceanobacteraceae; genus Thalassolituus. The sequence continues at coordinate 9,994 of NZ_JAWUWR010000072.1, read as the reverse complement.
GCGATAGCCGGTGCTGTGCCAGTTTCATTGATATAGGCAACCGTGCCGGTAGTCGCGCACACGCGCCACTTAATATTAAGCTCAGTTAAGGCTTCGCGAACGGTATTGGCTGTTTGCAGTTCTTGCCAAGATAGTTCTGGATTGCGGTGCAGTTCACGTCGGAAATTCTGCGCAAACTTAATTGTGTCTTGCCAGTCGTTCGACATAAAGCGTCTCCTGCCTGGAATTCACGAAATTGTATTCGTAAAAACGATGTATTTGCTTTGCCGATTTGCTGCCTAACAGTGCGTTGCAATGGTTGTTCCAAAAAACAATTAATAATATTTTTTTATGTATTTTGCTTTTTAAATTAGAAATAAGCCTATAAATCAGCGTTTTACGTATTGCGAAAGATTTTTATGAAATTTAGAAAATAGAGTGCGTCTGTATGGGACGCTAGTGGAATAATATGGTTCAAAAAAATATGCACTGGCATGAAGCGCGACGATAAGTCTTGGTGCATAAACTACTCCGACTAACCTAGGATAGCTAATCACAGTAAAATTACGAGGTTTAATGCATCACGCCGTTAAATCGATATTGTTAGAGGTTGAGCTGCTGCTTGGGCAAGAGCGCAAGATAATATTCGTCCTGCGGTTTTTTCTGCTCGGCTAGTAAGAATAATAGGAACTCTAGCCCCAACAAGCACACCCGCTGCGAGTGCATTACCTAAGTACATTAATTGCTTGGCGAGGATATTACCTGCCTCTAGGTCGGGTGCTAATAATATATCTGCATCACCGGCAACCTCAGATTCAATGCCTTTTTCTAATGCAGCCTCGCGGTTAATGGCATTATCAAAGGCCAATGGGCCGTCTAATAATCCACCCATAATCTGCTTGCGGTCTGCCATTTTACACAGAGCCGCTGCTTCTATGGTGCTAGGTATATCAGGGTTTACTTTTTCAACGGCACTTAAAATAGCGACTTTTGGACAAGCAATACCAATATGGTGAGCAAGATCTATGGCATTAGCGACGATGTCTTTTTTATCACGCAGGCTCGGTTGAATATTGATTGCCGCATCGGTAACGAGCAAGGCTTTGTGATATAGCGGAATGTCCAGATAAAATACGTGGCTAATGCGGCGTTCGGTACGTATACCGTTAACTTTATCGAGGACGGCACCTAACAATTCGTCGGTCGATAAACCACCTTTCATTAACGCATTCACGGCGCCTTGTCGTACCAATGACACGGCTACTTCGGCGGAGTGATGGCTGTGCTCACTATCGTGTATGACTAGGGCGCTAATATCGAGATTATTCTCGGCAGCACATTGAGTGATTCGCTCTTTTGGGCCTACTAAAATAGCTTCGATGAGCCCTAAGTTGTGTGCTGCCAAAGCGCCTGATAGCGAGTTGAATGTTACCGGATGCACAATCGCTGTTTTTACGGCCTCGCTCCGCAGCGCCCGCTCTAGCAACAGTTGCATTCTTGGATGCTGAGTGAGTGCTGCATCCAGTTCTTCTTTCAAACGTCCTGCGGCGAGCGCTTCCATGTCCGGCTTCCTTAAGAGATATCTGGGCGTACGCCATCTTGCGGCTTAATGACTAAAATATCGCATTCGAGTTTATCTACTAAAGCTTCAGCGGTATTGCCGATCAATACTCCACTTAATCCTCCACGACCGATAGTGCCCACAACAACAAGATCCGCTTCGGTTTCTTTGGCGATATCGGCAATAACTGCATCGGTATCGCCTTCGCCAATATGAATATGATCATCGGCAATATTGAATTTCTTGGCCCATGCAGCACAGCCTTCTTCATGCTGTTCAGTTATGTATCGTTGAATATCATCTGGCGCTGTGACTTCAGGAACCATAGCAAACGCGACGGCAACCATAGGATAGGCATTGGCTAAATGTAAATCAGTTTCAAAATGATCAGCCAAGTGCTCAGCGAAGGATAAAATATTATCGTTGATTAATTCATGGCCAGTATCGCGCGAGGTGGAGTCGATCGCAGCAAGAACACGGTTGTGCTTCCAAGGTGTAGCCGATTTCACCAACATTACCGGTGCCGGGCAATGGCGCATTAAATTCCAATCGGTGTGCGTAAATATTCGCTGTAATAATGTGTGTGGCTGAGTGCCCTTTATTACCAAATCGAAATCTGTATTGCGTATAGATTCAATGGCACCGTCGTGAAGATGCTTTTGCCAGTGAACTTCGGTGCGCACGGTAACATTGGCGACATCGCGATCTTCTAGAAGGCTATCGAGCCAGCTCTGTGCACGTTGGCTCAGGGCACCTTTAATACTGTGGCGCGTTGCCTCGTCGATACGAGCGTTATCATCACCATAGGTATCCCACGCACAAGTCATTAATGTGAGATCTGAATTGGTTGCTTTGGCAAGCCAAACAGCACGATCGAGTGCGTATTGCTCGGGATGTTCTTGATCCAGTACGACTAAAATGTGGTTGATGTCCAACATAACCTTCTCCCAAGCTTCAAAATATTTCAATTACCTTAACGCTAGCACGATCAAGCCGTCTTGTGTTGGGTCAATATTGCCTATGTATTATGACTGTTAGGGTTTAGCCGTAGAGCGTTTGCGTTAATGATCATTTAGCAACTCAATCATGGCTCGCGCTGCATTAGAGAGCGTGCGGTGTTTTAAATGGATGAGTCCTAGGTGGCGAATAGGAGAGGTGCCTGGCCAAACAAGAGTATGGAGCTGGCTGTCGACCATATTTTGCGGTAGCAACGACCAACCCATGCCGACAGAAACCATCATTTTAATGGTTTCTAAATAATTGGTTGGCATTGGCGCATTGAGTGTTAAACCGCGCTCGCGGAAAGCCTCATCGACTAGACGATAAGTAATCGTATCTGGTTGTGGCAGTATCGCAGGCGTGCTGGCGAGATCTTCTAGAGTTACGTGCTCTAACTGCACTAAGCGGTGGTCTGGAGCGCAGACGCACACCATGGTGTCTTGCCACAGCGGTATGTGCGCCACATCCTCGGCATCGCTTTCCTCTAATGTCGTTAACGCGAGCTCAACTTGGCGTAATGTTATGGCTTGATAGGCACGCTCAGATCCCATGAATTCCAAATTGAGCAGTGCACTTGGATAACGTTGAACGAACTCTCGCAATACGGGCGGCAGGCGATGTAGACCAATGTGATGGCTCGTTGCAAGCGAGAGAGAGCCGCTAACTTCGCCTTCCATATTAACCAGATGCAGTTCGGTATCAGTCACTAAATCAAGAATTGCCCGTGCTCGCGGAAGCAGGTTATGGCCAGCTTCCGTAAGGCTAATGGTGCGATTGTGGCGGTCGAATAGGGTAACGCCAATTTGCTGTTCTAGCATTTGAATGCGCTTACTTACCGCTGATTGGGTTAGATGAAGATCTTCCCCTGCTGCGGAAAACGAACGATGCCCAGCAACAGCCAAGAAAGCTTTTAGTGATTGCGTATCCATAACTATTCTCGCATTAGAATACGTTCAATTTATTGTATTCCTATTTGGAATTCAAACTAGAAATAATATGAATTTGAGTTGTTATCTGCCTGCGGTATCCTGTGCACAGTGATAGCAACCCGCAGAGCATAGAAGGAGTCATCCACATGGCCGGGAAAACCTTGTACGACAAATTATGGGAACAGCATCTTGTTAAAGAACGAGATGATGGCACTGCCTTAATTTATATCGACCGTCAATTATTGCACGAAGTAACCTCGCCTCAGGCTTTTGAAGGCTTACGCATTGCGGGTCGTAAACCTTGGCGTTTGGATGCCAACTTGGCAACACCAGATCACAACGTACCAACGACTTCTTTTGAACGTGAATCGGGCATTGCCGGTATTCAAGATCCGGTATCGCGTATTCAGGTTAAAACCCTAGATGAAAACTGCGATGAATTTGGTATCACCGAATTCAAAATGCAAGATATCCGTCAGGGTATTGTGCACGTAGTTGGCCCAGAGCAGGGTGCGACATTGCCAGGTATGACAGTGGTGTGTGGTGATTCTCATACGGCAACGCACGGTGCCTTTGCCGCCTTAGCGCATGGTATTGGTACGTCTGAAGTTGAGCACGTGATGGCCACTCAGTGTTTGATTCAGCGTAAAATGAAAAACTTGCTTATCAAGGTTGAAGGTGAACTTGGCGCCGCTATCACAGGTAAAGATGTTGTTTTGCATGTGATCGGAATTATTGGTACCGCCGGTGGTAACGGCTGTGCGATGGAATTTGGTGGCTCTGCTATTCGCTCAATGAGCATGGAAGGCCGTATGACCATGTGTAACATGGCCATTGAAGCCGGTGCTCGTGTGGGTATGGTGGCCTACGATGAAATTACTGCTGCTTACGTAAAAGGTCGCCCGTATGCACCTAACGAGCATCAGTGGGAAGCAGCAACCGCTGCTTGGAAAGATTTAGTGTCGGACGATGATGCAGTATTCGATAAAGTGATCGAAATTCGCGCCGAAGATATTAAGCCTCAAGTGACTTGGGGTACTTCACCTGAAATGGTCACCACCATTGATGGTCGTGTGCCAACACTGGAAGACGCCAAAGATGATGTGGAGCGCTCAGGTTTTGAGCGTGCTTATAAGTACATGGGCTTAACACCGGGCCAAGCGATTACCGATATTCAATTGGATCGCGTCTTTATTGGTTCTTGCACCAACAGCCGTATTGAAGATTTACGCGCTGCGGCTGAAGTGGCGAAGGGTCGTAAAGTTGCGGCTACTTTGAAGCAAGCATTGGTAGTGCCGGGTTCTGGCTTAGTAAAAGCTCAGGCTGAAGAAGAAGGTCTGCATGAAATATTTATAGCTGCTGGTTTCGAGTGGCGTGAGCCTGGTTGTTCAATGTGTTTAGCAATGAATGCGGATAAATTAGGTAATGGCGAACATTGTGCTTCAACCTCTAACCGTAACTTTGAAGGTCGTCAGGGTTACGGCGGTCGTACGCATTTGGTGAGCCCTGCGATGGCAGCGGCAGCCGCCATTGCTGGTCATTTCGTCGATGTTCGCGAACTTTAAGGGGAATAACAATGAAATCATTTACTGTACAAGAGGGCATTGTTGCCCCAATGGATCGTGCCAACATCGACACGGACATGATTATTCCTAAGCAGTTTTTAAAGTCGATTAAACGCAGCGGTTTCGGCCCGAATTTATTCGATGAATTGCGTTATTTAGATGAAGGCCAGCCGGATGCGGATAACAGTGGTCGTCCGCTGAATCCTGATTTCGTGTTGAATAAACCACGCTATCAAGGTGCGTCGGTATTATTGGCTCGTGAAAACTTTGGTTGTGGTTCGAGCCGTGAACACGCGCCTTGGGCATTGGAAGATTTTGGTTTCCGTACCATCATCGCGCCAAGCTATGCCGATATTTTCTTTAATAACAGCTTTAAAAATGGTCTGTTGCCAATCGTGTTAGACGAAGCAACCGTTGATCGTTTATTTAAAGCGGTTGAAGCGAACGAAGGTTATAAGCTGACGGTTAATTTAGAAGCGCAGACGATTGCTACACCAGACGGCGAAGAAATTCCATTTGAAGTGGATAGCTTCCGTAAGCATTGTTTGTTAAATGGTTTGGATGACATCGGTTTGACCTTAGTCGACGCCGACGATATTCGTGCTTATGAAGCGAACCGTCGTGAAAAATCGCCTTGGTTGTTTGGCGCTGGTTGATATCGGTTTTTTATTGTCGGTTATTAATCTCGGTTTAGATCGAATAAAGGGGGTGTTCGGGTTCAGTGAGCTGACCGTCTGCGCCATGGATGGCGCAGCTCGAGCCTCTCTCTAAGAATTGATGGGACAGATTTACGGCGGGTCAGCGAATGAAGCCGGATAGGCCCTGAATCTCGTAGCGAATAAAGCGGGATATGCCCGCACAGAATTGAAAATACAGAAATATAGGTTGAGAAAAGAATGAGCAAAAACATACTTGTGTTACCGGGCGATGGTATCGGCCCAGAAATCGTCACCGAAGCGGTGAAAGTTTTAAACACCGTGAACGAAAAATTTAACCTCGGCTTAGTGTTAGAAAATGGTTTGGTGGGTGGTGCAGCTTACGATGCACACGGTACTCCGCTGCCAGAAGAAACCATGAGCAAAGCTCGTGCAGCCGATGCCATTCTATTGGGTGCGGTGGGTGGTCCTAAATGGGATACCCTCGAAGATCGCGAATTACGTCCCGAAAAAGGCCTGTTAGGTCTGCGTTCTGGTTTGGAATTGTTCGGTAATTTACGCCCAGCGATTTTATATCCGCAATTGGCCGATGCTTCTAGCTTGAAGCCAGAAGTCGTTTCCGGTTTGGATATTTTGATCGTACGCGAACTGACTGGTGGTATTTATTTCGGTAAGCCACGTGGTATTCGCGTGTTAGAAAATGGCGAGCGCGAAGGCTATAACACCTACGTGTATAACGAATCTGAGATTCGTCGTATCGCTCGCGTTGCATTTGAATCGGCGATGAAACGCAATAAAAAACTGTGCTCAGTGGATAAAGCCAACGTATTAGAAGTGACTGTGCTGTGGCGCGAAATTTTAATTGAAGTGGGTAAAGAGTATCCTGAAGTCGAGTTGTCGCACATGTATGTGGATAACGCCGCTATGCAGTTAGTGCGTGCACCGAAGCAGTTTGATGTCATGGTTACTGGGAACATGTTTGGCGATATCCTGTCGGACGCAGCAGCTATGTTAACCGGATCTATCGGTATGCTGCCTTCAGCGTCGTTGGATAAAGACAACAAAGGCATGTACGAGCCATGTCATGGTTCGGCACCGGATATCGCTGGCCAAGGCATTGCAAACCCATTGGCAACCATCTTGTCGGCGGCGATGATGTTGCGTTATTCATTGAATGAAGTAGCGGCAGCCGATGCGATTGAAGCGGCGGTAAGCAAGGTATTGGATCAAGGCTTACGTACTGGTGATATCTGGTCGGCGGGTATGGAAAAAGTTTCCACTGAACAAATGGGCGAAGCAGTTGTTGCTGCTTTGCTATAAGGATAAAAGGTTTTAAACATGTCTCTACAAAAAGTAGGCCTAGTCGGCTGGCGCGGTATGGTGGGCTCTGTGCTCATGCAGCGTATGCAAGAAGAAAAAGATTTCGACCTGATCGAGCCGGTATTTTTTACCACCTCTCAGGCGGGTAAGGCAGCTCCAGATTTCGCCGGTAAAGATTGCGGTACTCTGTTGAGTGCGTTCGATATTGACGCGTTAAAAGCGCAAGACGTGATCATTACTTGCCAAGGTGGCGATTACACCAAAGACGTGTATCCAAAGCTGCGTGAAGCGGGCTGGAATGGTTATTGGATCGACGCTGCGTCTTCATTACGTATGGCGGAAGATGCAATCATTGTTCTTGATCCAGTGAACAATAAGGTCATCGAAGCGGGCATTCAGAGCGGCGTTAAAACCTATGTCGGCGGTAACTGCACCGTTAGTTTGATGTTGTTGGCATTAGGCGGTTTGTTCGAAAAAGATTTGATTGAGTGGGTTGCTCCGCAAACCTATCAAGCGGCTTCGGGTGCTGGCGCGCAGAATATGCGTGAGTTGATCAGCCAGATGGGTGCTATTCACAGCGATGTAAAAGCCAAGTTAGATGATCCAGCGACGGCTATTTTGGACATTGATCGTCAGGTGGCAGAATTTATCCGCAGTGATGATTATCCAAAAGAACAATTTGGCGCTCCTTTGGCTGGAAGTTTGATCCCTTATATCGACTCACAATTGGCTTCTGGCCAGAGTCGTGAAGAGTGGAAGGCTCAGGTTGAAGCCAATAAAATTATGGGAACGACTGAAAAACCAGTGCCTATTGATGGCTTGTGTGTGCGCGTCGGTGCGATGCGCTGTCACAGCCAAGCGATCACAATCAAGCTGAAAAAAGATATTCCAGTCAGCGAGATTGAAGCGATTTTGGCTGCCCACAACGATTGGGTGAAGGTAATACCAAATGAGCGCGAAGCCAGTATGCATGAGCTTACACCGGCGAAAGTTACCGGTACTTTAAGTATTCCGGTTGGGCGTATACGCAAGTTGACCATGGGGCCAGAGTACATTTCTGCGTTCACGGTGGGTGATCAACTATTGTGGGGCGCAGCTGAGCCACTTCGCAGAATGTTGCGCATTTTGCTTAATGCTGCTTAAAAAATAAGCAAAAAAGAGCGGGGCATAGCCCCGCTTTTGATCTCTTTTCTCGAAATAATTCTCTAAGTGTTTCATACGTCACGCTTTTATCCCTGCTAAGCTGGGCAAAATATTGCGCAAACTACTTTTATATTTGATACTACCGACTGCTTATGAATGGAATCGATAAGTAAGCTGGGTCAGGAATATCTATAAAAAAGCCGTTTTAGTAAAACGCTGGCGAGCGAATCGCCTGAAACGACAACAAGGAAGCAATAATGAAGCGCCTACTTGCGAATAGCTTGCTGCTGGCTGGAGGTCTGACGTTATCGTCTGAGCTGCTGGCTCTAGGCTTGGGTGAAATGACTCTGAAGTCAGCACTCAATCAACCGCTAAATGCAGAGATTCAACTGGTTGATGCAGGTGATCTGACTCAGTGGGAAATTAAACCCTCACTGGCGTCGGCCAATGACTTTGAACGTGCAGGCGTTGATCGTTATTACTTTTTAACTAAGATTCAGTTCAAGGTTGAAGGTAACCGCGTTGTGGTCACTTCTAAAGATGTGATCAACGAACCATTTTTAAATTTCTTGGTAGAACTGAACTGGCCTGCTGGTCGAGTATTGCGGGAATATACCGTATTACTAGATCCGCCAGTCTTCCAGGAAACTACGATCAATCCCTTAGTCGCCGCTCCTGCATCGGCAGTGACATCGACTACTGCAGTGACTTCGCAACAACCTGCTGGTGCTCCGGTGATTGGTGCGCAGCCGTCTTATAACCGTTGGGCGAATGAAGCTGCAGCGCCGGGTACATACAAGGTTCAGCCGAATGACACGTTATGGCAGATTGCGGTAGAAACTCGCCCTGATCGTGCGGTGTCACCACAGCAAATGATGGTTGCAATACAAGAAGCGAATCCAAGTGCCTTTATTGACGGCAATATTAATCGTCTTAAATCGCATCAAACTTTGCGTGTGCCAACTGCAGATGAAATCCGTGGTGTGCCAACACAACAAGCGGTTGCTGAAGTAGCACGTCAGAACCAAGCCATTAAAGCTGGCGTGGCACAAATTGATGCTACCGGTCGTAAGAGTTCGGGTACTGGTTCTCGCGCTTCTGAAGCGGGTGGTGAAGTCCGTTTGGTTACAGCGCCAAGCAGCGACAAAAACGCGCAAGGTGCTAGTGGCGAAGTCGGTCGAGGTGTCACAAGTCGCCAAGATGCAATCGAAGCTGACTTGTCTATCGCGCTAGAAAATTTAGATAAAGGTCGTCGTGAAAACGAAGAGCTAGCCAAACGTTTAGCTGCACTTGAAGAGCAGATTAATACTTTGCAACGCTTAGTGGCGTTAAAAGATGATCAACTTGCTAGTATGCAAATCGGTGGTTCAAACACTAAAGCAGCTAATGCTGAAGTGAATCCCCAAGTGACTGATGCTGTTGTTTCTGAGCCTGCAAACGCAGCAATTGCCACTGCAGTTGTTGGAGAAAAGTCTGCGCATAGCGCAACGACGGAAACAGAAGCAGCTAAAGACTATAACTATGCTTCGCAAGCCGAGTCCAAAGCGGCAGTAGAGCCAAGCGCAGAAACGGCAGCGAATGCTGAAGCGGAAGCCATCAAGGCTCGTAAAGAACGCATCGCTAAGTTATTAGCCGCTGAAGAAGCGGCTAAAGCTAAGGATAAGAGCATTCTTGATCAGGTCATGGAGTTCCGCAATGAGCTTATGATCGGCGGCGGTGCCTTGCTTATTGGTTTGCTTGTTCTGATTGGTTTGCGTCGTCGTAAGAAATCAGAAGAAGATACTTACGAAGAAGTTGCCGATTTTGAAGAACCGGTGGTCATGGGTGATGGTCAATTTGATA
>NZ_JAWUWR010000071.1:0-24088 GCF_034111725.1 Thalassolituus sp. | reverse complement strand
TAACTGTGCGCACGCAGAGAGATGCAGATAGCACCGATATATTTAGTCCTGTGCCACTCGAAGGCGGTAGTCCTGAGCACCAGGCTGCCTTACGCTCTATACATGACATCAACGAATCAATGACATTCGATTTATGGGCCAAATATGTAAGTCACTTGGATTCAACAACATTATCTGCCACCCGTGAAGACAGCATAGAAGAATACACCAGCGTAAATGCTCGCTTTGCCTGGCTGCCTAAGAATAATATCGAGCTTTCATTGGTTGGTAAAAATTTATTTGACAATCGTCATCCAGAGTTTATTGGCGAATACTATATTTTACGCAGCGAAGTAGAACGATCTCTTTATGCTCAAGTAAAGGTAGAATTTTAACAATACTTTAAATAACGCAATTAAGCCGGCATAGGAGACTTGGCTATTTACTTTTCGGCCCACTTAAAAACCTCTAGTGTATTGATATTATTGCGATCAATCGTAACTCTATGCCTATCTTTTTATTGCTTCGCTTTAGCTGTTCAAGCTGAGGAAGAGGCAACAGCCGAATATAAATTAAAAGCAGCGCTTTTATATAAATTGACACGGTTCGTCACTTGGCCGGAGCAAGAAGTAAAAACAAATAGTTTCGCTATCTGCGTTTTGGGTGAAAACGTTTTTGGCGATGCCTTAGAACCCTTAAGAAAACGAGAAGTTAAGGGACATCCCATTCAAATCTTCTACTTTTCACAATCCGAAGACATCAACAAGGCCTGCCAACTGATTTTTATTAGTGACTCCAAAAAAGCCTTTATTAGACAAATCATTCAACGGCTCAATAGTGAGGCGACGCTCACTCTCAGCGACAGCAGCGAGTTTGCTGTCAACGGTGGTATGATTGAATTTGTTCAAGGCGAACGCAACATCGGTTTTAAAATAAACTCGGCAAAAGCAAAACAGGCTGGATTATCTATCGCCGCACCATTATTAGAACTCGCCGAAATTGTCGGCATCGATGATAGGAAGTCCTCAAAATGACGCGCGCCAAGCATAGTAGTATTGCGCAGAAACTACGCCGGGCAATGGTGCAAATTAGTGCATCAGCACTCATTCTCGCTTCAACCGGATTTATTACTCTAGAATATTTTTCATATAAAGAAGCGTTAAATCAGCGAATTCAGGTGCTGTCAGAATTCATTTCGACAAACTCTAAAGCAGCATTAAGCTTTGATGACGAAGCAACTGCAAAGCAACTTCTCAGTTCGCTTAGCGCAGAAATCTCCATCGAAAAGGCAGCACTTATCCGTCGCGATGCAAATATTTTCACAATGTACAACAGAAATTATTCAAGTATTAATATTTCTAATAATGAAAAAAAAGAAAATCATTATAATATAAATATAGATATCACCCCACTTATTCTGGGGCTTGAATCTAACACCAGTAGCTTAGAAATATTCACACTAGACAAACTGATTTCATTCAAAGCAATTTCAATTGATGACGAAATTATTGGATATGTATATATCGAAGCTGGCCTAACCAACCTATATGTCAATATCACAAATTACATACTCATCGCGCTATTACTAATTTTAGTTATATTAGTCCTAGTATACTTTCTATCGAATCGATTGCAGCGCATGTTCTCAGCACCAATCCGAGAATTAGTCGCTGGTATGCAGCAAGTCGCAGATAACCAAGACTATAACTTCCAGGTACCGCAACGTCGTAATGATGAAATCGGAGTACTCATTCAACGCTTTAATGAAATGCTAGAACAGATACAAGCGCGTGATAATAAATTGAGCAAGTATCGTGATGACTTAGAAAGAAAAGTTATCGAACGTACTGCAAGTTTGCAGGAAGCAAAAGAATTAGCGGAAGCAGCCAGCAGAGCGAAGAGCGAATTTTTAGCCGCCATGAGCCATGAAATTCGTACACCTATGAACGGTGTATTAGGGATGACTGAGTTATTACTCGACATAGGTTTGGATGTTAGAGCACAGCGACTTGCGGCTACAGCCTATCGTTCGGCAGAATCTCTGTTGTCAATCATAAACGACATTTTAGACTTTTCAAAAATTGAAGCTGGTCAGTTACAATTATCTATCGAGACTTTCGATTTACGTTTACTACTCGACGATGCGCTGGAATTAGTTAGCCATCAAGCCCATCGAAAAAAATTGAATCTGGTCGCCAATATATCGCCAACTTTACCAATAAAAGTTAAAGGTGATTCGGTTAGATTGCGACAAGTTCTTGTGAATTTACTAGGAAATGCCGTGAAATTTACCGATAGCGGCGAAGTAAAACTAAGCGCACGCGTTTTATTTAACGATTACCAACAAGCAACTCTCTTTTTTGAAGTCTCGGATACCGGCTTAGGTATCAAAGCCGATAAACAATCCCATATTTTTAACGCTTTTAATCAGGCTGATGGATCAACCACACGTCAGTATGGAGGCACCGGATTAGGCTTGTCGATATCACAGCACCTCGTTAGCTTGATGGACAGCAACATCGAACTTGAGAGCAAATTTGGCCAAGGATCTCGCTTTTTCTTCACCGTGAAACTCGATATTGCCCAAGACCATGACGACATAAGCTATGGTAACGATGTGTTAGCTGGGGTGAAAATATTAGTAGTCGACGATCACAATGTTAACCGCGACATACTACACAGCCAATTATCCTCATGGGGAATGCGCTATAGCGAAGCCTACAGCGGCAAAAGCGCGTTAATGAAACTGCGTGAAGCAAGTGATCACAATGATCCTTTTGCCGTTGTCATACTCGACTGGCACATGCCTAAAATGGATGGGCCAAAACTCGCACAATTAATCAGTGATGATTCGGCTATTATGCCAACCAAACTCATCATGTTAAGTTCATCGACGGAAAATTGTGGCGAAGAGCTGCGGGCTAATAGCCAGTTTATGCGTCTTTTAGCGAAGCCAGTGCGACAGCAACAACTATACGAAAGCCTATGCGATGCCATCAGCGAATTTACCACCGAGCCAGCAACAATTAACCGAGTACATCGTATTCAATTTAACGCCAAGGTACTGCTAGCCGAGGATAATCCAGTCAATCAGGAGGTTGCGATTGGTTTGCTATTGATGATTGGTTGTCGTGTTGATGTGGCAAATAATGGTATCGAAGCTATTAATATGGCTACCGACAATCAATACGATTTAATTCTGATGGATTGTCATATGCCAGAGTTGGATGGCTTTATGGCGACCTCTGGCATACGAGACTTAGAAGCTGAACAGCAGGCCAAGAGAACACCGATTATAGCCCTAACAGCAGATGTACAAAAAGGCATTATAGATCGTTGTATTGACGCGGGTATGGATGATTATTTGAGCAAGCCATTTAATCAAGATCGTCTTAGCGCTACACTTTCTAATTGGCTAAAAGTAAAAGAAGATATAGACAATCATAAGAAAAACAATATTGATAACATTAAAAAAGAAGATGCACTTGACGTAAAAGTTAGTGATTTTAGTAATATTTTAGACAAAGAATCTATTGATCAATTGAAGTCTCTATCGCTATCTACTGGTCGCGACATCATCGGAAAATCGATTAACTTCTTCATTGAGCAATCGCCAGAAAAAGTGCGGTTTTTGGTATCCAGCGAGAAAGATAGCGAATACGAAAACATACGATTGACCGCTCATAGTTTAAAGTCAGCAAGTGCAAACCTAGGAGCTTTGAAATTCTCCAATATTTGTCAAAAAATCGAAGATGCGGCATTGCGCGAAGATGACGATGTAATTAGCCTAAACATTGAATCATTAACGCAACAATTACCTAATATCATTTCGGTTTTGAGCGAGGTAATTACCACTACCGAAATAAAGTTGACCATCTCGCCCCCGATAGAGAATCATCACCAAGATAACGAGAAATTCTCAGTTTTATTAGTTGATGATGACGATGAATTTCGCTTACTCGCTCGAGAATCACTAAAAGGGGCAGGTTTTATTATTCATGAAGCCAGCTCAGCACAGCAAGCTCTCAACTATCTAAAGAATGCGCGACCTGAACTTATCTTACTCGATGCATTAATGCCTATTTTAAGTGGATTTGACCTGTGTAAGTCGTTACAAGAGTCAGCTTCCACATCGGATATCCCTATTATCATGTTGACTGGTTTAAATGACATTGATTCAGTTGATCGCGCTTTCGACGTCGGCGCATCTAACTTCGTCAGCAAGCCAATTAACTTCGGTTCTCTTTTCCATCAAATTCGTTTTCAAATTCGCTCTGCTAGAAATCAACGCGAATTAGCCGAAAGTCGTGAGCGCCTGCTCAGTGTGCAACGCATTGCTGGCTTAGGTTACTGGCGCTGGCACGCTGATGAAGATAAATTTTTAGCCTCTGATCAGCTTTGCCAAATGCTGGATAGCGAAAAAACGGTAGAAATTAGTAGCTTGGCAGACTACTTAAAGTTCGTGCATGCGGAAGACCGCCAATATGTGCATGAAAGTATTAAATCAGCACTCAGAGGTGAACTAGTCCACCCCTCAGATTATCGCTTAGTAAGCAACCAAGATCGAATTACCATTATTCATCAAGATATTGGCGTACTACCGGAAAACCTGCATGTCGTACTCGGTACAGTTCAAGATATCACAAGACAAAAAGAAGCGGATCAACGCATCCGTCAACTTGCTTACACCGATATTTTAACAGGCCTAGCTAGTCGTGCTTATTTTTATAAACACCTAGATGAGGTGATTAAATCAGCCAATCGTCGCGAAGAAATGTTTTCGATTTTGTATTTAGATCTTGATGGATTTAAAGACGTTAACGACAGCCTTGGTCATGACTGTGGTGATAATTTATTAAGTGCCATTGCTAAGCGACTGCAGAGCGCCGTAAAAGAGACCGACTTTGTAGCACGTCTTAGTGGTGATGAATTTTGTATTATTGTTGAAAACATCGTCGATCAATTGGACGCAGCAGAAACGGCTAAAAAGTGCCTCGACGTTATTAATCAGCCATTAATGTTAGGTCAACAAGAAATACGCCCGCGTGGCAGTATCGGTATCGCACACTACCCATCCGATGGGCAAGACATTCAAGCCTTACTAAAAGCAGCCGATAGTGCTATGTATGCCGCCAAGGCTAATGGTAAGCATCGCTACGCCTTTTATCGTCCTGAGTTCACCTTGCAGGCAGAAAGTCGCTTACAAATAGAGCAAGATTTACGCTTAGCATTTGAGCGCGAAGAATTTATTTTATATTACCAACCCAAAATTGATCTTGAATCGCAAAGAATTATTGGTGTAGAAGCATTATCTCGTTGGCTTCATCCCGTCAAAGGAATGATTCCACCCAATGATTTTATCCCTATCATTGAACGTATAGGTTTATCTCGGACACTTGGTGAGTGGGTACTAAAAACAGCCTGTAACCAGCTTTTAGAGTGGCATAACTTAGGCCTTACAGAGATGCAAATGTCGGTCAATATATCGCCATTGCATTTTGATGACCTCAGGCTGATCAATACCGTACAAAACGTACTCGCTGACACCGGCTTACCGCCGGAAAAACTCGAGTTAGAAGTTACAGAAAGCGTAATTCAAACGAAGGGGAATACGCTTGATATTTTTAATACACTGCGTAGCCTTGGCGTGCAGATTGCAATTGATGATTTCGGCACAGGTTATTCTTCATTGGGATCTTTAAAACAATTACCCATTGATACCCTGAAAATCGACCGCTTATTTGTCGTCGATATGCTTAACGATACAGAATCCTCCGTCTTGCTAGGTAGTATCGTCGGCATGGCACATGCGTTGGGGTACAGTGTGGTCGCTGAAGGTGTCGAGGAAGGTGATCAAGTGATCGCGCTCAGAGGCATTGGTTGTGACATTTGCCAAGGCTTCTATTTCAGCCGCCCAGTAGAAGCGAGCCAGATTGTTATTCTCGCCCAACGGCGCTCATGGTCATAACCGTGAGAAGGTGATGCTAATGACGAAACTATTTAATTCGGCACTAGAGTTTGAGCAAGCGTTTCCTCAATCGGATGTGCCGATGATGTCGATTGGCACCACACATTTATTAAAAGCGTTCGCCCAGCCAAATCTCGCAATAGATCAGTTACCAACCATTCTTGAACAAAGCCCAACCATAGCAGCCAAACTTTTAGCCCTAGCAAACTCAGCGTGGTCTGCACCAGCCAGCCCAATCACTCGGCTCGATTCTGCCTGCACGCGTTTGGGATTAAATGTTGTTCGAAGTGTTGGAGTAGCACTTGCTGTGTCTTCTCCATTTAACACGTCGCGTTGCCCGAACTTCCATGCAGGACAATTTTGGGCGCGTACCCTCTTAATTGCCGAAGCAACCACCCTACTTATACCTTGCATTACACCGCCACCAGCCATCGACATAGGTACAGCACGCACAGCAGCCCTATTTCATAATCTCGGCTTGCTATTTTTAGTGCATAATTTTCATCAAGAAACAAATCAAGCTTTTTTGCGTAAGCAAACTAACGAGGACTTGGTATTAAATGAATTACTAAACGAAACGCTTGGCATTAATACTAGCGATGCGGCGACCTTGCTAGCAAAAAAATGGCATCTTCCCAACGCCCTAGCGGCGACGATGATGGCCTATCAAGATATGCAATATCAAGGTACCGAGTGGCCGACAGTCGCTTCCGTGGGATTGGCGGTTACCGCGGTTGGTGCTATAGAAACGCAAGGCAGCTTTACTTCACCTAAGCATCCCTATCTGACGTTAGATAGCAGTAAATTAAAGCCAGTAACGTCTCAGCTACTGCGTACACAAGTAGCAATCAATCAACTGGCTCAATCTATCCGCTGGTAGGAGAGTAATTACTTCTTCGGCATGAAACGCTGTAAGTGGAACATCCCAAAAACAAATACTTGAATAGCATCCAAACGTAGGTTGGTACTTTTAGAACGGAAGGCGGCTAAAAAGAACAGCACTTCTAAAACGTGTATACCTGCAACCACGAGCCCAATTGTCGGCAACCAACCCGCCACTCCAGTCCATCCTTGAACCGTAGCCGTCAGCACTAGCGCCCAAAACACCAAAGTTGCTGCTTTATTCATTATGGTAAACATGGATATTTTCCTCAATTTTTATTGATAGCGACACAGCTTGCCCCACAGGCATCCTATTTAATAGGTGCAAAGATGCCATCCCCCGAAGTATTCCGGTTATGTAGAAAGAAGACATTCCTAGCTCTGGCCGTTAGAATAGGATTCCACCATGGGAGGTTCGCATGTCAGACAATAAAACTACACACTTCGGTTATGAAACCGTTGCCGTGCAAGAGAAACAGGCCAAGGTTGCTGACGTTTTTCATTCTGTAGCGGCTAAATACGATGTAATGAACGATCTTATGTCGTTTGGTGTTCACCGTCTGTGGAAACGAATTACCATTGATATGAGCGGCGCTCGCCCAGGTGATACCGTATTAGACTTAGCCGGTGGCACCGGTGATTTAACCAAGAAGTTTTCTAAAATTGTTGGTCCGCAAGGCAAGGTTGTGCTCGCTGATATCAATTCTTCAATGTTGAATGTGGGTCGTGATCGGCTGACCGACCAAGGCTATGTTGGTAACATCGAGTACGTTCAGGCCAACGCTGAATGCCTTCCGTTCGAAGATAATAAATTTGACGTTATTACCATCGCCTTTGGATTGCGTAACGTTACCGACAAAGATGCCGCGTTGCGTTCAATGGCGCGGGTTCTAAAACCTGGTGGTCGTTTATTAGTGCTAGAATTTTCTAAGCCAACCAATCCGCTCATGAGTAAGGCTTACGATATCTATTCATTCTCAGCGCTTCCTTTTATGGGCAAGCTGGTCACCAACGATTCTGAAAGCTACAAATACTTAGCCGAATCTATTCGCATGCACCCAGATCAAGAAACCTTGAAGGGTATGATGGAGAACGCTGGTTTGGTGCGCTGTAGCTACCACAATATGACCAGTGGCGTGGTTGCACTGCATCGTGGTATCAAACCTTAATGGTTAACGCGGTACTGGGGCAAGCACTCTGTATTCCCGCAGAGTTAGCCATCAATAACATTCTGAAGCATGACGCCGCTGCTATCGCCGCGCTTGGGCATCATCAGGGTCGTTTATTGGGTATAACTATTATTGGTGTTGCCAAAATCACTGTGCGCCTGCTCGATAACGGCATTCAACTAGGCATGAGTAGCGACCATGTGGATACCGAAGTCACACTAAGTGGCAGCATGAAAGACTTTATCCGCCTAGCTCGCGCCGAAGACAAAGCGAGTGAGCTGATCAATAGCAATATTGGTATGGATGGCGATACTGAACTGGCGTTAGCCGTAACCCGTATCGTGCAAAAGCTCGATATTGATTGGGAAGCTGTAATTAGCCCAGTGACTGGCGGCGTTATTGCGCACCAACTGGGTAAAGGACTGCGCAATATGTTTGGCTGGGGCCGCACGACCCGTGTCACCTACCGCCAAGCGGGTAAAGATTACCTCGAAGACGAAGCTCGTTTAATTACACCGGAACCGCTAGCACGCCAGTTTTCCAACGACGTTGATGAATTGCGCTTAGCCACCGACCGACTTAGCGCTCGTATCGCTCAGCTGCAACAGCAAGCGACCAACAAGGAATAAACGTGGCAAACTTCTGGCGCCTTTGGAAAATCCTATTCGTATTTACGCGCTATCGTCTCGATAGCTTAGTGCCTATGGATCAGCTTCCGCTGAGCTTGCGCATACTATTGTGGATTGCACCTTGGCGTTTTTATCCAGTGCCAAGAAAACTCAATCGCGGCGCTCGATTACGCCTAGCGCTTGAAGCCCTCGGGCCAATTTTTATTAAGTTTGGTCAAATTTTATCGACTCGTCCTGATCTTATTCCAGAAGACATCGTTAAAGAGCTGAAGCGCTTGCAAGACGACGTTCCACCGTTTTCCTCTAAGGTCGCGATGGCGCTGATTGAAGATCAGCTAGGACAAAAAATCAGTACTCTATTCGCTGAATTCTCACCCGAACCATTGGCCTCTGCCTCCATTGCCCAAGTACACGTAGCACGCCTTTTTGGCGAAGGATCGGAAGCAGGGAAAGAAGTTGTCGTAAAGGTTGTTCGCCCAGGTATTGAAAAAACGATTGAACGCGACTTACAACTACTCGAATTTATGGCAGCCTTAGTCGTGCGCTATTCCGCAGAAGGTCGTCGCCTAAAGCCACAAGAGGTCGTCGAAGACTATCGCCATACTATTTACGGCGAACTGAATTTACAGATCGAAGCCTCCAACGCTACACAATTACGCCGTAATTTTGCTGGTTCTGAGTTGTTGTATTTTCCAGAAGTTTACTGGGAGTACACGCGTAACAAGGTGATGGTTAGCGAGCGTATTTTTGGTATTCCCGTCGCCGATATCGATCAGTTATACGCACAAAATACCAATATGAAAGTCCTAGCGGAACGTGGCGTTGAGATTTTCTTCACCCAAGTATTCCGCGACAGTTTCTTTCATGCAGACATGCATCCCGGCAATATCTTTGTCTCACGCGAACATCCAGACAGCCCACAATACATTGCTATAGACTGCGGTATTGTCGGCAGTCTTACCGAAGAAGACTTGCACTACCTTGCCATGAACTTGCTGGCCTTCTTCAATCAAGACTACCACCAAGTAGCGCAGCTCCACGTTGATTCTGGCTGGGTACCGCCATCAACCAAAGTACATGAATTTGCTGCAGCGATACGCAGTGTGTGTGAGCCTATATTTGAAAAACCTCTATCAGAGATTTCCTTTGGCCAAGTGCTAATTCAACTATTCAGCACCGCACGACGGTTCAACATGGAAGTTCAGCCGCAACTGGTGTTGCTACAAAAAACCTTACTTAATATCGAAGGTTTGGGCCGTCAGCTCTATCCCGAGCTAGATCTATGGACTACGGCAAAACCGTATCTTGAGCGTTGGATGCGTGAGCGTTTTGGCCCTAAAGCGGCATGGAAAGAATTTAAGCGTCAGTTACCAAGCTGGGTGGAAAAAGCACCGCAAATTCCCGGCCTTATCCATGGTGCCCTATCGCGCCTGAATCATATGGACGAAAACCAGCTTGCAATGCAACAACAGATCCGCGAACTCAGCCTTGCACTAGCACAACAGCAACAACAAAAACGGCACCAAACGTTAGGCACCCTAACCTTAGTCAGTGGCTTGTTTGCTTGGTGGCAAGCCTATGCATTGGCCATTCCAGAACTAGCGGGCTTAGGCCTCACAGGTGTTGGTATTCTGTGGTTGCTATTGAAAGCCTAAAGCAACAGCTGGGAGCTACCCAGAGCGCATCGCTTTGCGGTATTCTGCCATCCCCAAAGAAACCCGCTCAATTGCCATAAGTGACATTGGGTTTGATAGAAAGGTTTAGCACTATGACATGGCTTGATGCCGTAAAATGGGACGCCGATGGTTTAATTCCGGCGATTGCCCAAGATTATAAAAGCGGGCGTATCTTGATGATGGCTTGGATGAATCGCGAAGCCTTAGAGCTAACCGCACAAGAACAGCGTGCTATATATTTCTCACGCTCGCGGCAAAAACTATGGCGTAAAGGTGAAGAATCCGGTCATGTCCAAAAGTTGCATGAATTGCGCCTTGATTGCGATGCCGATGTAATTGTTATGATGGTTGAGCAATTAGGTGGCATTGCTTGTCATACAGGACGCGAGAGCTGTTTCTATCGCGTATTTGAAAACAACGACTGGGTTACGGTTGATCCCGTTATAAAAGACCCAAAAGACATCTACTAGGAGACTGCTATGAGCGATGTACTAAAAGCCTTGGGCGATATCCTAGAAGAACGTAAAGGCGCATCCGCCGACTCCTCTTACGTGGCAAGCTTGTATCACAAAGGTCTAAATAAAATTTTAGAAAAAGTCGGGGAAGAAGCGACAGAAACAATTTTGGCCGCCAAAGATGCTGAGCGCAGCGGCGATAACAGTGATGTTATTTACGAAACCGCTGACCTTTGGTTCCATACCTTAGTGGCACTCGCTCAACTGGGCGAACGCCCCGAAGCCGTAATAAATGAACTAGCACGTCGTTTTAATATGTCGGGCTTAGAAGAAAAAGCCTCACGCACTGAGAAGTAAGCCATTATGACTGACTGCATTTTTTGCAAGATCGTAGCGGGCTCAATCCCAGCTAAAGTCGTTTATGAAGATGACCTAGTGATTGCATTTCACGATATTGCGCCCAAAGCCGATACGCACTTGTTGGTCATACCCAAAGAACATGTCGTGAATTTAGACGACTTACGCGCAGAACACGGAAATTTGATGCAGCACTTGCTGTTTTCTATCCCAAAAATTGCGCAGCAGCAGCAACTGGACGGCTATCGCACCATCACCAATACTGGTGAAGGCGGCGGGCAAGAAGTCTTCCATATGCATTTTCATATTTTAGCCGGTGCAAAATTACCGGGCTTTTAACCCATTTTAAGGTGAGGTAACTCCATGTTAGGTGGAATCAGTATTTGGCAAATGCTTATAGTTTTAGCCATTATCATTATGATTTTTGGCACCAAAAAATTAAAAAACATTGGTGGTGATCTTGGCGGCGCAATAAAAGGCTTCAAAAAGGCCATGAACGAAGAACCGGAAGAAAAAGATACAAAAACGATCTCTCATAACGATGCAGAGAAAGACGAAAGTCTGAAAAAAGATGCTGAATTCAGCAAAACCAAGGATCAGGACAAAGCCTGATGTTTGATATCGGTTTTCTGGAACTGGTGGTCGTCGGGGTTTTAGGACTATTGGTATTGGGTCCTGAACGCCTACCCAAAGCTGCTCGCACCATTGGCTTGCTGGTTGGTCGCGTGCGTCGCACCGTGAATAATTTCCAAGAAGATCTCGAACGACAGGTTCGAACAGAAGAACTTAAGCAAAAATTACGCGACCCTATGGCAACCTTCCTCGACGAAGACATTACCAATCCTGGACGTCTGCGCAAAGATGTTACCCCACTAGAAAATAATATCGCCGAGAAAACCGAACCAAGCCAACTTGATAATCCGCAAGATAATCCTAAATCGACCGACACGTCCTCATGAACGATCAAGAACAATCGCTGGTTAGCCATCTCGTCGAATTACGTAATCGGTTACTGCGTTCAGTACTACTAATTCTCGTTATTTTTTTAAGTCTATTTTATTTCGCCAATGATCTGTATTTGATCTTAGTAAAACCGCTATCGTCACTTATGCCTGAGGGTGGCCAGATGATAGCGACGGGGATCGCCTCGCCTTTTCTAGTACCGTTTAAGCTTACCTTAGTATTGGCGGTATTTTTATCCGTGCCGTATTTATTGCATCAAGTCTGGGCCTTTATTTCACCAGGCTTATACCAGCACGAGAAAAAATTTGGTATTCCGCTGCTACTTTCTAGCATCGTTTTATTTTATAGCGGCATCGCATTCGCTTATTTTGTGGTGCTACCGCTGGCATTCGGATTTTTCACTGGCGTAGGGCCCGCTGGTATTTCCATCATGCCGGACATCACTAATATTTTAGATTTTATCTTAAAAATATTTTTTGCTTTTGGTATCGCCTTTGAAATTCCAATTGCGACATTTTTAATGGTACTCAGTGGCATTACCACGGTTGCAGCCCTTAGCGAAAAGCGCCCTTATATCTTCTTAGGCTGTTTCGTTGTTGGTATGTTAGTGACCCCCCCCGATGTCATATCTCAAACTATTTTGGCAGTACCTATGTGGCTACTGTTTGAAACAGGTGTATTGGCATCGCGCTTGATTAAAAAGCCTAGCGACGATCAAGAAACTGAAGGAAGCGCTTAATACCTCCTCACTCATCCCATTTAACCGAGGATGAGTGTCACTCCCAGCACTAGCGGAGTCACAACCGTCGCCACAACATTCATCGCCATAAACTGTGGCTGTTGGCCTATCGTCTTACCGTATTCACTTGCTCCTTTCGCACTAACTAAGGTTAAAGTCCAAGGAAGCAAGGCGAGTAAACTCCAAAGAGGCCAATCGCCACGTCCCACCGCTAAAACAACCACACCGGCAGTGGCGAAACTTAGCACACGATACATGCGCACACTGGCGGCAATACCGTACTGAATCGGGAAATGCTTACGACCATGCGCAGCATCCGCTTCTAAATCTGGAAATTGGTTCAGTAACAGTAAATTATTAACCAAAAAGAAAGGCACCAGCGCTGCGAGTATCGTTGCCGTATCGATGCGCTCAGCCAACACTAAGGTTGTTCCTAACACCATCAACAAACCGAAGCTCAAGCCCGGAGCAATTAAACACATCCAAGGCGAACGATTAATCTGACGCGTGTACGTTAGAATAATAATCCCACCCAAAACACCTAATGGCAATATTTCCGGCACTCGTAGCGCGAACCAAAAGCCAATAGCAGCGACCCCAACTAACGTCGCTACCGCCCCAAGCAAGACCGCATTGGCGGCTTCGGGTTGCGACGGCAATGCGCCGCTGCCGCCACTAAAAGGCGTGCGAATAGTGCAGTTATCTAAGCCACTGCGATAGTCCTGATACTCGTTCAGCATATTCACACTGATGTGGGCTAATAAAGCACCGAGCAAAATCAACACAACATCAACTGCTGAGATACTGGCCCCCAACCGATAAGCACACGCCACACCGACTACTACACACATAGGCGGCAAAATCAGAAACGGCACTCGCATGGTTTGAACAATGGTCTTCATGGATCTTCCTTGTTACACGGCTGACTATACATACGAGAGTTTTACCACAAATTATTGGCTACTCTATGACCCTATGATGAACATGGTCAAAATTGCTCAATGACTTACAACTGAATCGTATTAATTAAGGGGATTTTATTCTAATGTGAAATATTCCGCGTGAGTTATGATGTGCGTCATCTTTGTATTGGAGTGTATTAGAGTGGACTGGCAGGCCTCGCTTTCTATTCTTGTAACCGTTGCGGTGCTAGGCACCCTAATTTTTACTAATGTTCGCCCTCATATCGTTATGATGGCCGCACTCACTATTTTTAGTGCCACCGGTATTTTAACGCCGAGCGAAGCCCTATCTGGCTTTAGCAATAGTGGCTTAATCACCGTGGCAGCTATGTTTATGGTGGCCGCTGGCATTCATGCCTCTGGTGGTGTCGACATTCTCGTAAATCGAGTTTTAGGAACGCCGACAACCTTACGTTCAGCCATGCTGCGAATTTACGCACCTGTCGTACTTCTCAGTGGCTTCCTGAACAACACACCGGTTGTCGCCACTATGATTCCAGCGATTCACGCTTGGTGTCAGAAAATCGGAATTAGCCCTTCGCGCTTAATGATTCCGCTGAGCTACAGCGCTATTTTGGGCGGAACACTCACCATGATAGGTACGAGCACAAACTTAATTGTGAACGGCCAATATCAAACGCTGACTGGTAGCGATGGATTCTCCTTATTTTTTATCACCCTCATTGGTATACCTGTTGCCATCGCTGGTGGCACCTTCATGCTGTTGTTTTTCCCCTATTTGCTACCTAAGGCCAATCAACAAAAAGAAGCTTTTACCGATTTACGCGAGTTCACCTTAGAAGTTTCCGTTGCTACTGATGGCCCTCTCGTTGGTAAAACCGTGCAAGAGGCCGGCTTGCGTAACTTACGCCGAGTGTATTTGGTTGAAATTGAGCGCGGCGACACTGTACTTACGGCGGTTTCCTCACAGGTAACGCTGCAAGGGGGCGACCGCCTTGTCTTCGCGGGTGAGACTCAAGCCATCTCACAACTGCTACGCATCAACGGTATCGTGCCATCATGCACTCAAGATGAAACCGCACTTAGTAAATCTCGCCCAGAGCGCTGTTTGGTAGAGGCAGTTGTATCTCCGCATTGCGCAGCAATCGGCCAAGCAATTCGCGATGCCCGTTTCCGTGATCGCTATGGTGCCGTGGTGCTTGCTGTTGCTCGAAATGGTGAGCGCATACAAGGCAGTCTAGGCACAATTAAATTGCAAGCTGGCGACACTTTGCTACTTGAGGCGCGCCCGGCGTTTGTTAGTCGCCAACGCTTTAATCGTGACTTTTTATTGATCAGTGATTTAGGCAAAGAAACCCCACAGCATGATCGTGCCTATTTAGCTTGGGGGATTCTAATAGCGGTCGTCGGTGCGGCAGGCCTAGGCATCATTAATATGCTTGATGCCTCACTGATTGGCGCTGGATTAATGATCGTTACCGGCTGTTTGAACACTAATCAAGCTGAACGTAGCCTAGATTTAACCGTACTCATTACCATCGCGGCATCATTCGCACTTGGTGCGGCACTGCAGAAAACCGGTGTCGCCGCTATGCTTGCAGAAAATATTGCACTGCTGAGCGATTATAAACCTTGGCTAATGCTGATTTTGACCTACGTTACCGTATCGATTCTGACGGAAATCATTACCAACAATGCTGCCGCAGTGCTTATGCTGCCAATCACCTTGGAAATGACCGATAAACTCGGGCTGGCACACGAACCCTTCGTGTTGGCCATTATGATGGCGGCATCCGCTAGCTTCGCAACCCCGCTTGGCTATCAAACGAACTTGATGGTTTATGGCCCTGGCGGCTATAAATTCAGCGACTTTTTACGTGTTGGTATCCCGATGAATATCTTTGTCGGCGCATTTACTATTGCTGTGATTTGGGTGTTATTCCCTTTAACATGACGGTCATAACAGACCCTACATATTTAAATAGACTGTCACTCTTTATATGGATACCGATCACAAAGCGAATACTTATCAACGCCTAATTAAAGGTGCGCGCGAATTAGTCGCTGAAGGTGGATTTGCCGCCGCCACACTTGAAGCTTCCGCCGAACGTGCCTTGGTAGAATTTGATCTGGCCCAACGCTACTTCGCAGACAATGCATCGCTTTCAGTAGAAGTCTTTCGTTATGCTACTCAGCATGAAGTCACTATGGTGTTTCACGCCAGTAAAGCCGACGGCGAAAACGATAAAGCAGCAGAACGCTTAGAGCGAGCCGTGTATACATATACTCGACGTGCCTTGCGCGCGCCGCGAATGGCTTATGCGCTCATTGCTGAGCCTGTTGGTCCATCTGTAGAGGTCGAACGTCTAAAATATCGGTTGGCATACGCCGAGATTTTTGAAGACTTAATTCAGGGTGGTATTCGCACTGGAGAATTCGCTCACCAAAACCCAAGCGTTAGCGCAGCGGCATTGGTTGGTTTGTTAGCTGAATCATTAATTGGTCCATTATTCCCAGTTCAAGGAGATAACCCAGATATCAGCGCTAGCCTTGATGCTAGAAAAACCATGCCCGCCGATCAGCAAATTGAGTTAACCGGTTTGTTGTGCGCGATCAGCTTACGCGCCATTGGCGCAATACCGAAAGATTTACCTGCGCCGATCAGTGATAACGACAACTAATACAAATATTCGTAATTTGCCTTAGCTAATACCGCAGCGCTATTGAGATAACCGATACATACGAGTGCGCATCCGTTAAAGGTCGCACTCGTTTTTTATTCAATTAGACTCAGGCAGATCCGCCATTAAACCATTATCCGTATTGCTAACTTGCGCTTCGTCAACCGCTGGAGTTTCCGCATCGTCTATCGCTTCAGCATCACATGACCATCCCCGCGCTCGTTGCTTTTCTACAAATGCCGCCGCTTGAGCCTCACAATAGCCAACTTCAAAAGCCGCAGACCATAGCACTTGCACACCGTCGTCCTTGGTATAGCGCACGTCACACGGCACATCGTAGTCGCCGCTGTATATCACCTCAATAAGGCGCACACTACCTTCATGCTGGCACACCATGCGCGTATCAGTTGCCGCTAATGTCGGTGCGGAAAGCGCAAGCAATGCGCTAAAAGTAACCAGTGATTTCATATCCAATCCCTTAACAAATGAAGAACATCTAAGACCTATCTGCGGCAAGAGCCGGTTGCACTTACATAACCTACTCACTACAACGAATCAAAGTAGCAGTGTCAATGGTTCACATTGATCAGGGATTTAACGTGGAGGAACCGAATAAAGTTTCCAGTACATGGGCTAAACGCAATGCTGCTAATCCAATACGAAGCTCAAGTAAATCGCGCTCATCAGTTAACTCGTCGCGATTTAAGGCAATTGGCGCATCTAAATGTTGATAAATAGCCTGTGTAACTGCATACGATTCATTCGCCCACACTAAGGCATCTAAATTATTAGCGAGCGCAAGATCCTCCGCCGTTAATTTATTCATTAACCGCTTTTGCTGACGAATGTAAGCCTCTTTAGTGTTGAACATGCGGCCGTCCCAAACGGCGTGCAAATTGGTTTTTTCATTATCCAGATGTACTTTAACTTTATTACCACCCCAATCATCCCCGTAACTAACGTGCAAGGGTTGATGAATATCGCCAATAAAGTGGCCGAGAAAAAATAACGCCTGCCAATCAGTTGCGGGGGCTTTGACTAAACGCTCCTCCATTTCAGCAATTGCAGACACAACGCAGCCGTCACGCGGGCAATCATCCGCATTGACCGATGTAGCGCTACGATCAACATTAATATAGTGCCAAGGTTTAGTGTGCTTAAAAGCGGTTTGATCTCGCACTTTATCGGGCCAGCTACAGCCTGTTGAAAAAGCTTGGTTCGGAGACAAAGACACCAAAGCATCAACCTTGGCTTGAGTTTTTGGCGTGAGCTGGTCATATGCAATTTGGCAAATGATGGCATGACCGCGAGATTCAAAACTGTGAACGCTGCCAGTACCCAACAAAACAAAAAGCGCACAGCTACAACGTAGAAAATTTAGCATAACGAGTGTCCAGCCAATAAAAACAATAGGCTAGCATAGCCCTGCTAAGCCTCCCACTGCCATCCTTAGAACGCAGCAATGAGCTAATGACAATGCCGACGTAACCGCTAGTTATCCGATATATGAGAGGCGCCCTTTACGCCGGTAGGCATTAGTCCGCACTGGCTAAGAATTCCCTGCCAAGCTTTTACATGACGTTGATGAGAACGCGTCAACTTATCTCTCTCTACACTCACTTGCTGCAACCAAGTAAGGTATGCATCAGGAGCTGGTACGAGTGTTCGAACGGCATTGAGATCAAACATGATTGCCGTGCCAAAACGATCAACTCGACTCATGTAAGGCTGCAATACTCCGGCATAATATTTATAGAACACATTATTGAGAATATCGGCTGTTGGTGTGCTGCGCCCTACTAAGCACAATGATTTTACGTTAGTACGATACTCCAGCAGTTCCGCAACCTGATTATTCACGCGAGTTAATAGGCGCTGACTTTGCAGCCACTGACCAATCGCTTCGCTCAGCAACCACTGCTGCTGTTGCAGCTCCATTTCCGCATCATCGTAGCCAAACTGCTGACCCTGCCAGCGGTTACCTTGCTGAAGAAGATAATCGAACACCTGTAAGGCAACATCGAGGTTATCAGCCGACGCTGGAGCAATAGGCACAGGTTGTGTAGCAGGACTAATCAAGCTTTGCCATTCATGGCCGGTAAACCAAGCATTCCACCAGCTATCCATACGTTCCGCACGTTTGGCGACTAATACCGACGCTAAAGTCTCGGCTAGCTCCGGCTGTGTTTGCTCTAACTGCTGCACGCAGGCAGGGCCTAGTAATAAAAAATCACGCTCCATATGCAAACGCTGACTGGGCAAGGCGAGCTTACCAAGCGAACTATTGCGCTGGCCAATCACACGGCTTAGCTCGCACGACGACAGCCGTAAAAAATCGAGGAGGTTAATTTGCGTGGTTTGAACCTCGATACGATTATCTTGAATACGTAATTTCGGCAAGGGATCTAACGACTGCTCTGCATCAAGCTCAACATTAAGAACACGCGCAACTCGCTGGGCGTAATCTTCAAGGGCGCTCTCAGGAGAAACGCTGCATGCTGAGAGCAAGGCGATAACAAACAGGAGGACTATTCGCTTCGCAACAAGCTGAGCATCGCCGCTACCCAAGCCAGCCATTAACTACTCTGCTTCTAGCCAATCGGGTTTAGGAACGAACTGCTTTTGTAACTCATCCATCGGGGCTAGATAGGCATCCGTTATGAATGGGCGCTCCAAACTGAACACTTGATAGATACCACCTTGTAGCATCTCTTGTGAAATAGACTGACTATCGCCGCCGATAAGATTACAACGCAGAAATGAAAACCACGAGGTAACAATAATCCAAGTGTTTAACGCCAAGCCTCTCACTTCTTCTTCGTTAGCGGCAATGATACCTACTTGATCTAGACCGCGAAAAATTTCAGCAACACGGTCAAGGCAAAGACGGAAAAACTGGCGATAGCGACTGTGTAGCTCGGGATCGGCACTCAATAAATGCTCCATATCGCGATGCAAGAATCGGTAATCCCACAGACCAGAAAATACTTCGCGCAAGTAATGTAGTTTATCGTTTACCTGCAATGGGCGCTCCGAAGGCACCTGCAAGATCGTCAGCACGCGTTCTTCGTAGCGTAGAAACAGATGATAAATAATCGCCTGCTTGTTTTTGAAATGATAATAAAGATTGCCCGGCGAGATACCTAGGTTCGCGGCAATGTGATTGGTCGTCACGTTGCGTTCACCTGATTCATTAAACAAAGCCAAACTCGCATCAAGAATGCGCGCTTTCGTACTCATGAATTACTCCGCCCCTGTCTGATTACGCCGATATTGTCATATGACATGGCTTTCGTGGCTAATTAATACTCTATGGGTTGACGTTTTAGAGTAATAACTCTAATAATGCAATCTCTGACTGATATTTAGCCTATAAGCACTGACACTTAGGTCCGCAGTCTCAACACTCACAGCTTACTGAGGAGCCTAGCTATGGTTGCCACGGTTACCGATTTACATACGCCGGATCGTGAAATTGAACGTTTGCGGACTCTGTTTATTCAACAGAAACAGGCATTTCGTAGCCATCCCATGCCCTCCCCTGAAGAACGGGTAGAACAACTACGTCGTTTGAAGCAAGGCATTATCGACAACCAAGACAAGCTCATCAGTGCTGTTAACCAAGATTTTAGTTGCCGCTCAAAAGATGAAACCTTAGTCGCTGAAATCATGATCACAGTTGAAAGCATCAACTATATGATTAACAACGTGCGTAAATGGATGAGGCCGTCACGCCGCCACGTCAGCATGTTATTTGCCCCGTCATATAACCAAGTTGTCTACCAGCCGTTAGGGGTTGTCGGTGTTATGGTGCCGTGGAACTACCCGATACAACTAGCGCTTGTGCCCTTGGCAACCAATTTAGCGGCTGGCAATCGCACTATGATCAAGATGTCGGAATTTACGCCCGCGACCAACAAAGCTCTAAAGCTATTGCTGGACGGAGTTTTCGACGAATCCTACGCAGCCATCATCGAAGGTGAAGTCGACGTATCGACTGCATTTTCAGAGAAGCCGTGGGATCACCTGATATTTACCGGATCAACCGCTGTCGGCAAGCATGTCATGGCGGCGGCAGCGAAGAACTTGGTTCCTGTAACGTTAGAGCTAGGTGGTAAGTCACCTGCGATTGTTGCGCCCAACACTAACTTGCAGCACGCGGTTGACCGTATTCGTTTTGGTAAATCCTTAAATGCTGGGCAAACCTGTATTGCGCCAGATTACGTTTTGATTCCCGAAGATCAAGAAGAGGCCTTCGTTAAGGCATATCAAAAGTCATTCGCAAAAATGTACCCGAACGTACGTGATAACAACGACTACACCGCCATCATTAACGACCGCCAACACCAGCGTTTACAAGCCTGGGTAAAAGATGCTGAAGAGAAAGGCGCCCGCATTACGGTGGTCAATCCAGCCAAAGAAAATTTCAGCGGCACACGTAAAATGCCGTTGCATCTTGTGCAAGGTGCAACCGACGATATGACAGTTCTACAGGATGAGATTTTTGGCCCAATATTACCGTTGATCCCATACAAGACTTTAGAAGATGCTATCGACTACGTAAACGATCGTGACCGTCCGCTAGCCCTCTACCTGTTTAGTTATGATAAAGAACAAGAGCATAGAGTGCTGAATCGCACCCACGCTGGCGGCGTATCGGTCAATGACACTCTGATGCACATCGCTCAAGATGACATGCCTTTTGGCGGTATTGGCCCATCGGGTATGGGGCATTATCATGGCAAAGAAGGCTTTGTGGCATTGTCCAAAGCCAAACCGGTTCACCGTAAAGGGCGCTTCAATAGTGGGAAGTTTATCTACCCACCCTACGGAACCACGATACAAAAAATCATTCACAAAATATTTATTCGTTAGATAAGAAAATTGGAGTTTTTAACTAATCTTGGTAACGAATTAAGATAAGTGAGCGCTATATCGAGTCGATCGATAGTGCACCCAGAGAAATTGCATATGACGTTAGGCACATTATTTATAGCCATCATTCCGTTAAATTTTTTATCGTTGAGGATAATAAATAGATGAAATTTGATTACATTATCGTTGGCGCTGGTGCAGCAGGTTGTGTTTTAGCCAATCGTCTGTCAGAAGATCCTAATAATAAAGTCTGCTTACTAGAAGCAGGCCCAGCTGATAATAGTATTTTCATTAAAGTACCCGCTGGCATTATTTTCATGATGCGCTCACTGACTCGCAATTGGCGTTACTGGACTGAACCTCAAAAGGCTCTAAATAATCGTCGTGTATTCATTCCTCGGGGTAGAACCTTAGGTGGATCTTCTGCGGTTAATGCTATGTGCTATACCCGTGGTCATAAGTGGGACTTCGACCATTGGGAGTCACTGGGCAACAAGGGTTGGGGCTATGATGACGTACTGCCCTTATTTAAACGCAGCGAAAACTATGAGCCCGGCGCCAACGAATTTCATGGTGTCGGCGGCCCAGTTAACATTGCCGATTTACAGTCGCCGTTAGAGGTTAGTAAAGCATTTGTCGATGCGGGTATTGAGGCAGGCTATCCGGCTACAGATGATTTAAATACAGACAAACCAGAAGGCGTCAGTTTATTTAAAGTATTCCAGAAGAATGGTGAGCGCTTTGGCGCTGCTAGAGGCTATCTTCATCCGGTATTGAATCGCCCTAATCTAACAGTAATGACAGGAGCATCTGTTAATAAAATTCTGTTTGAAGGCAAACGTGCAATCGGTGTTGAAATTGCGCAAAAAAGAAAAATTTCGGTATTAAAAGGTGCTGAAATCATTTTATCTGGTGGTGCAATCAACTCACCAAAATTATTAAAACTATCAGGTGTCGGCCCTAAGGCTGAATTAGAACAACATGGCATTCCTGTCATCCATGAATTACCCGGTGTCGGCGAAAACCTACAAGATCATCCTGATATTTTAGTGGTTCAAAAAAGTAAGCGCTCGGACACTATTGCCATAACACCTAAAGTATTATTCGTTAAGGGGCCTATTGCTCTATACAATTATATTTTTAAGAAGACCGACATTCTAACCTCCAACGTTGCTGAATCAGGCGGTTTTATCAAATCGCGTCCGGAAGAAAGCATTCCCGACATACAACTGCACATGAGTTGCGTTCGATTGGACAATCATGGTCTCGATTTATCGTTTACTTTTGGTTATGGATATTCAGGTCATGCCTGCGTGCTGCGTCCAAAAAGCCGCGGGACTATTAAGTTAAAAGATGCAAATCCAAACAGTTACCCTCTGATTGATCCTAATCTTCTCGCTCATCCAGATGACGTTGAAGGTATGGTTCGCGGGCTAAAATCCGTGCGTAAAATTTTTGCTCAAAAAGCATTCGCCCCTTGGCGTGGCGACGAAATCTTCCCTGGCAAAAATGTTCAGTCAGACGAAGAAATTCGAGATTTCATTCGTAAAAAAGCCGATAACATTTATCACCCAGTAGGTACTTGTAAAATGGGGCATGACGATATGGCGGTGGTTGATGACACGCTAAAAGTGCATGGACTTGAAGGATTACGTGTTGTTGACGCATCCATTATGCCAACCCTCGTAGGAGGAAATACCACAGCTCCTACCCTTATGATCGCAGAAAAAGCAGCAGATATGATTCTAGGATAATCATCATAAGTGTATTTGGAGCGTATTGATTTAGCGAAAGTTTATTTACTCTCACTATGGAACCGCGCGACACAAGAAATTTTTATAAAATATTTATCCGTTAGAAGGCAAGATTCAGCATGATAGAAACATCACGACGCGGATTTCTGCAGCTCGGTGCTACAGGTACCGCCGCACTAGCAATAGGCTCGGGTATAGCGACACTAACAGGTTGCAGTAAAAAACCAGCAACAGCACAAGGCTACAAAGTGCTGCGCGAAGGCGATCTGCTATTTATCGGCGCATTAGCACCCGCCGTTTTGGTCAAGGCATATCCAGGCCCGCTAGGCGTCAACGCGCGCGAGCGCCTGTTAAAGCAGCTGGATTCCGTTCTCAATACATTACAAGGCCATGCCCGTGGTGAATTGTTAATGATGTTCGATTTAATGAACTCTGCACCACTGCGTTTAGCTACTGGCGCCCCGTGGGGATCGTGGAGCGATGCCAGCGTTAAAGATGCTGATGATTTTTTGAATAGCTGGAAACACAGTAGCCTACAAATTAAACGTATGGGTTATAGCGGTTTGTGTAAGTTAATCTCTATTTCTTGGTACTCACAACCGGAAAACTTCCCAACAACGGGTTATCCAGGTCCGCCAGTGAAAATTCCAACACCTGTATCCGCCTAAAAATAGAACCGTAACGACGGCAAAAAAATAACTACGAGTGACGGTTATCGATCATCACTCGAAAATAAAGAGACGTATGTATGCAACCGAAGACAAATCGTACACCGCCGATACCAATGGTTGCCGGCATCCCAGACCCAATTCTTGAAGGGATTGCTGGCGGCTGGAATGTAGAAGACGCAGCTGATTTAAATGACGGTCAAATTTTAGAGGCTGATGTCGTCATTATTGGTACTGGTGCGGGGGGCGTTACAACGGCCGAAATTCTAGCTGAAGCGGGATTCAAAGTTTTAATGCTAGAAGAAGGCCCATTAAAAAGCACAAACGACTTTAAAATGGACGAGAGAAAGGCCTATCACGATCTGTATCA
>NZ_JAWUWR010000070.1:0-25176 GCF_034111725.1 Thalassolituus sp. | reverse complement strand
ATTGGGTTCATCCAGCCGTATAATTTCTTGCATCATAATCCATTATATTCACCGCGACAGAATGTCGCGGTGTTACCTCAGCCGCTACTTGGTATAGTTCATAGCTATTCTTATTGTTATTGGGAAAGGTTATGAAGAACGCGGTACGTATCATTTTGATCAGTCTATTCACGGTTATCTCCGTCTGCAGCTTGGCGCAAGCACCTGTTTCGGAGGTTGTGGCTACTGATGCGTGGGTAAAAGCGCCTATTCTTGGTCGTTATATGACCGCCGGTTTTGTGACGTTGCAAAATCCAAGTCAGCAAGATCGCCAACTGGTATCGGCGTCTGCTCCGTGGGCAGGACTGATTGAAATTCACACCCACTTACATGAAGACGGTGTGATGAAAATGCGGCAGTTAACGCAGCTACCTATCCCAGCAGGTGAAAACGTTACGCTGGCACCGGGTGGCCTACATTTGATGATCTTTAAGTTACAACTTCCTCTAGCTGAATTCTTGCCACTAAACCTCTGTTTTGATGACGGCAGCTGTTCAAGCATTGATGCGAACTTGCGTCAGAAAGACTTTTAATTTCAATTCGATTGGTCAGTGATCGAGTCGCTGGCCAAAACGCTCTATCACTTCTTTGATACAGATCAGGATTACACGGATAAACGACCAATTGTTTATCTTTCGCCTTGGCGTTACGCCTTCTGCGACGTATTGTTTCGCTCCTTTCATTCATTGGATAGGTGGTACGGGGTGAAATTTTTGCGTCGGTGTCTCTTTGTATTCTTGTCGTTTGCTGTCGTGTGTTTCGCTCAGGCAGAATCTTCTGATGGCGCTACTGCGGGTGATTCGAGTGTTAATGCCATGCTGGTTAAAATGCAGGGCATCGAACAATCTCCGCTTGAAAAGCAAGCTGCGCTTGAACAAGGTAAAGATCGAGCATTACTGTGTTTTCGTTGCCATGGTGATGACGGCAATAGCTTGCGTGATTACATTCCTAATTTGGCTAGTCAAAACGCAGCCTATTTGTTTACCCAGTTTGAAAAATTTGCCAATGGCCAGCGTGAAAATTACGTCATGAGCAAGGTAGCGCCGTCGTTAACAACCGACGAGCGTATTGCAATTGCAGTGTATTTTGCCGATAAACCGGTTTTGTCTCGTGCGCAAGGTGTTATGCCGGATACTAAAGGTAAGATGGTATACGACTCACTGTGCTACGTTTGTCATGGTACTGCAGGACATGGGGATCAGCAGTATCCACGTATTGCCGGACAACCCTATGTATTTTTAGAAAAAACCTTATTGAGTTTTAAAAATAACGATCCGCAACGACGCAATTCGCCAATGACAGGCGTGATTCAGAACCTGACGGAAGAAGATTTAAAGGCGGTGGCTGCTTGGGTATCGAACTTACCTTAATATTTAATTTCTGAGTGTCATCTTGCAAGGTTCATCGCTTGCTTTAGTCATGCATTAAATTTGCTACTATGCGCAGCACATGTGAGTGCGCATAGAGACTAATAGGGGCGAACATGAGTCAGGACACAACACCATCAACGCAAGACCAATGGCAGTTTTGGGTGGATCGTGGCGGTACATTTACCGACATCGTGGCTCTGCGTCCCGACGGCTGCGTACTAACGCATAAATTATTATCAGAAAACCCTCAGCATTATGCCGACGCTGCGATTGAGGGGATTCGTCAGTTGCAAGCTACTCATTCGCAGTTTTCAGCGCAAATAGCCAATGTAAAAATGGGCACTACCGTTGCCACTAATGCCTTGTTAGAACGTAAGGGCGATGACGTGGTGTTGCTTATTAGCAAAGGTCTTGGCGATCAGTTGGCCATTGGTTATCAAACTCGCCCTGATATTTTTGCAACTCATATTCAACGTTCGCAGCCGCTTTATCGTCATCAATATGAAGTGGCAGAGCGTGTACTCGCCGATGGTTTTGTCGACTTACCCTTAGATATTGAAACGACGTTAGTGCAATTAGAAGAAGCCTACGCACTTGGTTTTCGCTCGGTTGCCGTAGTCTTAATGCATAGTTATCAATATCCGCAGCATGAACTTGTTATTGCCGACATTGCTCGTCATGTTGGCTTTAGCCAAATCTCCTTAAGTCATCAAATTAGTCCCTTGATTAAGCTGGTTCCGCGTGGAGATACCACGGTTGCTGATGCCTATTTGTCGCCGGTTTTGCAGCGTTATGTTGAGCAAGTGAGTCGTGCTTTACCACCAACGAATTTACAATTTATGCAATCGAATGGTGGCCTTGCGCAGGCGTCTGATTTCAGCGGTAAAGACTCTATTTTATCTGGTCCTGCTGGTGGTGTAATCGGCATGGTACGCAGTGCTGAAGCGGACGGTTTTAATCGCATCGTCGGCTTTGATATGGGCGGTACTTCAACCGATGTGAGTCATTACGCCGGTGAATTAGAGCGAGAAACCGAAACCCAAATAGCGGGTGTGCGTTTGCGTGTTCCTATGATGAATATTCATACGGTGGCTGCGGGTGGTGGTTCTATCGTACGTTTTGCCGATGGTCGTTTACAAGTGGGTCCTGAATCGGCGGGCGCTTTTCCGGGGCCAGCCTGTTATCGCAATGGTGGACCATTAACCATTACCGACTGCAATGTGTTTTTAGGCAAGATTCAACCGTCGTATTTTCCTCATGTGTTTGGGCCTGAGCAAAACCAGCCGTTGGATCGCGATACCGTAGTAAAGCAATTAACGGTATTGGCAGAAGAGGTTAGTTCAGCAACTGGGCGACATTATACGGCCACACAATTGGCCGAAGGATTTATCGCTATTGCGGTTGATAGCATGGCGGCAGCAGTAAAAAAAATATCGGTACAGCGTGGTTATGATATTCAGTCTTACGTGCTGAGCGCTTTTGGCGGAGCGGGCGGTCAACACGCCTGCTTAGTCGCCGAAGCCTTAAGTATGAGTCGTGTATTCTTGCATCCGTTAGCAGGGGTGTTGTCGGCTTATGGTATTGGTTTAGCCGATCAACGCTGGTTGAGTGAGCAATCCGTTGCGCTTGAATTAACCGATAATTCCGCCTTTGATCAGGAATTCCAAACGCTGTTTCAGCAATCGCCATTAGCGAGTAACGCCGCGGTTGAGCAACAACGCCGTGTGTACTTACGCTATCAAGGATCGGACACCCCCTTATTAGTGACATTCGATAGTGCTGAGTTAATGTCTGCTCGTTTTCGTCAGCAGCATCGGCAATTGTTCGGTTTTATTCGTGAAAATACCGCCATTATTGCCGATGCAATTCAACTTGAATGCCGAGTTGCAGGGGTAACTTTAGAGCATTCAATCGCTGCTAATACCGCTATCAAACCTGCACCTGCGATTAATAATTTTGCTGACATCGTCGTTCGTGGCGAGCATGTGCAGGTTCCTGTTGTGGCGACTAGCGATTTACCAAGCGGATATGAAGCATCGGGCCCTATGTTATTAACGGATGCCAATAGCACTGTTATGGTTGAACAGGGTTGGCAGCTTAGGGTGTTGGACAGTGGCGCCTTGCTAATCGAAAAAAATGAAGAAATAACACGGGTAAACGATGTTGATCATTCCGCGACTATTCAGCGCGATCCGGTACGTTTAGAAATATTTAATAATCTATTTATGTCAGTTGCGGAACAGATGGGATTTGTTTTAGAAAAGACTGCCAGTAGCGTCAATATTAAAGAACGTTTGGATTTTTCCTGTGCCGTGTTTGATCGCAATGGCGATCTGGTGGCGAATGCGCCACATATCCCTGTGCATTTAGGCTCCATGAGCGAAAGCATTAAAGTGGTGATTGAAGGTCATCCCAATATGCAAAAGGGTGATGCCTTTGTACTCAATACGCCCTACAACGGCGGTACGCATTTACCCGATGTGACTGTGGTTAAACCCGTATTTATTGGTGCTAATACTTCTGCCGATTTTTATGTTGCAGCGCGTGGGCATCATGCTGATATCGGCGGTATTACACCGGGATCTATGCCAGCTTATAGTCAGCATATTGAAGAAGAAGGTGTACTGTTAGACAACCTTGTGCTGATGTGTGCAGGGCATTTTCAAACCGATGAAATACTAGCGGTACTAAATAGCGCTAAATATCCTGCAAGAAATCCTCAGCAAAATATTGCCGATTTAATGGCTCAACTCGCGGCCTGTGAGAAAGGCGCCAGTGAGTTACAGCGCTTATGCGACAGTTATGGCAGCGCCACTGTGCACGCCTATATGCAATATGTACAAGACAATGCCGATGAAACACTACGCGCGTGTTTAGCATCGCTGCCTAGCGGGCGTTTTAGTTACGCAATGGATGACGACACTCAGTTTATGGTGAATATCGACGTTAACCAGCGTGCTCGAACGGCATGTGTCGATTTCACCGGTACTGGTTATCGCCCAGAGCAATTAATGCATCCGGGTAATTTCAATGCTCCAACCTCAGTGGTGCGAGCAGCCGTTTTATATAGCTTTCGTTTATTGGTGGCAAAACCGATTCCGTTAAATGCGGGGTTCTTTCGCGCTTTAGATATTATTGTCCCAGAGCAATCCATTATTGCGCCTGTGTATCCTGCCGCTGTCGTCTCCGGTAACGTCGAAACCGCTCAATACTTGGTGGATTGCCTAATGGGCGCATTGGGTATTATGGCGGGTAGCCAAGGCACCAATAATAACTTCACCTTTGGTGATGCTCAGCATCAGTACTATGAGACTTTGTGTGGTGGTGCGGGCGCTTCGGTGCAGGGTATAGGCGCGAGTGCGGTACACAGTCATATGACTAATTCGCGTTTAACCGACCCTGAAGTGCTAGAGCAGCGCTTCCCTGTGGTACTCGACCATTTTCATATTCGCCGTGGTTCTGGCGGAACGGGGTTGTTTGCGGGTGGCGACGGTGTCGAACGTCATATTCGTTTTTTACAGCCTATGCGGGCCAATATTATCAGTGGTCATCGTCACGTGCCGACATTTGGCTTAAGCGGTGGTGGGACAGGAGCGACGGGGCAGAATTTTGTTTTGCGTCAGCCCAAATCGTCTACACCAACCATTGAATGGCTGGACAGTTGTGCGGATGTCGAAATGAGTCCCGGCGATGTATTTTGTATACATACACCGGGCGGCGGAGGTTATGGCGAAAAAGCCTAACGCTCCTGTTAACTATTTATTCAGTCGGATTAAATCCGGCTTAATAAACTTTGTTTCTTGGCATTAAATTCATCATCAGTTAACACACCAGCACTGCGCAATTGCCCTAACTTCTCTAGTAGTGCAATCACATCACCGCTGGCCGCGTTGCTGCTATTCGAATTATTGTTCGAAGCATTATTGGCGGCTTCTTCTTGTGCAAAGTTAGGTGCGAAATTCGGCGTTGGGTTACTCATCGACTGATTAAATGATGAATTTCCTTGCGACTGGCTTTGTGAACCATTATTCATCTGTTGGTTATTAGATGACGGCTGTGCAAAGTTGGTTTGCACCGGTTTTGGTAAACCTGCTCCATGAATAATCGGCAAGCTCGATACCGCAACGGTTCCATATTGGCTGCTAAACGTCAGTGAGGTATCGCCACCTTGCTGCTGGCTAACGCCACCGATGTTGTGATCCAAGGTGTCGTATACCGTTACTTGGCCATTCAATTCAACCGCTAAGCGTTGTGGAAATACCGCATAACGTATGTTGTTTTGCGAACCACTGCTGAAAGGACTGCCCAAATCCATAGGCCACCATTGGCTGCTACCCGGCGTACCTGCAGGAATTACTGGGAATACTTGATTATTTGCCAATATATTTGCTAGTTCATTGCACAAGTTATCAACGGTGTTTTTTAAACCGTTGTTGAACATGTCGCCAACCATGGTCATGCCGCCACGCATCCATTGACCGCCACCACCTAGCTCAGGACAGTTAAACTGAGCCATGCTGCCACCACCGTTATTAACGGCGACTAACATATGGACAACTGCATCCACGCTGAGGTTGTAACGACGCGCGACATCGTTAACGAGATTTTGGCCGGTTTGAGTGAGCTTTTGCATAACGCTGCCTCCTATTGGGGGCTTGGGGGAATTAGAGTCGAATATAGCGGTCGAGTCATGACTAATGAGTAAAAACCTACGATGACCGTAGCAGGTTACAAATAAACTAGGATGACAAACGAAACGGAGAATAAACGCTGATGAGTGATGGCTCGACGTAAGAATAATCGGTTGACCTGATCACAATTTAGCCATGGTAACACATCGGATGGCTGAACGTAGGTTCCTTTTAACCACAATGGCACTGTTTTTCAGACGACTGCTAATCCAACGCTTTGACGGTTTTTGACAGCAAAAGTGCTTAATAAATGATCAGTGCGCATCGACTTTCGGGTAGCAACTCTATATAGTCGCGCCTCTTTGAGAACCACCTAAATATTTGGGTGTGAAGCATCTTCTTCCTCTTTGTACGCTTTAGGATTCACTCTTGATCTCCACCGCAAACATCACCATGCAGTTTGGCTCTGAGCCTCTATTCGAAAACATTTCAGCCAAGTTTGGTAACGGCAATCGTTACGGCCTTATTGGGGCCAATGGCTGTGGTAAGTCGACTTTTATGAAGATTCTGAGTGGTGCACTTGCGCCGACGTCAGGCAACGTATCGATTACCCCAGGGCAAAAAGTCGGTACTTTGAGTCAAGATCAGTTCGCTTTTGAAGAATACAGCGTGGTTGATGCTGTGATCATGGGTGATGTAGAGCTTTGTAAGGTAAATCAAGAACGTGATCGTATTTATTCCCTGCCTGAAATGTCTGAAGAAGACGGCATGAAAGGGGCGAATCTTGAAGTTGAATTCGCCGAGATGGATGGTTACAGCGCGGAAAGCCGTGCGGGTGATATTTTGCTAGAGGCCGGTATTCCAGAAGAGTATCACTTTGGCTCCATGAAACAGGTCGCGCCAGGTAAAAAAGTTCGTGTGCTGTTGGCGCAGGCGTTATTCGCTAATCCAGATATTTTGTTACTGGACGAACCGACCAACAACTTGGATTTGTACACGATTAATTGGTTGGCCGAAGTACTGAACCAGCGTAAGTCGACCATGATCATCATTTCGCACGATCGTCATTTCTTGAACTCAGTTTGTACTCACATGGCGGATATTGATTACGGTGAACTGCGTATTTATCCGGGTAACTACGAATACTTCCTTGAAGCGTCGTCGTTGATTCGTGAGCAGTTACTTACCGAGAATGCTAAGAAGAGTGCGGAAATTGATGAGCTTCAGGCCTTCGTTAACCGTTTCTCTGCCAACGCCTCAAAAGCTAAGTTGGCTAGCTCACGTGCTAAAAAGATGGACAAAATTCAGTTGGATGAAGTGAAGTCATCCAGCCGCGTGTCGCCATCAATCAGCTTAAAACAGCACAAAAAGCTGCATCGCCAAGCACTTATCCTTGAGGAATTAGCTCACGGCTATGACGGTGAAACCTTGTTCACTAACGGCAATATGATTCTAGAAGCTGGAGCTAAACTGGCGGTGATCGGCGAGAACGGCGCTGGTAAAACCACTTTCCTGAAGTGTTTGATCAATGAGCTAGAACCTAATCACGGCGTGATCAAGTGGTCGGAAAATGCATCCTTTGGCTATTGCCCACAAGATAGCACTGATGATTTTGACAGTGATCTCAATCTGTTCGACTGGATGTCGCAGTGGCGCACCGCTAAGCATGATGACTTGATGGTACGCGGTATGCTTGGTCGTTTACTGTTTACCGCTGACGATGCCAATAAGAAAGCGCGTGTTTGCTCGGGTGGTGAAAAGAATCGCCTGTTGTTTGGCAAGCTCATGATGAAAGATGTCAACGTTTTAATTATGGATGAGCCAACGAACCACTTAGATATGGAAGCGATTGAAGAACTAAACAAAGCACTGAAAGCATTCGATGGTACTTTGATCTTTGTGAGCCACGACCGTGAGTTTGTGTCCTCTCTGGCGACCCGAGTCGTTGAGATCAAAAATAACAAGATCATCGACTTCCAAGGCACGTATGACGAATACTTGGCGCATCATCGCTGAGTAGCAATAAGAAGGAGGCTATTGAGCCTCCTTTTTTGTGGCTAAGATATAAGCAGTTTCCTGATATCTCTTAACCATATAACCGTCAGAAAAATATCGCGTAAGTATGCGATATATAGCGCAAACCTTACTACTATGAGCACTACTTATTGTCACTTTCTGTGATTCTTAACTATCCTTATAGTCGTTACTAAATTTATAGCCAAAGTCTGCTAACACAGCCTTATTACAGAGCGGCTGGAGTTTCTCTAGCGGCCACTTAATCGATGAGCTTTGATATGCCCTCTGGTATACGGTCCGTGCGTGATGCAGTTTTGGTCACACTACTCATGTTGTTATCACAGTTATCAATAGCTGCTGGTGATGAGTTAGACATCCGAACACTCGAATCTGGGTGGTCTTACCATTGGGGAGACGTTGCATATAATAATGGCTGGGAAATGCAGACTGCTGACTGGAAAGAGTTGGCGGTTTTCGATGACGTTCCTGGGCGTTCTAACGATGTCTCCATTTTGTGGCTAAAGCTGTCGTTGCCAGCAGGGCATTGGCGTGACCCTTATATCTTTGTTGATAGTATTGATTTAACCGTCCAAGTTTTTGAAAATCAAAAAGTGACCTATGAGTTCGGCCACATTAGCTTGGCTGGATTGAGTCATTTTCAGGGCTGGCCTTGGCATTTAATCCCAGTCATCAATGCCGATAAATCAACGGAACTCTACTTTCGTATTTATTCAAACTATCAGATGATCGGCCTATCTGGCGAAGTAGTGATTGGCGAAAAAAGTGATTTACTGCAGCGCGTATATAAACGTGGCATGACTGGCATGGTCTTTATCGTCATTCTATTTGTAGCTGGAATTTTAGTAACCACGTTAGGCATTATTAAGCGCGAACGCCGAATCGCACTGTCGACAGGGTTGTTATCCTTCGACCTAGTATTAATGATGTTTGCTGAGAATGAACTTAGCCAAGTAGTTTTGAATGAACCTTTAATGTGGCGTTACCTAGCGGCTTTTAGTTATTTTTTGGTGCCCTTCTTTTTGGGATTAGTGGTGCGTGAATGGTTTTCTGGCATTGTCAGACGCATCGCTTTTCTCGTATGTTTTATTACCTGCACATTTGTTGCAGGAGTCATCTTCGCATCGGTCAGTTTGGATGTAAGTTTTATTCATGCTTACGGCATATTTGATGGTTTATTTATATTGCTAGTACTCGCCTTGTTGATCGGTTGTTTCTTTCGGCGTGAGCCGCTTAGTTTTCAAGATGGATTAGTTATTTTTGGGATATTAGCGCTTTTCTTGTCCTTATTGATGGATATGTTTTCGGCTTATAATTTTCTATTTTGGATTGCTCATGCTGGTCAGTGGGGCTTAGTTTTTTTTACCTTAGCCATGTTGACTGTTTACCTAGCGAAAGATCGTGATCAGCAAGTTAGCTTGAATTTGCTAATGCACAGTTTAGAAAAACAGGTTGCTGAACGCACGTATGAGCTGACAGAAAGTCAGAAATTACTAGAGCAACTTGCTCAAGAAGATTTTTTAACAGGGTTGTTAAATCGTCGCTCTTTTGTTGATCAAGGTAAACGTGAACTTGCAAATGCGTTACGTCACCATCAGCCATTTGCTCTAGTGTTATTTGATATCGATCACTTTAAAAACATTAATGACACCCATGGTCATGGTGTTGGGGATAAAGTACTCGAAAAGCTGGCTGAAGTAGCAAAACGTACATCCCGAGAGGGAGACTTAGTCTGTCGCTATGGTGGAGAAGAGTTTGTTATTTTGCTACCACAAAGCAATGCCAGCGATGCACGGAGCTTTGTTAAACGTTTACATGATGCTTTAAATAATATCAGTTTGATGATAAATAATGGCGAAAGGATCAGTATCACTGCCAGTATTGGGATTGTTATCTTTGAACAGTTTATTGCCAATGGTGAAGATAATCATATTTACCCTGAGATAGATAAACTCCTTGAATTTATGTTATCACAAGCCGATGAAGCTATGTATGAAGTAAAAGATAGCGGACGCAACGGAATTAAAGAACGCGCTTTTTAATTTCGTTGCGCAGCCGTTAATTAGGCTCTTAAACGCTGTACGCGATTTAAAATACTACGTGATATCATGACTGCCAATACGTCTAGTAGCGACCAGAACCCCTGGTCTTGTCGACGAGGTGCTTTACCTTTACCCATGCGATGCAACTGACGCTCGTACCAAGATACTTCCATTAATGCCATTTTATCGATCATTTTCACCCCTGTTTTAATAGGGCGTACCACGCTGGTAAAGTCTTCGCCAGCT
Organism: Thalassolituus sp.; assembly: GCF_034111725.1. Taxonomy (GTDB): domain Bacteria; phylum Pseudomonadota; class Gammaproteobacteria; order Pseudomonadales; family Oceanobacteraceae; genus Thalassolituus. Next base: position 14,814 of record NZ_JAWUWR010000070.1, on the reverse strand, counting down.
AAGATGCGATTCACTAAATCTGGTTCAACACATAAAGAGCGGCCTAGACCGACTAAATCGCACGCGCCTGACTCTAGAGCTTTATTCATCCCCTCGCTGGTACGGAAACCGCCGGTAACCATAAGTGGTACATCAACCGCTTTACGCAGTGTTTCGGCAAATTCTAAAAAGTAAGCCTCACGCGCAATCGTTGATGCTTTTGGTTGATCTTTCGACATCGCATCTTTGCCTTGTGCCATCGCCGGTGATTCATAAGTGCCACCAGATACTTCAATGAGATCAATACCGAGTTCAGCCAAGCGACTAGCAACGATAACCGCATCGTCTTCGCCAAAGCCGCCGCGTTGAAAATCGGCCGAGTTCATCTTGATGCCAATGTTAAATTCATTACCGCACGCAGCCCTCATGGCCTTGTAGATCTCGACCAAAAAGCGCATACGATTTTCCGCAGAACCACCCCACTGATCAGTGCGCTGATTGTGGTGCGGAGACAAAAATTGGCTGACAAGGTAACCATGTGCGCCATGAATTTGTACGCCATCGAAGCCTGCATCTTTAGCGATTTCTGCACTGGTGGCGAAGCGCTGAATAATGTCTTGAATTTCATCTTCGCGCAGCGCGCGAGGGGTCGCAAAAAACGCCTGCATGTCTTTTTTAAAGGGAATTGCGCTAGGCGATACAGGATCAGGAGACAAGCCTTTTGGTTTTTGCTTACCGGGATGATTAAGTTGCATCCAAACTTGCCCGCCTTGAGATTTGGCTGCCGCTGCCCAGCGTTTGAGCATAGCCATATCGCGCTCGTCTTCAACCACAACGTTATTCGGCTCGCCGATATGTTTGCGGTCGATCATGACATTACCAGTGAAACTCAGGCCTACGCCACCTTCTGCCCAGCGTTGATATAAGCGCGGTAAGGCTTCGGTGACGCGCAAATCGACACTGCCTAGTGTTTCGCTTAGCGCTGATTTGGCGAAGCGATTTTTAATCACAGTACCATTCTTTAAGGTAAATGCATCACCAAGCTTGGGGCTGGACATAGACATAACTCCAAAATTAAAACAGTGGTATACTTCGATGGTCATCAAAGTAACTGATAGTTCGATTATCGTCAAACTATCTATTTACTGAAACTTAGTGTCCCGATGCAGGATGATAATGACTACCTCTATTAACACGCAGTCCGACGGCGCCAATTCACTCACGACTGAAGCCTTATGCAATGCCTTTAAAGCGTTGTCGAACGTAAATCGCCTGCAGATGTATCGCGAAATCGTGCGGATGCAGCGTCATGACGTTGGCCCTAATGACGATGCCGGATGTGTGCTTTATGATTTTATCAACTCGCTGAATATCGGCGCACCGACGATTTCACATCATGTGAAAGAGCTGGTGAATGCTAATTTAATTCGTGTAGAGCGTAACGGTAAGTTTTTGACTTGCTATCTGAATGAGCCAATGCGGCAGGCATTAACCGGTTTTTTTAGTGATATATCTGAATAGCTTTAAATAAGTTGGGCGCACTACACAAAGGCCGTGCGCCCAATTTCTTAGTTTAAAATCCCCATATCATCTACATAGCGGATTCCTGCTGCGCTCATATATGAATCGCGTTTGCCGCTAACATAAATTTGTTCACCGACAATGCTTGGATTTAATTGTGGATTGAACTGATTGCGATATTGGCTTTCAAGTTTTACGTTAATGTTTTTACTGCCATCATTTAAGTCTTGCAACTGCAAACCATAAATACCGTTTATTTCTTGAGTGACATAGCCAGTAACCACAATTGCTGTTCCCGTTACGGTGTTTAACGCATCGCTTACCGACATATAATTGTTGTTCGATACTGGATCAGGTGTCGGAGCTACCGTAATGCTAATGTCGGTTACACTGCGCACACCAGGAGATGACATATAGTCATTTTTGGTACCCGTAATGAGTAAGGTTTCACCGACAATTGCAGGATTTAATTGCGGATTAAATTGATCGCGCTGAGAGCTTTCTAACTTAACGTATAGGTACTGGTTAGGAGCGCTAAGATCGGTAAGCTTTAAACCGTAAATTCCGTTAACGGCTTCAGTAACGGTACCTATGACTTGTACAGCAGTGCCGTTATTCAACGCTAATACCTCTACGACGCTTAGAGCATCCCCCGACGGTGTTGGCGTAGGATCTGTCGGGGGTGCGCTAGTGCCATTTGAGGATAGCGGAGCGCCAAATGAGCCATTAGCAAAGGTTGCTGTATCCCAAGGGTTGTAGCCATTAGTGGGATTGCTCCATGGATTACCATTGTCAGGATCATCCATTTCAGTTGCGGCTTTTGGTGTCGGTGTTGCCTCACCTGAAACATGGCCATTGTTGTTAGCAAAAGCGGTGTAGCTTTCGGGAGTAGCCAACCAGTTGACGATATTAATACTCAAGGTTGAGGCATGACCGGGATCAGTCCAGCCAGGGTAGGTTTTCTTTGTTGAGCCGCTGTCTTGACGGCGATATTTGGGGCTCGAATCTTCTACTGGTGAGGAATCACCAATAAAAGCCGCTTTACCTGCACCCGATTTAGCAATGGCTACATAGGGACCTTCATTACGGCCACCGAAATAAAGACCTGCATCAACGGCATTTGACCAACGGCTGACGCTGTCTTGTGATGAAAAGTACACTAAGCCTTTGGCTTTGGTCGGGTCGGTAATCGCGAGTGTAGCGCCACCGGCCATAAGAATAGGGTCAACATTTTGAGTGATTCCCTCGGCATTAACGGCAGCAGTAATATCACTTACACCTGTTTTGCAGTCCGTAGCGTTAAAGCGGAAGCGAATACCAAATTGTTGCGCTAACCAACCACTAGTATTTCCAGGGTTGCGTAAGTCGCCATATTCGCCGCCAATATTATACTTGCTCAATGTTGAACGGTTATAGCCGTTAAATACTTCAGTTGCATCCCAAGTATTTAAGTTGCGATCTGCGTTATAGTGGTCGGCGATAAAATAGATGCCTTTACCTGCCGCAACAAATTGTTCTAATGCTTGGTACTCGCTGGTTTTAAACGGACGATTTGATTCCGCCAAAACAAACACATCGGCATGTTGAATCGCACTGTAGGTAATAATCGCTTCGTTAATACTGCTATTGCTTGGAGTATTTACATCATCGTAATAACGAATCAGACCATCGTTATTTAGGTCAACACCACGATATTCTTCAACACGATACCCGTTGCTGACTAAGGCATCGGCGAAATCGGAAAAGCCTCCATCAATAACCCAATCGGCATTGCCTTCGGTACCGCCGTGAGAAACATCGAATAGTACCGTTTTGCCATTGGCATTAACGCTTGGTACTTTAACGGGGCTTACTGCATTCCATTCATAGTCTGCAGCCAGCGCTGTAAAAGCAGCGCCCAGAAGTCCAAGCGCCAGTAGGGATTGACGGGTATATCTTAGTAGTTTCATAGATCTTTCCTTTTTATGATTATCCTGAAAACAGCTATTTAACAAACGAGAGTTCTACCAAATAGGTAGATAAAAAAACGGAGCGCAAAAAAAACTTGGCGCTCCGTTATATACCTAGGCGTACTAGGTTATTATTTTTTTGTTATTCTCTGTTTATTCTAAATTCAGTGTATAAACCCCAAAGCCATCTTCATCGGTACTGTTATAAGTAATGGCTGCACTACCTGCCGCAAATGTTTGCGCTGAGTCTTTACTAGAGCTTTTGAATGTTACTGTTGTGCTATTGATCGACGTGAATGACCAGTTGTTATCAGCCGATGGATCGAAGCCCGTATCTGGATTTGCTTCGGTCATCTCAATGAGATAGTCAGCCACCGTTTGGCGGTTTTCATTGGGAGCATCAATAACGATTTTATCACTGGTGACACCAGGGAAGTTACCACCGCCACCGGCACGGTAGTTATTAGAAACCACCAAAAAATCTTGGCTTTCATCGATCGCTGCACCTTGGTATTGAACATTTCTAATACGATTATTTGTCGCATTAATTAAGTTACCTGACTTATCGTATTTCGCGTCTTGGCTCACGTCGATTTCGTATGTAATGCCGTCGATAACATCATAGTTATAGCTAGGGAAATCGGTATTAATAAGTTCACTATCTGTGCTGCCGGGAAGAATGGTATTGAATTGTCCGGCAGACATTTCTAACCATTCTTTAACGTCTGCACCGGTGAGTTTTAGTACTTTAAGTGTGTTCGGATAAATGTATAAATCGGCTACATTACCGTACGACACATCCCCGGCACTCAGATCGGTGAAGTCGTCTGAGCCGCCTCGACCTGCACGGAAAGGCGCACCCACTGAGAGGATAGGAAGATCCGCATATTCAGTGCCTGCAACAATGGATTCTACATACCAAGTCTGCGCATCGGTGACGACCTGAATGGATGGATCGTCTTGTACCAAAGCAAAGAAACTATTAATCGGAGCAGAGATTTTTGCGAATGGCTCACTCACCCATTCACTAACTTCAGCGTGATCTGTGGCAACGGCGGTTTCGATGCCTTGGTGGTTGGCAACGAGAGAGGTAATTGAGCGATCGGCATTGGTTTGCGAGATAGGCTTGAGAACGGATTGGCTATCGGCTACCGACCAAATATCGTTGCCATCGACGCTTAATGTAAGGTCGATATACCCTAGGTATTTGCCCCAATATCCCGGCATGACCGCAGGAATGCCATTAAGTGTGCCTTTGACGTTATCAATCGCGTCGATGCCATCATAGCCGCTATCGCCAGGGAAGTTGCGGTGCGCGTGACCAAACATGATGGCATCAATACCATTCACTTGAGACAGATAAAAGCTGGCGTTTTCATCGCCTCCAGCGCGGGTATCCGTGGTTAAGCCTGAGTGTGCAATGGCGATAATAATATCGGCACCGGCGGCTTTCATCTCAGGTACATAGTGATTTGCCATATCGACGATATCTTTAGCAATCACGCGGGTTTCTAAATTGTTCTTATCCCACTGCAATATTTGCGGTGGCAGGAAGCCGATATAGCCGATAGTGATAGTATGTGCATTGCCTTCGGTATCCAGTACTTGTTTGTCTTTCAGCAGATACGGGGTGAAGTAAGGGATGTCGTTAGTGGTGTCGTTGTCGGCATCGTCAAAGAACACGTTGGCGGAAATATAGGGAAAGTTCGTGTCATCAATGGCTTCTTTTAGGAAAGGTAAGCCATAGTTGAACTCGTGATTCCCTACGTTAGCTACGTCGTAATTGAGTAAGTTCATCGCTTTGTAGATTGGATGAACCTCGTTGGTTTCTAAGCCCTTTACCTTGGCAACGTAATCGCCAAGCGGGCTGCCTTGCAGCAGGTCGCCGTTATCGACGAGTACACTGTTGTCGACTTCGGCTCGCGCTGCGTCAATGAGTGACGCAGTTTTCACTAAGCCAACCGTGTCATCTTGAGCATTTTGGTAATAGTTAAAGTTCATGACGTTGGCGTGTAAATCCGTCGTTTCCATTACCCGCAGAGTGACGGTGCTGCTGTTGGCAGGTGCATTATCTATTGGGTCTACTAAATTGACCTTATCTCCGCCGTTGCTGTTATTGTCGCCGCCGCAAGCGACCAGCCCGAGTGTCATAGTCGAATACAACGCAAGATGAATGAGGGAACTGCGATTCGGTGTCATGGATCTTTCCTGTCCTTAGATAATGAGACCTAAGACCCTAGAGAGCTTCAATGACAGAGCAGTGAAAGGAAAATAACGAAAATAAGTCTAACTCTTGACGAAGATGTTACGGCTTAGGTAACTCAATCCCTACTGTGGCTGTCAGGATTATTCTGTCTTGTGTTAAACTATCGCCATTGTCATTCAACGATTAGAGAGAGTAAACCTATGGACATCATGGAGGTCATCAAAGACCAAATCGAAAGCAACAGCATCTTGTTGTACATGAAAGGTTCACCAAACCAGCCGTTGTGCGGTTTCTCTGCCCGTACTGTGCAAGCAGTAATGGAATGCGGTCAGAAGTTTGCCTACGTTGATGTGCTGTCGAATCAAGAAGTACGTGCCAACTTACCAACCTATGCTAATTGGCCAACCTTCCCACAATTGTGGGTGAATGGTGAGCTAGTCGGTGGTTGTGACATCATTACTGAGATGCACGCCAAAGGCGAACTGAAAGCCTTGCTAGACGAGGCAGCTCCGAAAGAATAAGTCGCTGCTTTTGAGTCATAAAAAAACCGAGCTATGCTCGGTTTTTTTATGCGTGGAATTTGTTACTAAGCAAGTAGAAGTCTGACAAAAATGTCAGTAAATGATAAAAAGCAGGGTTTTATAATCTGTCATTTTGTGTAAACTTCTCGCACATACAAAACAAGGGACTGATTAACGTATGCTCCTCTCACTCAAAAAAACTCTTTTTATCGCTGTCGGCTTGTTTTGGCTTGTTAGCGCTAATACATCTTTAGCTAGTGGATCAACTGGCTATTTCAACATTGTTAACTTCAATCAGCGAGAATGTAACTCCATGTCTAAAGGATTGGAGTTAACACTCTCTGCTAACCACGCCAATCCGGATGGATGCTCTAATTCACTAACTGTGAATATAAATTGCAATGGTAACGACAACTTTGATCGCCTGTATTCAACAGCTCTGTCGGCTTTTATGGCTGGAAAAAATGTCAATTTTTGGGTGAATGGTTGTGATTTGACCGGAACGTCAGGCGAAGCGAATGTGATTACAGTGCAAATAGAGTGAGATGATTAATGTTTCTCATAACGTTAACCGCTCAAAAGGTTATTCGTGAATAAATGGAATCGTAAATACTTTCATCGATAGGTTTGATTGTCTTTTCGGATTTTAATAATAATGATGGATGCATAAAGTTATGATGTTTAGACGTTTGTTTGTTAGTTTTCTATTAGTAGTATCCTCTGCTCTGAGTTACGCAGGTGGCTACAATAGTGCGACTCATGACTTATATACGGATGGGAGTCGGTATTTACTACAATCCAAGCCTTTAATGGTGTTAATTGCCTCCGATATTGTCATTCCATTGTCGCTTGATCCCCTGTATGACGATATTCTGCTTACGCCCAACGGTAGTGGTGGTTGGGCAACCACCTATGCTCCAACTGCTGCAGAAATGTCAGGAAACTGGGTTGAAGCCACCAATACCATCTATTTTTATGATTACGATAGCGACGGCACTCAAGACCTATTCATCCGTGCCAAGAATAGTGGGCAACAATCAATACTGGTCTATAGCCATTCAGGTAATAATCCATCGGTGATCGGAATATCCGCAACCCAGGGAGGAGTCGATCACTCTTCCGCCAGCGGATATAGCATTTCTTTTAACGGTAAAACAATAACAGCGACTAAAACTGGCCATTTAACCATGGTCTCGTCGATTAGTAGTACAGGGATATCGACATTTAATGCGCAAAATAATAATTATGAGTTAGCGGATGAGCCGAGCTCTGGTGCGGATTCTCTGGAAGCAGATACTTATGTGGGCTCGCAGAGTTATACTGCAGCTGCTAGTCAAAACGGCTCTGTTGATGTTCAATTCCCCATTACTTTACCCGCTGGTGTCTCTGGGCTGACCCCTGATATTGCTGTCGTTTATAATAGTAATGTGAGTAATGGTCTCTTGGGGGCTGGCTTTAACTTAGCTGCTGGTTCGAGCATTCGCCGCTGCGCAAAGACTGTATCGACAGAGGGGGTCTTTTCGACGTTATCCTTTAATGATTCCGATGCGCTATGTTTCAACGGCAGTAAACTGATTGCCGTTGATGGCAGCTCTAGTTTGTCAAATGGTGCGGAATATCGTACCGAAATAGACAGCTACAGTAAAATAATCCTGTCAAAAACCAGCAATAAATTCAGTTTCTCCGTATATGGCAAAAATGGCGTTATACACACTTATGGCAAAGCAGTTGAAGCCAATGGTATACATGCTGGTGTTGAAAAAGAATGGTTAATCACTAAAAGTACCGACCGTTTTGGTAATGCAATTGATTATTCTTATATTGATGGGCTGTATGGTGATGTATATCTTTCGAGCATTAAGTATTCTGATATCACCGTATCGTTTAATTATAACGAAAGTACCCGTAATGACTCCGTCGTCAAGTTCTCCGGTGGAGATGAATATCGTATTGCCAAATATCTGGAATCAGTAGATATAGCATCAACAGCCGTATTTAAAGAATACCATTACCTATACAATCTCGCGGGAACAGGCAAGTACAGCACTTTTAACGATATTCTGCAGTTAGATGCGATACAAGAGTGTGGATATAAGGTCGCGGGAAATGTCTCGACCAGAGCGTGCAAACCGGCATTAATTCTAGACTGGAATGAACAAGGCTTTGATCTAGTTGATGATAGTGGCAGTCAAGTGTCTACGCTAGATTCCCGTCGTCAGACCTTGGCTGTTGATTGGGATCAATCGGGTACTGACGACATCATAGTATTGGGTTCAGATAGAATCTCAATTCACTATTCGGATGCTTCTGGACAATTACAAAGCGCACAGACGCTTTATACCTTTCCTTCCGGTAAAACGATCTCTTCTATTATTCCTGTCGATTTAAACTTAGACGGTGCACCAGAGCTTATATTCCGTTCCCATCAAGGCACTTATGGTCCTGCCGATACAAATCTGCAATGGCACTTATTTCAGCATAATGGAACAGTTCAGTCGTTAGGGACTCTGGTCGATGCAGGGAATAGCCATAAATACCCTGCAGTTGCGGATGTGAATGGCGACGGCTATCCAGATGTTATGCTTCCGTTTGGATCGCTGCAGTGGAAGCTGGCGTTAAATACATCGGCAACAACTGGCTCGGCCTCGCTTGATGTACCTAATACTGCATTGTTAGGTACCGGCGATGCAACAAAGGGTCTAACAAATTTAGGAAGTGTTAATGGCTATAGCTATTTTCTGAATGAAAAAGACGCTGGCTTAGATTTACTGAAAATAAGTAAAACAGGCGCCTTAACAACGATCACCACCGGTATTGTTAATGAAAAATATATACCACTGGATGCAAATGGTGATGGGTTAAAAGATATACTGGTGGGTACTTCGGGTAACTTGTTACTGTATCTTAATACGGGTGAAGGTTTTAAGCAGGTAACTACTTCAGTCGCCACAAGTGTTATTTTAGATTCATATGGTGATGGATTAACGTATCGGAATTATCCAACAAAGGTTCACGATTTTAACGGTGATGGACTGGATGATCTGTCGTATGTAGATGGTAGCCAAATAAAGTTTTTAATTTCTACGGGTTCTGATTTTAAGTATGAAAGCTTTGGAGGAGTTGCATTTTCTGGTGTGGGGAGTGAAGCGGCAGAAACTGTTATTCGAGCTTCGTTGAATTTACCGCAAAAATGCTATGATGAAGTTCCATATTTAAACCTTCGGAATAGCGATCCAGGATTTAATTACGACTATTCGAGTGTTAACCTGAGTGGTTGGAGTGATGATTCAGTTACAGGTTATTCAATAGCGGATGGAGCTGACATTTATACTAATAATATTTGGCAGGCTACTGTTGTTTTAGGATCTATTCAGACATTATATGACAATACTATTCATAATCCTGTCTCTAGTCTTTATTTACCTTACGCTAATTTTTACGAGATGGATAACTCCGGAAATGTTATTTTTTCGAATGATGGTCAGCCGGTACTTAAAGACGGAGTTAATGATTCAACAATTCAATCAGCTTTGGGGACTGATTATTTTAATAAAATTTCTGATGAGGAATATAGAATTCTTTCACAGAATTCTTTTGTTTATTATTCAGTCTATAAGAGTGTAAGTAGCGCAATTTCTAGTTGCAGGGATTTAGTTCAGGGAACTGGTGATCAATTATCGCAAGAGCAAGTAAATGATTACCAGTTTCTGAATAATTTAACTAGCGCTTTATATTCTACGCTTGGAAGATTTACGAATAAACTAGCTAGAACAGGTGTTGGTAAATACACTGGATTATATAGTGATTCGGTCGATGCTCTTTATCGAAATGGAGCAATTGTACAAGGTTTGCAGATTTATTTATGGGTAGATGCTTCTATCAACAACGCATTTAATGCTACGGTTTTTAATATAGGTGATGTTGAAAGTTATTCATCTAATGCGACCCCCGCAATTTCTGATATATTCGGATACAGCTTTGCCGATACAAATGGCGATGGTAATTTAGATTTAGTCAAGCAATTAGTGCAGTCATCTAATCAATGGATAACCGCCAAAAACCAAGCCAATTCCCGTGCTCAATTACAATCAGTCGCAGACCCTAGAGGAAAGAAAACAACGTTTGAGTATTCAGATGTCTCAGATTCCAGTGTCTACTCTGCAATGGATGCGAGTACATCAGGAGAGCTTGTTATCCGAGGCGGATACCCACTGTTAAAATCAATGACGGTGGAAGATTCAACATCAGCAAGCAGTATCAAAGAGCAAAAAGCATTTAAATACGAAAACATCCGCGTTAATTTATTCGGGCGCGGGATGCTTGGGGCAGAATTCTATACGGTTAATAATCTTGTTTTAGATAACTCAGTGACCACTGAATATCATCAAGATTTTCCATTGATCGGACGTGAGAAATCAGCGAAGTCTCAGGTGGCTGTTAGCCTTGGCTCTCCAATTACCATTAATGAATCCAGTCTAGAGTGGGATGCAACAACCTCAGCACCTTATCGTGTCACGCTTGATAAGCAAACTTCGATAGATTACGAACAATCGCCGCATTATTCATATGGCAAAACGATTACCGACTATACCTTTGATACATACGGCAATCTTACTAATAAGACCGTAACATTGTTTGACATGCTGAACTCAGAAGCCGAAGTCTCTGAATATGCATACAGCGCCAACTATCCATTTGAAAGTGGCTATAACTCAGTAGCCAATTGGATAATCAGTTTTGCCAAGAGCGAAACCGAATCATGGAGTCGAGCGTCGAATCAACAAAATACTAATATACGCTCCGGTGGGAATCGCTCTCTAACTAAAACCTATACCCAGTATCAAGATACGTTACGTCCGCTTACTGAGGTGCTGTCGACTCCTACAGGTGATTTAACTAAAATCTACGATTACGACGGTTTTGGGAATGTCACGAGTCTGTCGTCATACTCTGCTACTGATACTGTATCAACCGTAAATTACAGCGAATTTCAGGGTAATAAATGGCCAACAAAGGTTAGCAATAATTTATACGGCGATAATGTGAAGGCGGTTAATACTTACGACGGTCGTTATGGCGGTACAACCTCCATTACCGATTATGCCGGAATTACTACCTCAACAGAGTTTGATCAATTTGGTCGAACAGCGTCTCAAACAGATGCTCTCAATAATACAGCCGTCATTAATTACACTTGGTGTGCCTCGGGCATGTCGGAGTGCGTGGTTAATGCCTCCGGAACTTTAGCCGCCTATTATGTAACCACTAGCACACCGGGTGCCCCAGATGTTATTGAGTATTACGATGCCTTTAGTAATAAGTTAAAGGAGAAGAAAGACGGGTTCAGTTCTGGAGAATATATCTACCAGCAGTGGAACTACGATAATGCGGGTCGTTTAGCGAATGAATCTGTTCCATCGTTTTCTTTCCCGATCACGACGCTATCGACAACAACCTATGATGACCTAGGACGTGTTCAATCAGTTACCAAAGCCGATGGCGGCAGCCTTGTATACACATACGCTATTGATGGCAGCAATCGTAAAACCACTCAAAATGTAACGATTGCAGCAGGTACTTCTGGAGCGTCTAACAGAACATCCACCCGCGAAGACTACTTCTCTGCAGATGGCCTAGTGGTTAAGTCTATTCAAGCACTCGGTGATGCGACGGATGAAGTCACCACCTTGTACGACTATGATCCACAACAGAATTTAGACTGGACCCAGGTTCAAGCTTCTAATGTCAGTAATAATGTAGTAATAACACAAAAATTCGATGTGCTAGGCAATCGAATATACATGAATGATCCTGATACCGGCATTATTGTAGATACCTACTCACCAAAGGGTAATTTGTTATCCACAATTAATAATTCGAATCAAATGGTCAGCTATACCTACGATTCTCTTGATCGCACTAAAACCAGAACCGAGCCAGAAGGTGTAACGACTTGGTATTACGACACCGCACCAGAGTGTACGTTAGATGATCAAGACTCATCACTATATACACTTAATGGCTATGTTTGTGCCGTTGCATCACCGAGCCAAAATTATAAAGAGCAGTATGCTTATAGTTTGCAAGGACAACGCTTAGTTGTTAGAGAAGAATTAACAGGCTACGAGTTCGGCACCGCAGGTAGAAACTGGTTGGTTGCCTATAGTTACGACAACTACGGACGAGACAGCGGTACGATTTATGATTCGGAAGTCGAAATTGTTCGCAACTACACTGATACTGGCTATTTAGACCTTGTATATAACTACAGTGCGCCAACAACACAATATTATGATGTCACCTCAATTAATACTTACGGTGGCGTTCATGAATTCACTTTAGGTAACGGTGTCGATGTTACTCACACCGTAGATCCAACATCTGGGCGACTGACCGCAATTGCTGCTGTCAACGCGAGCGGAGTAGAGCTGGTTAATGAACATTACGACTGGTTCTCAGATGGCGCTTTATACAGTAAGGAGCATACTCGACCAAATAGCACAGTAAACGAGACATACAGCTACGATGCACTGAGCCGTTTAGACACAGTCACCCGCAATGGTGTCACCGAGCAGTACGATTACAATGTGCTCGGTAATATCATTAATAAACCAGGCATTAATGGAGCATATGCCTACGAGGGTGTTAGAAATGCAGGTCCTCATGCGGTAACTCAAGCCGGTGGTGTCAACTACGGCTATGACGAACGTGGCAATATGACGCAACGCGGTAGTTATAGCATTGCTTACACCAGTTACGACAAGCCTCACGCCATCAACTCCTCCGTCGGAAATGAGACTTTTAGCTACGGCCCTGATCGCTCGCGCTTCCGCCACGTTAGTGGAAACACGACTACCTATTATCAAACGGGATCTCCTTATGAAGAAATCTTTACCTCGGGTAATAGCGATTCGGTAAAACGTCATTATATTGATGGCGGTTTAGTGCTCGACCTAGAAGGCGGGGTGCAAACGTATAAATACCAAATTAAAGACTACAAAGATTCTTTATTAGTGGTGACCGACGAAGCGGGTAATGCACTTCAGTACGCAACGTTCGATGCCTACGGCACACGTACCGAAGGCGACAACAGCTTAGTGACGCGTGGATTTACGGATCACGAGCATTTAGACAGTGGCTTAATTCATATGAATGGCCGTGTTTATGATCCGGTTATTGGTCGCTTCTTAAGCGCCGATATGTATATTCAAGCGCCGTATAACTCGCAGAGTTATAACCGATATAGTTACGTTTGGAATAACCCGGTGAGCTTTATTGATCCGAGTGGGTATACCGTTGAAGCAGGATATTTTAATTCAGGCGCTATTCCTAAGTTTTCCTTCACTAGCAATTATTCTATTTTGGAAGGATTACTTGATTTTCCTATCGCGGGTCTAAATATCGTAGCGTCATCGCTCAATGTGCCGCTGAATATATTGGGAGAAATAGGTAGTTTCACTAACGAATATGAAGGTGAAATAATAACGATAGGAACGAGCTTTCATCCGGCGACCGGTTTTGCAAGTATGGTGGGTACTCAAGCAGTTGGTTCGTTACGATTCTTGAAATATTCTCCAGTTGGTAATGCTTTAGCGAAAGAAGCTTCTAGGTTTAAATTCGCTTGGCAACCAATGGATGATTTGCCGTTAATTGATGATGTTGCAAACGGTGGAAGGAACTTTATACAAGATCTTTTAAGCATGAAGAGGCTTAAAGGAAACTCTGATATTGCACAAGGGGCTAGAGCAGATGCAGAAACATTGGGTAACGCATGGGTAAATGGAAAAAATGTCCAACGTTTTGAGTTAGACCATGGTGGCTACGGGTTAACCGATGGAACGAGAACATTCCGTTTGCAATACAAACCTAAGGACGGCATTTGGAAGGCAAATTTCCAAGAAAATACTTTTGTAGAAGGTCGTGCAAAAGGAATAGAAATTAAGAATGTTCATATGAACATTATAGATATGGTGGCTCCTTAGCTTATGGAATTTGAAGCATATCAATTAAGCATAATCAATCAGAGTTGGGGAGATGATATTGACGAGTTTTTTATTCAGGCTCATTGCGAAGTTAGGCAGAAGGGCGTACCTGGTGGAGAAGCTTTCGGTATTAATATCGTTAGCCCAAAGTTCTTTGTTAAGGAGCTAGGTTCAAATGAATCAGTACATGAATATGGGCGTGGATATTTGTTTGCAACTGACTATGATGAAAACTCTATATTGTCAGAGCTGCAAAAACTGATTGATGGTTCTCATGCCAAAACTTGGGATGAACTTCTAGCTTATATCGAGAAGTATTTTAGTTGGATTGCCTAATAAAAGGATACTTGGAACGACATGACATACTTCCGGCAATGGCAGATCCGGCCTGGCCCGACCTATATTGAAGGTCGGGCTGTTTATCAAGGCCTTAGATTCAAGGGGTCCGCGATTCAAGGGGTCAGAGTCGTTGATTTTCCAGACGATGCCATAGCAGATGTTTTCGGTTGGCAAGCGTTGATGATTCGAGGACAAGATTCAAGGGATCAGAGTGGTTGACTATCCAGCTGATGCCATAGCAGATGATTTCGGTTGTCCAGAATTCAAGAATTCAAGGGGTCAGAGTCGTTGATTATCCAGCTGATGCCATAGCGGGA
>NZ_JAWUWR010000069.1:0-72851 GCF_034111725.1 Thalassolituus sp. | reverse complement strand
TTCGCTGGACGACCACGTTTTTTTGGAGCTGCTGCTGGAGCGGCTACAGTCGTAGCGGCTTTCGCTGGACGACCACGTTTTTTTGGAGCTGCTGCAGGAGCGGCTGACGTAGATGCTGCTTTCGCTGGACGACCACGTTTCTTCGGTGCTGCTGAAGCTGTTGCTGTAGTCGCTGCTTTCGCTGGACGACCACGTTTTGCCGCTGGCTTAGCAGTAGCTGTTGAGCCCGCTAATTTTTTAATAGTAGCGGCAGCTTTCTTTTCTTCACGAGCAGCTTGCGCTTTTACTTTAGCAGCGTCTTGGGTGCTGCGAGTTTTACGCCATTTAACTTCAAATGCTGCCAATGCTTTTGCCAATTCGGCATCTGCTTTAGCAGTAATAGAAGCTTCAAATGCTGCAATTGCAGTTTTAGCTTGTTCAGCTGCATCGGCGATACGAACTTCAACCTGTGCTGACTTAAGATCTGCCTTCGCTGCAGTTAGTGTTGCACGAAGAGCTGCCAACTTTTCTTTTTCTGCTTTAACTTTAGCTGCGGCTGAAACAACAGCACGCTTTGCAGCTGCAGTTGCACGCGGGCCTGCGGCTTTAGTTTTCGCTTCAGCTGCTTTTTTAAGTGCTGCGTCTACGCGCTCTTGTTGCTTAGTAATTGCAACAGCTGCTTTTTCTACTGCTGCAGTTGCTTTTGCAATTGCTGCTGGAACGACAGAAGTAGCTACTGTTTTAACAGCAGGTTTACGTCCGCGTTTGGCAGGAGCTTTTTTAGGTCTAGCCATAGGTTGAATCCTCTAGTATTTGCCTGATCAGGTAAGCTAACGCTAGCACAACTTAATAGTGTGCATAAGCCAACTGAAGCAATAATAGTATTTTTATTTAAAAAAACCAAAAGTTGTTTATCAATATTATGTGAATTAGCACTATTAATGTCCTTTTGGCGGTAAAAGTTCATCATTTTAATGATATGAACCGATTTTTTTCTATTCAAATAAGTATCTGCGTCTAACGACATATTCATATTGATGCTTTTGACCGGCTCTAAAGAAAAGGCAATAACACCTTTTTCAAATAACTTAAGGTATTACCAAGGCTACTAAATGCCGAAAAACAACCAATGTTAGGTCGAATATATGCACCTGTATGAATTGATCATTGTTGTAGATTAACGAGGGAAGAAGATATGCGGTGCCGAGACAAAAATAAAAAAAGAGGCCATAAGGCCTCTTCTCTTTCGATAACGATTCAGGATTAAGCTAAAGCAGCCAATACCTTCGCAGTAATATCGTTTAACGAACCAACGCCAGGAATGTGACTATACTTTGGCGCGCTATCGCCCTTTTCTGCTTCTAACTTTTTATAGAAGCTAACTAAAGGCGCTGTTTGATCATGATAAATAGCTAAACGCTTACGCACAGTATCTTCTTCATCATCCGGACGCTGAACTAACTCTTCACCCGTTTCATCGTCTTTACCTTCCACTTTTGGTGGATTGTAAACTAGGTGATAAACACGACCAGAACCAGGATGTACGCGACGACCACTTAGACGTTTAACAATTTCTTCATCAGCTACGTCAATTTCAACAACGTGATCAATTTCCACACCGCCTTCTAATAACGCTTCCGCTTGCGGAATCGTGCGCGGGAAACCATCAAATAGAAAACCGTTTACACAGTCGTCTTGTTGAATACGTTCTTTAACTAGGTCGATAATGATTTCATCAGAAACCAAACCGCCGGTTTCCATGATTTCTTTTACCTTTAAACCAAGCTCACTGCCGGCTTTAACAGCAGCACGTAGCATATCCCCAGTAGAGATTTGCGGAATAGCAAACTGTTCACATATAAACTGGGCCTGAGTACCTTTACCAGCACCTGGCGCACCCAATAGAATCACGCGCATGCGCATACTCCTCGAGATTAAAAAAACTGGCCGCCTGAACTCATTGTTTAAATTTTGATCAGGTTGGCGAAAAAATAGGCCTAACCTTACTCCGAAGGCGCTTTAGTCTCAAGTGATTGTAGAGAATTTTGCCCGCTAAGAAGTATCGACTTTGGTCGTTATTGAACCGTGTAACAGAAGGTAACTAGGCCTACAGCCCGCATAAAGGCAAGACTTTGCGTAATACCTCGGCTGAAATAGCCGAGGCACGGAATATGAGCAATACGCACAATCTAGGCGCAGAACTGTCCTGTATTGTGCAAAATCGAGCCTACATTACTCATTGCTATCCGGTGTTACGCATCCCCGCAGCGATACCAGCCATCGTCACCATTAAAGCGCGTTCAACTTGGCTGCTAACCATATCGGCAGCTTGACGCTCACGATACAAAAGCTCGGCCTGTAAATAGTGCAACGGATCGGTATAAGGATCGCGTACCTGCATGGAATATTGCAGCGCTTTATTATTTTCCAGCAACATTGTTTGCTCTTTTACTGCCAACACTAGCTTGCGCATATTCGCCAGACGCTCACGTAAAACGCTACCGATTGGCTGCAGCTCTGGCTCAACCAAACGTTCTTCATAATACTGTGCAATTGCTGGGTCGGCTTTCGACAACACCATCTCGAGCATGTCGATGTAAGTCCGGAAAAATGGCCACTCGCTATACATTTCTTTAAGTCGAGGTAATTGCTCGTTATCGACCTGAACTCGAAGCGCATCGTCAGCCCCTAACCAAGCAGGCAACATTAAGCGCATTTGCGTCCAAGCAAAAATCCAAGGAATAGCGCGTAATGTTTCAATACCGCCACCGGAACGACGGCGCGCAGGACGACTACCCAATGATAATTTTCCTAATTCCGACTCTGGCGTTGCCGCACGGAAATAACGCACAAAATCAGGATTGTCTTTAACCATTGCGCGATAAGAAGAAACGCCTGCAGCCGCTAATTGCGACATCATGTCTCGCCATTCGTCTTTAGGATGGGCTGGCGGTAATAAGTTAGCCTCTAATACTGCTGACACATAAACTTTAAGATTGCGCTGAGCAACCGCTGGCAAACCAAATTTAAAGCGGATCATTTCACCCTGCTCGGTCACTCGTAATCCGCCTGTTACTGAACCCGGTGGTTGCGCCAAAATAGCGCGTTGCGCAGGGCCACCTCCGCGTCCAACGGTACCACCACGCCCATGAAATAAACGTAATTTAATGCCTTGCTCGGCTGCCACGCGGGACAAAGTTTCCTGCGCTTGATACTGCGCCCAAACGGCGGCTAATTGGCCAGCATCTTTAGACGAGTCGGAATAACCTATCATCACTTGCTGGCGACACATGCTGTATTCGCGATACCAAGGTAAGGACCATAATTTATCCATCCGCGGACCTGACTGCTCTAAGTCCGACAAGGTTTCGAATAAAGGCACAATCGGTAATAAACGTTTAACGCCACACGCTTGCAACAAAAGTGCTACCGCTAAAATATCGGAAGGCTCGCTGGCCATCGAAATAATGTAGCAAGATACGCCATCGCCAGCAGGCGTTGCTAACACCGCCATGGTATCCAATACTTCTTGCACCTCTGCTGAAGGCGTCCAGAAGTTGGGGATTAATGGGCGCCGTGAAGTTAATTCACGCAGCAAAAACGTTTGCTTTTCGTCTTCGGTCCAGCTGTTGTAATCACCCCAGCTATAATATTCACAAATAGCTTGAAGCACATCGCTGTGACGAGTCGACTCTTGTCTTACATCGAGTCGCACCAACGACATACCAAAACACGCGGCACGACGAATGGTATCTAACAGCATGCCATTGGCGATGGTATCCATGCCGCAATCAACCAAACTGTCATAGCACAACTTTAATGGCCGAATAACATCTTCGCGTTCAAGTATTGGGACTTTCTTAGTGCTTTCTCCAGCGGCGCAAGCATCAGCCCAGCGACGAGTATCTTCTAGTCCTTTGCGTAAATCGTGTAAGCAATCACGGTAAGGTTCTCGACCTGTATATTGCTGACGCATATCTGCTGATGCTTCACTCATAGATAGCTGCATGCCTAACAGTTCTATATCGCGTAAAAACAAATCCGCTGCCATCCAGCGGGCGAGGTATAGCACTTCACGTGTCACGGTGGCGGTCACATTCGGATTGCCGTCGCGATCCCCTCCCATCCATGACGAAAAACGAATAGGTACGGCGGTTAATGGTAAAGCGCTACTACCACGCGCGCGTAATTCTTGATCTAAATCTCGTAGCAAGGCAGGAATGGCGTACCACAAAGAGTTTTCAATAACGGCAAAACCCCATTTCGCTTCATCGACAGCCGTTGGGCGTACTTGGCGAATTTCATCGGTATGCCAAATCTCATCAATAATCAGCGATATTTCTTGTTCTATATTGGCTAAATCAGGATGGCCATCGCGTAAATCATCGCGACGCTGCAATAACTGCGCTATGTGATCATATTTTTGAATAAGTGTACGGCGGGTAATTTCCGTTGGGTGCGCGGTTAATACCAATTCAATATTGACGTCGGCAACTTGCTGGCTTAAATCGATACCACGAATGCCTGAAGATTCTAGACGAGTAAGTAGCTCGCTAAACATGCTATCGACATTTTCTTGCAGATGTTCACTGCGACGCCAACTGATTCCGTGCTGCTGCTCTGCAATATTGGCCAAATTCAAAAACTGATTAAAGCCGCGTACAACAGGCCCAAGCTCATCATCAGAAATATCATGCAACATAGCGAGAAGTGTTTCGCGTTCTTTCGGATCGCCATGGCGGGCAAGCTTTGCTTGTTTACGAATACGCTCAATTTGCTCAAGCATGCCATCGCCTAGCTGTCGTTCAATAGTGCCACCAAGCTGGCTACCCAGCACTCGGACCTTGTCGCGCAGCAATGCGTCCAGTTCTTCCATAGGGTTCCCCTAGCAATGATCGAACATTGCTATCAAGCATTGACCCATTCCTACGAAATTTCAACCGCTTATGCTGTGATCTGGAGTAAATGAGGGTAACAATGGTGCTAAAAATAAGCAGTGAGGAGAATGCTCTGAAATAAGGCAATAAATTAGCCCGCGCTGGACTAATTTAAGTTATTTACCGCGACGCTTGGCTTCATCCCAAGCAGCATCCATATGCTCTAATTCGAGCTGACTAAAACCGCCCGCTTCTTCTGCGGCGTCTTCGACAAAAGAAAAGCGCTGATAAAAGCGTTCGTTGGTACCGCGTAATGCAACTTCAGGGTCTACTTTAAGATGGCGCGCTAGGTTGGTAATCGCAAAAAGCGCATCGCCAATTTCGTCTTCAAGGCGTTGTGAGTCCATACCTTCGAACTCAGCTTCTACTTCATCTAATTCTTCACGAATTTTATCTAACACGCCGTGAATATCTGGCCAGTCAAAACCCACAGATGAGGCTTTTTTCTGTAATTTAAATGCCCGCGAGAGCGCTGGCAAAGTAACAGGAACGTCGTCTAACAGGCGCTCTATTTTCGCTGGCTTTGCTGCTTTTTCTGCCGCTTTAATCTCGTCCCAGCGAATATTCACTTCAGACTCTTGCGGCCTGATACTAGGATCACGCTGGCTGGTTAGAGTGCCATCAGGAAATACATGAGGATGACGACGAATCAGTTTTTCGACCAAACGGTGAATGATAGAACTTAAATCGAAACGACCTTGTTCTGCCCCCATTTGTCCGTAAAAAATAACCTGAAAAAGTAAATCACCAAGTTCTTCTTCAAGGTGCGGCCAGTCTTGACGTTCGATAGCATCCGCAACCTCATACGCTTCTTCCAGAGTATGAGGAAGAATACTGGCAAAATCCTGACGCAAATCCCATGGGCAACCTGTCTGCGGGTTACGCAGACGCTGCATGGTATACAGCAATTGCTCTAAGCCATATTGGGCGATCATCATGGTTTGGCTCCACCGCGAACCCGACGAGTCGACACCACGTTAGGTAGCTGGTCAATTTTACTCATCAGTCGCGCTAAGCGTTCGAGACTATCCACTTCAACGGTTAAACTCATTGAAGCCGTGTTATCACCCTGATTCGACAACGTATTAACCGCAACAACGTTAACCCGTTCGTTGGCTAACAAGGAACTCACATCGCGTAATAAACCGGTACGGTCGTAGGCTTGAATCAACATTTCTACTGGGTAAATATTAGAAGGACGATCCCCCCAACTGACTTGTAAAACTCGCTGTGGCTCAATAGAAGCTAAATGTAGTAAGTTTTCACAGTCGCTACGATGCACGGTAACGCCACGGCCAATGGTCACGTAACCATGAATATCGTCACCCGGTACGGGTAAACAACATTGCGCCATAACCGTTAATAGATTACCGACACCTTCAATAAAGACATCATCGGATTTCGCAACACGATCGGTCGGCTCATGACGACGAATAAGCGGCAGTTCTTGCTGTTGCGCACCACCTTTGTCAGCCAGCTTTAACAGCATATGAACGATTTGGCCGATGCGTAAATCGCCCGCACCGACAGCCGCAAACATATCGTCGACCGAGCGCATATTAAGCTGCAGCGCCACTTCATGCAGAGGCTCATCGGCCAAGTCTAAACGTCCAACTTCGCGTAAAACGAGGTGACGCCCTTCTTCAATATTTTTATCGCGATCTTGTAATTTAAACCAATGTGCAACTTTTGCCCGCGCACGAGTGGTATGAATATAACCAGAGTCGGGATACAACCAATCACGGCTTGGATGTGCATTCGCGTTGGTTAAAATTTCGATTTGCTCACCCGTTTTCAATAAATACGTCAGCGGCACAATACGGCCATTGACCTTAGCGCCACGGCATTTATTACCGACTTCGGTATGCACACGATAGGCAAAATCAACCGGAGTTGCTTTAGGTGGCAAGTCCACCACATGGCCTTCAGGCGTAAATACGTAAATACGGTCTGGGTTAATGTCGCTACGTAACTCACCGATTAATTGCGGTAAATCATCCAGCTCCTCATGCCACTCAAGCACTTGTCGTAACCAAGCAATTTTTTGCTCATAGCCTTGATCTTTGGCGTTGGTGTCTGTGCCTTTATATAACCAATGAGCACAAACACCGAGCTCGGCATCTTCATGCATGGCATGAGTACGGATTTGTACTTCCAGCACCTTACCTTCGGGTCCGATTACAGCTGTATGCAAAGAGCGATAGCCGTTTTCCTTCGGGTTGGCGATGTAGTCGTCAAATTCGTTAGGAATATGACGCCATAAAGTATGAACAATACCCAGAGCGGCATAGCAATCGCGCAATTCAGGCACCAGAATGCGGACCGCACGAATGTCGTAAATCTTAGAAAAATCCAGATTCTTGCGGCTCATTTTACGCCAGATACTGTAGATATGCTTCGCCCTGCCATACACGTCGCAGGAAATATCAGCACTGGTCATTTCATCGCGCAGACGCTGCACGACTTCTTCGATGTAGGACTGACGAGTTAAGCGCTTTTCATCGAGTAACGAGGCGATTTTTTTATAGGCATCAGGCTGTAAATAGCGAAAGGCTAAGTCTTCTAATTCCCACTTTAAATGACCAATCCCCAAACGATGAGCCAGTGGCGCATAAATATTGAAAACTTCTTCTGCAACTTTACGGCGCTTGTCTTCTGGAGCATCTTTCATCGCACGAATGGCCGATGTACGTTCTGCCAGCTTAATCAAAGCAACGCGCACGTCGTCGATCATGGCGACCAACATTTTACGTAAGTTATCGACTTGCGCTTCACGCTGACCAAGAACGACTTCGTCACGCGAATTTTGAATGGCACTAATTGCTGCCATCCGCAAAACGCCCTCGATCAATTTGGCAACTTCCTCACCAAACTGCCGCTCAACTTTATTTAATGCTAAACGACCTTCACGGACCGCACGATACAAAATAGCCGCAATAACAGAAGCACTATCGAGACGTAAATCCAAAAGGATTTGCGCCATCTCAATACCCATCTGCACGCTGTCGATTGACCAATAAGTGCGGTTAGCGATAGCTTCGTCAGACAACTGTTTCGCTAACACCAAAGCATCGCGTAGAGCTTCCGGATCTTTCACATCTTGCGAGTGCTGAATGCTTTCTAACCAACGATCAACATCCAATGACCCGTCATGCAATAACGGGTGATCATCTCGGACTTTAACCATGCGATTTTCCTTGGTATTCAAGCAATACCATAGTTTCTACATGGTGTGTTTGTGGAAACATATCCATTATTCCTGCTTTTGTAACGGCGTAGCCTTGTTGGCTAAGCACATTAAGATCACGGGCCAACGTCGCTGCATCACAAGACACATATAAAACTCGTGGAATACGACGTCGTGCAATATCGTGCATTACCTCGGCAGCACCGGCGCGAGGTGGGTCAAGTAAAATGGCATTGGGGCTTTCTAAATGCGCCAAACGCCCTTCGTCTGATAAATCTGCACAAACCGCCTGCAAAGGAAGGGCCAACTGTTCAGCTTGATCCGCTAGACTGGTCACCATACTGTTTTGAACTTCCAAAGCGACGACATGTTTGCTGCGTCGAGCCAATGGCATAGAGAAATTGCCGTGGCCCGCAAATAAATCCCAAATACGTTCATCTTCTGTCGGTGCGAGCCACTCAAGGGCTTGCGCAACCATAGCGCGATTCACATCTCCATTAACTTGCACGAAATCGGTCAGGGCTAAATTCAACGGCATGCCATCAACTAGGTGATGCAAAGTGGCGGGGGGCGTTGGCCATAGGCATTCCGCCTCGCCGTCCTTTTCAGTTCGTAACCACAGCTGCAGAGGCAGTAAACCGGCTTCTTCGCCCCGCTTTTGCCACTCTTTTAATTGGCCAACTAATTTATTGCGATCACCGTCCTGTAAGGGTTTGAGCGCACGCAATACCAACGCAATCGCATTATCAGCAGCAATCACTTCAATTTGGGTCACGAGAGCACGCGCATCTAACGAATTTAATAATGGCCGCCAGTCTTGCCACTCCAATGCCGGATGATCAGGCAATACCGCACAGCG
This sequence comes from Thalassolituus sp., assembly GCF_034111725.1. GTDB lineage: Bacteria > Pseudomonadota > Gammaproteobacteria > Pseudomonadales > Oceanobacteraceae > Thalassolituus. The sequence goes on along the minus strand of NZ_JAWUWR010000069.1, from coordinate 63,889 downwards.
ATCGACATTACTAATGTGGTGGGAAGCGCCTTCACGGAAGCCAACAAAGTTCGTGTTTTGCTCTTTGCTATATCGCACCCCTCAGCGCGCCTTGCGGCGATAACCCCACGGCTCCGCAACAATTGGTGCGGCCCAGTCGCTGACTGCGACACCTTGGCGCGCCAATTCACGCGCGACGCGATCTTGTTTAAATTCGACTTGGCGCTCGTAGGTCATGTGCTGCATATCGCAGCCACCGCAACGCAAATAATGTGGGCAAGGTGCAGGCACGCGATATTCAGATGGCGTAATCACTTTTAACAAACGCGAGTGCCAGATCTTTTTACTGCGCTTTTCGATACGCGCTTCGACCTGCTCGCCCGGAATTGCACCAGGAACAAAATACACATCGCGTCCAGAACGCGCGACGCCTTGACCATCCGACGTCATGTTGTCGATGGTTAGCGTTAAGGTCTTACCATTAGATCCTTGGTTCACGGCGCACTCTGCAATAATTCTGTATTGGTAATGTCGCCCTATATTGGGGCAAATTGGCGAAATTCAATCGGTAGAGGGACAAGGCCCTGTCACCTTACCCTGCGGCGCAAACACGCCCGACGATAAATAGCGATCGCCGCGATCACAAATGATCGCCACGATGGTGGCATTTTCCAAGGTTTCGGCCAAATGCAAAGCTGCCGCAACAGAGCCTCCTGATGACACACCACAAAAAATACCTTCTTCACGGGCTAAAGCGCGCATTGTATCTTCGGCCAATTGCTGACCGATATCTAACACCTGATCGACGCGTGTACTATCGAAAATAGTCGGTAAATACGCTTGTGGCCAACGACGAATTCCGGGGATGGCCGCACCTTCGGATGGTTGTAAACCGACGATACAAATATCTGGGTTTTGTTCCTTGAGGTAACGGGACGTTCCCATAATGGTTCCGGTTGTACCCATTGAACTCACGAAGTGCGTAACCTGCCCAGCGGTTTGTTGCCATATTTCAGGACCAGTACCGCGATAATGAGCCTCGGGGTTATCGGTATTTCCAAACTGATTTAAAACGCGACCCTTGCCCTCCAGTTCCATTTTGTCAGCTAAGTCGCGAGCGCCTTCCATGCCTTCTTCTTTGCTCACTAAAATCAATTCGGCACCATAAGCTTCCATTGCCCAACGACGTTCCATGGTGGCGTTATCCGGCATAATTAATATCATGCGGTAACCCATAATAGCTGCGGCCATTGCCAAGGCGATGCCTGTATTGCCACTGGTCGCTTCGATCAAGACATCACCAGGCTTAATATCACCGCGCTGCTCTGCTCGCTGAATCATGGATAGGGCTGGCCGATCTTTCACAGAACCCGCAGGATTATTGCCTTCTAACTTCAGCAATACCGTATTGCTACTACCGGCCGGCAGTAAACGCTGCAATCGCACTAGTGGTGTATTACCAACGCAATCAGCAATAGTGGGATATAACGGCGCTTCAGTTGTCGAATTTTGGCGATCAGTCACGGAGATTCTCGTTTCTGGTAGACAGTTTGCGCGTAGTTTACCGCTGTCGCAGCTTAGACGCGACGACTCTTAGGGATTAATCGCGGTAAATTGACGACAAAGTTTGCACCAACGTTACGCCACCTTTACTCTAGGCCGATGCGTTTCTTGACTAAACAATAGGCTGCCTCATCGCGATGAAAAATTGGAACATTCAAAATCGTATCCTGTTTCTGGCGTTGCTGCCTGGCATCATAGTGTCGTTAGTTCTTGGCACCTTTTTTATTACCGAACGCGCCCGTGATCTTGGCGATCTATTGGAACAACGTACCTTAGCAATGGCTAAACAATTAGCCCCCACTTGCGAGTACGGTGTAATGACCGGCAGTGTTGGTATATTGCAGAACATTGCCAACAATATGTTGGAAGAACTCGACGTTCGTGCAGTGACCTTATACAACCAAGATATGCAGGCGCTTGCGCATGCGGGGCCACGAATGTTAACCGAGCGTTTTGGCTCCGCTGAATTGAAAGCCGATCAATTACAACTCATGCGCACAGATGGTTCACTGCGCGCGCGCGCGCCGATATTTTCGCAAAACTTAATTATTGCTGATCAACTTTCCGAACAATTCTATGCCCAGAAAAACGGCCAGCAACAATTACTCGGCTGGGCCGAAGTTGAGCTTTCCAGTGCTAATACCAAATTAAATCAGTATCAACACATAGCCTCATCACTCAGCATTATATTGTTAGTACTCATTTTATGTACGATCCTGGCATTACGAATTAGTAAACAAGTATCGCGCCCCATGGGGGTTATTGTTGATGCCATCGACGATATGAAAGATGGCAAATTAGAAACCCGTGTACACATTGAAAATGGCGGAGAATTCCAAGCCCTCGCATCGGGTATTAATGCGATGGCAAGTGCCTTGCAGCGGGCGAATACTGAACACCAACAAAACTTAGAACAAGCGACTCACGACCTCCAAGAGACATTAGATGAGCTGGAAATTCGTAACCGCGAACTCACGCTCGGTCGTAAAGAGGCTATCGAAGCTAGCCGCATGAAGTCTGAGTTCTTAGCCAACGTTAGCCACGAAATTCGTACACCACTGAACGGTATTTTAGGTTTCTCAGAATTACTAGGTCGCACCCAAGTCAGTGAACGCCAGAACGACTACTTGCAAACAATCCGCAAGTCCTCGGACGACCTACTAAATATTATCAACGACATCCTCGATTTATCGAAAATTGATGCCGGTAAACTCATCATCGAGCACACCCCTTTTAATCTGCGCGACGTCATCGAAGATGCACTACAAGTATTAGCTCCCGAGGCAGTGGGTAAACGCTTAGAACTTAATCAGATTATTGAAAGTAACGTACCACTCGCGGTATGCGGCGACCCATTGCGACTAAAACAAGTCATCACCAACCTAGTCAATAATGCGATTAAATTTACGGAATACGGCAGCGTTACGGTGAAAACGTCACTCATTAGCCAAAAAGATCACCGTGCCAGCTTACAGTTTGAAATTCGTGATACCGGCTTAGGCTTATCACCAGAAAAACAAGAAAAACTATTCCAAGCCTTCTCCCAAGCAGATGCTAGCGTCGCTCGCCAATTTGGTGGTACAGGTTTAGGGTTAATTATTTCTAAAGCGCTAGTTGAGGCGATGCATGGTGACATTCGCGTTGAAAGCCGTGAAGGTTTTGGCTCGTCTTTCTTCTTTAATATTGATATTCAGATAGATCAAGACTCCACCACCAACAACCTTACGCCGCTAAATATCAACATCGCCGTTATTGATCCAAAACAGGCAGCTACGACCGACCTACTAACATTATTAACATCGTGGCAAATTAACCATCACTACTATCCAACGATTCCACAAGTCGTTGATCGAGTAAACGCAGGCGAGAAATACGATCTTATTTTATGCGCTGTTGATCATGAAAAACTCGACGATGACGCCTTAGCCTTACTGAACGCACTGAAAGATACCCAAGTGCCCGTTGTCGCTTTGGTTAATAGCGTGAGTCACGAAGACCTCGATATGTTGAAAAAGCTGGGGGCTAACGAGGCGTTGAGTCGCCCCGTTACACAGCGCAAGTTACACGCGGCACTGAGCGAGCTTGTTGCCGACGAATCGCAAGTACTCACGCTTACTGACGCAACAGAAGAGCACTCACCAGGGCGAGTTCCTCCCTGTATTTTAGCGGTGGATGATAACCACGCGAATTTGAAGTTAGTCGTGACCTTATTGCGTGAAATGGGCATACAAGTCTATTCCGCCATGACTGGGAGCGAGGCAATCGCGCAAATCGACCAGCATCCGATAGAAATGGTGTTCATGGATATTCAAATGCCAAACATGTCAGGCACGGAAGCAACCGAACACATTCGCCGTATGCCCGGCAAAGCTGCACTACCCATTATTGCCCTAACTGCACATGCTATGGCAGACGAAAAGCAGGCCTTGCTTAAATCTGGCATGAACGATTATCAAACGAAACCTATTACACAAGAACAACTGGCTAAATGCGTTGAACGCTGGACCGGCTATCGCGCACCAATCAATACACTAGTGCGTGTTATTAAACATGAGCGCCATCGAGAGATCGTGAAAGAAAAATCAATTTGCCGCGAAATATTCAATGCCGACATGGCGCTTCACCATGCTAATAACAATGTCGAATTAGCCGTTGATATGTTCCAGATGCTGCTCGACTCCCTCGATAACGAACGTGCAAATATCGTTGCCTACTGGGAAGAAGAAGCGTTGGATGAGTTATTAGAGGCTGTACATAGGATGCACGGTGCCACTCGTTATTGCGGTACACCTTGCTTACGCCTTGAATTAGAAACATTCGAAAGCGCGCTAAAAGCGAATGAGTTTGCCAAGCTACCAGAACAAATGCGCCGCCTAGTAACGGAGCTCAAAAGATTACAAGAATGGGTAGAGATAAATGACTGGTCAGATCTACTAAGAAATCAGACAACAATTAATGCAAACGCTTGAATAAGCCCTTGATCATCAGACAAACTAATCAATGCTCGGGTTGCGCCCAACACCTGCATACGCTGCGCAGCGACACTCGATAGAACAACATAAGGGGCGCCGAGCTGATCGCGCAACACTTCAATATGTTGAAAGCTAACACCCGCCGCAATACCCGTCCCTAATGCCTTAGATAAGGCCTCTTTCGCCGCAAACTGTTTCGCTAAAAAATTGTTCGGCTGGTGATGCTGCGCCCAAATGGATAATTCGGCAGGGGTTAAAATGCGCTGAGCAAACTTTACTGGCTGACGCTCAACAATGGCATTGATACGTGATTCCGCTAATAAATCTGTACCGATACCCATGACACCATGAGCTTCAATATCACTCAGCGAAAACACCAAAAGTCCTAACGTGCTGCCGCTAATAGAGCGCGCATATCGGCCACGGCTTGCGCCAAGCCAACGAACACTGCGCGCGCAACGATGGCATGACCAATATTTAATTCATTCATTTCTGGAATAGCGGCAATCGCTTCGACGTTGTGATAATTCAAACCATGACCCGCATTAACGATTAAACCTCTACTGGCCGCATATTTAGCAGCAGTGGCAATGCGCACTAACTCTTCGTCACGCTCTTCGTTAGTTTCGGCATCAGCATACCGACCCGTGTGCAATTCAATTACCGGAGCCCCCGTGCGTACAGTTGCATCAATTTGCGCTTCATCAGGATCAATAAATAATGACACTTCACTACCAATGGCTTTTAAACGCGCTACTGCAGCGGTGATATGAGCTTCTTGTCCAGCGACATCCAATCCACCTTCGGTGGTTAGCTCCTCGCGTTTCTCTGGAACCAAGCAGGTACATGGAGGACAAACCTCTTCAGCCAACTGCAGCATATTCTCAGTGACCGCCATTTCGAGGTTCATGCGTGTCGCCAGTGTATCGCGCAAAATACGTACATCGCGTACTTGAATATGACGTCCGTCTTCACGCGGATGAACGGTAATACCATCGGCGCCAGCTTCTTCAGCAACAAATGCCGCTTGTACGGGGTCAGGATAACGTGTACCGCGCGCTTGGCGCAAAGTTGCAACGTGATCGATATTAACACCTAACAAAACACGTTTAGCCAAACTCATAACTTCACCTTTAAATAAATAGCTCACGACTGATCAATGGCCGCGTAAGTTGTGCTTCCAATGCTTGTCGCAGAATCAGTTTAGCGACATTAAGTGCCGTAGGAAATTGATAATCACCCTTACCAATAGCAAGAATAGCAGCTCCCGCGTAGCCTTTAGCTGCTAAAACGAAGCCCTCGCCACCGGCAAATACATAATGCAAAGACGGCTCAATATTATTGCCTAGGATATCTTTCTGCCACGAAAAACCATAGCCTAATTGTTGCAATAGTTGAAATTCAAAATGCCGCAACCAAGGGTCAACCAAGGGTGTATCGGCTAGCGCATTAAGGGTATCGAGATAGAGGGTAAAAACAGCGGGATAGGATTCATGTTGTGGCAGTAATCTCGCCAACAATTCGGTGATGTAGACAGCACAATACAAGGGCACTCCCTGCAAGCTTGGCCGAGCAATTACTTCCGATGCTTTTACCCGAGGGAATTCTTGTCCCTGCTGCCAATCCCCCTGACAAAGACACAATAAATCGGGGTCTTCTCGACCGACCATTGCTTGGCTGATCACTCGTAAACGACCGGCACTCATGCTGAATATATCGAGTAGCCAGTCGTCTTCGCGTAGTGGCTGACGTTGCAGCACAAACCACTGCTTCATCGTGACTATTGGTCGTCGTAACCGAGACTGCGTAAAGCGCGTTCGTCATCCGACCAGTTGGATTTCACTTTCACCCACATGTTAAGCATGACTTTGCAGTCGAATAGCAACTCCATATCTTTGCGAGCATCTTGGCCAATTTGCTTTAAGCGAGAACCAGCCTCGCCAATTACGATACGTTTTTGCGAGGCACGCTCAACTAAAATAAGCGCACTGATTTCGATAATACGACCGTCATGTTTGAACTCTTCAATTTCTACCGTCATGGCATAAGGAAGTTCATCACCCAACTGGCGCATAATTTTTTCACGCACCAGCTCAGCGGCTAAGAAGCGCGAACTTCTATCCGTAATTTGGTCTTCTGGATAGAAATATTGATTTTCAGGCAAATAGCTTTCAATTAAATGCTCTAAACGGTCAATGTTATGACCCGTTTTCGCACTAATAGGAATAATTTGATCGAAGGTATGACGTTTACTGACCTTCTCTAAATACGGCAGCAAATCGTTTTTATCTTGAATAAAATCGACTTTATTCACTACGAGTACAATCGGTGCACGCTGTTGCTTAACCGCTTCTAGCACCATATCGTCTTCATCGGTCCAACGTGTACGGTCGATAATCATTAGAATTAGATCAACGTCTTTCACTGCGGTAGTGGCCGCTTTATTCATATAGCGGTTAATCGCTTTTTCTTGATTCTTATGAATACCCGGCGTATCAACATAAACAACCTGAACATCTTCTTCTGTTTTAATACCCAAAATTTGATGGCGTGTTGTTTGCGGCTTGCGCGAAGTAATCGATAATTTCTGACCAAGAATGCGATTGAGTAACGTGGATTTTCCCACATTAGGACGACCAACAATGGCCACAAAACCGGTACGTTGCGGCATTATTCTTCCTCCCCGTGGATTCCAAGATTAAGCAGCATTTGCTGCGCGGCGGCTTGCTCGGCAGCACGACGGCTACCACCAATCGCCACAACGGCATCGGCTTCTTCAGGTATGACGCATTCGATAGTAAATACTTGCTCGTTAGTCGGACCTTCAACACTCAATATCGTGTATTTGGGCAGACTTGAACGCTGCGCTTGCTGATATTCTTGCAAACGCGTTTTGGGATCTTTAATAGGATCTTCGAGGGTTAATGCATCGAGGCGATCGGCGTACCACGCCAATATACGCTCGCGCACCACTTCCAATCCAGCATCTAAATACATAGCGCCGATCAGGGCTTCTACGGTATCGGCCAAAATAGAATCACGGCGATGTCCGCCACTTTTCATTTCGCCGGAACCCAGCAATAAAAAATCGCCTAATTCAAATTCGCGTGCAACAAAAGCTAAGGTCTCGCCTTTAACCATTTTTGCCCGCAAACGGCTCAACTTGCCTTCTTTCGCAGTAGGAAAACGGCGAAATAAATCTTCACCGACGACGAAATTTAAAATGGAATCACCAAGGAATTCTAGTCGTTCGTTATTATGACCGGCTTTACTACGGTGAGTTAATGCGAGCGTGGCTAATTGCTCGTCGCGAAAGGTATAACCTAATCGCTGCGATAGTTTCAGGAGCGAATTATTCACTGAGTAAAATCTTTCCGATGGGTAAAGGTGAGCACAAAATCAATGTTACTGAAAAAATCATCTCGACGGTCGTAAGTATACGTCAGCACTAATCGATGCTCAGAACGATCGAGTTCTAGTTTATCAGTAGAAATATATAAATTATTGGATTGGAAACGTTTTTCCAGTACGCGCTTGGCATCACTGGTGGACGTTTTGCCAGTAATAGCTTTAGACTCTTGAACTGAGTCTAAAATACTACCCACCATGACATCATCCCAATACATAGGTATCAATGAAATAGCAGCTCGAAGAATCATAATGGCCAATACCATCAAAGCCAAAACTCCCGGCATTGATAATCCAAGCTGCTTCTTTTTCATTAATCATCTACCCTAAGGACCGCAAGAAACGCGGATTGTGGGATTTCAACGTTACCAATCTGCTTCATACGCTTTTTACCGTCTTTCTGCTTCTGTAGCAGTTTCTTCTTACGGCTAACATCACCGCCATAACATTTGGCAATAACGTTTTTACGCAAAGCTTTTACCGTCGTACGAGCAACCACTTGATTGCCAATAGCCGCTTGAATCGCGACGTCGAACATCTGGCGCGGAATAAGCTCTTTCATTTTTTCGGTTAGAGCTGCACCACGACGACGGACGCTATCGGTATGCATAATCGTTGCTAGAGCATCAACACGCTCACCATTCACTAATACATCTAAGCGTTGTAACGACGATGCTTGAAAGCGCGTGAAGCTGTAATCTAACGAGGCAAAACCGCGGCTCGCAGACTTCAAACGATCGAAGAAGTCCATAACGACCTCACCCATCGGTATTTCGTACTTTAACGCTACTTGCGAACCGGTGTACTGCATATCAATTTGCACACCGCGCTTTTCAATACACAACGTAATCACGTTACCGAGATACTCTTGCGGTACTAAAATATTACATTCTGCAATTGGCTCGCGCATTTCTTCAATCGTACCGGGATCGGGCAATTTAGATGGGTTATCGACCATCAATACGTCACCACGACGAGTCAGTACTTCATAAATTACCGTGGGTGCAGTGGTAATTAAATCCAAGTCGTATTCGCGCTCTAAGCGTTCTTGAATAATTTCCATATGCAGCATGCCTAAGAAGCCACAACGGAAACCAAAACCTAAGGCATCTGAGCTTTCTGGTTCAAAGAACAGGGAAGCGTCGTTCAGCGATAATTTATCCAATGCATCACGGAAGCTTTCGAAGTCGTCAGCGGACACAGGGAATAAACCTGCATACACCTGAGGCTTAACCTTTTGGAAGCCAGGCAATGCATCAACATCAGGAAACTTAGCGCTAACGATGGTATCGCCTACTGGCGCGCCGTGAATTTCTTTGATGCTACCCACCATGTAACCCACTTCACCGGTGCAAAGCTCACCGGTTGCGGTCATTTTTGGGGTAAAGATACCAATGCCATCAACTAAATGGTCACGACCGGTCGATTTCATGCGAATTTTGTCACCTTTTTTGATGCTGCCGTTCTTCACACGAATTAACGAGACAACACCCAAGTAAGGATCAAACCAAGAGTCGATAATCAGGGCCTGCAGAGGACCGTCAACATTTCCCTCTGGCGGAGGCACTCGAGCCACTAAATCTTCTAAAACATCTTCAATGTTTAAGCCGCTCTTAGCGCTACAACGCACCGCTTCGGTAGCATCTAAGCCAATAATATCTTCGATTTCTTGGGCTACTTTGTCTGGATCGGCTTGTGGCAAATCCATCTTATTCAGTACCGGAATTACTTCTAGGCCTTGCTCTATCGCGGTGTAACAGTTGGCGACGGATTGGGCTTCAACGCCCTGAGCCGCATCAACAACTAATAATGCACCTTCACAGGCTGACAACGAGCGACTCACTTCATAGCTAAAGTCGACGTGCCCTGGGGTATCAATGAAGTTGAGCTGGTAGGTTTCACCATTTCGCGCTTTGTAATCTAGCGTTACGCTCTGGGCCTTGATGGTAATGCCACGTTCACGCTCGATGTCCATCGAATCCAACACCTGCGCCTGCATTTCGCGGTCGCTGAGACCACCACACACCTGAATAAAGCGATCCGATAGTGTCGACTTGCCGTGGTCAATATGGGCAATAATGGAAAAGTTACGAATGTGGTCCAGTCGGCTCACAGAATATCATCCGGTAGATTATTGAAAATGGGTGGGGATTTTACTCGAATTACAGCCCAAACGCTATGTAGAGTGCGGGACTTGGGCAATCGGCTGCGCTCAGCAGAAGGCTGAGCGCATTTCTAGTCTTAGTCGGTAATGCGTAAAGGGATGAACATCGCGGTGCCACGACGCACAATACGCATAGGGACACTGCGATTTTTCGGTAAGTTGTTCACGACCTTATCAAACTCAGCAACAGAGTGGATCTGTTCGCCATAGATCATGGTAATAATGTCACCATTGATCAAACCAGCCATTGACGCAGGACCACGACGCACTTCTTTTACCATAACGCCATCGCCAGCGTCTTTACGTTGACGGTCGCTAAGATCGGTTACCAACACGCCCAAGCTATTGCTCAACCGCTCGGCTGTCGCTGGATTTTGCGCCAACTCCATTGCGCCGCTATCAGGGAGAACACCGATATTGACCGTTACTTTTTTGCGCTTACCATTGCGTACGATATCAAGAGTGGCATTTTCGCCCGCCGCTAATCGACCCACTTGGTGCGGCAAATCTGACGACAGATAAATATCTCGGCCATTGATGCGAGTAATGATGTCACCGTTTTCAATTCCGGCACTGGCCGCTGGGCTATTTGGAACAACCTGAGCAACCAAAGCGCCGGCAGCTTTATCTAAGCCAAACGACTCAGCTAGATCCTTACTGACCTCTTGGATCACTACGCCTAGCCAACCACGGCTTACTTTGCCATTAGCCTTTAGCTGCTCAGCAACATCCATTGCAACATTGATTGGAATCGCGAATGACACCCCCATAAAGCCGCCCGAACGGGTGTAGATTTGCGAGTTAATACCCACGACTTTGCCGTCAAGATTGAACAGAGGACCACCTGAATTACCAGGATTGATCGCAACGTCCGTTTGAATGAACGGAACATAATTCTCATTAGGTAAGCTGCGCCCTTTGGCACTAACAATCCCTGCAGTCACTGAATAATCAAACCCAAACGGCGAACCAATGGCGACCACCCATTCACCCACTTCTAACTTGTCGGAATTACCGAGTTCGACGGTCGGTAGATTCTTGGCTTCGACTTTCAAAACCGCCAAATCTGAACTTTCATCGGCGCCGATTAGTACCGCGTCGAGTTCACGACGATCACTAAGACGCACGACAATTTCATCCGCATCTTTCACAACATGGTTGTTCGTTAGAATATAACCGTCACGCGAAACGATAAAACCAGACCCTAAAGAAGCGCTTTCTTGTTTGCCACCGGGCGATGGAATTTGCTGACCAAAGAAATGACGAAAGATTTCTGGGACATCATCCGGTAAACCATAATGCTGTTGAAATGCGTTAGACCGAGCGTGTTGTACGGTACTGATATTCACCACCGCGGGAGACGTTTCTTTGACCAGCTCGCGAAAATCAGGAAGTTCTGCCCAAGCCCGACCAGTCGTCAGCACTACCAAGCAAACCACGAATAAACGAAGTATTACTGCCATGTCGATCCTCTCAACTATAATTTCATTCAACCAGTTTTGTGGAGATAACGCCGGCACAGCCATCAACAATTTGAGGATGCCATTGTTTTGTGAACTGTTCTGATAGTTTTTTAGCAACAATAAATCCAACCCCTAAGCCAGCGATGCCAACCGCGGCTGAAATAAGGTCGGTACCAAGACGTTGTCCAAGGATAGCACCCGCAATTAAGCCCACCAGCGGTAAGCCATAAAGCACCAGAGCACTGAGAGCTAAGCCACCTTGCGGTAGCGATAAGATCACCTGATCACCAACCTGATAATTGCGATCTGTAGGTATCCATAAACGCATCGGGCGACCAAGCTTGCTCAAGCTATGCTGACCACACCCAGAGCGCGCATTGCAACTTCCGCAAGCGCTGCGCTGAGTTGCTTCAACCCAGATACCGCCTTCACCTTGCTCAACCACTGCAACTACTTCTTGGCTCATCGTTTATTTATTCCAACTCATTAATTAACCCACTCGGCACTGCCGCTAGCATAGGCCGGACCGATAATGCTATTTTTTGTACTGTCGCTATGGGGACTTCACCCACAACCGTAATGCGATAACCATTATCGTTAAACTTCATATGTCGCACGACAGCGGCGGTTGCTCCCCAACGCTTGTTCATGTCGGGCATACGACCATCGGCAATATTATCCACAAACAAAGTAAAAGCTGCCAAGCCATCTGTATACATCACCATAGTTTGATGATGTTGAGCCGCTTGCTCTTGCTCACGGCGCGTCGTCATCATAAAGCCTCGCGGAATCCATCCCGGCTCCCATAGAGCCGGTTGTATCATCCCTGCCTTACTGGCTAAACCGTGCCCTTCGATCCGGTGCCCTGCATCAGTGTCATCAAATTCCGATATGGGAATATCGCCGTCTATTTCAACTTGGGCAAACTGGAAGCGTTCTAACACCTCTCCTCGTTCGGACATCAAGTCGCTGCGTAACAATAAACCGCTTTGCATATCCACCCAAAGACTGTAACCATAACGATATTTATCTTTAGGCGTCACGTTAATTCGTTGCGCTATACGATCCGCTATTCGTTCGTGTCCGCCTACCTGCAAATCGTATAGATTGGTAAGTTCAGAGCTACTAAGCACTAGGGATTGCGTTAACGGATTGGTGATATTTGGATCAGTACGAACGACATGATCACCCGGATGAATGCAGGTGATATCATGCCCACGCCGAATGATTTTACGCGGCAAGCCGGTGAGATGTTCTAGCTTTTCATATTCAGTGCCATCAATAACACTGTGCTTAATTGATAGGGTGTTCCAGGCATTGGGGTCGCCATAGATGAGAACACCCTGATAGTTACGCTCATTTAGAGCGCGCGACATTTTATCTAACCAAACGCGTGCGTTTTGCTCCTGCTGGATGTCGGAATCTGCATAAACAGAGACTGACAAACAGCAGAGTATCAACAGTAATCTGACAATCACTTGCCCTTCGCCTTCGCGGCGTCCTGTTCGAAGTTAGCTACTCTAGCATAAGGCATCATGCCGCTAGCAGTATTGAGTGAGGCATGTTCTGTATGCTGCAACACATACTCTTTCAGCACATTTTGTGCTTCTCGCAAAGTCTCGCTATCCGCTTGTGGCTGACGCTCAGTTGCAGCTATAGCAATATCTGAAATAGGCTCAACTGAAACCAAAGCCTCCGCGATGGCATCCGATGACCCCGTTGTATCGAGGCCCAACACTGTCGGCATTACAGCACTCAACGCTTGACCGTTAAGAGCAGAATTTTGCAGCTCAGAAGTGGCTCGCACGCCCACCAGCACGGCCAAGGTGACCGAAGCGGCAACCGCACCAGATGCTAACCAACTCCAGCGGGACGATTTCACGTCAAGAGCAGACGCTGACACCTCAAGGTTACTCGCCGTCGATACCGGTGTTACCACATCATCCATCGGCTCGCCATCTAGGGCTTGCATAATGCCGCGCGAGAGGTCAATGGTACTGGCTGGCTCGTTGCGTAATACCGAGCCAATAAGTTGATAACGACGCCAGGTTTGCAGCATTTCTGAGGTTTGATCAATTTGATTCATCACCCGCCGCACTTCGAGCTCATCGGTCTCGCCGTCCACTAATGCGGATAAGGATTCATTCATTTTATCGTTCATAGTTAATCCTTACGTCTCATCAGGCAGTCGCACTCAGCAGAGGCTGCATTTTTTTCTCAATGGCTTCACGAGCTCGGAATATGCGCGAACGTACGGTACCTATAGGGCATTCCATAACATCGGCAATCTCTTCATAGGTTAGACCATCAATCTCACGCAGCGTGACTGCGATGCGCAATTCTTCAGGCAAAGCATCAATAGCAGCAAATACCACATCACGTAATTGGTCTCTTTGCAGCAATCCATCCGGCGTGTCCATATCGCGCATATGGCTCTCATCGGCAAAGTAGGCTGCGTCATCTAAATCAATATCGTTCGTCGGTGTTTTACGACCACGGCTGATCAAATGATTTTTAGCGGTATTCACCGCAATACGGTACATCCACGTATAAAAAGCACTGTCACCACGGAACGATGGTAACGCACGATAGGCTTTGATGAATGCTTCTTGAGTGACATCCTGAGCTTCAGCGAAGTCAGAAACAAAACGGCCAACCAAGGCTAAAATTCTATGCTGATACTTAACCACCAGCAGATCAAATGCGCGGCGATCACCTTTCTGCACCCGAGCAACCAATTGCCGGTCTGAAATTTGTTGATCTGTCATGCCATTACCCGCTGTATCTCGCTGCTTCATCGCAGCCATCGCTAAGTTTGTCACACTCTGCCCTCCATTGTGGCTTTGTAATGTAGAGGGCGTAATGTTTAAAAAGTTCCTATCGAATTGTCCGGCTGACGCTTTATTACAGTTCCACATCAAAAGGTTAGATATCGTTAGCTTTATGACAAAACCTTTTCAAGGACAATAGGCTGGCATTATAGTGCGAGACGTTGCGATGCATACACTGCCCCCCCTACATTCCGTTCTCGGGTGACGAAATACGTCGTTTGTCATGTTCACAATCAAGGTTTCAGAAGTATGAGTCAGAGTTTTACCTACGATGTGCTGATTATCGGTAGCGGAGCTGCGGGTCTGACTTTGGGGCTATCCCTGCCCGAGCATATCAAGGCCGCGATCATTAGCAAGGACTCCTTAGACGCAGGCTCGACGCGCTGGGCACAAGGTGGTGTTGCTGCGGTATTGGATGATGAAGACAGTATCGATGCCCATGTAGAAGACACACTTATCGCCGGTGCCGGCCTCTGTCATGAGCCAGCTGTGCGCTACACCGTAGAAGAATCAACGGCGGCAATTGAATGGCTGATTGATATTGGCGTGCCCTTTACCCAAGATAGTCCTAATCACTTTCATCTAACCCGTGAAGGCGGTCATAGCGCACGTCGCATTATTCATGCAGCCGATGCCACTGGCCATGCAATTTCCGATACCTTGCTAGAGCGTGCTCGCAACTGCAAAAATTTGACCTTACTTCAAGATCATATTGCCATCGACCTCGTCACCCGCAACAAACTCGGGCTCCCTGGACAAGCCTGCGTTGGCGGTTATTTTCTAAATAACGAAACCGGCGATGTCGATGTTATTACGGCCCGAGCCGTGGTATTAGCCACTGGCGGAGCCAGCAAGGTGTATTTGTACACGAGCAACCCTGACGGCGCTTCTGGTGATGGTATTGCCATGGCTTGGCGCGCGGGCTGTCGCGTTGCCAATATGGAATTCAACCAATTCCACCCAACCTGTTTGTATCACCCACAAGCCAAATCGTTTTTGATTACTGAAGCCGTTAGGGGGGAAGGCGGTAAGTTACTACTACCAAACGGCAAACGCTTTATGCATCATTTTGACGAGCGGGCAGAACTCGCGCCGCGAGATATCGTCGCCCGCGCGATTGACCATGAGATGAAGCGTTTGGGTGCCGATTGCTTGTTCTTAGACATCAGCCACAAACCTGCCGACTTTATTAAAGAACACTTTCCCACTATCTATGAACGCTGCTTGCAACTGAACATCGACATTACTAAAGACCCAATTCCTGTCGTACCCGCAGCGCATTACACCTGTGGTGGTGTAGTAACAGATATTCATGGCCGTACCGACATTGAACGGCTATACGCAGTGGGTGAAACCGCCAGTACAGGGCTACATGGTGCAAATCGGTTAGCCAGTAACTCTCTACTCGAGTGCTTGGTGTTTGCTCGCTCTGCGGCTAAGCATATTGCCGAAAACTTAGATTTAGCAGCCTCGATTGAGAAAGTACCCGCTTGGGACTCCAGCCAAGTAACCGATTCAGATGAAGATGTCGTCATCGCTCACAACTGGGATGAGCTGCGTCGATTTATGTGGGATTACTTCGGCATTGTGCGCACAACTAAACGCTTACTACGGGCAAAACACCGCGTAAAACTGCTGCGCCAAGAGATACAAGAGTTTTACAGCAACCACAAAGTAACCAATGATTTACTCGAGCTGCGTAATTTAGTCGATGTAGCGGATGTGATTATTCGTTCGGCATTATTGCGCAAAGAAAGCCGTGGTCTGCATTTTAGCCGCGACTACCCAGAGCCGTTACCACGCGCATTCGATACCGTTTTAACACCGAAATATATCAAAGAATTGGGCGAGCTCTAGTTCGCCCTATCCGTTATTGCCGGTTAGATCTGCGTATATAGCGCGCGACGCAAACGGCGCAAGTCTTCGTCGTTTGCTAGGCTGTCAGCTCGCACTAAGATGTGCTGCCATGGCCAAAAGCCCCACTGTAAACGCACCAATTCATAGCGACGGATGCTGCCACTGCGCCAGCGCACCCAATGGCGCTGACCGCCCACAAGTATCCACCAGCCACGCGCATCGCAACCTATTCGCTCCACCGATACTTGCATTCGCTGGGCGAAACGCCAACTAAGAAAAGCGACCGCTAGCGCGATCATCAAAGAGAACCACCAAGAAAGTGGTAATAAGACAAGTAGCAGGCAACTACCTACTAACAACGCCGCAAAATCTAAGCGGCGTTGTTGTAATGAAGGACGCAAAGCCCATTCATAATATTCGCCCGTCTTATTTAGGGCTGCGGGCATACTCTAACACCACGGCCACGATACGCTCAAAATCAGCATCGTCTGGATTTTGATGTTCCATAAACCAAGCAAATAGATCAGGATCTTCGCATTCCAATAAATCACGATAGCGACGCTTATCGTCTTCCGTTAAATCACGGTATTTATTTTCCGCAAATGGCAATAGGATCACATCCAGTTCCAGCATGCCGCGACGGCTATGCCAACAGACACGTCGTGCATCAATATCGTTAAGTTCTTCTGACACGTTAGTCTCCTCTGATGGGAAGCCATTGTAGCAAAGCGATCTGCTAAAACGCTAATTACGTAGCGCAAGCAGACAGATAATCCCACAACTTCTATCCCGTATTTAGCCGTCGACTTTTGCCGTAGAATGCACAGGCTTGCAGATTCTACGCAGGCATAGTTTTGGAGACACCGACAATGAACCAGCTTACATCCTCGCTTGGCAGCAACGACGGCGAATATTTCATCCCGAATTCGACTAGCCTAGGCCGACCGGCTCGTACCTACTTAGTTGATATGGCCCTTATCCAGATTCAAGGACCTGATAGCGAGCGTTTTTTACAAGGTCAACTAACGTGCGATGTCAGTACTTTAAAAAATGGCATGTGGCAACTGGGCGCGTGCTGCACAGCGAAGGGGCGCATGGTGGCTAACTTTGTTATCGCCCGCCAAAACGATGATTTTTGGTTACGCTTACCCACTACGCAAGCAGCCGCTCTTCAGACTCACCTAAGTAAATATGCCGTATTTTTTAAAACACAATTAATGGAGCGCCAAGACTGGCTAGTGCTGGCAGAGCTAGGACAAGATTCCACACTGCAAGCCGCGCACACTGTTATTGCTGACACTAATGGCATCAGCGTGCAATGGCCCGACAACCGCCGCGAATTCTGGTGCAACATCGACCAAGCAGATACTTGGCTTACTGACCAACCCTTGTGCTCATCAAAAGACTGGCACTTAGCCGACATCAAGGCAGGGCTCGTTTGGGTCAACGATTACAGTCGCGAAGAGTGGGTGCCGCAGCATATCGACTGGCAACAGCATCAAGGTGTGAGCTTCTCTAAGGGCTGCTACACCGGCCAAGAAATCGTTGCACGTTTGCAGTATTTAGGTAAAAGCAAACGTGCTCTTTATCGCTTCAGCTTGTCGGAAAATACCGACATCAAACCCATGACAGCTATCAATAACGGCGATGGCAAGGCCATTGGCGAGCTGGCAAGCCTTTGTCTAAACATAGTGAATAGCGAGGGTTTAGCCGTAATCAATAGTTTAGAACAACAGCTAGATGCAGTGATTGGCAAAAACCCCGTCACTTTGCACAGGGTTTTCTATACTGAGAGTTCTGACAGCTAAATGCCCGGCCACGCGGGCAGAAAACTCAAAAGGCCCGCTCATGTCTCAGTCGTTAGTGCAGCAAGTAAAGGACGATATTGTTCAGCAGATTCGTGAAGACCGCTTGGTACTTCCGACCTTGCCTGAAATTGCCTTGAAAATTCGCGAGGTCGCAGAGGATGAAGATGCCACCATTAACGATATATCGTCCATCATAGGCCAAGACCCTGCACTCACGACCCGACTGTTACGAGTAGCTAATAGCCCCATGTTACGTAGCAGTATCGCCATTAACGACCTCACGACTGCCGTGTCACGCTTAGGCATTGATTACACCAGCAACCTTGTTATTGGCTTAGCCATGGCACAAATGTTTCAGGCTACTAACGATGCGATTGATGTTCGTATGCGAGAATGTTGGTCACGAGCGATTGAAATAGCCTCATCTGCCCAAGTACTGGCTCGGCATTTTACCAAGTTACCGTCAGATCAAGCATTGCTTGCCGGTTTGGTACATCAAATCGGTGTGCTACCTATTCTCGCCTATGCCGAAAACAACGAAGGTTTAATGAGCGATAGTATGTCGCTCGATCATGTTATCGAGCGGCTACATCCGCATATCGGTGCATATATTCTGAAAAGCTGGGATTTTTCTGACGAGCTCGTGCGCGTTCCAAAGCAATACCAAGACTTAACAAGAAAATCAGAACAAGTAGATTTTACCGACATAGTGCAAGTTGCCGTCATTCAGCACTTTGCCGGCACCGACCACCCTCTAGGGCAAGTTGATCGTGATAGTTTGCACTCATTCCAGCAACTAGGATTAGACGCCGATAATGTTGAGCCGCAATGGCAGGCACTTAATGAAGAGATCGACGCCACGCAAGCGGCTTTTGGTAGCGCCTAAGGGGCGCTATTTATATGTCAACATAAGGGTGCTCGTTAACCTTCCACGGTGAACGTAGCAACTCTTCCACCCAGCTATGTGGCACAGACTGAATATCGTTGTGTTGCCACTGGGGCTTAAAGTCTTTATCGATGACCATAGCGCGAACTCCCTCGGCAAAGTCGGGATGACGCACCGATTGCCATGCTATGTCCAGCTCCCATGCGACCACTTCTTTCAGGCTCATAAAACCACCACGCCGAATCTGCTCCATGGCTATGTGAGCAGTTGCTGGGCAACCGTGCTGTAAATTCTTTATCCCTTGCTGCAGCCATTCATCGCTGCCTTTATAGGCACTCATCCGCTTGGCGATTGCGACCAAGTCATCACCCGCTAACCAAGTGCTAACTTGCTCTTCATTGGCTTCTAATCGCGCAGCAGGAAGTTCGATGATCGTCATTTGCTCCAATTGATGCAAGCCTTGACGTAAATGCTGATGATTACGCGCTATGTTGTCTTGCCAAGGCAAATTAGTAACAAGTTCAAGCATATCCTGCCATTGCTCACTGCCCATCGCATAATGCGTTAACCCGAGCTGTTTGCATTCGCTTACATTCATGAGGCTACCGGTCAACCCCATCCACAAGCCCCATGGCGCACGCATATGGGATAAATACCAAGTCGCGGTGACGTCGGGAAATAGCCCAATCCTAACTTCCGGCCAAGCTAAGCGTAATGATTCAGTACCGATGCGATGGCTCGCACAGACAAACAAACCTAAACCTCCGCCCATCACGAAGCCTTGCCCCCAAGCGATCAAGGGCTTAGTAAACTGGTGAAGAACGTAGTTTTTCCGATATTCTGCGCGAAAAAAATCATCGGCATAGCGATATTGAGTTCGCCCTTTTAAGGTCATGCTGCGATACAGCTTGCGAATATCGCCACCAGCACAAAACGCTTTATCACCTGCACCGCGCATAATAACAGCAACGATATTGGCGTCGTCTTGCCAAGCTTTCATATGTTCATCAATGGTATTGACCATATCCAAATCGACTGCATTCATGGCTTTAGGCACATTCAGTGTTAATACACCAATACCTCGGCCAGATTGGGTTGGCAGTACTTCCGTTAAAATGGCTGGAGCTTTCGCCATGACAAAGCGTTCCTTAACATCAAGTTAGAAAGTAGGCATATTACACTGAGTAAGCTCATCAGGAGCCGCAATGGCCACCTTCGTTTTAAGCATTCTCATTATTGCCGTTATTATCGGCCTGCTAGTGCTACCAATGGTAGTCGACCGAGGTCGCAGAGGTGGAAAGTTACGCATTCTCGCTCATCAACAAGGCTATCGCTACGAACCCTACGTCGCCGCCGATAGTCGTATCCGCAGCGCTGACTTTTTAATTTTAACCTGCAGTCAGTATCGTCATTGTCCGCACTTTATTGAAGGTACGTTAACAACCGACCATGACACTAAAAAAATTACTGTATTCGACTGCACCATCATTGCGGCTAGCCAAACCTATACGCAAACGTTGATTATTGTAGAATGTCCGCTCGCCTTCCGCGGTCGTATCGCCTTGAGTCACAAGCGCTGGTTAGCCCTCGATACCTTCACCGATCAGCTCAAAGCACCGTTAAAAATCCATGATCGCGACGATAAGCCGAGCCAACTAGTTTCTTGGTCTATTCAATCTGAACCTGTGCATCATATGAAGCAATGGTTATCTTATGAGGCCATAGATTGGCTTTTGGCACATCCGCACCTTCACATTGAATGGTCAGATGGCATGCTACTCGCCTGCCAACCGGGAGTGTTACTGGATGCCGAGGATCTACTTGGCGCTATTCAGCAAGTAAATGAACTCTCTGCTGCACTGACAAAATAATAACCCGAGGACTATCATGAAACGCTTTAATCTCGCTCAATCACTATTTGGCTGCGCCATTTTTTTTGCCGTATTAACCACTGGGTGCACCAACAGCCAACAAAACGCTTTATATTCTAAAGTCATTGATTTGGGCCGCGGAGCCGTTCATCTAGAAGTCGAAAAGACACATACGGTAGATGTCGACATGACCTACCTTGAACGCAAAGGCAGCGGGCCCGCCGTTATGTTGGTGCATGGATTTTCAGCAAATAAAGATGCTTGGTTAAAATTCGCAATGGAATTACCCGATGATTATCACCTAATCATTCCAGACTTAGCTGGACATGGTGATACTCCCGCTCCAACAAGTGGTAATTACGATTTAGAGTTACAGTCACAACGCCTACACGCGCTGGTCGCTCACTTGGGTCTAAACCAATTCCATATCGCTGGAAATTCTATGGGCGGTGCTATTAGCGCTATTTATGCGGTCAATCACCCAGAGCAAGTTTTGAGCCTGACACTAATGGATTCCGCAGGTATCGATGGTGAGAACAAAAGCGAATACTACGAAGCACTGGAGCGAGGCACCAATCCGCTAATCGCAACTGATGAAGAGAGTTTTGAGAAGCGCATGCAAATGGTTATGGAAATACAGCCATTTTTGCCATGGCCTCTACGTCCAGCCCTTGCGCGTGAAACAATCAATCGTGCTGAAATTAACCAAGAGATTTTTACCGATTTACTCGCGACTCGCACCCGTATGAATGAGAGTAACTTCCCCGAAACCTTAGCCGCAAAAGCAACCATGCCAGTGCTAATTATGTGGGGAGAAAAAGATCGCATACTTGATGTATCGGCTGTTCCAGTATTTAAACAATACCTACCGCACGCGCAAGTTTCACTATTTCCGAACGTTGGTCACGCCCCTATGCTAGAAATACCGGAAGAAAGTGCTCACGTCTTATCCGAATTTATCGCCTCCACCAAATAATATGCTATTAGGTTTGGCCTCTATTGCAGGGGCCAACAAACTATACAAAGCCGCCGCATGTTCTGGGCGCGCCGCGCCTTCTGATTTACTGCCTGGCGTCTATTTAGAAGCCGAGTTAGTCAGCGTCGCACGCATTCAAATAAATCCCGAATATGGACTCATTCGCCATGTATGTACTTTGCCATTGCTGCGCAAGCAAGGTTATGGTACCCACGTCATAAGCCATGCCATAGACCTATGGGCAAGCCATCATGCGAACATCCCTCTCTATTTGCTACAATTACCACATCTGAATGACTGGTATCAACGCGGCTAGGCTTTATTCCTGTAGCAGATGCCGATCTGTCAGATATGCTAAAGAAAATCATCTTGCAAAGTCGACGTCGACACAAAGACGTAACGGCCATGTACACACTGCCGGCTGCGCGCTAGCCTATGGCCCAATACAACCTATAAACGAGTAACATATGAACCGTCTTAGCAAAGTTATGAGCAAAATCGAACGTCTACCTAGCGGCCTGCAACCTACCGTTCGTTCCTTTGTTTTAGGGAAAATTATTCGATTTGCAGGTACTGCATCGTGTCGAGTAGAAACACTGCGCCCAGAAACCTGTGTTATTCGTTTGAAGAATCGCCGTAAAGTGCAAAACCATATCGGTAGCGTTCATGCCGCAGCCATGGCGCTATTAGCTGAATCTGCGACTGGCTTTATGGCAGGCATGACCGTTCCCGATGATCGTATCTTAGTGATTCGTAGTATGGAGCTGACCTATTTAAAGCGTGCATCAGGTGATATGACCGCCGTTGCAAGTTTTAGTGACGAGCAACTTGAATACGTTCGCAACACACCCAAAGGCGACATTTCCGTTCCTGTGGTTATTACCGATGAGACGGGAACAGAAACCGTAAAAGCTGAAATGATCTGGGCTTGGACACCGAAGAAAAAGTAACTCTTCAAACCAGTAGCGCCAAAACAAAAATACCCCGCTGTACGAATACAGACGGGGTAAAAACATTGTCTTAAAGCCTAAGATTAAAGCTCTGAAGACGCCATATATTCTAAACGTTTACGTTCGCTGTCAATGTAATCTTCCCACTGACGAGCTGCGGCACTGGCCTCAGTGTACTCAGCCGCATCAGCAAACACAGCCGCAGCATGATCCAACTCGTTCAAATTGTATAAGGCTAGACCCTTGAGGATAAGTGCCTGAGAAGGTGTATTTAACCCACCCAACTTAATCGCCTTATCAACATTATTTAACGCTAACTCCCACTCTTGACGCTCGGTATGAATTTGCGCAAGTTTGTAGTAATCCTTACCACTTTGCGATTTTTCCGCAGCCTTACCCATAATTTCAATGGCTTTTTCGTATTCTTTAGCAAGCATCCAAGCATCGCCCAACAAAGATAAATTGCGTGCAGACAATTCAATCACGCCCTCATCCATGCCCGTTTTAATTACTATGGCGGCCTTAAAGGGAACATCCTGCCCTAGTAAGGCTTGAGCTAAATTAATACGCTCATTTTCACGCGTCAGTAGCTTTTGGTCGTAAGCCGTTTCGAGAGCGGATAGTTCCTTTTTAGGCTGCCCTAACTCGCTATATACTGCCGCTAGTTGTACCCAGTAATCACCTTTAGGATACAAAGATACTAAGTCTTTTAAACAACGTGCTAAGCCTTTAAAGTCTTTATTTTGATACAGCGCCGCACGCTCTAACAAAAACCAGTTTTCTGGTGGATTGCCTTGCTCTTTTTTCATGGCAATGGCTTTTTCTACATCCGGCAATGCCGCCGCATATCTTTCTAATTGAAAATTCATCTGCGCACGTAAGATAAAGGCTTCACTACCAGGTTCAGCTACCATGGCAAACCATTTATTCAAAGCTGAAATAGCCTTCTCGTACTTCTCCCCCATTAGATACAGCTTTGCTAAGCTGTATTGAGTGGTTTGCTCCAAGCTCTCCGGAATATTATTGACCGCTAGCACTTGTTCGTATGCCTGCGCAGCTTTATCCAATTGCTCTTGGTTAAAATAGACGTAGGCATACATGTTGTAAGTCATCGCCTGTTCGTAAGAGTTACGCTTACGCTTTTCAAGAGCGGCCAATGCATTGAGAGCTTCCGTCGGCCTGCCTTCATCTGCATGAACTCGTGCAGCTTCTAATTTCTCATAAATCTCAGGACGCAAGGTCTGAGTTCTACGCACCCGCTTAGAAGACGCTTCACTGGAACTTCCTTCTGCCGCTTGAGCAACCGAGATAATCGGTGTTGCAGCAATAGTGGCAGTCAAAACCATGCTAGATAATAAGCAAGTTAACGTTAATTTTTTCATAGCATTAGCCCTCTATCGGCTTTTATCCAACTCAAAACGGATGATGTTTCGTACACCGGGAACTTCTACCGGCGTACCGTTCACCATTTTCGGCTTGTACTTGAATTTACTGGCGGCATTAATAGCTGCGCTATCGAATACCCCTGGGGGGTCAGATTCAATCACTGTAGGATTAATCACGGTCCCTAAGGTCGACACCGTAAACTCAACTACCACATACCCTTCAATGCCGCGTTGGGCTGCACGACGAGGATACGTCGGCGCAACCTTAACAATCGGTAAATACTCACCGTCGCCTGTTCCGCCCGTTAATCCCGCATCAACGGTTAAATTATTCGCCATCTGAAAACCGCCCATATCCATGCTGGACGTATCTGCCTGCGACATTTCTGGCTTCGGCATATCGGGTTTCGGTGGTTCTTTTTGTGCTACTGGCGGCTTTTTCGGGGCGCGCTCTTTGGTCTGCACATCATCATCAGGCTTATCCATCACAAAGCTTTGAATACGACCAAAATCTTGTTCGTTTAATACCGACCCACCGGTACTAATTAAACTTTGCATCATCCAAAACACCGCAAAGGTGGCAACAACTGCCACCACCAGTGCAATAGCGAAACGCAATAAGGTTGCAGGCATCGTAGAGATTGCTGCAGACATAATCAGCGCTCCTCTGTAGCCAAGGATACGTCGTAAACACCTGCTTGACGTGCCGCATCCATAACCGCAACGAGAGTCTTGGTAGTCGCGTCTTCATCGGCCTGAATTACCACGGTTCCTTGAGGATTTTCCGCGTGCATACGCTCGATGTTAGCGCGTACCTGACTCGCATCAACGCGACGCTTATTGATCCAAATTTCATTCATATCGTTAATGCCGATCAAAATATTGGCACGCGGCTTAGATTGCGCTGTGCTTGCATCTGGGCGATTAACTTCGATACCAGATTCTTTAACGAACGATGCCGTTACGATAAAGAAAATCAGCATAATAAAAACCACGTCGAGCATTGGCGTGATATCGATCTCGCCTTCTTCTGCTGCTGGGGTCAAATTTGAGAAACTACGTTTCATAGCAAAAAGTCTCTGTTAATGGTCGAAGGTTAATTGGTCTTCGAGCCTAATTTTTTCGCGTTTGATATAACGATCAAGCAGCGACTGAGCAAATACACCAGTAAGTGCGCCAACCATCCCAGCCATCGTTGGGATAGTTGCCTTCGAAATCCCCGAAGCCATCGCTTTAGGGCTGCCATTACCGATAAAAGCCATCACATCAAATACTTCAATCATGCCAGTTACCGTGCCGAGTAAACCAAATAAAGGCGCTAAGCCAATAAGCATTTTGATGGTGCTCATATTCGCTTGTAAGCCAATATTTAGGCTTGTAATTAACTCGTGACGAATTTGATGAGCTGCCCAAGATGTGCGTTCTTTACGTGCTTCCCACTCTTGCTTAGCTGCTGCTAATGCAGCACGGTGAGAGAAAATAAAGTAACCAGCACGCTCTAGGACCATCAACCACAAGATCAGGATTAATCCGAAGATGGCGTAGAGGACATCGCCTCCACGCTCCATAAACAGATAAACCGGTTCGTAAAATTCACCGAACATAATGGTTACGCCGCTTTAGCTGGTGACTGAGTCTGTTCTGATTGGCGTGCCAAAATCCCTGTGGCGCGCTCTTCCAGAATCATCATTAATTCACGGCTACGGTTATTCGTTAATGTGTGTAAGAACACACAAGGAATCGCCGCAACTAGACCGAGAACAGTGGTCACCAAGGCTTGAGAAATACCACCCGCCATTAATTTAGGATCGCCAGTGCCGAATAAAGACATAGTTTCGAATACGTCGATCATACCGGTTACCGTACCCAGTAGACCCAACAGCGGCGCCACAACAGAGATGATTTTAATCCAACCAATAGCGCGAGTTAGGCGCGGAATTTCAGCCGCAATAGCTTCACCTAAATGCAATTCTAATGTTTCGGTATCGGCTTTATTATTGGCGTTATATACCGCCATAACACGACCCAACGCATTATTTTCGTTTGCACTTTCGTTATTCATTTGTGCACGAATGCGCATCGCTTCAAGGTTAAGAACAATCATGCGCCAGATAGCTAAAGCAATACCGATAGCGCCTAAAACAATAATGATGTAACCAACCACACCACCTTGATCAACACGATCTCCAAGCTCTGGTGATTGACCCATAATTTTTAATAACTGACCGCGTGATGGATCAATCCAAAAGCCAGTCATAGCCGAGCCAGTAGCCGCTTCTAATTCAGCCGCTGGGTCGGTGTAACGGCTACCCGGTTGCTTATCAAGCTCAACCAAGCGACCCGTTTCTAGATCCCAGTTTAGATACTTACCGCCAGACACAGCATTAAAGCCGCCAATGCGAACCACTGGACGTGCAACGGTTTCACCTGAAGGCAATACAACTTCAGCATTGTACTTAGAGATACGACCGCTATACGTTGCTTCACGCTGCATTTCGAACCAAAGCTTTTCTAGTTCTTCGATCGACGGCAACTTAGAAGTAGATCCCGCCGTTTGAATAAGGTCGGTTAAAAATGCTTCGCGACCAGGTAATTCAGAGCTAACCACAGAACCTTCAAAAACAGCTTTAGTATCGCCAGCCACTTGTTGCAGAACGCCGAATAACTCTTTCAAGCTACCCATACGGTTGGTTAAGCGCTCTTGGGCATCTGCAATTTTGGTTTCTTGGTCGCGAAACTGACCTTCTTTAGTCGCACTTAAATTTTCAAGGCGAGCGCGTTCTGCTTTGGCATCAGCCAGCATTTTTTCTTGCTGCGCACGCGACTGATTAAATTCATTTAAACGTGCTTTAAACGCTTTATCGTCACGCGCTTGCCCTTGCTCAACTAGGTTCAACAAAGAATCGACACCAACTGGCTCGGCATTCACTGAAGGAACTAAGCTAAGAGCTAAAGCTGCAGCTAGAAATAGGTTAGATAATTTCATTAGTAGGCCTCCTGTGGGGCGGCAACCGGTACTTTAATAAGATCTGGAGCGGCTTGTTCACGGGCGATACGAATACCCGCAATTAATTTACTTTTATAAGCCGCATCCATCGGCTCCCAAGCATTACTAGCGGTATTCCACATACCTAATTCTTGGCCATCCAATGACTGATACATTAAGGCAATACGTCCAACACGAAGGAAATCCACTTCGCGTTCAGTGCCGTTATTCGCTAGGCTGCCACGATACGATTCAATCGTGCGACCGTAGTCAACTTCAGCTTGGTAAGCTTCCATTACCTTGCGATATTTCTCGGCAACGGTAACGTCAGAACGGCCCATTAAATCTTTTAATTTAGCGACGCGCTTTGATCTTTCTTCTTTCAAAAAAGGTACATCTGCAGCGACAAATTGATCAATGGCATCAATCATACGCAACATCAAAGGCGTAATCTGGCGCTCGACCAAGGTCACTTGCTCAATACTGGTTTCAATATTAACCAGTTCGCTTTGCTGGGCATTTAATTGACGATCCAACTGGGAAACGTAGACGTTTAAGCCTTCAATTTCTTTGGCGATGGCACGGTATTCACGCTCAGCTTCACGTGTAGTGCTATCAATTGAATCTATTTTTTGCTGCGATTTCTGCGCGTTAGCAACACGCTCTACACCTTCGTTAAGGGCTTTATCTACTGTGTTTGCAGCGTATGCAGCCGAGCTGCCGATTACTGCGCTTGCACTAAGCAACGCAGTAACTAAAAGAGTTTTGGATCGCATTGGCTTGGCCATGATGGTTACCTATGGTGACGTCGGCCTACGCTAGAGCGGAGGCAACTACTTAAAAATTCTGAGACACCATACCCGCGTTTGATGACAGTTCTATTACATGACAAAACGACTTCATTTTTATGACAGGACTTTCTACGACAGCCAATAAATATGCGGCTTAGAGACTAATTAGAAGAAAAAATAAACAAAAAAAACGGCGCCCTTAGGCGCCGCTTTATTTCGAACTAAGTTCTTATTCTGGAGCGTTAACAGAAGTTAATGCATCCAAAGAACCTGGGATAATCCAGCCAGTAGTCCAATCGTCTGTACCATCTGGGTTAACCGCACCAGCATAAGTTGTTGCTTCGAAAGCGAAGTTTGAACCGTTATCTACTGCAGTAAAGTCAGCAGTAATACCGTCAGTTACTTCAGAGTTCAGTGCAGCGCCAGCAGCGTTAAACGTGATCGCAGCAGCTGATGATACTGGAGTACCAGAAGCTGGCTCATCATTTTTAGCAAGAGTCAAAGTACCGTCACAAATTAAGTCCTGAACAGAAACGTTAGTTTCTTCAGAATCTTTCATTTCATAACAGCCTGAAGTGAAACCAGTTACAACGATTTTAGCAAGATCCGCTTCAACTTGACCACGTAGTTTGATACCTGGCTGACCATCGTTGATTTCGCCACCGATCAAAGTCACGTTAGCAATTGCCGCGTGAGTTTGTGGAGTTTGTTCTGACTTAGCTTTGTCTGAGTTACCTTCGATACCGCGTGGGTCGTTTGAACCGCTATGCGTTGCACCAGGCGTTTGGTTTTTAACAACAATAGCGAACTGTACGTTACCCATGTAACCAGAATCGAAATCGATATCGTCGTCGTCGTTACCAGTTAATACCGCGTGAGTTACGTTAACTGTACCGCCGAACCACTCGATACCATCGTCCAAGTTGTTGTGTACTTGGATGTAGTCGATCGTAGTGCCGTGACCAACACCCATCAAAGTTAAGCCGTTAACTTCGTTATCCACACCTACTGATTTACCAGCTTCTGCGATACGAACGTATTTAATAACACCGCTATTATCACCTGGGATATTACCGCCGTATTTACCAACGCCGTCACCGCCTTCACCCGTTACGTTACATACTGCAGTTTCAGTATAAACCGCAGTATCATCTGGACCTTCAGCAAAACAAGCGCCAGTGTTACCTTGACCGTATTGTGGAGCGAAACCTTGCACGATCACGCCGCCCCATTCCGCCATACCGTCTAAGTTATCATCCACTGAACTGAAAGTAATCGGAGCAGCAGCAGTACCCTCTGCCATCAGCTTAGAACCACGAGTAACAACCAAAATACCTGAATTTTCGGCACGTACGTTAGAACCAGCTTCGATAGTCAGTGTTACACCGTCGTTTTGAGCCGCTGTTACGTCTGAAGGCGCTGTGAAAGCGATGTTACCGCGACCAACACGTACCAAACCTTCCAAAATGTATTTCACATCAGCAGACATAGTGAAATCTTCGTTGATGGTGCCAGTTACGTAGCACTCATCACCTGCTGTATTACAATCTAAAAAGCTATAGCTAGGGCTTGGATTAGTTGTGTTAGAAGAGCTGTTGTTGCTATCGCCACCACAACCCACAAGGCTTGCTGCTACCAAAGCAACCGCCAAATAATTCTTTTCGAACGTCATTATTAAATCCTCTTAAATCGAGTTACTAGCTTATTAAGTGCGTATAGTTTTACGCACTTATGTTGCAATTAAATTACAGCCTTAAAATTGATACTCAACGGAGGCACTAAAATCTGTACCTTCGTAATATTTTTCGTAATCAACACCATCTTGGGTGTAGCGTACGGCTTCATCGGTAATATTCGATACTTTCGCTTTTACAAGGAATGTCTCCGTCACGTCATAGCGATAAACGATGTCAAATGTCATACGTCCTTCCTCAATAATTGCACCACCGTCACCGCGAGATGTCGCATAAATGCGATCATCAAAATAATTAGCCAATAAGGTTAATGATTGACCGGTAGCCAATTCGTCGAAGCCGAGTTGTAAATTACCGAGATATTTAGACTGCCCCTGTAATTCGCGTGATGAAACGCCTTCTAAACGCTCGGCATCAGTACCTGCGAGATCCACTTTTGAATCAACGTAGGCCATGTTTCCAGACACAAATGCGCTTAATGAATCGGTTTCTAAATAATTCACGCGGAAATCTAATTCCAAACCACTCAACTCTGCGCTTGGTACATTGCGGAAGGTATAACCTTCGGCTGCCGAACCATCAGCATCAGGAACTCCACGCTCAATCGGGTCAGTAATGTTTTTATAAAATAGTGCAGCACTGACGCTTTCTTCATCAGAGAAGTAGTACTCGCCACGCAGATCGAAGTTATCGATATGTGAAATTTCTAAATCCGGATTACCGATTAATTCTTTATCGGTTTCTGGATCATACTGAACAGATTCCGAACGCTCGGTAATACCTGGGCGGGATACCGTTTGAGTAGCACTCGCACGCACCTGCGTATCTTCACTAACACGCCAGTTGGCAGAAATAACTGGCAAGACATAGCTGTTATCTAATTTGCTGGTCGAATTTTCTTCTTTACCTGGATAGGTTAATTCTTGTGCAACGCTTTCATAACGCAGACCAGCAAGAACACTGACGGTGTCCATGTCCAGCTCGCTAGAAAGATAGACTGCAGATATATCTTCATTGGCTTCATAATCGTCGGTCTGAGTTGTTGAACCCGCGAACGACACTAAGCCACTTTCAATATTTGCATCATTGAAGATTTCATCCGGTGTTTTGGTCGCATCAACCGGCGCTGTTACTGTATTGCTCGCATACCGAGCTAAATCAACTTCACGATCTTTAGTCGTAAATGAAAGACCTGCTTTATTACGTACCATCCAATTATCGAGCAATATTTCACTGGTATAGTCGACACCAAGATCGTAAGTACTTTCAGTTAGGTCGGAATAGCGACGTTCGATAGAACCTTCAAGAGAAAAATCACTTGCACCCGTTGTGGTACGGCTATAGCGATAAGCTCGACGATCCGGCTCGTAACGAGAGGTTTGCGCAACACCAAGACGCCATGCAACTGAGTCGTCACCGAAACCGTCGAAGTGGTGAGTACCCGAGAATTGTTGTCCCAGATACTGACGTTCCACCCATTGCAAAGTGGTTTTGGCGAATTCTTTATCGTTCGCTACGTCATTCGTTAAAGCAGTTTTAATCGTGTCATCGGTTTTACGTAGCAGTAATGTGCGGCTTTGATATTCAGAGTTCGCACCTTCGTAACCGTAGAAGAAGTAACCCGCCATATCGATTTTACGAGCCGTACGCTCATAACTTCCAACAACACCTGAATCGTTAGTTTCAGCGTCATGACGTGCCGTCCATTTATCGTTGTAGCTAAATGCACCGTAGGTTCCGGTGGCAGCGTCACCTTCTTCATTTAAAGTACCAAACGATACTGAAAAACCACGAGCAGGCTTAGCTTCAACCTGCTGTACGCCGTAGGTATGATCAAATGACTGAGTAAAATTAATTTTTTCGTCAGTAGTAGTGCCACGTGGAAACGCGTTACCGCCATCAGTAAAGCTTTCGGCAAACGACGGTTGCTCGCGCGTACCATCATCAACACCTAGAAAATCCGTACCGCCACCTTCATAGCCATTCACATCACTAAAGGTTGTGCGCGAGTTCATACCTAAAGTCGCACTGACTTTACCGCCGGTAACATCAGGCATTCCTTTGGTTGTCATACCAATAGAACCACCAGTCGAATCACCTGGTAAATCTGGAGTGAAACTCTTTTGAATATCAATGCCACCCAACACGCTAGCTGGGAATAAATCTAACGGCACGTCACGACGCATGGGATCAGTACTAGGCATAAGGCTGCCGTTAAGCGTCGAGGAGATATACCGACCTGCCAGACCGCGTACAACCGCAAATTGCCCGCCGACAACAGAAACACCAGCAACACGAGTAAGCGCTGAGGCCGCGGAAGAATCACCAAAGCGTGACATTTGCTCAGAACCGATGGCATCTAATACCGCAGAGGAATCACGCTCTTGGGCTGTCGCGGTAGAGGGAATATAAGAACCAACGGCTACCACTTCTTCAATTACGCCGTTGCCAGACAAGCTCATGGTCATATTGACGCCAGTCGTAACTCCGCTCATAACACGTAGGCCGCTAACATCGCGTTTGCCGTAGTTAGGATGAGCAATCGTTAATGCGTATTCACCACGAGGAAGTTCGAATGCATATTCACCATTTTCGTCGGTCATGACCGCTTGATCAGTGCCGTCGATAGCAATACGCGCGCCGCTCACTGGGCCACCGGTTTCATCAGACATCAAAGTACCAGCGATTTGGCCGACGGCCGTCGCATCGACCTGACCAGGTAAATACACTTTGACCTCTGGCATGGCTTCGCCACCGACGATGTCGACTTGAACTTCAGCATTCTCATCGCTGCTGGCGGTGTCGAAATCAAATTCGCCCAACCATTCTCCAAATTGAGAAAGTTCTACTTTATGAGCACCAGCAGGAATGTCGAATGTAGCGAAACCAGCACTATTCACTAGTTGCTTCTGACCATTGACGCTCACGGCTATATCACGCATGGCATTGCCGTCTTCAGTTACATAAAAGACGGCTTCGCCTGCCATAAGATTTGAAGCCAGCAAAGACGACGCCGCAGTTAGCAGCACTCGAGTTGGTTTCATGATGTCCCCCAGAGGATGTAAATTTAAACGCACACTGCAATCAGACGATCACAGCCAAAAGATGAGTGTGGGCAATTTACTACGAACTTATGACAGCTTTGTTACAGAGAGGAGTCAGACAGAGAAGAGGATTTAGTTAGAAAGAAAAAGCCGCTATTGGCCCAGCAAGTGTGCTCGAAATGAAGATAATTGTTCTTCGGGAGTCTCTAGTTTTTGAATGATTTTGTCGACTTGCGCTAGCTCATCGACCATGAAATCAATAAACAAACGAACTTTTTTTGGTAAGTACTGACGCGATGGGTAGGCCAACGAGATCGGCTGTGGACGTATCTGCCAATCGCGCAATAAAGGTATCAGGTGCCCAGAAAGAATTTCTTCACCGGCTAATAAATAAGGTACTTCACCAATCCCCGCTCCATGAACAATGCTATTCACGGCCCCAGCAATTAAATTAGTCACCATATTAGGTTCGATATCAACCTCAACCGTCTCCCCCGTGATCTTGTGGGTTAGCGCTAGATGCAAAGGCTGTTTGCCCTCACCGATTTTAACCGAACGCAAAGCAGCTAACTCTGAGGGAACTTGCGGAACACCATGCTCGGCTAGATAAGCAGGGCTAGCACAGATAACAGAATTGGATTCCGTCAGTATGCGCGAAACTAAGGAAGAATCTGGCTGAAGACCAATATAAACCCCTAGATCAAAGCCATCTTGAATAAGGTTAAATTGTCTATCAGTGTATGTAACTTCGATACGCACATCGGGATATAAGCGCTGATAACGAGCAAAGTAATGCCCCATTAATCCACTACCCGCAATAACGGGAGCTACGATACGTAATAAGCCGTGAGGGCTGGCTTCACGATCAGCAATCATGCGATGCGCTTCGTGTATTTCTTTGACACTCTGCGAGCAACTGGAGTAATACGCATGGCCAACCTCAGTAAGGTGAAGCTGGCGCGTTGTTCGCTGTAACAAGCGAACGCCTAATGCTTCCTCCAGTTCGGCGACCATACGACTCACTCGAGACTTAGTCATCCCAAGTGATTTCGCTGCCGCAGTAAAGCTCCCTTCATCGACCACTCGAATAAAAACACTTAACTGGTTTAGATCAAGCATTAAGGAATCGCTGGTTGTTGCAACACCATAAATTGATTGGCATCGACGTCAGTTAACTCAGTCACCGTGCCGTTTGGCCATTCAACTCGTAAAGTATCGACTTTAGAATGCGCTGCCAAACCAAAATGTAATTCAGGCGCATTATTCGAAATAAAGTTATTTTCAAAGCGCATTTCACGGTATTGATTTAATTCACCTAAGCCAGCGAGATCGCCAATGAGCCCCCCTAAAATGCTTGCTGCATTATAAACGTACACTTTAGCACCATAAGCAAAGCGATTGCCGCCATCGCCGCGCAACTGCAAATTCAGAAAATTGTCCCCAAAATTGGCTATTCGACGATGATGATTTTCATAATATGTAGGCTTACCTGTATTGTTGATAATTAAAATATCAACATCGCCATCACGATCAAAATCATTGCAGACGATACCTCTTCCTTCTCCTGAATCATTAACCTGTTTTAAAGCTGCTTCTTCACTAAAGGAGCCGTCTTTATTATTCATAAATAGATGAGCCGGCTTATTTTGGAATTCAGACCATTTTGATTCAGTATTCTCAATTGCGAAAGCAGCTAAATAGAACTCAGACAACCTCGAAATAAGCGTTGCATCTGATCCTAAATCAAGTCCAAAACGACTCAAAAAATCTGAATAACCACCAATAGAATCAAGTACAGCGGATACAAACTCATCAGCAGATTGATAATCAGCCGCCATCAAGTCCTCTATATTGGAAATGCCGATATCACCTAGTAGAGGTAACAGCTCATAGTCAAACCCGTCATATTTATAACCGTAACCATTTACCTGATAGATATCGAGCCAACCATCGTTATTGAAGTCCTTGATACAAGTACCCCAAGCCCAGTTACCGTTGCGAACACCGCTGGACTCAGTTATGTCACTGAGAACAATGCCCTCGCCAGGAACAGAATCATTGCGATACAGTCGATTACCAGTGGCGCCCCAATTAGACTCCGTCTCAGTTTCAGCGCCACTCATTACTTCTTCGTCATAAATACTGCTAATAAACCAATCGAGATCACCATCGTTATCGATGTCACCTAACGCCGCACCCATACCGTTTTCATCGGTGATAACGGCAGGATCGGTGACATTGCTAAAACTACCATCACCTTGTTTTTCATAAACTTGTGTCCGCAAAAAATCCGCAGCGCTTAACAAATCTGTCAAGCCATCACCGTTCATATCAGCAAAGTTAGGAGTGAAAGTGAAATCACGCTCACCAAATTGACCGGAGAAACCATATTCGCTTCCCGCAGGTGTGAAATACCCCAAGCCGTCATTCAGCCATAAATGCACTTCTTCGAGCGGTGCGCCCAGATCCCAATGAGATAGGAATACGTCTAAATCACCATCTCCATCCACATCCGAAAAAGCCCCACTTAAAGTCTTACGACTCACCTGAAAGCCAGAGTCTGTTTGCGCAATAAACTTGCCTTTACCATCGTTAAACCAAATACGAGGAGTACTGCCTAAAATATTGCCGACAAACAAGTCAGGCCAAGCGTCTCCATTTAAATCAACCAGAGCAACAGGGGCTAAATCCTCGATAAGTGGCAACCCGAAGTTATCGGATGCCAAGGTAAATACCCTACCATCGTTGAGATAAATACCAACACCGTTAACATCACCACTATCAATTACTAAATCTAAATCACAATCGCCGTCCAAATCCGCTGAAGCGGCAGATCCAGTATTTAAAACAGGTTCATAATTGGAATAAAAATTCGCCAACATCTTGCTGGAAATAGTTCGTTGAACATCAAAGCCAACATTAGTTCTTTTACGAAATTGATAGATGATGTCGGCTTCCACTGG
Source organism: Thalassolituus sp. (assembly GCF_034111725.1). GTDB lineage: Bacteria > Pseudomonadota > Gammaproteobacteria > Pseudomonadales > Oceanobacteraceae > Thalassolituus. The sequence continues at coordinate 28,298 of NZ_JAWUWR010000069.1, read as the reverse complement.
AGTCGCGACATTAGAAACCTCACATCCGCCCACCTGATAGGTTGGAACAACGCCTAAATCGGGCGAATTTCCAGTGCCAACCTCAGTAACATCAGGCACAGAAATATCAAATACGGCAGAGTTGTCGAACGCTAGCAACAACTCAGGATCTAAACGATGCCCATCGACACTTGGGGTTGTGTAGTCTGGCATCCACTTACTAACGCAAGTAAAGTCCTGCAAACAGTTGGAACTTAAGGTTTGCAAGAAGGCAACCATGTCCGCTATTTCGCTGCTATCTAAAGCACCCTTGGTATATTTTGCCCTGCGTGTAGGGCTAGTTAACTGTAGCGCTATAGAATCAAGTGCTTCCGCTGTATTGGTCGAATACTTACTGGTATTGACTCCCAAACCTGAAAATTGAGGTAACGAATCTAAGGAGTAATCATAGTTAGCAGCGCTATCACTTGGAGTGTAGTGCCACTGAATAGCAGTTTCTAAATCAGGTAAACTTCCAGCATGCATATAAGGTGAGGTCAGTGCCACATTGAGCAAGCTAGGCGTTCTAAATGCGTGCCTATCCATAATCGAACGAGACACGTTATATCGACCAAAATCTTTAGCATTAGCATTCTTACCTCTTCCTATTTGAGGAGTAGCAAGAACATAAAAATTCTCGTCTGAAAAATGCGAGCCGCTATGGCACTGATAACAGCCTCCATCTTCAAGATCAGAGAAGAACTTTGCCGCACCGCGTTTAGCCGAATCAGAAATGGCCGCAGAATCGCCTGCAACATATGCAAAAAAAGGATTATCCAAAGCCACCTGAGAGCGCTGATATTCCGACAAGGCTTTAGCGATATTAGAATAGCCAACAATTTCTTCACTAGAACTCACATAATCGTTATAGGTTTCGCGAAAATAGGGTTCCCAGCCGCGATCAACAAGCCGTTGCGTTAGTAGATCTCGGCTGTCATGCGACGTTGAACCTGAATTCGAAGCAAAACCTCGCATTTCAGTGGTCGACGTTACCGGAAAACGAGCTTGAGCTTCCGTCAAATTACTTCCAGCTAAGGGATCAGGCCCACTAGCGAAGCTATCCGGTGTACGAATAAGTGTATTTTCACCATTTTCTACCACAGGCGAAAGACGAATGTAACGATCATAATCCAACATTACGGCTTCAATACGACCATCCCAAAACATAGCAGAGTCGTAAAAAGCAATATTGAACGTTGTCGGGCTATTACGCGGTACGTTAGGTCCAAAGTCAGACTTCGGATCAATGTAGAAATTGCCATCATGCCGACGACCAGGGCCAACGACATCAGGATCATGAGCACCCACACCTACAGGCAAAGACAAATTATCAGTGCCCGCTAGACGGGGATCATGGCAAGAAGCACAAGCGACATCATCACCAAAACTCAACGATTTACTAAAAAATAGCTCTTTGCCTAATACTGCTATGGAATCTGTCGGTGAAGGAAGTACACGCGCGGTCAGCTCTGACACGTCAAAAGACTTGTTCAGTAGGAGTATTCGTAATTCAGTATCAAGAGCATTAGCGGTATCTGTACCCGAGCCAGCATCCGTACCGGTGCCCGTACCCGTGCCGGTATCTGGGCCAGTGCTGGTATCTGTGCCGGTATCTGTGCCGGTATCTGTACTAGTGCCTGCTCCTCCACCGCCACACGCTAGGAGAATAGAGGACGCTATTATTATTAGAAACGCCTTCATTTTTATCCCTGTATTAATTTAACTACAACCACACAGTCAACAAGACTGTCTCTAGATACACAACTTGGCTCAATTAGAATAACCAGCATCATTTTGAGCCAAAACCAAACGTCTGTCGCGACATTAATATCTAAATACTGCCGGAAGTGTAGTAGATGTCTAAGGTATATAAGGTAAGAAGTTTGTCAGGTATATGGCAAGGACCCTAAGAGTCAGATTAGAAGAAAAAAAGGTGACATACCGCGAAGTACATCACCTTTTGATAGCGCTAATTGAATATAGCGGCTTTAACGCGTTACTGATTCATTAGCCTTGAGAGAGAAGCTCACGTAGATCAATGATCGCTGCGTTAGCACGTGAAATATATGAGGCCATAACCAAAGAATGATTAGCAAATAAGCCAAAACCGCTACCGCTCAAAATCACAGGTGAACCTAAAGGCTCTTGGGTACCTTCCAGTTCGCGAATGATCTGACGAACACCTACCAAGGCGTTCTTCTTCTCTAGCACTTCTCTAAAATCGACTTCAATCGCATGCAATATTTGCAGTAAAGCCCATGAGGTACCGCGAGCTTCATAGAAAACGTCATCAACTTCAGTCCAAGGCGTTTTCACTTCTTCTTCGTCAGGAGTCGGAGTCGACTGCTGAACACCAACATCGGTATTCAAACGACGTCGTGCTACAGAAGCACTCAAACGCTGAGACAAGCTTCCTAAACGAGTTTCCACATCAAACAACCACTGACGCAGGTTATCGGAACGGGCATAAAACTGTGCCGTCGGTTCTTGCGGATCAGATAAACGGGCTAAGTAGCTATGAAGAGCTGCAATACCGCGTTCGTACTCGCCTTCAGTGTCTGGAATAAATGTACTGTTCGCATCAAAATGCAGTTGCGGTTCAGCTATAGCTAAATCTTTATCTTCTGTTGATTGGCTTTGCGAGCGGCTGAAATCCTTACGCAATGCTCGAGCAAAATCGCGCACCTGAACCAACACACCAAATTCCCAATTAGGAACGTTATCTAACCAAACACCTGGAGGGGTAACATCATTGCTAAGGTAGCCGCCGGGCTTATGCAAAAGAGTCTCTGTTACTTTGATCAAGGTCGAAGTGGTCGTAAAACCCGTAACGACTTTCACACCCATTTCTTCCGCACGCTTTTCAGCGACTTCGGTAACGGAAAACTGCTCGGGTTCTGTACTCCAAAAATAGCCAACCACTACGGCAACGAGTAAATAAACCACTACCACAGCGACAATTAAGCGCCCCGTTGAGCTACCGCCACTGCGATCGGCCCACCAATCCTGCAAGCGCTCTTTCGTATCTTGGATTCGATCCTGAAACTGACCACTCATACCCTTTTATTCCTTAATGCCTGAAATAACTTAACCAACGTATTGGAATGCAAGCCTAAACGCCTTGCTCTGTTGGTACAAGACGATACTCGAAATCACAGAACTTAGCTGGGTGATAACAAGCCAGACGTACAATGACAGTATTGTCACATAGGCATTTTAGTGCAGCCATGACCGTCGCGCCGCCACATACAACAAGGCCGGTCAACCCTTCGATTTACCGGCCTTATTGTCTTGCCCTAAGAGAATCGTCGCTTACATGCGATAGTTCATCTGCAAGGATACGCCGAGGGCATCCACGTCGTAGGTGCCTTGGGCGTTTTCAACACCGGACACTTGATCGTTAAGGTCGTAGTCGTATTCATTTAACTTTGAATCATCAATCAACAAGTACGCGATACCCAAATCAAAACTGATATCGTTATTAAGGTCATAGCGAGCACCCGCCGTTAGCCACTGGCGATCCGTATCAGGAACACGAGCGGTACGATGATCGTCACTTACTGGGGCTTCGTCATAGGCATAACCGCCACGCAACAGCCAACGCTGATCAATACGGTAGCTAGCGCCAACAGCCCAAGATAGTGTGTCGTGCCACTTTTCAACGATGTGGCCAATATAGTTATCACCTAAGCCACTCAGGTCATCAATCAGACCCGGCTTAGTCGCAATGATGTCGAAGTACTTAAATACCGACCAATCCGTCCAAGTAGCGCCAGCCTGCAACTGCAAGTTATCGGTCGCTTGATGCGCCAAACTCAAAGTAGCAGAACGCGGTGTGGTTAATGGTACGCGTGATGCCTGAGAGTCGACTTGGCCGGTTGCACCATCGACAGGATAAATACCTGCGGGGTAAGGGCCTGCGTCGCCATCAGGATCGGTATAAGCCACCACGCCTGATGATTGAATAAACTTAGAATCGCCCACTAATTCTAAGTCCACTTCTGACCGGTAGGTAAAGCCTAACGTCGTGCGCGCCGTGACATCCCAAATCAAACCTAAGTTCCAGCCGTAACCTAAGTCATTACCTTCTACTTCAAAGTTGTTTTCGTAGCCTTGATAGTCGGTATTACCTAATTGCGGATGACCTGGTACATACGGCACTAAGTCTAATTGCTTAGAGAGCAAACCATGGGCGTACATGATGTCGATACCGCCACCAATGGCTAAAGTATCACTCACACGATAAGAAAACGTTGGCTGAAAATCGATGGTGGTTAATTCAGTTTCATCGGCAAACCCACCAACCAAAGCATTGCTGGAATAATCCGTGTGCGTTCCAAAGGGAGCGAAAATACCAAAACCAAACGCTACCTTGTCGTCCACGGGGTGCACATAATAAACAAATGGAATCGTCGCATTTGGGACGAAGTCGCCACCATCGTCATAGGCATTACCCTCAGCAGCGTCGGGTACACCAGCAGGGTTAGTACGAGTACCTTCAAAGCTACCTTTAACATCGATATAAGTAGCACCAAAACTTAACTCAGAGCGCTTCAGCTTACTCATAGCTGCAGGGTTATAGAAAACAACAGATGCATCATCAGCAACGGCTGCTCGTCCCGCATAGGCAGTGCCGACACCGCTAGCGCTTTGCTCGTTTACTTTATAGCCCGACGCGTATGCAGTACTCATCAAGACAATAGAAGCGCCGGTAAATCCCGCACGCAAAAGAATAGCTTTCATATCACTCCCCGAACCAAACACATGACCAAATGGGCCAAATTTGCGCGAGTATGCCAGCCAAAACAAACTCAATATGTGTTTTTGTTGGATGTTTATGTAATTTTATGAAACAAACACGTCGTAAATAGACTAGAAAAAGCATGAAAAGGCAGCATGACGCCAGTAATCACGGGGCTTATAATGACAGCAATCGATATTGGACCTTCCTATGCAACGCTCTGTGCACCTCGCTATCCACCCTATCGCTATCGCTCACACACCCTTTAGTGAGAAATTTTCCATTCCGCGCCAGCCTGGATTAGCACCAGCCGCCATCGCTAAAATTGAATTGCTCCCACCTTATGATGATCCATTGGCGTTTGAGGGTTTAGACCAAGTGTCGCATGTTTGGTTGCTATTTCATTTTCATGGCGTCCCCAGTGCTCAGAGTGATACTCGCTTGCGTGTGCGCCCACCGCGCTTAGGCGGAAATGAAAAAATCGGGGTATTCGCTAGCCGCAGCACGCATAGGCCGAATGGCATTGGCCAGTCCTTAGTGAAGGTAGAACGGATCGAAGGCTGCTGTTTATGGGTGAGTGGCGTCGATCTACTTAATGGCACGCCTATTATCGATATAAAGCCCTACGTCCCCTACGCCGATTGTTTAGCAAGCGCATACAACCATATCGCGCCAGACACACCCGCACTTATAGAAGTGAACTGGTGCGAAAGCGCTTTGCACGCAGCAAACCAACAAGCCCAGCGTTTACAGCAAGAAGTGATCGCATTAATCGAGCAATGTTTGGCTCAAGACCCGCGTCCTGCTTACCAAAAGCACCAGCCTGAACGTGAATACGGCGCACAGTTCTGGGACATCAATGTGCGCTGGCGTTACCCAACCGCCACCAGCATTGAAGTGATCAAGGTAACTCAGGTGAGCCCTAGCCAAGTGGATAGCAGCCACGTAAATAGTGAACACGGGAATGACGGGAAATAAAAAGCCCACGAGTATGTGGGCTTCATAGAGTTAGGCTGCAATAAACAAATTGGTCTATATCACGATTTTATAGCGACCAATCGATGCACGGTTTGCATCATGGAAGTCAAACCACGATCTCGAAAACGCACCTCTTCATTAATCTGCTCGCGACATTCCATCTCATCAATCTGATAGCTAGCGGCGTAGTGATCATTTACTTCGCTGGTCGAAATTGCGAATGGCGGGCCATCCATAACGTCGCGATCATAGTCAACCGTTACTAACAACTGAGGAGCCGAATGGGTAATCGCCATTAAGTGCCGAGCATAGTCTTGACGCATTTCTGGCGGCAAAGCAATCAGTGCAGCACGATCATAAATGACATCCACAGGACCAATATCCCGCGCTGTTAGCTTAAAGAAGTCGCCCCCGATCAATAGAATTCCGGCGGCACGATATAGGATCAAACCATCCACCGTTTGCTTGTCTACTGCCAAACCAAATTCGCCTTCAATTTGATCTGCCAAGGCATCCAGTGCAACCTCGCTCAGCTCCGCAGCTACCACTTGATAACCCGCACGCAGTATCCAGATGATATCGACAGTTTTGCCGCATAAAGGGACAAATACACGGGATCCAATATCCACTGGCATGGTATGCCAATGGTTCACTAGCGCCGGATTTGCCTTGTCTTTGTGAAAGCCAATTTCATTACGCTGCCAGCGCTCAAGCCAAAAATCTGTTTCCATAAGAATTCCTCAATCATTACGGCTCACATCGAAGTTCGATATGGGCGGGCAACATTGTACGTGATACGTCCATAAAAAAATCCTCCAAGATTTTACTCGTGGAGGATGTTGATAATCCAAGCAAGCGACACGATTACGCTTTCTTGCAGTAGGCCGCAATAATCACAATACGGCTACCATTTACGCGTCCTTCAATGTGCAAAGGATTATCAGACAAAGAAATACCGCGAACTACCGTGCCACGTTTAGCGGTAAAGTTGGCACCTTTCACATCCAAATCTTTAATCAGAGTCACGTTATCGCCAGCCGCTAGCGCAGCACCGTTAGAATCTAGCGTCACTTCACGATGTTCTGCCGCAAGGCTGGTTTCAGCCCACTTACGCGTATCTTCATCAAGATACATCATCTCTAGCGCATCTTGCGCCCAAGACTCAGTCGATAATTTGGTTAATAGACGAAAGGCAGCAACCTGAACTGCGGGGACTTGGCTCCACATGCTGTCGCTCAAACAACGCCAGTGATTCGCATCTAAATCACCTGAAGTGATCTGACCTGCACAGGTGTCACACACCAAAATATTGTTATCCATACTCGCCAGCGCAGACTCAGGTGGAACTTGGTAGGCCGTCAAATTGTTAGTCGACGTGCACAGTTCGCAGGCACTATTACTACGTTGACTTAACGTTTCTTCGAGAGACATGATAAATACCCATAAAAATTTGCGGGCTATTATGCACTATTATGGAGAATCGAGCCACGGGAGCTATTAGGCCAAAACGCAGATAGCAAAACGCCGATGCTCGGCATCGGCGTTTTGAAGATCATTGAATAGCGATGCTATCGCTCTCAGCCTACCTGTAGCTCTGCTACGTCCGGATGACGTTTTTCCCAATCGTTAATCAAATAATTTTGATCAATATCCGATGGATGAAAACCGGTATGAAAAAATTCGCGTAGGCCTTTTAGATTATCGCGCAAAATACCTTTTTTACCCCAAAAGAATTGCGTCGCTTCTTTCCATTCACGCCAGCTAGGAAAATGACGATCTGACTTTAATAGTAGAAACTGGTAATAAGCCAAGCGACAAAACAAGCCGCCCACTGCAACCACCATAATGCGCTTGCGCATAAATTCTTTATTCACAAAAGCGCGATAAACATCAAAGGCGACCGCTTTATGTTCTATTTCTTCCACCGCGTGCCAAAGCATCATTTTACGCACTGTCGGATCGACAGTATTCATCGCCTCAGGATTCTTTAATAAAAACTCAGCCAACGATGCGGTAAAATGCTCCATAGCAACCGTTAACGCTAACTGGCGCTCACGACTCAGTGTTTTTAGAAAAGCGACTCGCTTGTGCAAACGGTCGGTGATCGCTTGCATCGGAAAGCCCATATCACCAATGGCTTTATTTAACGCTTCATGTGAGATGCCATGATGGGCTTCTTGTCCTATAAAACCTTTAATATCGGCCTTCATTTTCTCATCAGTAATGTCGTCTTTGAAATTACGAACCGAGTGAATAAAAAAACGCTCACCATCTGGAAATAGCGCCGATAATGCATAGAAAAACGTACTAACAAGTGAATTATTGTTAAACGTGTATTTTTTCATAGGGGTTTCTGTATCAAACGCCATACGACGAGGCTTGATGCCGATCGATTCAGAATTATTGTTCGCATTAGTCATAATAAACTCCCTCAAAGGGCTATCGGGCAAATCGGTCTGCAATAACAATAGCAGACTCTTTTGTTATATTTTGTCATTCGTTATGGCCAGATAGAACATACCTGACGTGCAACCACTATGACATACTGCCCCATCGGCAAGCGGGTGCTAAGCTTGCAGCTTGTGGTTCTAAACTAGCAATGTGAGTCGTATGACTATAAAAACAGTCGGTGTTGGCGATTACCGAATATCGTCAGATTACTTGATACTTCTGACCGAACTCGGCTTCGAACGCGGAATATCCGCATCTGAACTACTGAAGGATACCGGCCTACCAGAGACCCTGCTGTTTCAGCCCGACGTATCAGTAGGCCACGAGTCAGCACTAAAAATGCTGCAGCGTTTTTGTGACCTAACCAACGATTTATCCATTGCCTTGGAATACGGCAAGCGTATGACATTATCCAAACATGGAGCACTTGGATTTGCCGCGCAATATAGTGAAACCATGGTCGATGCCGCGCAAAAAGTCGTCCTCTATATTGAAACCCGAATCCAATTATTTGATATGGAAAGAAAGCTAGATGACAAGCATCGTCATCTATCCATCACCCCCAAATTTGACCATCCTGCAGGCCAGTTTTTAGTACTCGCTTTTCTATCGAGTGTCGAAACCATTTGCCGCACATTGGTCGCACCAAGCAGTAAAACAGCACAAAGCACCATATACATCCAAGACAACACGGACCTCAGTAACCAAACCATTCTTGCAAACTGCACTATCGAATCGGGCTCAAGTCTAAACCGTTTAACTTGGCCAAGAGCGGCGCTTGAAGGACAGCTATCCTTCTTCAACCCAAATTTAGAGAACCTTGCTGAAAACGAACTAAAGCAAGCCCTCCATTCCGTTGCCGAAAGTGCCACGTTATCGGCCCGAGTCCGTGAAATATTGCTCGAACACATCGCTGAAATGCCAACCGTAGACAGCGTTGCCTCGACCTTATGTATGTCTGCTGCCACGCTAAACCGCAAGCTTAAAGCTGAACAACGCAGCTTTCAGCAAATTAAAGACAGCGTCCGTTACACCCAAGCACAGCGTTTGCTTAAAGACGGCATACTATCCATCGACATTATTGCCGAGCAATTAGGCTATAGTGATGCCAGCAATTTCGCTAAAGCGTTCAAAGGCTGGGCGGGACAATCTCCCTCCCTATATAGGCAAGAGCACCGCCAAGAGCAGCGCAAAACCAACTGATTTACGGCATAAACACAGTTCACCTTTTCACTGCACGGTGAAATGGTTATGCTGCGCGGTTTTCTGCTGTTAATCGCCTGATCCGGAGTTCCGCATGTCTTCTGCCCGCCAAATCATAACTTACGAACAACTGCACTCTCTGTGGTTGCGTTGGCAGGCCATGTCGCCGCGCCCACCGCTTGATCGTTGGCTAAAGCAACATGCCGCTGGCTGGCGTCGTCATCAGGGCGAGCCGATGCCAATGGCCGTCAGTGATGCCATGATCCAAGGCGTGCGCTACATGCAGCTTGCCTGTGCATTAGAAGCCGTGCAGCGCCAAGGCGCGAATATTGATTGGATGACTTGGGATGATACCTGGCAGCCAGATGACAGCGATCAATTAAGCCGCAATAACTTCTGGTACTGGATTCATCAACGCTGTGAAGGTCGCTGGCGGGTACCGCAAGACTGGAATAGTGGCTCGCGCAAGCAATGCTTTATCGACTTCCAAGAACGCGCGATGAGCAACCCGCTCTCGCCGGAATGGATGCTATGGCACGGTTTGCGTCCACAATGGTTACCATTATTACAGCAACGCGCAGAACGCAGCCGTTGGAGCGACATGGATCTGCAACGCTTTGTTGAACAGCAAAGCGCCCGCCCACCGCTCTGGTTGCGCATTAACACCAACGAATCACCAGAAGCTATTTTGCCGCAATTGCTGGATGCCGGAATTCAAGCCGATATCCGTAATGGCACCTTATGCGCTCAAGGTGGCAACGGCTTACAGCAAAGCGAACCTTACAAAGCAGGCAAGGTAGAGATTCAAGATCTAGCCAGCCAACAATTATCCAATATGGTTGCTGCTCGCAAAGGCGATAAAGTATGGGATTGCTGTGCCGGAGCCGGTGGTAAAACCTTAGCGATTGCTAGCCGCATGGAACAAAAAGGGGTAGTCGTTGCGACTGACTTACACCAATTCAAGCTAGATGAGCTTAAACGTCGAGCCAAACGCGCCAGCTACCTGAATATCCGTACCTTTACTTGGGATGCCGAAGCGCCGCTGCGCTTACCTGCAGAGGTTGCACGTCAGCAAGGTTTCGATTGGGTACTGATTGATGCACCTTGTACTGCATCAGGTACGTGGCGTCGCAATGCCGATGCTCGTTGGCGTTTTGATGCTTCCGACAGTGCAGAGATGGAAGCATTACAGCAAAAAATTCTAAACAACGCATGTGCTGCGGTACGCAAAGGCGGACACATGGTGTACGCAACGTGTAGCTGGCAGCTAAGCGAGAACGAAGAAGCTGTGGCTACTTTCCTAGCAAATCATCCTGAGTTCACTTTAGAGTCGCAACAAATGGTCGGTGCACCACAACAAGATGCTGACTGTATGTTTGTCGCCAAGATGACTCGAATGGCCTAATCGTCAAACTACGATCCTTCTTCTATACTCTGATGGCAGGCGACTCTGCTCCAAGAGGTGAAGAAGGATGGTAATTTCAAGCAAGCGCTGCACTCTTCTAAGCGCAGTGTTGATAGGTTTATTCAGTGCAATCAGCGCTGCAGATACCGTTCGCATCACAACCATTACTGATAACCCTCTTACTCCCCTCGGTATGAGAATCATGAGCCATGCTTACGGCGAACTAGGCTACGATGTTCAATACATTGAGGCCCCATCCGCCCGTTCACTTGAGCTTCTCGATAGCGGTCTAGCCGATGCTGAGCTGGGTAGAATAGATGGTCAGCAACTGGAATATCACAACCTCGTTAAAATCCCCGTGTCTCTAACCATGATTCGAATAGGTGCTTTCACACACAGGCACGACGTAACTGAAGCAAGCTGGGAATCCTTTAAAAACCTTCGCTTAGGTGTTGTACGTGGCTCTAAATTCTATAACTCCGCACCATCCGAATTAACAACCTACTTTGTCGACCGAGCGCCACAATTACTGGACTTACTGATGGCCAATCGCATTGATGTTGCCATTATGGAGCAATCCGTAGGACGGTATTTAATCAAAACCGGCGGATATACTGGGATCAAGCAACTACAGGGAGAGCTTGGTCATTTTGACGTGTATCACTACATCCATAAACAGCGCGCGAATCTTATTCCTCAGATGACTGACGAACTTACAAAGATGGAAAAGGAAGGGATGTTGAAGCAAATGCGAGAAGAATTTGATCGAAGAATACTGGGGCCCTCCTCACTTAACTAAACAAGGAGAGCACCCGCATTAAGCAAAAATACTTAGATGCAGTAAATCTTCAACGGCGGGAAGCCATTAAATTCCACAGCACTGTATGTCGTGGTGTAAGCACCGGTAGAGAACCAGTACATACGATCGCCGCTCGCCAAGTTTAACGGCAACTCATACTTGTACTGTTCGTACAAAATATCAGCGCTATCACACGTTGGACCAGCAATAACCACTTCTTCGCACTCACCTTGTTTTTCAACATATAGCGGGTACTTAATGGCTTCGTCCATCGTTTCGATGAAACCACCGAACTTACCGATGTCGGTATATACCCAACGATGCAAACCTGTACGGTTTTTACGGCTGACTAAAACAACTTCACTCACTAGAATACCGGCGTTAGCCGCTAGCGAACGACCAGGTTCCAAAATAATTTCTGGCATGTCGTCGCCGAAGTCTTCTTTCAAGAAACGAGTAATCTCTTCTGCATACACTTCTAAAGTATTGGTACGGCTAATGTAGTTAGCAGGAAAGCCGCCACCTAAGTTAACCATTTTCAGATCAATACCGTCTTCGTCTTTGAGACGCTCGAAAATCCACTTAACTTTCGCAATAGCCGAATCCCAAACGCCGATATCACGTTGCTGAGAACCCACATGGAAAGAAATACCGTAAGGTACTAAGCCTAAATCGCGCGCCATGATGCAAAGATCCAGTGCCATATCCACTTGGCAACCAAATTTGCGTGATAATGGCCAATCAGCAGTTTGTGAGCCTTCGGTTAAAATACGCACAAATACACGAGCGCCTGGTGCTGCTTTGGCAATATTGCGCAAGTCAGCTTCAGAATCGGTCGCGAAAAGATTTACGCCCTTCTCAAAGAAATAACGAATATCTTTAGCTTTTTTGATGGTATTACCATAACTAACGCGATCGCCAGTTACACCCATCGCCAACACTTTGTCTAACTCGTAGCGAGATGCCACGTCGAAGTTACACCCACGATCACGCAGAATTGCCAGCAACTCGTCCGCTGGATTCGCTTTGATCGCATAATACGTTTTCGCGTACGGAAAACAGCCCATCAAATTATCTAATTGACGAGTAAATGTAGCGGTATCAAACACCAAACACGGTGTCTCTTGTTGATCCGCAAAATTCTTAATGCGTGCAAAGGTCTCGGCGTCGTAGTAATCCTGGGGTTTGCTCAACATCGGTTTCGCTACCTCCTGAGGTAGAGTGGGTCAGAGAAAGGCGCAAAGATAGGCCGTTTTTCTGACGAGTACAGTGATAAAATTTTTCCTTTACGATAACAAAACATAATGAAAGTTTCATAAGCATCCATAGCTGCAACACTGAGGTGCAAGCCACGACCTTACAATTTCATCATCAGTCCGTTATCGTTGTGAGCATCCTACCGGAATATAGTTACAACTTCATGCTTAAGTTCTTCGAAAAACTCATACAACCTTACCCTGAAAATCAACCAGAACAGCCGCCAAAAGGGCTTTATGCGTTTTGTCGACACTACACGCGAGGGTTAGAAATACCCCTACTTTTAATGTCGTTTTTTACCGCCATGCTCGCCATATTAGAAGTTACTCTGTTCAGTTTTATGGGCGATCTGGTTGACTGGCTGACAGTACACACACCTGATAGTTTGCTCCAAGCGGAAGGTAAACATCTGATTTTTATGGCGATGATGGTGCTTGTCGCCCTGCCCGTAGTGGTACTTCTGCATGCTCTGCTGGTACATCAAACGTTACTCGGCAATTACCCGATGCGCATCCGCTGGCAATCACACCGCTATTTACTGAAGCAGAGCCTAGGATTCTATCAAGATGATTTTGCTGGCCGCTTAGCGCAGAAGGTAATGCAAACCTCTTTATCAGTGCGTGAAACCGTCATGAAACTACTCGATGTATTGGTTTACATCTTGGTCTATTTCACCTCGGTCCTTGTCATTATTGCCATCGCCGATATTCGGTTAATGTTCCCTATGCTGATTTGGCTGGGGCTATACATCGGCATTCAGTTTTACTTTGTACCACGTATGAAACAGGTCGCTACCGAACAAGCCGACGCGCGCTCAATGATGACCGGACGAATTGTCGACAGTTACACCAACATCCAAACGGTAAAGCTCTTCTCGCATACAGAGCTTGAAACCGAATATGCGCGACAAAGCATGGATGGCTTCTTGAATACGGTTTATCGCCAAATGCGTTTAGCCACAGGGCTTAACTTCAGCGTTAACCTAATTAACTATTTATTAGCTTTCACCATCGCCGCACTCTCGATTGCGTTATGGATGCAAGGTGCCATCAGTGTCGGGGCCATCGCCATCGCCATTAGCCTTGCCTTGCGTATCAACGGCATGGCGCAATGGATCATGTGGGAAATCGGTGCTCTATTCGAAAACATCGGCACCGTTGTCGACGGCATGAACACCCTATCCAAGCCGCAACAAATTACTGACGTTGCGAATGCACCTAAATTATCGGCTGAAAAAGGACGAATCGAATTACGCGACGTGTGTTTCTCTTATCAAGGCAACGACGACCAAATTCATCCCGTGTTTGAGCACCTAAACCTTGATATCAAACCGGGTGAAAAAATTGGTTTAGTTGGACGCTCGGGTGCAGGTAAATCGACCCTCGTTAATTTGTTACTGCGCTTTTACGACATTAATGACGGCCAAATCCTTATCGACGGACAAAACATTCGCCACGTTGAACAAGAAAGCCTGCGCGCTCAGATCGGCATGGTGACCCAAGATACCTCGTTACTGCATCGCAGTATCCGCGAAAACATCTTGTATGGTCGCCCGAATGCAACCGAAGCAGAATTACTAAGCGCAACCAAAAAAGCCGAGGCTCACGAATTTATAGCTGACCTGCATGATCCGCACGGCAATAGCGGCTACGACGCACAAGTCGGCGAACGTGGCGTTAAACTGTCTGGCGGCCAACGCCAACGAGTTGCCATTGCACGGGTGTTATTAAAAGACGCACCTATTCTTATTTTAGATGAGGCGACATCGGCGTTAGATTCGGAAGTTGAAGCGGCTATCCAAACCAGCCTCTATCGTCTGATGGAAAATAAAACGGTAATCGCCATTGCGCACCGTTTATCCACCATTGCCGCCATGGATCGTTTAATCGTCATGGATAAAGGCAAAATAGTAGAGCAAGGCAGCCACAGAGAACTGATAGAACAAGGTGGGATTTATGCGCAATTATGGGCACATCAAACCGGTGGGTTTATTGGTGATGCGTAGACTATTATTTTTCTGTCATTAATTTCACATTGAAATGTAAAGTTTAAGTCACCAGCCTGTCACTATTACTATCGACTATACATCCCCGATTGGGGAGCTCTAATAATTTTATAAGCGCAGTTTAGTGCGCACATGTTCCCCAAAACACAAATTTAATTTTGGGGAACGACATGAAAATCAAAGCTGTATTTCAACTCACAGCACTAGCTTCAGCCGTGTTTGCTGCATCTACTTTTGCTGCTGAAAACGTCACTGAAGAAATCATTGCCGTAGGGCAACCGATTGCTCAAGCCAACAACGTCACCGACGATAGTATGAAAGAGCAGCAGTCGGCCATGACAAGCGTATTTGCCAGCGTCGACAACTTACCTGGTATCTCAATTTCAGAAGGTGACACATTCGGTTCCGACGATTGGTCGACCACTGTTTCCATGCGTGGTTACAGCATCAACTTAAACGAGCAACAACTGGGTATGACCGTAGACGGCATTCCTAACGGTGGCTCGAACTATGGCGGCGGTACCAAAGCTAACCGTTTATTAGACGGTGAAAATATGCAGGGTATCGAGGTATATCAAGGCTCCGGTGCCATCTCTTCTGCATCACTCGACGCCCTTGGCGGCGTATTTAACTTCGTATCAAACGATCCTATGCGCGAAGAAAATGTGCGCGTAGCGTTGACCAATGGCGACTATAACGCCCGTCGTTATTTTGTTCGTGCCGACAGCGGTGAGCTCATGGCGAATACCTTCGGTTATGTATCCATGTCCGACTCCTACAACAATCGTTGGATTGGTGACGGTTCTAACGGCAATACACGTCGTCAGCACATCGAAGCAAAAGTGGTTTCCGAACAGAAAAACATGAACATGATGGGCCGTATCGTTTTTGATAATGCCGAAGAAGATAACTACAACGGTGTTTCTATTGCCCAGTTTGAACAGAACCCAGAATGGGACCGTTTAACTTGGCAGTGGACTGGCGACCCAGTTATCGATCAAAACTATGCAGAAGCTTGGTCAACTCTGCGTAAAAACTTAATGGCTTATGGTTCCGTTGAGTTTTTTGCGACTGAAAATTTGACCGTAACCTTAAAACCTTATTATCACTGGATGAAAGGCCGTGGTGATTGGATACCGCCTTACCTCGTAAATACTACGGGTAAAAATGGTGGTGCCTATGTAGATCGTTACACCTATGTCGATGACAGTGGTAACCCAGTAGCCGATGGCAGCTGTGTGGGAAGCGCCAGCGCAGGTTGTAACCCCGTGTCGTCTTATCGCCACACACATTATGATAAAGAACGCTTTGGCTTATTAACGGATGCCGACTTAATCATCAGCGATGCAAACAAAGCGAAAGCCGGTATTTGGATTGAAGATAGCCACCGTCCTGAAAGCCGCGATTGGCACGAAGTGCTCGACTCGCGTGTATATCACTACAACGATTTCGAACCATACTGGATTCAGTACAAGAACACATTCGACACCTTTACGGTTATGCCATACGTCCAAGACACCATGACATTAGGTGATCTCGAAGTAACCCTTGGGGTGAAGAAGTATTTCGTCGATATGGAATACACAAATGAATTTACTGGCGACAAAGTCTCAACCGACAGTAACTCAGATATTCTGCCGCAAGCGGGTTTTATTTATAACCTCACCCCTGAATTGGAACTGCACGGTAGTTATGCCGATAACTTTGCAGCCTTCCGTGATGAAATGTTGACTGGAAGCAAGGAATCTCTAAAGGAAGTAGAACCCGAAAAATCGACTAACGTCGATTTAGGTTTGCGTTATAACACAGGCGCGACTCAAGCTACGGTGGCGATTTATCAAGTCGATTTTGCTAACCGCATTACCTATATCTCAGGCGCAGCAGCCGCGGGAATTGACTACCTTAATGAAGCCAGCGGTGCTTATCTCAACGTCGGTGGTATCGACTCATACGGTATTGAAACCAGCGTGCGTCAAATGCTGACGACTAATTGGGATGTTTATGCGTCTTACACTTACAACAACTCAGAATACAAGAAAGATGTCGACACCGATGGTGATGGCAACTTGGATGTTGTTGGCGGTAATAAGGTTGCGGCATCCGTCAAAAACTTAGCCGTGCTGAGCTTAAACTACAGTAATGAGCGTTATCACTCTTCGTTGAGCACTAAGTATACTGGCTCTCGTTACGGTGACTTTGCCAACGCCGACCAACTAGACGCATACGCAGTGGTTGATTTCAGCCTAGGTTATGCCAAAGAAGTTGACGGTGGTTTATTCAAACGCGCAGCAATCGATTTAGTTATTAACAACCTCTTAGACGAAAGCTATCTCGGTGGTGGTATTGAAGGTTCTTACTTCATTGGTGCAGCCCGTACAGCCTCAGCTACTTTAGCTCTAGACTTCTAATTTAGACCATCGAAAAAGCCGGTTTTATAACCGGCTTTTTTTGTTGTTAATTACCGCGAGATTCTAGTGATGAAAACAATATTCTCTACTTTGATATTTTTACTCTGTGCTCATTCGAGCTATGCCGCTGAGAATTTAATACTCATATCCGTCGATGGTTTGCGCTGGCAAGAAACCTTTACTGGTGCAGATAAAGACCTCATTGAAAATAAAGAATTCGTAAAAGACAGCGAGATATTAAAAACTAATTTATGGCGAGATAGCGCCGAAGAACGCCGAAAAACACTCATGCCCTTCTTATGGAATACCATCATTCCCAATGGTGTCATCATAGGTAACCGTGCCAATGGCAGCTTTATGGACGTCGCGAATCCTTGGTATTTCTCTTATCCGGGTTACAACGAGATGCTTACCGGTGCCGCTGATCCTGAAATCAATTCCAACAAAAAGATAGCCAACAAAAACGTTACCTTTTTAGAGTGGGCCAATAATCAGCCGCAATACAAAGGTAAGGTTGCAGCCTTTGGTAGCTGGGATGTGTTCCCGTATATTCTCAATACTAAGCGCAGCCAATTACCAGTTTACGCCGGTTTTATGCCTGCAGAAGGAAAAAAAATAACAGCAAAAGAACAATTCTTGAATGAACTGCAAGCAGAAGTTCCAAGCCCATGGGATAACGTACGTTTAGATGCCTTCACCTATGGTTTTGCGGCAGAATACATCAAGCGTGAACAGCCCAACATTATTTATATCAGCTTAGGAGAAACCGACGATTTTGCGCACGATGGCGATTATGACCATTACCTATATTCAGCGCAAAGAGACGACGCCTTTATTGGCAAGCTATGGGCACTTCTGCAGTCGTTGCCTCAGTATAAAAATAACACCAATTTGCTCATCACTTCGGATCACGGTCGCGGCAAAACCGCAGCCGATTGGCAGCATCATGCATCCAAGCGTGCGGTTGAAGTTTATATGAAAGATCTATCGGAAACGTATCCAAACGGCATCGAAGGTTCACAAAGCACTTGGTTCGCTGCCATGGGGCCGGATATTCGTACTGCCGGTGAAATAAAACCAGAAAATACAATTCACTTACAACAAGTAACTGCTACTGCGCTGCGTACTTTAGGTATTAACCCAAAAGATTTTAGCGCGTCAGCAGCCCCAGCTATCACCGAAGCACTTAAGTAAGGAATTTATTATGTTGTTACGCTCAATCGTAATAATCGCGGCTTTATCCAGTACTTCCGCATGGGCGCAAGAACCAACACGTATTTTGTTTGGTTCTTGCATGCATCAAGACAAACCCACCACCATTTTAACAGCCATCAATAAAGTCGATGCCGATCTATTTGTTTTTTTAGGAGACAATATTTACGGCGATACAGAAGACATGGCTATTTTAAAGAAAAAATACACCAAACTAGGTAGCAAACCAGAACTCGTAAAACTGCGTGAACGTATGCCTGTTATCGCTATCTGGGATGACCATGATTTTGGTGAAAACGACGCTGGTATAGAATATCCGAAGAAAGAAGAATCGCGCCAAATCATGTTAGATTTTTGGGGCGCTGAACCAGACGATATTCGTCGCACTCAAGCGGATGGTATATACACCAGTTACTGGCTAAAAAAAGATGGGAAACGCGTTCACGTTATTCTTCCCGATTTACGCTGGAATCGTGAAGCATTAACGTCTGTCGATCGTGTAACCTACGATAAAGAGAAAGCACCGAAACATCTGGGGCCTTACCTTCCTGCAGTTGGCCGTTCTATGCTGGGTGAACATCAATGGCAATGGCTCGAAGCTGAGCTACAAAAGCCTGCTGACCTAACGATTATGGGCTCTAGTATTCAAGCACTTTCAGATTTTACTGGCTGGGAGTCGTGGGCCAATTTCCCCGATGACCGTAATCGGTTGTTAACATTGGTGGAAGAGAAGAATCTGCATAACCTAATTCTTATCAGTGGTGATACGCACTGGGGCGAATTTAGCAAAGTAGACGTGAATGGCATACCACTATGGGAACTGACCAGCTCAGGTTTGGATATGGAATGGAAGCAAGTGAGTCCGAACCAAAATCGCATTGGAAAAGACTATAGCTCGGTCAACTTCGGTGACATTTTAGTCGACTGGGACAATCGTTTAGTCACCATGACTCTAAGAGACGAAAAAGGTAACTCTTTCGCTAGTCACGAGTTAGCGCTAAGCAAATAATCACTGCGGCGGATAATTAGAAGAAGCTAAGCTGCCCCTGCATTTATACAGGGGCAGTTTTTAGATGCAGTAAAAAATAATTACTTAAAACTCGTACGATCAATAAACGGCTTCGGCTCTGTCCCTTTCGCTCGTAAACCATTCTCGATAGCTATTCTATTGTTTTTGCGCACTAATAAACGACCCTGTACCCAACGTTCCCAGCGCAATGCTTTGTTGGTATCGGCCTTCCATGTTTTCTTAAATAGATATTTGGTTGCAGCAATGGCATCTGGGGATTTTTCGCAGATGGTATTCGCCAGTGCTTCTGCTTCTGCCATAGGGTCATCGGCTAACTTACTGATCAGCCCATACTCGTGACCTTCAATTGCGCTGAACTGACGTCCCGTCATGGTGAGCTCTTGCGCAATATCGACGCGGGTTAAACGCGATAATGTTACCATGCCGCTCATGTCAGGGATTAAGCCCCATTTCATTTCCATAATGCACAGGTTGGCATCTGGGGTCGCAATGCGGTAATCCGTCGCCAAAATGATCTGCATACCACCGCCAAAGCAGTTGCCGTGAATAACGGAAATAACCGGCACAGGTAAGTCGCGCCAGCAATGGGCAATCTCTTGCGCTAAGTTTTGCTTGCGCCACGGCCAGCGTAAAAACAACTTAGGCAGCATGCTTGGACTTTTACTCACCGATTTAAAATCTAAGCCAGCACAGAATGACTCTCCGCGAGCAGCCAAAATCACAGCTCGCACAGAACGATTTTTACGCAGTTTTTTTGCTGTTGCGACCATGTCATGAAACATCGCCATATCTAGGCCGTTAAGCTTATCGGGACGATTAAGATACACATAAGCTATGTGTCCACGAATCTCGCATTCAATGCGTGACTGCTGAGCGCTGGCTGAAGTCATAAAATAGGCCTGCTGATTATCATTGATAAAAATAGGGGATCATAATTTCACACGCATAGAACGGGTGCTATGACCAAAGCAGACGATTTGATGTTCAATCAGCTCAAATAGAAAGATTAGGAGAGAAGATAGCCCCGCAATGATTCACGCGGCTATCTCGCAAGCGTTAGTTCGACGTCCAACCCGCGGCGTTTTCGTTTACCAAGGCGGCCATCATGGCGATATGATCAGGCCGATCATTTAGGCATGGAATGTAGTGATAATCTTTACCACCGGCGTGGATGAAGGTTTCACGGTTTTCGACCTCTAATTCCTCTAGAGTTTCTAAGCAGTCCGCCGCAAACGCTGGGCTAATCACATCAACGCGCCCAACGCCTTCTTTACCCCAAGCAATCAAGGTGTGATCGGTATAAGGTTTCACCCACTCTTCACGGCCAAAGCGCGATTGAAAACTGCAGATCCAAGCGCCTTCTTTTAAGCCTAGCTCTAACGCCAGTGCCGCCGCAGTTGCACGGCATTGGCTAGGGTATGGATCGCCCTTCTTTTCATACCGCTCAGGAATACCGTGAAAGGACATCATCAAGCGATCACCTTGGCCATGCGCTTGCCAATACTCGCGCACCGAATTCGCTAAGGCTTGGATATATAGAGGGTATACATGGTAATCGGTAATCCAACGCGATGCCGGAATGTGCGGGCAAGGCCCCAATGCATTGGCATAACGATCATGCACTGCCGCCGTTGTTGAAGAGGAATTCTGTGGGTACAAGGGCAAAATAACTAAGCGTTCCGCACCGGCTTGACGCAATTGCTGCCCTGCTTGCTCCATAGTGGGCTCTCCATAGGTCATGGCTAGCGCCACTGGAATATCCTGTCCGTATTCGTTACTCAAATGCTTAGCCAGCGCTTTTTGCTGATCCTTCGAGATACACATCAACGGTGAGCCGTCTTCACGCCAGACACTCGCGTAGGCCTTGGCAACGCGACGAGGACGAATACGCAGAATAACGCCGTGCAAAACTAACCACCATAACCAACGCGGAGCGTCGACCACACGACGATCACCCAAAAATTCCGCTAAGTATTCTCTAACGGCCTTAGGGGTGGGCGCTGTCGGCGTTCCAAGATTGACCAGCAACACACCAAAAGGGGGCTTTTTCACGGACATTTCCTCCTGCTTTGCAGAAAATAGCTTTTGTATCAGTCTTGTCTAAGTTTATCCGAACCTGTTGATCAGGTCATCTTGAATCCTTTCGGTTCACTCCGCCCTTTTTTAGGTCGCAACTCACATCAATAGTGCATCTCTGCACAGCTCTGGCTCAATATCCTTAGTAAATCTTTAAATATCGATAGAATTCTAGCGAATTCGAATAGTGGCATATGCATTGCAAAACCTATCTAACGAGATCATGCAGACACTATCATGCACCAACAATATTCTGCCCCAAACCTCTACGATGAAATGTTTTCCAGTGACGGTAACTGTCGCGCCCATTATCAAGCCTTTGCAGATTGGTTGAGCGATATAACGCCCGAACAATTACAACAGAAAAAACAAGAAGCCGATTTACTCTTCCACCGCGTTGGTATCACCTTTAATGTCTATGGTGAAGATGCGGGAACCGAACGCCTAATCCCCTTCGATTCAGTGCCTCGCATTATTCCAGCATCAGAGTGGGCGATGTTAGAACGCGGGATGCGCCAACGTGTAGCCGCACTCAATGCGTTTTTATACGACATTTATCACGATCAAAATATTATTCGCGCAGGCATTATTCCCGCAGAACAAGTATTTGCTAACGATCAGTTCCAGCCCTGTATGCAAGGTTTAAATTTACCCGGTAATATCTATGCGCATATCACCGGGGTCGACTTGATCCGCAATGATGCTGGCGACTATTTTGTATTAGAAGACAACCTAAGAACGCCATCGGGTGTTTCTTATATGATGGAAAATCGCAAGATGATGATGCGATTATTTCCCGAGTTATTCAGTCGTCACGCCATAGCGCCCGTATCACACTACCCAGCATTATTACTCAAAACACTACGAGAAAGTTCTGCAGTCGATAATCCCTGCGTCGTAGTTCTAACGCCCGGTAGATACAACAGTGCGTATTTTGAGCATGCTTTTTTAGCGCAGCAAATGGGCGTGGAATTAGTCGAAGGCCAAGACCTATTCGTGAAAAATGGCTTCGTATACATGCGTACCACGCTTGGGCCTCAGCGTGTTGACGTGATTTATCGACGTTTAGACGATGCGTTTTTAGATCCGCTAACCTTTAATGCTGGGTCTATGTTGGGTGTTCCTGGGCTAACATCTGTTTATCGTGCCGGTAATATCGTTCTAACGAATGCTATCGGCACCGGCGTTGCTGACGATAAATCAATCTACCCATTTGTTCCCGATATGATTCGCTTTTATCTCAGCGAAGAACCCATTCTAAACAATGTACCAACCTACCAATGCCGTAAAGCCGATGATTTAAAATATACGCTCGATAATTTAGATAAACTCGTCGTAAAAGAAGTACATGGCGCTGGCGGCTACGGCATGTTGATTGGCCCTAAAGCGACGAAACAAGAAATCGAAAACTTTAGAGCACAACTTAAAAGCAATCCGGCCAATTATATATCTCAGCCAACTTTATCTTTGTCGTCATGTCCTACATTTGTTGATGAAGGAGTGGCACCTCGGCATATAGATCTACGCCCTTTCCTTCTTACCGGAAAAGAAACTCATCTAGTACCAGGAGGATTAACTCGAGTGGCATTAACAGAAGGTTCACTCGTTGTTAACTCCTCCCAAGGCGGAGGCACCAAAGACACTTGGATTCTGGAGGATGAATTATGCTAAGCCGGACTGCGAGCGAACTTTACTGGTTATCACGCTATTTAGAGCGTGCGGAAAATACGGTACGCATGCTCGACGTTAGCTTCACCGTTTCCATGATGCCAAACAAAGAAATTGCCGAACAAGAATTAATAGCGCCACTGAAAATATCATCCACCTATGAAGATTTTATGGAACGCTACGGCATCGTTAATCGCGATACTATTTTGCAATTTTTCGCACTAGACACATTAAATCCAAGTAGCGTTATTAGCTGTATCAATAGTGCCCGCGACAACGCTAAGTCAGTGCGCGGTAAAATCAGTAGCGAAAGCTGGGAAGCCATTAATTCAACCTGGATTGAGCTTCAAGCCATGAAGCGCTCCGGTAGCGTTGGCGATGCCAGTCGCTTTTTCGATTGGGTAAAAGAACGCAGTCATTTGTATCGCGGCGCTGTTTATGGCACCAGTTTGCGTAACGATGCTTTTCGCTTTCTGCGCTTAGGAACATTTTTAGAACGCGCGGACAACACCGCCCGAATTCTCGACGTTAAATATCAAATCGAAAACCAACAAGATGACGAAGGTTCGCTTGAATATTACCGTTGGGTCGCCGTACTGCGATCACTCGGAGCTTACGAAGCCTACCAAGATATTTTTGGCGACCGCATAACCCCAGAAAAAGTCGCGCAGCTACTTATCCTGCGCGCAGAAGTACCACGATCTATTCGAGCATGCTTAGAAGCCACCAACGATATTCTGCAAGACATCGAAGGTAAATCAGGGCAAGCCGCCAAACGCTTAGTAGCCGTGCAGTATGCACGCATTCAATTTGGTGACAGTGACTATATTTTTCGCGAAACAGGATTGCACTCCTATCTAACCGATTTTCTCGCACGCATAGAAACCATCGCCAACAGCATTCATACCGCTTACATGGAAGCGGTATAAACGGAGAAAGCCTATGAAACTCGCAATTGAACACACGACACATTTCGAGTTCGACGAAAGTACACGCCACAGCGTGCAATATTTACGACTCACCCCTTTCGATAGTGGGCGACAAAAGGTTTTGAACTGGTCTCTATCCTTGCCGACAGACGCCAGTGAAATTACTGATGGATATGGCAACGTCATGCATGTTTTCACCATCGACGAACCACATAGCAACTTTGATATAACCGTTTCTGGAGAAATTGAAATTATGGACGACTTACTCGAAGACGATGATCACGAACTATCCCCGTTTGTGTACCTGCGCCAAAGCGATCTGACCAAACCAGATAAAGCCTTGCGCGACTACATGACCACAAGCCCACAATTTACCAGCACACATGATGGCTTATGTGGACTCATCAACGATCTGCAAACACGCTTACGCAAAGAATCGACCCCGAACACGGATCCTTCAAGTGCAGCCGACGCCTTTGCACACTTGTGGGGTGATAGCATCTCTGCCACTCATGTATTCCTATCGTGCTGCCGTTATACCGGTGTTCCAGCTCGCTATGTCAGCGGCTACCTGTATAGTCCAGACGCGAAAGAGATGAAAAGTCATCAGTGGGCTGAAGCTTGGTTAGACGACGGCTGGCATACATTCGACGTACAACTCGGTTTGACGACTCCGAGCCGTCATCTAAAGTTAGCCGTGGGATTGGATCATCTCGACGCCTGCCCGCTACGCAGTGTAAAATCCGGCCACGGCACGGAAGCATTTTCTGCGATACCTAACAGGCGCAAAACCGGATAGGAATACCGGCTAATCATCTAGCAGGCTAAGTTATGACATATTGTGTTGCGCTCAAACTTCGAGAAGGTTTGGTTTTGTGCTCAGATTCTCGTACCAATGCGGGCGTTGACCACATTGCGAGCTTTCGTAAACTGAGCGTATTCGACATCCCCGGTGATCGAGTCATTTTTCTGCAATGTGCAGGCAACTTGGCCAGTACGCAAAGCGTAATCAACATCCTGCGTCATGGTATTCAGCATGAAGAACGCCACATACTCAATGTTAGTTCGCTATTTGAAGTAGCCGAACTGATTGGGCGAACGATTCGCCACGTTATTAGCCGCGACGAAGGCCAGAATCAGGGGATCGATTTTGGTTGCAACATATTGGTAAGCGGTCAAATCAAAGGCGATGAGCCAAGTCTTTTTCATGTTTACCCACAAGGTAACTTTATTGAAGCGACTGAAGACACACCATATTTTCAGATTGGTGAGAGCAAGTATGGCAAGCCGATTCTTGATCGGGTTATTACCTGGGAAACTCCGCTAGCCAAAGGCATCCAATGCGCGTTGATCTCAATGGACTCAACGTTACGCAGTAACCTGTCAGTAGGTATGCCACTCGATACGATTTCATATCCGGCCAATCTTCTCGACAACCCTGGCATTCGCCGCTTAGATGAAAATGACGAGCATTTTCTAAAGCTACGCACTGCTTGGTCCGATGGCTTGAAGAATCTTTTTAATGAACTGCCAGAGTTTTTCTAAGCAGACTTGGAATCCAAAATGAAATTTCTATTGTTGTCGGGTAGCTTTCGCAAAAACAGTTACAGCCTTGGTTTATTAGATGTCGTTAGCGAGCTATTAATTGCTCACCAAACCGCGCGACCACAGCTTGATAACTTGCCGTTCTATTCCGACGACATAGAGATAAATGACACAGCAATGAGTGCTCTCATCGCTCAAATCGAAGACGCAGACGGCATTATTGTCTGCACCCCAGAATACAATCATAGTATTCCGGCGGTACTTAAAAACGCGATTGATTGGGCGTCACGTCCGGCTTTTAATTCTTGTTTAAAAGATAAGCCAGTCACTTTTATTACCCAAGCGGTTAGCCCAGTTGGAGGCGCTCGTGCACAAGCGCATTTAAAGCTGGTGTTCGATGCTTGCCTATCTAAACTACATAACAGCCATGAAATGATGATTGCCGGAATAAATCAGAAGTTTAATGCTGAGATGCAACTTACTGATGAGCAAACTCGCCAACGTCTGCAACGACATCTAGACGGGTTTATTCAGTTTATCGAGCGTTAAAACGCTTACAGGTAAAATCAAGAAACCGCTCTACTCTTTCTCTGCAGTCAGGGGTTAGCCCAACTAGGCGCACGCGTCTGTCTGCACTCGATTCATGTTCCATTATCATGCCCAAATCAATGGCACGTTGAACATACTTTACTGCCGTTCTACGGCTGATCTCGGGCATAAACTCATACAGTTCTGTCTTCGTTAGAGCCAATTCACGCTTTAACCACATCTTAGTGAAAAGATCGTAATAGTTAAGATCGTGCAGTGAGATATCAGAAAACACACCCGCCCAAAAGACATCAATATCTAAAATCGCCAAGGCCGCTTCGGTGCGTGCGCTTTGGCTGAAACTAGCCCCCATAAATAAATTCCCTCTGACTAAATATGGTGCAACTTAGAATTCCTCCAGCACCTCAATGGCGCAATATTAGCAGAGCTAATGAACAATTCCTAAAACAGTAAACCTCACATTTACATGCAAAGCTACACTATATGCAACTTTGCACTTAATGGCATAGACATTGCTAAATCAATCACTATCGCCAATTGCCTTGGATTTTATGCATGAAATTTTCTTTGTTTAAAACACTGTGGGGACACAATGATTCAATTGCATCCGGTGCTTTATTGGCTCAAGAGGCCGGCTTCCAAGGAATTGAAGCACCAGCATCAATCAACCCGGATATATTCAACCAACTAGCGAACGCATTGGATGAATATCAGCTCGACTACATTTGCGAAATTTGTACTGCTGGTAGTTATGTACCTGATCGCCACGCAACACCCGAAGAGCACTTAGCCGATCTTGATAGAAAAATTAAACACGCAAAATCACTCAATCCACGCTTTTACAACGTGATGGGCGGTTGCGATGCGTGGCCTTTAGCTGTGCAAATCGATTTTTTCAAACGCGCACAAGAAGTCGCTGATAAAAATGAAGTGATCTGTAGTTTCGAAACCCATCGCGGCCGGTCTTTCTTTAATCCTTGGGTAACCCGGGATGTCCTCGAACAACTACCAGACTTGCGCATAACTTGCGACTTTAGCCACTGGGTCGTGGTGTGCGAACGCTTAATGGATAGCGAATGGGACATCATATTACAAGCTGCGCAACAAGCTCATCACGTGCATGGACGCGTTGGCTACGATCAAGGCCCACAAGTTCCTCATCCGGCCGCGCCAGAATACGCAGAGGCTCTCGCTTCTCATGAGCGTTGCTGGCAAGCCATTTGGGCAGCACAGAAAAATAGAGGCTACGACACCACAACCATGACACCCGAGTTCGGCCCCGACGGCTATTTGCACTGCTTACCCTTTACCAATGCACCAGTGGCCGACTTATGGGAAGTCAATCGTTGGATTGGCGATCGTCAACGTAATAATTTTGAACAATGGGCAACAAGCTCTAACAACACACGATGAACAGCGTAAACGAATAAAAGAGGCGTCTTAGTTATGGTATCAATGAAATCTCTATTGCGTGATCCTGATGGATTATGGCCTACCATTGCGGCGATATCCTACATCGCCGTAACCTACGTCGGCGGATGGATTGCATTATTTCAAGAAAGCATTTTCTTCTTTATTTTAGGTACTCTGGCATTAGCGCATAGCATGACGATTGCTGCTTACTTAATGCACGATTGCGGTCACAACTGTATTTTCAAAAAGACTGAATACAACACTCTATTAGGGCGCATGTTAAATGCTATTTGTGGTAGTAACTATGGTACTTATGAAGACATGCGCTACAAACATATGCGCCATCATATCGACAACTGCGAACCGCTCATTTTTGATTATCGTGCTTGGCTAAATCGAAATCCAAGAATTGAAAAAGTTATCAACGCACTCGAATGGGCTTATATTCCCGCAGTTGAATTTCTTATGCATGGCATGCAAGTTATTGCACCGTTTGTATACGACGATAAAAGAGATCAACGTACTCGAGTAATCATAATTACAGCCGTTCGCGTAAGTCTATTTACAGCTGTTCTTTGGTTTTCACCTTTAGCAGCGCTGGGCTACTTTTT
>NZ_JAWUWR010000068.1:0-32628 GCF_034111725.1 Thalassolituus sp. | reverse complement strand
TGCTCCCTAGCGAAAACGCTAATGGCCTTCATGTTCTGGACTCTACCACTGTATATAAAGACTGCGCTCTCATTAAATCAGGGCCCAATAACACACATGTATATCAATTAAACCCTATCCCTGATTTCTATATCGCTATGTCGATAGCCATTAAGAAGAAACGGGCAAAAATTCTTGATGTTATGAGGTATTCCAAATTTCTATTAATTTCTGAAAAAGCCTTGAAAATATTAGATGACGTTGATGATGTGCGGCATCAGCGCTTACCTGTTGATATTACGTTATGGGATGGCAGTAAGCTCGAAGGAAATTATCATTTAGTGCGCCCGCTTAGAAGTGTCAAGTGGGAGTACTATACAGGTCCTGATATCAATTCAACTAATGTGCATGTTAGAAGAGAAGCTCGCTATTTTAGGGGGATAAATGCGTCTGTTGATGTTAAAGAATTTATATCATCGCAACCTCTTTGGATTAGCAGGAAAAGTACACCGTTTATCTTTGTGGGAGAGCGCTTGATATCGGCCTTGATCGATGGTGGTTGCAGTGGTGTTGATCTCGAACAAATGGAAAAAATTAAAAAGAACAGCGGAGCGTTGACATATGTCTGATCCTGATTTGCGTAGAGATGCAGTAAATTATATAGAGACGCAACAATTGATCTGAATATGAGAATTAGGCCTTAGAATGATATCAATTATGAGCTAATTCCCTCAAAATCGCAGAATTCATAGATCAGTACATTTCAGAAATCATTGTTTCTTGATTTCCTTCAAATGTCGAATAGACACGACACAACCAACTTAAAATAAACAAATATTAAATTTCGTACTTATTACAGAAAGAAGCATAATCACATTAGTTCATTACTGATTTTTGAAGTATAATTCAGACCATTTGCAATTTTATGCGCTATTGAGTCAATAAGGAGATGAATCATGGCAACGACAGAGGAAAAGAAAACCCTACGAGCTAAGCTTGAGAAATATGAAGGCAAGTTAAATCATATGTATCTCGACTCTAAAGGATATGTCACCATTGGTGTTGGTCATTTATTAAGCACAGTTGAAGAGGCACAAAAATTAGGATTCAAAGATAGTAATAATTTAAAAGCAAGTACCGAAGCAATAAAAACAGATTACGATGAAATTAAAAAACAACCGGCAAATCGCTTAGCAGTTTTTTATAAAAAGCATACCAAGCTCACCTTACCGGAGATTGATATAAATGCTCTTACAGATAAAAATATTGCTTCATTTGAGGGTGAGCTTAAAAGGATATACAGTGATTTTGATACTTACCCCGTAGATGTGCGGCTAGCCCTGTTCGATCTAATTTTCAATTTAGGAATGACGAACCTCAAAAATAAATGGCCAACATTTAACACGGCTATCAAAGCAAAAGATTGGCAAAAGGCGGCAGACAACTCCAGCAGAGCAGCACCTATTTCAGCAGAAAGGAATAAGTACGTTAAAGATTTACTGGAAAAAGCGGCTAAAGCAAAGAAAGATACAGGCGTAGCAGCACTATGACAAAGAGTAAAATTATGTTTTTTTTAGATAAAGAGATTTTTAGATTTCCTTTGGTATTATTAATCTCTGGTTTGGCTATAGGCTGTTCGGCGGCAAATGACGGAATTAGTGATCGAGAGGACGGTGAATATTCAACTCCAACGCTTACCGCTCAATGGACAGATGCATTTGCTCTACCAGGATTACTGGCCGACGATGTAATGACTGTCAGTCAACAGGACATTCAGACTCTTTTCACTAAAAAATGGTATGCCAGTATTGATGTCAAAAATACTCTTAAACAAGGAATTTCAACACTTAGCAGTTGTGAGATGTATTTTAATAACAAAACATCTGATCTTCGGGCTATACGCGATAATGAGCAGTCTGCATTTCTTGAACTTACGTCAGCTTGCGAGGCAGGACGGCTAATTTCTAACGCGGCACCCTCGTCTAAGACCTACCTACCCAAACAAATTATATCTAACGATATTGCTTCACAGCTGCCAAAAAATCTCGCCTTGGTCACTTCAAAATCCGAGTGGAAATCTGTGATGACTAACGCTTCAAAACAGTATTGGGCAGATATAAATACAATCGTAGAATTTGAACGATTATCTGATTACCAAGCTGCTTATTTATCTGATGGTGGCAAACAAGTACTTAGCGAAATCGCTCGTGGTGACTTCGACTCCGATGGCTATGAGGATGTACTACTGAAGATTGAAGACAGCTTAGAAGGAGGCTCATATTCAAACATTAGGCTGTTTGGACTAACTATTACAGTCGAAGGGAAATGGCGATTATTGGCACAGTACTAGTCTTGTTCAATTTCCTCACGGCAGCTGTTTTGAATTACTCAAAATCAACTGGAGCCACGCTGTAAGTTGATCTTAATTGCCGCGCCAGCAGCGAATACCTACTATGAACATATCGGGTTTAGTAATAATCCGCGCTGTTGGGTATTAGAACGCGACACTTATATTAAAAACTAAAAAATGAAAATGGTACTTGATCAATGGATTCACTAATAGATTCCCATGAAATACTTAAACTCTTCAAGAACACGATTGGATATGTTTTTTGCATCATTCTTATCTTTGAAGGCACTAAACGTGTATTCCTAAAACCAAGACGTAGATATTCATTTCTTCTTTTATCTCTTGGGATTTCATACGTAATGATCTTCAGTACAGATTATTTTCACTATGCGAATAAGTTTGAAAAGGTATCGAGGCCATCAGATAAATTCAGTCCGAATCCTAACATCCCCGAGGACTGGAGAGCCGAATTACCCCCAGACGAGCGAGAAAATTACTCGAAAATAATGGCGAGATTTTACTATAAAGAAACAGGCTCTTTGACAAATTACGTCGATCAAACCGGAACTTGGAGGCCGTACTGCCCCACCGACGATGATGTAAAAATGAGAGATATAAATATAGAGTATAAATTTAAGTTAAAAAATCTAGAAAATAGTTACCGTAAAGCTGCTTGGAACTTGATAATAACGGCTATTTTCTCTGCTTTATTTGGATTTTTAGCCTCCAGAAAGATGATCTAACGCTAATCATCAAAAAGCGGGAGATCTGTTTCACTCCCGCTCATATGCTCGCCTTCTCTGCCAGCAACTTTGCCCTAATACCCATCAGCAATTTACCAAATTCATTATCGCCGCGCAGATCACGGCCACCGCCCCAGAAGTAGTCGTACTGACTAACTTCTTTAATGGCTAGATCGCCAGAATCCAACAACACTTGCGCCACATCCGGATGGGTACGGCATTTGATGTACGTGCCGCGGGTCATATAGGTGACGCTATTCTTTTTCCAGTTTTTGCGTTTTTGGTGTTTTCTACTTTTGCCTAGTTTGGATGCTTCGGCTGGATGAGACGCCTGACGGATTTGTTCGCGATACTCGGCATCGTCGAACTTCATGGCTTGGTAGTAATGCTCTACCGAGGGCCATTCAAAACCATCCAGCTCAAATGCATGTTTAGAATATGAGGCTAACGGATGGGTGGCATCGTCGCGTGTTAGGGTCAGTAGATTTTCATCTTGTCGATCAAAAAACATAGCGCTCGTCCGAATAAATCAATGGCAGTCCAATATTATATAGACTTCTGCTTAGAAGTATTTAGCCAATTACCAGTGCGGCTTAAACTTACCTGCCTTACCAATATGTCGCTCGGGTAATGTATGCGTTGGTGCAAATTAAAGTAAAGGTAATCGCTGATTTCTATCCCTATGCTAGTCTGACACGCAAGAACTCCCTCTCTATTCCACTGCTTATTTTGGATTTTTCTTATGATGAATCAAGCTCTGTCGCGTGTTCCTCATATCATTTTCTTGTATTGGGTTATCAAGATAGCATCGACTACGCTTGGCGAAACTGGTGCAGATATGTTCTCAATGACATTCGATCTTGGCTATGGCGTCACCATCGCAATTTTTCTTAGTTTGTTCTTGCTGTTTTTTGTTGTGAAGATGTCGTTACGACGCTACGAGCCGTTCACGTATTGGCTAACCTTTACTGCGACGGCCATTGCTGGAACAGCCATATCGGATTTTATCGACCGCACATTGGGCTTGGGCTATGCCGTTGGCGCACTGCTCTTGTTGGCGTTGCTCATCGTTATTTTAACGGCTTGGTACAAGGCTGAAGGTTCGTTGTCGGTCGAAAATATTCGTACCCCCAGCGCGGAGACGTTTTATTGGTTAGCCTTTTTGATTGCAAATACCTTAGGAACGGCAGCGGGTGATTATTTAGCCGACGATCTAGAATTAGGCTTCTTAACCAGTGCCTTGTTGATTGGTTCGATACTTGGCGTAATCGTCTTATTGCATTTTTATACTAAGGTTTCGACTTTGGTTTTATTCTGGATTGCGTTTGTGCTTACGCGGCCATTTGGTGCGACCTTTGGTGATTTGCTGACCAAGGATCTGGATCATGGTGGCCTTGGTTTTGGTACAGTCAACAGTTCTATTGTGTTTGCGGTTATTCTTGCAGTCGCGCTGTATTTTGAAATCCAGCGCAAACGCGAATCTGGGCGTTTAATTTAGGGCAATAGCCTAATCACAATGAACATGCCTACCAAAAAGATAATGCTCTGCGCTCTGCTTCAACTTTTAACGCTTCGGTTTGTTTCTCAAACCCCTCAAGTGCGAAATTGTAAGAGAAATCAGAAAATGCGCCACAGAAGGTTTCTTCGGTTTCATACAGTGTCGTATTTGAATCAATTTTGCTGACTATTTGCGCTCGAACAGGCCCGCCTAATTCCTCTGCCGATGAAATCGTTGATTGATAACGAATAATACCGCCGTTGCGAAATAGGTTCGGTTCTAGTGAGACTACCGTTCTCTCTGGGCTCATTAATATTCCAAATCCTAACGGATTCGGTACTATAAGATCGAATTCTGCACCGGCCTGAGTTATGTCTACACCATACGGTTCCACTCTTAATATAAATGGATTCCAATCAGGGTATGAATCAACATCGGTAATTGTTTGAAAGACGGTTCGAGCAGGGGCTTCTATTTCTATACTCGCTCTAGCAGTTTTACAAAAATCGGCCGAAGCCATAGGTGAAACTATTATTGTTAAAAACAATATTGCCGGCGAAAATGATAAGTCTTTGGCTTTAATGGGTACATTTAACATTGAGGATGTCATGGCTTTCGTCTCTTATAATTATTTATGCGATAAACAATACTAAGGTTCGACATTTCGGTAAAGTATCTAAAAATACAAGATTCAGGATCAATCATGGAAGTTATCTACCAATTCAAGACAAAACAAATAGAGCAGCTTCATCATCTCTATCAAAGCGAATGGTGGTCAAAAGGCCGTAGTCTTGAAGAAACGCATCGCTATATCCATGGTTCACAGATATGTATTGGTATCCTTGATAAAGCAGAGACGCTGGTCGGTTTCGCTAGAGTTATTACAGATTTTACCTTTAAAGCATTTATCTTCGATGTCATCGTAGCGAAAGACCGTAGAGCCTGCGGCATTGGTAAAACCTTACTTGATTTAATTCGATCCCACCAAGATCTAAAGTATGTACAACATCTAGAACTGTATTATTTACCGGAGCTTGAGGAGTTTTACGAGAAGCTTGGTTTTTCGTCGAAGGTTGGAAGAGTTAAATTGATGAGGATAACTCGCTAGATCGTTAATCTCTTACAATTTCACATGTTACGCCCCATACCTAAACCACCCTTTCCCGTCGCTTGCACCAAATGGATAAAATTGGCTATAGCGTCACTCGAAATTCATATGGCTAATATACTCAAGGAAATCAGCCGCTCAGCAATGCCTGATTGCGATCGACCAAATCAATCAAAAAATCCGCGACGGCGCGTATGCGGCGCGAATGATTTAAGTCAGACTGAACCACTAAGTAGATAGACTGCTCAATCCCAATATTGGAATCAATACACAGCAGTCCCGTATCCAACGTAACAAAATGAGGCAAAACCGCTAGCCCCAGTCCCGCTTTGGCGGCGACCACCTGATTTGTCAGCGAGGTCGTTGTCAGTACCGGCGCACGGCCTCGTAAAATCCGCTCAACCCACAGCGCGGCTGGCAATTGAGTTTCCATCTCACCCCAAGTGATAAAACGATCGCTATCGTAACTGCCAGTATTCGGATGGGTCTCACGCTGTGCTGCATATTCAGCGCTGCAATAAAGCCCATACCCCAATGTACCCAAGCGACGTAGCGTGACATGCCCAGTGTCGGGTTTAACCATTCTCAGCGCCAAATCCGCATCGCGACGATGCAAATTCACTGTCGCACTGTTGGTCAGCAGCTCCAGCGTAATGCCGGGATATTGTTGATAGAACTCAGGCAATGCCGGCAAGATAAGTCCATTGGCCAAATTCTCAGCGGTCGCCAAACGCACGCGGCCGTTTAAGGGTTCTTGAACAGAAACTTCTGACGAAAAATCAGCGGCGGCTATTTCCAATGCTTCGGCCTTGGCGATTAATCGACCACCTTCCTCGGTCAGCTGATAGCCCGATTGTAGACGCACAAACAGCGGTAGCTTTAACGCTTTTTCAAGGCGCTCAATACGGCGAGACAGTGTCGCGATCCCCAAATTCAGTTCTGTAGCGGCACCACTTAACGTACCGTGGCGGGCAACGGCAAGAAAAGCCCGTGTGTCATCCCAGACCCAGCCTTGCGGCATCTGTTTTTCAAATTCGGAAATACGATTACCGATATCGTTCATTTTTTTCATTATTGAATAATGCCACAGTATTCATCGAGTTGATAAGGAGACATATCATGAAATAAAGAACACTCGGTCGCGATTTAACGGTATCGGCCCTCGGTTTAGGCTGCATGGGCATGAGTGAGTTTTATGGCCCAAGAGACGACCATCAATCCCTTAAAGTGCTGGCGCGAGCTGTTGACCTTGGTATCGACTTACTCGATACCGCAGACACCTATGGCCCGCATCATAACGAAGAGTTAATTGGCCGCTTCATCGCCAACAACAAGCCTAAGGTTCGTATCGCCACCAAGTTTGGCATTGTTCGTAAACCGGGTGAATACCAGCGTACCATCGACAACAGCGCGAGCTACGTTCGCAGTGCCTGCGAAGCTTCGCTCAAGCGATTGGGCATAGAACAAATTGACCTTTACTACGTACATCGCATCAACCCAGAGCACCCCATCGAAGAAACGATTGCAGCATTGGCGAGTCTTGTAAATGCCGGAAAGATCGCCCATATAGGACTGTGCGAAGTCAGCGCCGAAACACTGCGCCGTGCTCATGCCGTACACCCCATCACCGCCGTACAAACGGAGTATTCGCTTTGGTCGCGAGACGTCGAACAAGACATCCTGCCCACCTGCCAAGAACTTGGGATTGGCTTTGTACCTTATTCACCTCTTGGTCGCGGCTTTTTAGCGGGCCGATTTCAGAACACCGCTCAGCTAGACGATGCCGACTTTAGAACCAAGCTGCCGCGATTTGAAAAAGACGCCATCGAAATAAACCAGCGTATCGCCAACACCATCGCCGAATTAGCCCAGCAAAAAGGCTGCACGTCTGCGCAGTTAGCCCTCGCGTGGCTGCTATCCAAAGGCCCCAATATTGTGCCCATCCCCGGCACCAAACAAGTTAAGTACCTAGAGCAAAATGCAGCGGCGACAGAAATTAACCTGACACTCGCAGAACAACGGCATCTCGAAACCCTCACCGCCAATCTTCCCGTTATCGGTCAGCGCTACACCGTAGAAGGTATGAAAGGGTTGAATTCGTGAACGGCCAATTGTTCAACCAACGCGACTATTTGGGCACGAGCATTATTAAGTGAATCAATATGTCGTTGATCACCAAACTCTTGATACTCAGAGCGAATTTCATAGAATTTTTCGACACCCAAATATTGACTCGCAACTTCAATATGTGGGCCTAAATGATTCATTTTTTCTCTTATACCGCCGGCATGAAAACCAAATTCACCACAGGATGTAAGAAGAACCATTATTTTTCCGCACAAAGTGGATTGCAGCGGAAAATCCCCTCGATCTAAATCAAAATCAAAGGTTTTATTGACTCGAATAACCTGATCAAACCATGCCTTTAGTGCCGCAGGCATTCCATAGTTATACATAGGCGTTGATAACAATATAATATCGGCTTTTACCACTTCAGCGATGAGTTCATCCGACAACGCGGTTAACGCATTTTGCTCAGGCGTTTTCTGTTCATCTGGTGTAAATACTGCCGCGATCCAATCTTCACTAATAAAATTCGGTGGATTTTCGCCCAGATCTCTATAGATGAATTTTGTATTGCTCTCTATTGCAAGCCACAGCTGTCGAAAGCTATCTGCTAAAGACCGTGATATGGAGTTTCGGTGCTGTCTTGATTTATCAAGCTTTCTTGCGCTTGCATCTATGTGGAGTATCGTTGTCATAAAACCTTCCTTATTAAGTTTTCCAGCAATTAAAGGTCGTATGATGATGTGATCTACAGCTGTGATTGACAAACGATAATTTCTTATCTATAGATGAGTTAATTTCATCTATACGGCCAAACTATGTTTTCTCATCTACCTCCACTCAATAGTATTCGAGTGTTTGATTCGGCAGCAAGACTGTTAAGTTTTAAAGCGGCCGCTGTAGAATTAAATGTCACACCGACAGCCGTCTCGCATCAAATAAAGGCATTAGAAGAAAGACTTGGAACGTTACTGTTTGAACGGAAAATACGGGCAATTGAATTAACTCCGGAAGGAGAGAAACTGGCAAGGGCTGCCTACCATTCTTTGCATCAGATTTCTGACGTACTAGAAGAAATATCCAACAACCAAACCATATTAACGGTCAGTACAACCGCATCATTTGCTGCTCAGTGGCTAGTGCCTAACCTAGACAAATTCTATCGACAGCATCCCGGAATTCATGTCGTGATAAAAACAAATGAGCATCTTGAGGACTTACAAAAAAATAAACGAATTGATCTCGCTATTCGTTATGGACAGTTTGGTGCCATTAAATATGGCACCAAACTTGTGACCGAACGTTTTGGCATGTATGCAACCAGCCAATACCTA
Organism: Thalassolituus sp.; assembly: GCF_034111725.1. Lineage (GTDB taxonomy): Bacteria > Pseudomonadota > Gammaproteobacteria > Pseudomonadales > Oceanobacteraceae > Thalassolituus. Next base: position 23,549 of record NZ_JAWUWR010000068.1, on the reverse strand, counting down.
AAAGATTTCCCATTGATTGAAGATGCGACTCTAATAGAAACTACCTGGCAAAATCCAGACCTACCTCGAATAACTTGGGATAAATATTTTCCGAACGATAATTTCAATAAAATGAAATTAAAAATCATGTCGTACGATCAAGAACATCATGTTATTCAAGCGGCTTTAGCAGGACAAGGAATTGCGCTCGTCAGTTCGCTCTTAGCTCACACCGCCCTGCAAAACGGATGGCTGTCACCACACCCAACTGGAGAAACCCTAACAGGATTGACCTACTATCTGCTGACGACAGAACGCCATAAAAATACTCTAAAAGTAAACGTTTTCCGTGATTGGCTGCTGGAAGAATTGGAACGATACCGTTAGCTGAGGCCGCTCCAACAAGTGCTAGCCTAGTACAGTTGAAAGCTGAGCTGGCCATTTACAAAGCATTCTATCCAATCAGCAAGATAACAGTGTCCCATCAAATATGGTTTATCGCATCACTATCCAGCCAACCTATTTGGCAACTTTGCGCCACTGCATATTACGTAAGTAGCTGCTCCTTGGTTCGGTTATTGCTAAACATATTCCAGCAGATGGTCTATTGAGCAGTTTCAGACCACAACTATTTACGAATTCACACATAAAAAATGAATCTTCAGGGGAAGTGTATGAGCGGTAGTCAATCTCGTTTTAACGCAATTGCAGAAATCAGTAATGCAGTACCATTTGAAACCAAAATGACCGATTCACTGAAAAAAATCTGGGCAACCGATGTATTCAGTTTGGCTCAGATGGAAGAATCACTTTCTAAATCTGCGTTCAAAGCAATGAAGAAAACGGTTCAAAGTGGTGCTGCATTACCTAACGACGTAGCCGATGATGTGGCTGCGGCGATGAAAGATTGGGCGATGGCGAAGGGCGCTAAATTCTTCTCACATATCTTCTACCCAATGACCAACGCCACCGCTGAGAAACACGACGGATTTATTATTACCAATCCGGAAGGCGCTGCAATCACTGAATTCTCTGGTAGCTTGCTAATCAAGGGCGAGCCTGATGGTTCATCGTTCCCGAACGGCAGCCTACGTATGACCAACGCAGCGCGTGGTTATACCGCTTGGGACCCGACAAGCCCTGCGTACATCATGCATACGCCTAATGGCGCTGTGTTGATGATTCCAAGCGTATTTATGTCTTGGACAGGTGAAGCACTGGATAAAAAAATCCCACTACTACGTTCTAACGCAGCGATGAACACAGCGGCTCAGAAAGTACTGGCGTTAATGGGTGAAGATGAAATCGCTACCCTAAACTCTAGCTGTGGTGCAGAACAAGAATACTTCTTGATCGACGAAAAATTTGCCAATGCGCGCCCTGATATTCTGCTCGCAGGTCGCACTTTGTTTGGCGCATCACCAGCAAAAGGTCAGCAGTTTGATGACCATTACTTCGGTGCGATTCCTGAGCGTGTTCAGGTATTCATGCAAGATTTCGAAGATAAGTTATATCGCTTAGGAATCCCTGCGAAAACCCACCACAACGAAGTGGCTCCTGGTCAGTTTGAGATCGCGCCTTACTTCGAATCAGCAAACATTGCATCAGACCATCAACAATTACTGATGACCTTGATGAAAACCACAGCAAAACAGCACGGTTTCTTCTGCCTGCTACATGAAAAGCCATTCGCGGGCGTAAATGGTTCAGGTAAGCACGTTAACTGGTCGGTTGGTAATGCGACTCAAGGCAACCTGCTTGATCCTGGTAGTACGCCAAACGACAACCTTAATTTCTTGCTATTTTGTGGCGCAGTTATTCGTGGCGTGCACAAGTTTGGCCCGTTATTGCGTGCAGTTATCGCATCAGCGTCGAACGATCATCGTCTAGGTGCTAACGAAGCACCCCCAGCGATTTTATCGGTTTACTTAGGCGACCAATTAGAAAAAGTATTCGACGACATCAAGACCGGCGCACTGCATGTTCCTAAAAGTGGCGGCCTAATGGATCTGGGCTTGTCGCAAATTCTCAAGTTTGAACGCGATCCCGGCGACCGTAACCGTACTTCTCCATTTGCCTTTACCGGCAACCGTTTTGAGTTCCGTGCCGTCGGCTCATCACAGTCAGTTGCTGGCCCTCTTGTGGCTATGAACACTATGCTAGCCGATTCATTAGAGTGGATCGCTGAAAAGCTAGAAGCTCAATTGGAAAGCGGAAAGGACAAAGCAGCGGCGGCTTTTGCGGTTATCAAAGAACTGATGGAACTGCACAGCAACGTTATCTTCGGTGGTGACGGCTATTCTTCTGAATGGCATAAAATGGCGGTAGAAGAACGCGGCCTAAGAAATACACCAACCACTGCCGATGCATTACCAGCATTGAAAGAAAAAGAAGTCATCGATTTATTTGAAAGTACTGGCGTACTTACGCCAACTGAATTAGCTAGTCGTTTTGAGGTTTATGCTGAACAGTATGTTCTTTCGATTGAAGTAGAAGCTAAGCTGGTAATTGAAATGGCCACCACCATGATTTATCCAGCAGCGGTTAAATACTTGTCGAGCATGGCATCGACTGGTTTTACTCTTGAATACTCACCAGCCACCAAAGTGGCAGCCGCTGCCACTGCTATGATGGCATCGGTTGAAAAGCTCAGCGCGGCATTAGAAGCCGAACACTTCGATACCACCGAAGCACACATGAGCTTCTTAGCCGCTGATGTACGCGCATTAATGGTAGATATTCGTACATCTGCCGACTTGCTAGAAACATTGGTCGCAGACGAGTTATGGCCACTGCCTAAGTATCGTGAAATGCTGTTTATTAAGTAATAATTATCGACTTAATTAATAGCATTAAATGTAATAGCACTGAGGTAAAACTCAGTGCTATTTTTTATTAATTTTAAGCGTTATTAACCAGGATTTTTCTATCAGCTAACTCCATTCCTAAGCTACTAGCAACCTCTGGCGACGTTAGCTTTCCTGCAAAAACATTGAGCCCCTTCATCAAATGCGTGTCATCCAACAAAGCCTGCTTTGTGCCTTTATTTGCCAAAGCCAAAGCAAACGGTAAAGTCGCGTTGTTTAGCGCTAGTGTTGAGGTTCTCGCCACGGCTCCCGGCATATTTGCGACACAATAATGAACGACACCTTCTTCTACATACGTTGGGTCACTGTGCGTCGTTGGCCGAGCGCTTTCAACACATCCGCCCTGATCGATAGCCACATCCACGATGACAGAGCCGCGTTTCATTGTTTCTAAATGACTACGTCGCACTAACTTGGGAGCCGCTGCGCCGGGCACGAGCACAGCGCCAATGACAAGATCCGCTTCAGGTAAGCAATCTTCCAAAGCAGTAACCGTCGACAGCACGGTCTGTATACGATTACCGTATTGCTGATCTAATTCGCGCAAGCGCGGCATGGATGTATCCATAATGGTGACATCAGCTCCCATACCAATGGCCATCATGAGCGCATTTACACCAACAACACCCGCACCAATAATCAGTACGTTCGCAGCGGGAACGCCGGGAGCACCAGATAACAAAACGCCGCGACCACCAGCTTCCATTTCAAGGCAATGAGCACCAGCCTGCACAGCGATACGGCCAGCAATCTCAGACATAGGAGCCAATAGGGGAAGTCGTCCAGCGTTATCAGTAACCGTCTCATAAGCAATACAGGCGGCACCGCTAGCCATCAAGCCACGAGTTAATTCGGGCGCAGGCGCAAGGTGCAAGTAGGTAAACAAAGTATGATGGGGCTTGAGCAATGCAACTTCTTGCGGTTGCGGCTCTTTCACTTTAACAATTAGTTCAGCTTCTACGAATACAGCAGCCGCGTCCGGCGCGATAGCGGCTCCGGAGTTGAGATACGCATCGTCACTAAAGCCGATAGCATGTCCTGCGTTGGTTTCGACCCAGACCTCGTGACCCGCTTGTATAAGCTCACGAACACTCTGCGGCGTTAAACCAACGCGATATTCATGGTTCTTGATCTCTTTCGGAACGCCAATACGCATAATCCATCTCCATGAGCCGACTTAGTTTCAGCATAGCAACGAACTGGTGCAGTACACCATCGCTATTCGTATAGTGCATGTAACAGGAGCTATTGCATAAAATAGTCCAATCTCTCTCTGTCGAACACCCGAGGTAAACAATAGATTCGCGAGTTAATACAATTTTCTAATTGCAATCCCCTTACAACACAAATGGTCAACAAGCCAAAATACGACATACTCTAAAAGATGGACGATATAACCTAAATATTAAGTAAGAAACTCATAGCACGATAAATTCAATCGAATTAATATTATGCGCTTCCCAACCAAACCCTTTTATAGAAATGCAAAGGACGCCATATGGATATCACCTCAGATCAAGTCGTTCAGCTAGGAAAAAATATTTTATTCTTCAATAACGGAGGAAAAAATGCTGCATGGATGACTAAGACGTCCGCAGCTTTCCCTGAGAAAGGTGTAGAAGACTATTATTTATGCGGAATGACCTTGGTAGATACCGCTAGCGGACAAGGTCTTGGATTTAAAGCTGAGCAAGTTAATTTCGATTCAAAATATATTAATTTTCAAGATCAAAAAACGTCCATGGCATGCGCCGACAATGTAAAAGTACTGGCCAGCGGTGGCTTTAGTGGTTGTATTTTTCAGTTATGGCGTGACGATAAAGGTTTAGCATGGGGAACACATGTTTATAAGGGTGTGGACGTCAATGCAGACATTTCGCTCGCCGCAAAAGCCAAAGGCTGGACCTTACTTTACAGCATAGATACCGCAGGCAAAGGTAAGGATGGCTCTGAAATATTTGTCGTTGCCGTAATGGGAACGAAAAATGCCGACATCATTTCTCAGCGAATAAAGAACGGTAAATGCGAGAAGTTAGTCGACTGGTACACAGTTTACGACTGGAAAAAAGCCGCAATACCAGGGATTGTAGAAGCAAGTTAGCACTACCATCTTTCTGACCTAGCAATTCAAAGCTGAGTTGATCAGCTTTGAATGTCCCTCACTAATCAATCCCCCTCTCACGCACTTTCTCTTTTCCACGTCCTCGCGTTTTCTATTCGTCAGACACACACTTAGATGATAACAACTATTATTTGCATTATCGTTATCATCTAATATAATGGCCGCAAATCGATCACTGAGGAAAGCTCATGAAGTTATTTGACGGCACTGATTGCAAGCAATTTAAGCGTCACCCACTAAGCCACGCGTTATTAGCTGTTGCAGCATCAACCATATTCACGTCAACATCGACTCATGCCGAAAACGAACAAGAAGTAATCAATCTCGATACGATTTCTGTTTCCGCAGAGCGACCAACTGACGGCACTGAGCGCACAGAACAACTAAGTGATGCGATTTACACCGATTCAACAACGCGCTCGTCCGCTGGATTGTCTTTAACGGTTAAAGAGACACCACAAAGCATTAGTGTGTTCAGCCGCCAACGCATGCAAGACCAAAACCTGAGCACATTAAACGATGTGTTATCTCAAACCTCCGGAGTTTCGGTTAAAGAATACGACAGTGCTCGGCAATACTATTACTCACGCGGCTTTGAAATTAATACTATTCTTATTGATGGCGTACCTACCCTCTTTGACCCAGGCTGGGGAACCGGTGAGAACTCGGCAAACACCACTATTTATGACCAAGTTGAAGTCATTAAAGGTGCCACCGGCTTAATGTCTGGTAGTGGCAATCCATCTGCAGCGATCAACCTTGTACGCAAACGCGCAGATAGCAAAGAGTTCACTGGAACAACAGACTTAGGCTTAGGTAGCCGCAATGAAATTAGCGCAACACTCGACCTAGCGTCGGGTTTAAATGAATCAGGCAGCGTGCGTGGCCGTACGGTTATTCACCGTGAGCAGCAAGATTCTTTCCGAGACGTTGGTGACAGCACTCAGAACATTATCTACGCCACGACAGAAGCTGATCTATTAAAAGATACAATTCTGACATTAGGCGGCAGTATTCAAGAAAATATTAACAACGGCGCGACTTGGGGAGGAATTCCGGGCTGGTACGACGACGGTAGTCGCACCAATTATAGCCGTTCTAAAACCACGTCGGCTGACTGGACTTACTGGAATACGACACACAAAAACGTGTTTGCCGAAGTTGAACACAGCCTAAATGAAAAATGGGATTTAAATGCCCGTTATAACTACGGTACTTCGGACGCTGAATCACGATTACTATACGTAACCGGTAACCCAAACCGCGCAACTGGCGACGGAATTACAGCATACTCAGGCGGCAACTTCGGTACCCAGTCTGATTACAATATGTTGGATCTTTTTGCGTCTGGCTCGTATGAAATGTTTGGCCGCGATCAAGAAGTGTCTGTTGGCGTATCCCGTTCTGAACGCCACTTTACAGCCCTCTCCGCATTCGCCAGCAGCGTAGCACCCATTGGTGACTTTAATGAATGGGATGGCAAGAATTATCCTGAACACGTTTGGGGCGAACGATTTCTATACGAAGAACAAATCGACACCCAGACGGCGCTATACACATCAACACGGCTTAACTGGACAGAACAATTTTCGACCATCATTGGTGGTCGCTTAACCAATTTAGAAATTGATCGTAAAGCAGCGGCTTATAATGAAGCACAAGTCATTAAACACAATGGTATTTTCACTCCTTACTTGGGATTGTTGTATGCGTTCAATGACACTTATACCGCTTACGCTAGTTACACCGAAATTTTCTCGCCTCAAAATGAACGCAAGCAAAACGGACAACCGCTCAATCCGATTTCTGGCAACAGCTATGAACTGGGGGTAAAGGCAGGTTTTGTAGATGATCAACTGTTGGCAACGGTCGCTGTATTTAAAACATTACAAGATGATTTAGCAACAGTTGACGGTAGCAGTACCGTCAATGGTTCCGTCGATCAAGCATACAAAGAAGCGGAAGGTGCAACGTCGAAAGGCTATGAAATAGAATTGGTAGGCGCACTAACGGAAGCATGGGAAGTTCAGCTCGGCTGGACTAAATACCAAGTTGAAGATGCTCAAGGCGAAAAAATAAATACCGAGCAACCTCGCAGTATTTTCAAATCATACACTCGCTATCAACTTCCCAGCGCACTTAACAAAATAACAGTCGGTGGCGGCATTAATTGGGAAAGTGAAAGCTATTCAACCGCAACTAACCCAGTCTCTGGTACCCCTGAAAAAGTACAACAGGAAGCCTTTGCCTTGGTATCCCTCATGACCAAATACCAAATAACCCCAGAATTTAGCACACAACTGAACGTCGATAATTTAACCGACGAAACCTATTACACCAACATAGGAACATTCGGCCAAATCGCATATGGATCTCCACGTACAGTTTCTCTTTCTGCCAAATACAACTTTTGAGTAACGTTATGACTTTATTCTGGCAAGTCACCAGAAGTTATGTCACCCCAGTAGTAGCCGCTTTTCTTGGCGGCTACCTATTCACATGGGGCTTAGTGTCCCTTTTGATTAGTGGCATGGTGTATCTAGGTGGTGATTTTCACAACGCAGAAACCATCGGCTTTTTGCTAGCGTTTCCGATATTCCTATTCATGTTTTTCTGGAATTTTATCCGTCAAACAAGCTGGCTCCCCTATGTCATGACATTTGTCGGCGGCGCGATCATGACGACCCTAGCTTATGGGCTACAAACACTAGTAATTCAATAGAAGGAATCAAGGTGAAATTTGCGAATACTCGCCAAGCGATGGCATGGCTACATACTTGGCTAGGATTGATTTTTGGCTTTGTGTTGATGATTTGTTTTTTCTTCGGTGCGCTCTCGGTATTCGACAGAGAGATTGATCGCTGGGCTATTCCAGATACCCGTTTCGATCCACAGCCTATGCCGTCATTCGATAACGTGCTCATAGATGTATTTAATCGTACCGAGCCGGACATCGCAGAATATAATCGTTTAATGCCGGTCTATCATGATTCCGCTGCCGGGGATATAACACCACGCACCGAGTTGCCTGCTGACGAATACTGGGCATATACCACGCACCGTGATCCTGTATTGCTTATGGGCATTGGCTTTCGCGTACCAAAACCATTGAATACCAAAGAGCATAATCATATTCACGGCAGGGCCACGATTGATCCGCGCAGCGGCGAAGAATTGCCGAGTAATTCCCTGAAAATCGGCAGCGACTGGTTTTACCCACTGCATTACAGTCTTAATTTAAACTGGAATTTCATCGGCTTCTATATTGTCGGTATTGCAGCCTTTTTTATGTTGGTAGCGCTGGTGAGTGGCGTTTGGATTCACCGTAAAATATTTCGTGAATTTTTCACCTTCCGCAGAGAAAAGAAAACACAGCGTGCAACCTTAGACTTACATAATATGAGTGGCGTCGTTGCCTTACCATTCCATTTCTTTTTTGCACTTACGGGCCTTATTATTTTTGCGGCTTTCTACTATCTACCCGTTACCAATACCATGCTCAAACCCTTACATGACATGCATGAAACCATGGAAGCAAATGCTACAGGACTACCTCATCAGCGTTTAGGTATTACAGCACAGATAGCCTCTGTTGATGATATGGTAACCGAGGCAAAACGACGTTGGGCTGCACGCGATATGGCAGGTGAAGTTGGATTCTTAATGGTTCACCATGTCGGTGATGCCAACAGCTACGTCAGCATTTATCGCGCTGGCAGTGATCGTGTATCGCTTGTCGGTGAAGGCATACATTTTAAATCCAGCAACGGCGAAGTATTGCGTGAAGACCCGCCGCACTCAACCGCGAAGAGTATTGCGGAATTTTTAACCGGCTTACACCTTCAGCATTTTGAACATTGGTTCCTACGCTGGCTTTACGTCTTAGGTGGCTTACTTGGCTGTGTATGCATTGCAACCGGCTTTATATTCTTCACCGAGAAACGTAAGCAACAGCACGCGAAAAATAACAGCCAAGGTAGTCGCATCGTTGATGCATTTGCCATTACGACGGTCACAGGCATCATCATTGCGGCAGTAAGCATGTTAGTGGCCAACCGTATATTACCCGCTGATTTAGCAAATAAAGGCGACTGGGAGAAATGGATTTTCTGTATTGCTTTAAGTTTCAGCTTTTTACACGCAACCCTGCGCAGTTCCCCGGTTGTCCGTGGCGAGAAAAATCCCGCTTGGCGCGAGCAATGTTTCATTATTACTGCGTTGGCCATTACAGCAGTTACCGCCAACTGGCTGACAACGGGAGATCATTTAATTAAAACAATCTTCACTACCCCATACTGGGCGGTGGCAGGCGTAGATTTAAGTTTATTAGCGGTTGCAGCTACGAGCTGGAAAGCGGCTGCACGCTTGCAATCAGAATCCATAGAAAAGGAACAATCTTCCTCTGAGGCTGCGTATGAATAACAGCACGGTATGGCTTATTCCCGCCATCATTTTAATGCTCGTGGCAATGGGCTGGTTAGCATTATCTCTGCCAGGTCACTGGAAGCAAGTTAGATCAGGAAAACCGGCATCAAGGCGCTTACGTCTGGCGGGCTGGAGCGCAATTGTCTTATCGGCACTTTGCTGTTTAAAAGCAGACCATGCAACTATGGCTGTGTTGGTATGGCTTATGTTGATGGCGGCCGCGGCGGCCAGCGTAGGAATGATCTTGAGTATGCGACCTCGCATGCTCAAGTGGCTATCCCTCGGCATCTTTGCCGAGGAATTCAGGCGCTAACGGTTAACGTCTGTATTATTTATCCATCGTTTCCTTGATTTCTTCTTTGGCATCGGAGGCTTCGTCTTCAATATCCTCTTTCAATTGCGTAGCCTTACTTTCTTCGGTGCCTGTCGCTTTCTCGATCGACTCTTTTGCATCTTCTGCGGCTTCTTCAGCAGCATCTTTAGCATCATGCGCTGATTCGCTAACCGTTTCTGCCGTATTTTTCGCAGCATCTTCCACATTTTCAGCTACATCTTTCATAGAATCGTTTGCCTCGTCACTACAAGCCGCTAATACAAGACTCATTGCTGCCGTAGCCAATAACATTGAAATACGTTTCATTTTATTCTCCATTTTCAGTATTAAACTTAATACTTCGTCAGGGTATAGAAAAGAAAGTTCAATGTATGCTGTTATTACCTAAAATGAGACTATTTCAATAATTAATAAAAAATAGATGAAAATATTGGTTTTTTAGCCATAAAAAACGCCCGCAATGAATAATTCCTAGCAGAGAATTGCTCATTGCGGGCGATATCGAAAGACGAACTTCGTTCAATCTTAACGCTTAATACGCCCCTTTGGCTTAAAACCAGGACGCGGCACATGACGGCCTCGATTACTCACATCTTCAGCAGGAATTAACGCATTAGGGCCAGAGCCGATTAAATCGGTACGTCCCATCGCTTTTAATTCTTCGCGCAACATAGGCCAGTTTTTAGCATCGTGATAACGCAAAAAGGCTTTTTGCAAACGACGCTGAGCAATATCACGCGGAATATGCATCTTCTGCGATTTATAACTCATGCGCTGTAACGGGTTACGTTCCGAGTGATACATAGCCGTTGCCAAAGACATTGGCGATGGATAGAAGGTTTGTACTTGGTCTACACGCATTTTTTGCTTTTTCAGCCACAGCGCTAAATTCATCATATCGCTGTTTTCAGTACCGGGATGAGCAGCAATAAAATACGGTACGAGATATTGTTCTTTACCGGCTTCTTTCGAGAATTTATCGAACATGCGCTTAAATTCGTCGTAGCTACTCATATCCGGCTTCATCATTTTTGTCAGCACGTTTTGCTCGGTGTGCTCTGGAGCAATTTTCAACAAGCCACCCACATGATGAGTGACCAATTCACGTACGTACTCGGGATCTCTAACCGCTAGGTCGTAACGTAAACCTGAAGCAATCGCGATACGTTTTACGCCTGGAATCTTACGTGCAGCACGATAAAGCTCAGTGGTCGGCTTATGGCTGGTTTCTAAATTTTTACAAATCGTTGGGTACACACACGACAAGCGGCGGCAATTCTTAAGAATCGTTTCGCTCTTACAAGTCAGGTGATACATGTTAGCCGTAGGGCCACCCAAATCCGAAATCGTACCGGTAAAGCCCGGCACTTTGTCGCGAATTTCTTCAATTTCAGTCAGTACCGACTCTTGCGAACGGCTCTGAATAATACGGCCTTCGTGTTCGGTAATAGAACAGAAGGTACAACCACCAAAACAACCACGCATAATGTTGACCGAGAAACGAATCATGTCGTACGCAGGAATCTTGGCATCACCATAGCTCGGATGCGGAATACGCGCATACGGGAAACCAAAAACAGAATCCATCTCGTCGGTTTCTAATGGAATCGGTGGTGGATTCACCCAAATTTCACGGGTGCCGTGTTTTTGAATCAGCGGGCGCGCGTTATAAGGGTTAGCTTCTTGGTGCAATACGCGAGACGCGTGAGCATACAGGGCACTGTCGTTGCGTACTTTCTCGAACGATGGCAAACGCACATAGCTGGTTTCTTTATCGTGCTCCACTTTACGCTGCAACGGCATAGGAACGATCTTGATCGGCATAACATCCGGATCGGCGCCCTCTTCCGTCTTGTTGTCGGTGCTGCACGACATTTTTTCAGTGTCTTTCATCTCGTACGGATTGGGGATCATGTCGATATGTCCCGGCCAATCAATACGAGTGGAATCGATTTCGGTCCAACCCGCTGGCGGTGTTTCACGGACGATAGTGGTACCGCGTAAATCCGTCAGTTCAGAAACACTGCGGCCTTGAGCTAAGGCATGAGTCAAATCAACAATGGCTCGCTCAGCGTTACCGTACAGTAGAATATCGGCACCTGAGTCGATCAATACCGAACGACGCACTTGGTCGCTCCAGTAATCGTACTGGGCGATACGGCGCAGACTGGCTTCAATACCACCGATCACAATCGGTACGTCTTTATATACTTCACGGCATTTTTGCGAATACACAATCACAGCGCGATCTGGGCGCTTACCTGGAACACCACCCGGTGTGTAAGCATCATCGCTACGCACTTTCAAATCAGCGGTATAGCGGTTAATCATGGAATCCATATTGCCGCCGGTCACACCGAAGTAAAAATTCGGTTTACCTAATTTGGTGAAGTCTTTTGGATTGTTCCAGTCGGGCTGGGCAATAATACCAACGCGAAAGCCTTGAGACTCGAGCATACGGCCCATCACTGCCATACCGAAGCTTGGGTGATCGACATAAGCATCACCCGTCACCAGAATCACATCACAGCTATCCCAGCCGAGAACATCCATTTCCTCCCGTGACATCGGTAAAAACGGTGCCGTACCGAAGCATTCTGCCCAGTAGGGATAGTTAGAGAAGAGGTGTTGTTCTTGCTGAGACATGGAAATCGCTAAGGTTGACTACTTTGGTCGGGCATTGTCCCAAAATAGCGGGCCAGACTAAAGCAGAATCGTGTAAAACTCGTACTTAGCTTCGATATTCTCTGGCAACGACTGGGAATTAGCTAAACGCAATAGCTTTAAAGGTTCGTCGCGTTTGACCGCCCAACCCCAGATTTACCGGTATTTAGACCATATGAGCACTAAACAGCGCAGCAAAAAATGGCTGTTATTGATATTATTAGCTCAACCATAAGCGGAATTGATTCTGATCCATGTCCCTCGACGATCCCCAAATTAGCAGCGCTAGCTCCAGCCTTAAGATCATGCTTGTGGATGATCAGCCAGCTCGTGCAGCGATTCTTGAGCAAGCGCTGACCGACGCAGGTTGCACGGTTGTTGCACGTCTCAGTAGTGCTCAAGGCTTAATGAAGCGTGTAGAAGAACACCAACCAGATGCCATTATTATTGATATAGAAAGCCCCGACCGTGACATGTTGGAGCACATGAGCGTGTTAAACCAACACAATCCTAAGCCCGTCATCATGTTCTCCGACGAAGACGATTCCAGCACCATTGAAAAAGCCATTCGCGCAGGCGTGAGTGCTTATATTGTCGATGGTTTGAACCCCAAGCGGGTGAAATCCATTATGGATGTTGCGATTGCGCGTTTTCGTGAATTCCAAGCCTTACGTGGCGAGTTAGAAAAAACGAAGAATCAACTCGCCGACCGTAAACTATTGGATGAGGCGAAATCGCTTTTGATGAAACACAAGAACCTCAATGAAGAAGAGGCCTACCACGCCATGCGTAAAATGGCGATGGATCGCGGACAGCGCATAGTGGATGTTGCGAAGAACATCATCTCTGTAATGAACTTGTTAAATGATTGAGCAACAAGCAATGACCAAAAACAACGCAGCAACATCAGGACTTGAGCAACCGAATTTAAAAATCGGCTATATGCCCTTGTCCGATAGTCTTCCTCTTCTTGTGGCCGATGACCTTGGATTTTTTGCCAGAGAAGGGTTAAGTGTTGAACTTCAACAAGAAGTATCATGGGCAAATATTCGCGATAAAGTGCTCGTCGGCCACTTAGATGCGGCACAAATGCTTGCACCCATGTTACTCGCTACCCACTTGGGCATTGGTGGTTTACGCAAGCCGATGCAAACTGCGTTCGCCATGGGTTTGAATGGCAATGCATTTACCATCGCTAATAATCTTGCCGCAGAATTAACAGCGACAGGCATCAGTGATATCAGTGGCAACGCAGAGCAGGCACTCGACGCTGTAAAAATCGTTATTTCCCAGCGCAAAGCCGAGAATAAACCAACGCTGATTTTCGCGATTGTATTTCCCTTCTCTATCCATAATTTTCTATTACGCGATTGGTTAGCGAGCGCAGGCATCAATCCCGACAGTGATGTGCAATTGGTTGTACTGCCGCCATCGCAAATGGTGGATCACTTAGCGTTACAACATATTGACGGCTTCTTTGCCGGCGCGCCATGGAACACAGTAGCGATTCAACGGGGTGTTGGTGAGTGTTTAGTCTCTGGGCCTGATTTATGGAGCAACGCGCCAGACAAAGTACTAGGCACCACTCAACAGTGGGCGAATGATAATCCCAATACGCTTAACTCTATGATTCGAGCGCTGTACCAGGCCTGTGCATGGGCTGATGCGAATCGCGACGACGCGGCAAAATTACTCGCCAAGCGTATTCATTTACCGGTGGATGCAGTACAACCTGCTCTATCGGGTAAGTTTGTCTACCGTAAGCGTCAACCAGCGACTCAAGTCGACGACATGCTGGTCTTTAATCGTTATCACGCCAACTATCCATGGCCAGAACACGCGCAGTGGTTTTTAACTCAAATGCAGCGCTGGGGCTGGGCGGCCAACGACTTGGATAACAATGCTATCGTTAACGAATGCTACGCAACCGCTACCTACCGAGCTGCATTGGCCGATCAGGCTTTGCCACCGACATCGCATCAATTACGTTTCGATATTCAACAAGCGTGGGAGCTGGACGATAAGGTAATGGGCGCTACTGGCTTTAAATATCGTTAACAACGATGAGTCTCGAAAAAATTCGCTCTTACGATACTTTATAAGTAAGAGTGGATCTTATCCGCGGTCTTTTGTTTACACCCCAACGAAAACTCTACCTCCCTCATCCGCAAAAATAATGCACCACAAATAAACGCCACCCTTCACGCTCGCCCTTATTTAGCGCAAATCATGGCAACCGATGCCACCCGCGGCTGTGCACCATCCTAGTTCATATTAGATTTTTATCTGTCATTATTGATTTTATATGGTGCAAAAATTAATTAAAAAGCCGATTTCATTCCATTTATTAGGGGATTAAAAAGTTGGCACAAGCTTTGTATTAGGTATTTTAGGATCTCAACGGCGAAATCCAACTTTTAGACTCAAATACAAGCAAAGGCGCTTATTACGTAATTATTACGTCATAAGCGCCTTTTTTTTGGTTTCAAAAAAAGGGGAAGCACAATGCGGGGAACAAAAACACTACGTCGCACGTTCATTAAGAGCGCGCTCGTATTAGCAACAGGAATGGCGACGCTGGTATCACCTTATGCCTTGGCGAAAGACTACCCAGAAAAAGAAGAACTAAAATTCGGCTTTATTAAATTAACCGATATGGCTCCTCTAGCGGTTGCTTACGAAAAAGGCTTCTTCGAAGACGAAGGCTTGTATGTCACTTTAGAAGCACAAGCAAACTGGAAAGTACTATTAGACCGAGTAATTGATGGTCAGCTCGATGGTGCTCACATGCTTGCAGGCCAGCCTCTGGGCGCCACTATTGGCTTCGGTACTAAAGCCGACATCATTACCGCTTTCAGCATGGATTTAAACGGTAACGCAATTACTGTTTCAAATGACATCTGGGAACAAATGAAGCCTCATGTTCCTATGCAAGCCGACGGCAAGCCCGTTCATCCGATTAAAGCCGATTCTCTTAAGCCAGTTGTTGATAAATACAAAGCAGAAGGCAAGCCTTTCAACATGGGTATGGTTTTCCCAGTATCAACGCATAACTACGAGCTGCGCTATTGGTTAGCGGCTGGTGGCATTAATCCAGGTTATTACGCTCCCGAAAAAGGCGACACTTCTGGCAAAATTAAAGCAGACGCTTTGCTATCAGTAACACCGCCACCACAAATGCCTTCAACCATGGAAGCCGGCACGATTTATGGCTACTGCGTAGGCGAGCCGTGGAACCAACAAGCTGTATTTAAAGGTATTGGTGTACCCGTTATTACTGATTACGAAATCTGGAAAAACAACCCAGAAAAAGTATTTGGTGTTAGCAAGCAATGGGCAGAAAAATATCCAATCACTCATAAAGCCGTTGTGAAAGCATTAATTCGTGCCGCAGCATGGCTAGACGAAAACAACAATGCTAACCGTCCTGAAGCTGTAAAAATTCTATCTAAGCCAAATTATGTTGGTGCGGATTATGAAGTTATTGCGAACTCAATGACAGGTACATTCGAATACGAAAAAGGCGACAAGCGTGAAGTCCCCGATTTCAACGTATTCTTCCGCTACAACGCTACCTACCCTTACTACTCAGATGCAATTTGGTACTTAACTCAAATGCGTCGTTGGGGACAGATTTCAGAACAAAAACCAGACAGCTGGTACATGGATATTGCTAAGCAAGTTTATCGTCCAGATATCTACGCAACAGCAGCAAAAGAACTGATTAAAGAAGGTAAGCTAAAAGCTGCTGACTTCCCAGACTTTGCTACTGAATCTGGATTTAAACCTGCACAAGTAGATTTTATCGACGGTCTTACTTATGACGGTACAACACCCAATGCATATATCGACCAATTTAAGATTGGCTTGAAAGGCAACGAAAAACCGTAAATTGTTAAATAAACCGCTACAGAGATGAAGACCGGGCGAGCCAAAAGGCTCGCCGACCTAGGCGTAAAACTATGAACATTGCGCTATCGAACATTGCCTGGTTAGAGCCGTTCGTGAAAGTCGCTAAAGGTGAGAACGTTGCTCAAAACGTGCAACTCATTACCAAAACTATCGGTATTCCACTGGTCGGTATTTTAGTATTTTTAATGCTATGGTCAGCCGCCGCTAACAGTATCGACACATCACTCGGTAAGTTTCCTGGCCCAGCGCAAGTGTTAGAGCAATCGAAGAACTTATTAGCAGAACATTTTGCTGAGCGTGAACGTGCAGAAGCATTCTACCAGCGTCAAGAAGAACGCAACGCACAACGTGTGAAAGACGACCCAACTTATGTACCAAAAATCCGCGATTACACCGGTAAAAATACCTACATAGATCAAATTATTACCAGCCTAGTCACCGTATTAAGCGGATTTTTACTAGCGTCTATTTTAGCGATACCACTGGGCATTGTTATCGGATTAAGTGCAAACCTGCATGCCGCTTTCAACCCAGTTATTCAAATTTTCAAACCCGTATCACCACTTGCGTGGTTACCGCTGGTCACTATGGTCGTCAGCGCGCTATACGTTACTGACGATCCAGTAGTGCCTAAATCATTTATTACCTCCGTGGTTACCGTAATGCTGTGTTGCTTGTGGCCAACCGTTATTAACACCGCCTTTGGTGTAGCAACCATTCCTAAAGATTTAGTGAACGTAAGCCAAGTCCTACGTCTGAACTGGATAACTCATGTACGTAAAATTGCCATCCCAGCTTCTATTCCAATGGTATTTACCGGTCTGCGTTTATCGCTAAGCATTGCGTGGATGGTACTGATCGCGGCAGAAATGCTGGCGCAAAACCCAGGGTTAGGAAAGTTTGTTTGGGACGAATTCCAAAACGGCAGCTCCGACTCTTTAGGCCGAATTATGGTCGCCATCATCACCATCGGTTTAATTGGCTTCTTCCTTGATCGCGTCATGCTGAGAATTCAGCGCAGCGTATCTTGGGACAAATCAGCCACTTTGCGTTAAGGAAAAATCATGAATCCATTACTCGAATTAACTCAAGTTGGTATTGAATTTCCAACACCAAAAGGACCATTTTGTGCGCTACAAAATGTGAACTTAAAAATTGCAAAAGGTGAATTCATATCACTGATTGGCCACTCAGGCTGCGGTAAGTCGACTGTGCTCAATATTGTTGCGGGTTTATACCAAGCAACGACAGGCGGTGTTGTATTAGAAGGTAAAGAAGTAAACGAACCGGGCCCGGAGCGTGCGGTCGTGTTCCAAAACCATTCACTTTTACCTTGGTTGACTGCTTATCAAAACGTTGAACTGGCGGTTCAGCAAGTATTTAAAGGTAAAAAATCGAAAGCCGAAATGAAGGCGTGGATTGAGCACAACCTTAATTTAGTACACATGGGGCACGCCATGCACAACCGCCCAGATGAAATTTCTGGTGGTATGAAGCAGCGCGTTGGTATCGCCCGCGCCCTCTCGATGGAACCGAGTGTTTTGTTATTGGATGAACCTTTTGGAGCACTCGATGCCCTTACTCGCGCCCATTTGCAAGACTCATTAATGGAAATCCAAAAAGATTTAAACAGCACAGTCATCATGATTACGCATGACGTTGATGAAGCTGTGTTGCTGTCGGATCGCATTGTCATGATGACCAATGGTCCTTTTGCGACCGTTGGCGAAATTCTAGATATTGAATTAGAACGCCCACGTAATCGTATCCAACTGGCCGATGATCCAACCTACAACAAATATCGTCAGCAAGTGCTGAGTTTCTTATATGAGAAACAAAGGAAGGTTGACGATTCAATGCCCGCAGAGAAGGCAAAAGAACCCGAAAAAGAACAAGCAGCAGAAAAAGTTGCTTAAAAAATCCAAAACTAAAACTTAAAAACTCAGAACTACCAGGCTTCGATAAAGGAGAATGCCATGAAAGCGCAAAAAACATTACTTGCTATTGCATTGGGGTTAGCAGCTAGCCAAACGTTCGCTGATGCTATTAGCGATGGTAAATTCTACGCTGACGTAACGGCCCGTTTTGAATCTGCAGATCAAGACAACGGCGCTAGCAAAACAGCTAACGCACTGATTGCCGATACCGCTTTTGGTTATGAAAGCAAAGATTTTTCTGGTTTCAAATTTCTAGCTGAATATGAAGTTGTCAACGCTATGATTGATAACTACGCTCCAGAAACAGCCGGTTTTGATACGGTTGCTGATCCTGAAGTACGCGAATGGAACCGCGCGCAAATCAGCTATGCCAACGATGGTTATACCGCTGTTTTAGGTCGTCAGCGTATTATTCTTGATAACGCTCGCTTTGTTGGTAATGTCGGCTGGCGTGCAAACGAACAAACATTTGATGCAGCAAGCGTTGGCTACACCATCGGCGATGTGGCGGTTAAATACTCTTACATTGATCAAGTAAACGGCATTATCCCTAAGTTTGATGCTGACGTTACCGATCACTTATTAAATATTAGCTACAGCGGCATTAAAGCAGGCAAATTAACTGCATATGCTTACTTATTAAAAGACGACGATACTGACGCTAAAAACGACACCTTTGGTGCGAGCTTCGGTGGTAAAACCGTAGTAAGCGATCTATCTGTCATCTACAGCGCTGAAGTTGCAACTCAATCTACCGATGATTTCGATGCTTTGTATTATGCACTTGAAGGCGGTGTTGTTGTCGATGGTATTACCATTGCACTAGGCAACGAAACGCTAGGCAGTGATAGCGGCGATTATGGTTTCCAAACGCCATTAGCAACTAAGCATGCATTCAACGGCTGGGCGGATATGTTCCTAGGAACTCCAAAAGACGGCTTAAGCGACACTTACTTAAAGGTAGCGGGTATGGCTGCTGGTGTTAAGTTGGTTGGCGTATACCACGACTTTAAAGCTGACGAAGGTAGCAACGATTACGGTAGTGAAATCGACTTGCTAGCCGTGAAGAAGCTGAACGACAAGTTTACGGTTGGTGCTAAATACGCAACTTATTCTGCAGAAGACACCTATGTCGACACCGATAAGTTCTGGCTATGGGCACAAGCTAAATTCTAATAAAGTGCTGCTGTAGAACATTCGTTGTTTAGCGGCCGGTAACGGCCGCTTTTTTGCTTGAAATTGATTATAAAAAGAGATTCCGCATGACTGATAATGTATTGGTGATAATAGGTAACGGCATGGCAAGCAATCGCCTATTAGAAGAATTGGGGCCTGATCACCCATACACTCAGATTCATGTTTTAAGTGATGAGCCTATCGCCCATTACAACCGCATTATGTTGTCGCCATTGCTCGCCAATGAAACAACACTTGAAGCCATCACCCCACACGATGCAACTTGGTACAAACAACACCGAATCGCCATACACTTAGATCATTCTGTTGCTTCCATTAATAAAACCGCGAAAAAAGTTACCTGCAATAATGGCAATACATTTTCATACCATGCTTTAGTCTTCGCCACCGGTAGCCGCTCCTCTATTCCAGCATTAGAAGGAATAGACAACCCTGCCGTTATTGGCTTTCGTAGCATGACCGACGTCGATGCAATGACCGCTCGCTTGCACCACCTCGAACATGCCACCGTTATCGGTGCAGGTTTATTAGGTGTTGAGGCCGCTGTAGGTCTGCGCAGCCGTGGGGTTCGCGTTACGTTAATGCATCGTAATTCCGTGTTAATGAACCGGCAACTGGATGAAACAGCTTCTAAATTACTCGAACATGAACTCATTGCTCGCGGTATTGAAGTGATTACCGGCGCTAATCCTCAGCGTTTAGTATCAACGCCAAATGGCGATCTCAATGCCGTCGAACTGATTAAAGATGGCGTTCTTTTAACAACGCCAACGCAATTAGTGGTATTCGCCACCGGTATTATTCCAAATACCGAATTAGCAACAAGCGCAGGTATTCTTACCGGTCGCGGCATTTGCGTAAACAGCATGATGGAAACGTCAGAATCGGATGTCTATTCGCTGGGGGAATGCAGTGAGTTCGACGGCACAACCTACGGCCTAGTGGCTCCGATATGGGATCAAGCAAAGGTACTAGCACGCCGCTTAAAAGCCGAAGACACGAATAAAAGTACATTAATCGACTATATTGAGCGCACTCATCTAACCAAGTTAAAAGTATCGGGATTGGATGTGCATAGTATTGGTGAATTTGATGCCACTGACGATTGCGAAATTCTAGACCTAAAAGACTTAGTTGATGGCGTTTATAAGAAGCTAGTAATTCGCAACAATCGAATTATTGGTGTGCTCTGTGTTGGCGATGTAGCCGACAGCCATTGGTACTTTGAACTGATGTTTGAAGATATCGACATTAGCGCTATTCGCGGGCAATTGATCTTGGGCCAAGCCTACTGTGAAGCCGCCTAGCGCCTGAATTATATACTAGCAGTTGGGTCTAATTAAAAATGAACACCTAACTGCACGCCATAAGCATCTCGATTTTCTTTATTATGAATTTTAGAATCAAAATAGCGCCGTACATAGGGATATATACGTACACCACCAAAATCAATCGAAACGCCGAGTTCGGGAAAGAAAGCACCAATACTTTCTTTCTCACATTCTTCTGAGTCAGTGTCGACATCCTCATCACACACCAACGATTCACCTAAAAACATTCCGACGCCGCTTTGGATGTTTACATGCGAAAAATCAGTATGGAACAATAAAGAAATCGAATATCCCGCAAAAACATCCTCGATGCCTTCTGAGTTCTTACCAAAATACAACACTCCAGAAAGACGGCCTGAGGTATACGCAGAAATATCGCTGCTGATTGCCAATTCAGCGCCTGATCGAGTACCTGCAGGTTCCTGAAAATAACCAAACGAAACACTTCCGACGGGTTTACCATCATTAAAATCGCTGTAATCACCATGCGGGTAACTGATATCTGTGATTAATCCTTGAGCTGCGGCTATCGGCGAAACGCCAAAAAATAATCCAAGCGAAAATGCAATGAGTAGTCGACAAGAACTCAGCATGAATTTCTTATTATTCTTAATCGTAAAAAACATAGCGTTAAACTCCAAACACGCTAGCCAGTTGCGAGAAAATACCCTTGTGCAATCACCACGATTAACAAGCCAAAACTAATAACCTGCCAAACTCTGCCGCTATTCTGCTGTAACAGAGGACGCCGTTTAAAGCTACGAATCAAGACTGGATTCGGTTTCAACAAATCATTCCAAAACTCAGAATACGCCTGTTGACGCTGCTTCAGATCAGGATGACAACCCTTTTGGATTGCTAAATCTAACCAGCGCGGTAAATCGGGACGATGCTCAGTTAACGGTTGATACGACCACTCGCTAATCGAACGAGCACCCCGACGATGAACTTGATCCATTTTAAATGGCTGCGCTTGGCTCAACATTTCATAAACCATAACGGCTAGCGAAAATAGATCGCTTTGCATCACCGCAATACCGTCCATCACATATTCTGGGGCAATGTAATTTACCGAGCCTACGGGGCAGTCTTCTTTAATTGCCGAACGTATTTCTGCTAAGCCACGAACCGCAACGGTGCCAAAGTCGATCAGTTTTACCTGACCCGTCGTTGTGATCATCACGTTCTCTGGCTTGAGATCGCGATGTACCATGCCCGCTCGCTGAAAAACACGCAAGCCATGTATAATTTGCTCGACGATGCCACGCACATCATTGAGGCTAGCATTAGGATGGTCGTGAATCCACTGACGTAGATTCGCACCTTCGATCAATTCGCAAATATGGTAGAGAAAACGTCCTTGCGGCTCTGGCGGTAAAATACGCATAACATGCGGGTGATCTATACGACTACCCACCCACTGCTCACGAACAAAACCCTCTAGATAAACCAGATCTTCTTCAAAGTTAAGCGACGGTGCTTTCAACACATAGCGTTTGTTATTGCGCGGGT
Organism: Thalassolituus sp.; assembly: GCF_034111725.1. Classification (GTDB taxonomy): domain Bacteria; phylum Pseudomonadota; class Gammaproteobacteria; order Pseudomonadales; family Oceanobacteraceae; genus Thalassolituus. The sequence continues at coordinate 1,269 of NZ_JAWUWR010000068.1, read as the reverse complement.
CGATGACCTTGTACAAATGACTGCGAGTACCGGCATAAACAATATGCTCAACACAATATTGGTCGATTCGATCACCCACTTTTAATACCGGTGGAATGGCTCTATCGGTTAATTCTCGCTGGGTTTCCTCCAAGTTCATGTCAGGAACATGATCAACCCGCAAAATAAAGCAGGTTAAGTTGTCATCACTGCCCTTTTCTAACGCTAACGCCACGGTTCGCTTTGCTATGTTTTCGAGTTCATTTTGGCAGTTTGAAGTGGGTTGCGTTTGTAGCGGCAGCAATAAGTCTATTAATTCAGAGTTAGAACAATAGCTATGCACACCATCAGTGGTACAAATTAAAACATCACCATGTTGAATATCACTACAGTGATAATCCACTTCAAGATGAGTATCCATTCCTAAAGCACGACTTAAATAATCACGACCATTACCATGACGATGGGTATGATCTCGCGTTAATGGTTCTAAAGTATTGCCACGTAAACGCATAATTCGGCTGTCACCTACATGGAACACATGCAGCGTATTAGACTTTAAAACAAGGCCACTAAAGGTCGTTACTAAACTATTGTGGCGCGCAGACACTTGCTGACCATGATGATACAGCCAGGCATTCAGTGAGCTAAGTACCTTACCAGCAGCCGTTTTAACGTCCCAGCTATCGGGCGTGCTGTAATAGTCGTTTAAGAAATGCGTAACGCTGGTCGTACTGGCTTGCTGGGCGTTATCACTACAGCTAACACCATCGGCAATACAAGCCGCAATGCCCTTATAGCGCGTTATAGACAACGTAGGCTGATATGCCGCAAAGGCATCTTGATTTTCGTCTTTAATACCAGCACTGGTGAAACCACCGTAGGTTACGGATAACTCTGAACTCATGGGGGTTCCTGCGTGGAATATGGTTGGGCTTAGCTTACCAAGTTTAGGGCTACTGTGCAGTGTATGGCACCCAAAATGAAAACCGCGGCCTAAGCCGCGGTGTTTATCGTACTACTTACTTACTAGCCGTGCCCTACGCTGATCATCTCAACAGAGCCGTCTTCACGTACTTCAGCAATGTGCCCTTTAGGTTCGTCCAGCATTAGTAATGCAATAAAACCCACCACGGCCCTACCCGCAATCACCAAGAAGCAAGTCGAGTAATCAACAAACGACAATACGGTTAAGTAGGTTACCGCGCCGCCGTTACCGTAAGCACCAGTCATACCCGCGATCGGGCCAGTCACACGTCGTTTAATTAAAGGCCCAACAGCAAATACCGC
>NZ_JAWUWR010000067.1:0-27868 GCF_034111725.1 Thalassolituus sp. | reverse complement strand
CTGTCTTTGGTTTTCTGCGCAATGTGGGTAGGTGCCAACCTGGAAACATAGGAGTCATTTTGGTAGCTTTGCTTGTCTAAATTTGAGAGCTATTTTACCATTGAAATCCTATGGAAAACGGCCTTAACTTAGTGGCATTCGATTCTGACCCCTTGAACCCTTCCATCGCTTGCGATACTGAAAGAAAAACAATAACGAGATAATTAGCAAATAAGACGCGTGGAAACTTTCCAATATGAAGAAAGAGATCAAAGCTTCAATTACAACTATATATTCTAAGAAATATATAAATTTTTTTGGAATGAAGTAGCATAAAAAAAGTAAAACTGAGGTTAATAGAAACCAAGAAATGTTCTTTTCTAAAAATCTTTTGTTTAAATATTCCTGAGGAACCCCCGTATATCCTTTATTTTTTTCGGCTTGGAGTTGCCGGTCCTCTAGCTCGGTTATAACGCCATCCTCTGTTAGTTTTTGATATAGCACTCCGTACTCTGTGACATAAATATAGTCAACCTGATACAAGTAGGCCTTTGACTGCCAGAGCATTAGAAATAAAACTAAAACGGTCAGTATCGACAAAGCTATTTTATTCAAAATAAGTCCTCATTCCTTAAGTAGGGTATCAATCCGAGTTTATAAAAGAACAGCTCACAACTTACATGGCGTATAAAATGCGCTCCAACATTGCGTAAGAGCGCATTTAAAAAGAAGTTAACCTAACTCACTCAACTTCTTCTGCAACACATCCATCACCACTTGTGGGTTGACCCCTTTCGCGGCTTTGCGCACCAGTCCAATAAATGGGCCAACGGCTTTGGCGCGTTTATCTTCCGGCGTATTTAAATAGCCTTCGACCAGTTTTGGATTGTCGGCTAATACTTGCGCCACAATTTCTTCAATCGCGCCGGTATCGGATACTTGTTTGAGGCCTAGGCTGTCGATCAGAGCATCGACGTCTGTGCCTTTGCCTTCCCAAAGCGCGTTAAAGACTTCTTTCGCACCGCCATTGGAGAGGGTGTTGTCTTTAATGCGGCTGAGCAGTGCGCCAAGTTGTTCTGCGCTGACTGGAATATCGCTGATGGCGATTTCGTTTTTGTTCAGTGCGGCAGATACGTCGCCCATCACCCAGTTCGCGGCAATTTTGTAGTCGCCAGAGATTTTCGCGGCGGCTTCAAAATAGTCGGCCATGATACGGTCGGAAGACAGTACGGCGGCGTCCATTAACGATAAGCCGTGTTCGCTTTGGAAGCGGGCTTTTTTCGCGTCGGGTAATTCTGGCAATGTTGCGCGTACGGCTTCGACGTATTCCTGATCAATAATCACAGGTAATAAATCTGGACACGGGAAGTAGCGATAATCGTTTTCTACTTCTTTAGAGCGCATAGCGCGGGTTTCGTCTTTATCGGCGTCGTACAAGCGAGTTTCTTGGCGGATAACGCCACCGTCTTCAAGTACGTCCATTTGGCGTTGAATTTCGGTATTAATGGCGCGCTCAACGTTACGGAAACTGTTTACGTTTTTAATTTCGGTACGTGTACCAAATTCTTTTTGGCCTTTCGGACGCAACGATACGTTGCAGTCGCAACGCATAGAGCCTTGGGATAAATCACCGTCACAAATACCTAAATAAGTAACGATGCTGTGCATTTTTTTGAAATACGCGGCGGCTTCTTTAGCGCTGCGCATTTCTGGCTCAGAGACGATTTCGACCAGTGGTGTTCCGGCACGGTTTAAGTCGATGCCAGACATACCTGCAAAGCCTTCGTGTACCGATTTACCGGCATCTTCTTCAAGGTGTGCGCGCGTGACGTTAATACGTTTGCTGACGCCGCCTTCAAGTTCGATGTCGATATGACCCATGCCCACGATTGGGTGATGCAGCTGGGTGGTCTGGTAGCCTTTAGGCGAGTCTGGGTAGAAATAGTTTTTACGGTCAAAAATCGATTTCAAACCAATTTCTGCGTCAATGGCGAGGCCGAATTTTACCGCCATGCGCAGGGCTTCTTCGTTAAATACAGGTAATACGCCCGGCAAGCCTAAATCAACGGCGTTTGCTTGGGTATTGGCTTCGGCACCGTAGGCGGTCGATGAGCCTGAAAATATTTTAGATTTAGTGGCCAGCTGAGCGTGAATCTCAAGGCCAATAACAACTTCCCATTCCATGTTCGAATCCTCTTACGCGATGCCGTTAGGTGCTTTTAAATGCCAGTCGGTCACTTGCTGGAACTGGTGTCCGGCATTCAGCAGACGCGCTTCATCAAAGTAATTACCAATTAATTGCAAGCCGACTGGAAGGCCGTTTACTTGCCCGCACGGAACCGACATGCCCGGTAGGCCTGCAAGGTTAAGTGCGATGGTAAAAATATCTTCTAAATACATGGCGACAGGGTCGTTCGCATTTTCACCGAATTTAAATGCCGGTGTCGGTGTTACTGGGCTCATGATGATGTCGACATCATTAAAGGCGCTAACAAAGTCGTTTTTAATTAAACGACGTACTTGTTGTGCTTTTTTGTAGTAGGCATCGTAAAAACCAGCCGACAGTGCGTAAGCACCAATCATGATGCGGCGTTTTACTTCGTTACCAAAACCTTCACCGCGTGAACGCTTGTAGAGGTCTTCAATGTCTTTTGGATCTTCACAACGATAGCCGAAACGTACGCCGTCCATACGCGACAGATTGGCCGAGCATTCTGACGGTGCAATCACGTAATACGCAGGAATGGCTAAATGGGTATTTGGCAAGGAAATTTCTTTTACTTTGGCGCCCATTTTTTCGTATTCGGCAATGGCATTACGCACTTGCTGTTGCATGTCGGCGCTTAATGCGTCGCTGAAATATTCTTTCGGCAGGCCGATGGTCATGCCTTCGATGCTGTCGTTTAACGAGGCGGTGTAATCCGGCACGTTGCGTTGCACCGAGGTTGAATCTTTGGCATCAAAACCGGCCATAACGTTGAGCATCATGGCGGAATCTTCGGCGTTACGAGTAATTGTACCGGCCTGATCTAAGCTGGAGGCATAAGCGATCATGCCGTAACGCGAAACGCGACCATAGGTTGGTTTCAGTCCGGTTAATCCGCAAAAAGCAGCAGGCTGACGAATAGAACCGCCGGTATCGGATGCGGTAGCTCCCGGTACTAAACGCGCGGCAACGGCCGCGGCAGAACCACCTGACGAACCACCCGGAACACGCTCGGTATCCCATGGATTTTTAACGGGGCCGTAAAACGAACTTTCGTTCGACGAGCCCATGGCAAATTCGTCCATATTTAATTTGCCCAACGACACAGCACCGGCTTGGTTGAAGTTATCAACGATGGTGGCGTCGTAAGGCGCAACGAAATTGCTCAACATTTTTGAGCCACAGGTGGTTAAAACGCCGTTTGTGCAAAAAATATCTTTGTGTGCCATCGGCACGCCTGTCCAAGCGGTGGCATTGCCAGCGGCTCTGCAGGCATCTGCGGCATTTGCTTGTGCAATTGCTTGCTCATCAGACACAGTAATAAAACTGTTATACGTGCTATCTTGTGCTTTGATGCGAGCGAGTAATTCTTGAGTGATTTCGGCGCTGGAGTATTCGCCTGCCGTTAAATCGCGAGAGATCTCGGCAATGGTTTTGTTATGCATGGTCATTTCAGTCCTTGGCGCCCATCACTCAACTACGCGAGGTACGAGGTAGTGGCCGTTTTCAACGGCTGGTGCGATTTTTTGAAAGTGTTCGCGCTGATTCGTTTCGGTTACTACGTCAGCACGCAGACGTTGAACAGCGTCTAGCGGGTGTGCCATAGGTTCTACGTCCGAGGTATCAACGGCAGATAGTTGATCCACTAGATGTAAAATGTTGCTGAGATTTGTCTGATATTCCGCGATTTGTGTCTCGTCGAGTTGTAAACGAGATAAGTCGGCAATGTCACGAACCTGATCTTGGTCCAGAGCCATGTGCATACTCCAGTGATGATGACTGTGAAGAAGCAGCGAGCGTAGCACAAATGCGCCTTGCCCTAAATCCCTGCCGTTGCTAGAGGTACAGCAATTTTTTGCCACCCGTTTACAGGAACATAATTGGATGTTTAAGAAGCTACGAGGTTTGTTTTCCAGCGATCTGTCGATCGACTTGGGTACAGCGAACACGCTTATCTACATGCGTGATAAAGGTATCGTATTAAATGAGCCTTCTGTCGTGGCCATCCGGATTCAACAAAACGGCAAAACCGTGCAAGCGGTTGGTGCTGAAGCGAAGCGCATGTTGGGCCGTACTCCAGGCAAGATTCAGGCAATTCGTCCGCTAAAAGATGGCGTTATCGCTGACTTTGAAGTGACGGAAAAAATGCTGCAGTACTTTATTAAGCAAGTACACGAAAGCAGTTTCTTACCACCAAGCCCTCGTGTTGTGGTGTGTGTGCCGTTCCAAGCAACCAAAGTTGAGCGTAAAGCGATTCGCGATTCTGTGATGAATGCTGGCGCAAGCCGTGCGTATTTGATTTATGAACCAATGGCAGCGGCTATTGGTGCTGGCTTGCCGGTTGATGAAGCACGCGGTTCTATGGTGGTGGATATCGGTGGTGGTACTACTGAAATCGCCATTATCTCTTTGAGTGGCGTAGTTTACGCTGAGTCGGTAAAAATCGGCGGCGACCGTTTCGACGAAGCGATTGTGGCGTATGTGCGTCGTCATTACGGCAGCCTTATTGGTGAAGCAACGGCTGAACGTATTTAACAAGAAATCGGTACGGCTTACCCTGGTGGCGAAGTGCGCGAGATTGATGTGCGCGGACGTAACCAAGCCGAATGTATTCCACGTAGCTTTACGTTGAACTCGAACGAAATTCTAGAAGCTCTACAAGAATCTTTAGCCGCAATCGTACAAGCGGTGAAGGGTGCGCTAGAACAAGCGCCACCAGAATTGGCTTCTGATGTGGCTGAGCGCGGTATGGTACTGACCGGTGGCGGTGCTTTGTTGCGTGACTTAGATAAGTTGCTGAGCGAAGAAACTGGCTTGCCAGTAATCGTTGCCGACGATCCATTAACGTGTGTTGCTCGCGGCGGCGGTAAGTTCTTAGAAACTGCAACAGAACAGCAATTGGAAATGTTAGCGCTGGATTGATCCTTCGTCTGCATTCTTTGCTCTGCCTCTTTGTATTGTGATTCGGCCTCGATAATTATCGGGGCCGAATCATTTTTACGTTAAAGATTTTCCCCATAGCTGTGCCAGTAGGCTTACATGCTGGTTCCTCGGCGGCGCAAACGGTATAGTTGATCCTTTGAGAATTTACTCAGGGTAGAGCGCCATTAAATCGCAATTTCAGATTCCGCCTTATCAAGGGCAGCGGGTCTTGTTGATCGTCGTGTTGTCGATGGCCTTAATGTGGGTTGATAGTCATTTTCAGTGGTTACAACCGGTACGTTATGGCGTTGGTTTTATTGTTGCTCCTGCACAGCAGGCGGCGACCGTGCCTTTGGCTATGGCAGAATGGTTTGGCGATTCGGCGACCTTGCGTCGTGAATTGCTACGCGAGAATAAACAATTATCCGCTCGCAATTTTATTCTTGAGCGTCGTGCTCAGCGCATGGCGTACCTTGAAGCCGAAAATATTGAGCTGCGTGAATTATTAAGTGCCTCTGAGCAGGTCGACGATCGTGTTCTTGTTGCGTCGATCACATCAGTAGATCCAGATCCGTTTACCCAGCAAATTATTATTAATAAGGGCGGTGAAGACGGCGTCTTTATTGGTCAGCCAGTATTGGATGCTTATGGTTTATTGGGGCAAGTGATTGATGTGCTGCCACTCACCAGTCGTGTATTGATGATTGCTGATTCAAACCATGCGATTCCGGTTCAGGTTAATCGCAATGGCGTGAGGGCAATCGCAACGGGAACGGGTTCGTTAAGTGAACTTGAACTGATCTACGTGCCAAACACCGCCGATATTAAGGTTGGCGATATGCTGGTTAGCTCTGGCTTAGGTGGACGTTACCCGCGTGGCTATCCGGTTGCTACGGTGAACAAGGTCGAGAATATTCCGGGGAAACCTTTTGCCAGCGTGACGGCAACGCCTACCGCGCAACTGGATCGTAGCCGTCACTTTTTATTGGTATTTTCCAATGAGGCTGGTCGCGTACCGCCCGCAGCATTGTGGCAGGAGAACCCATGAGCGCCCGCGCGATTTTCTTCTCGTTTTTTATGATTTTTATTGCCTTCGTGCTGGAACATTTGCCACTACCTGTGGTGGTGGATTGGTTTCAACCGGCATGGGTGATGTTGTGTATTACAGCCTTGGTTTTATTTGCACCCAATGTATTCGGTTTATGGTTAGCCATACCGCTAGGGCTGATGATGGATGTCGAGCAAGGGACATTATTAGGGCTGCATGTGGTGATGGTGACAGTACATATTTTGATGCTGCAAATTTTGTATCGCCGCATGTTTCTATTTAACGTGCTGCAGCAAGCCATCGTCATTATGCTGCTGATTGCGATGCAGCAGCTGATTCATTATTGGGGCTTGCTGATTATTAATGGCGATAGCCGGCCTGTACTCTTGTGGATGCCGGCGTTTATGTCGGCAATTCTGTGGCCTTGGGTTTACACCGTAGGCTACAAAAGCTTGCGTCGGATGCAGCACTGATGCTGATTTTAGCTTCGGGCTCTCCACGTCGTCGTGAATTGTTGGCGCAAATCGGTGTCCGATTTGAAGTGGATGTTGCGGATATTGATGAAACGCCAGAAGCCAGTGAAGTTGCTCAGGCTTACGTTGAGCGTTTAGCGTTAGAGAAAGCGCGTGTCGTTGCTGCACGACACACTGATGCAGTAGTGTTGGGGTCAGATACTTCGGTCATCATTGATGGCGAAATTTTAGGAAAACCATTAGACGAAGCCGATGCGGCAAAGATGTTGGCGCGCTTATCGGGTCGAACGCATCAAGTGCTTACGGCGGTGGCTTTAGTTGATGGTGAACGTGTGCTGGTGCGCAGTGTGATTACTCAGGTGCATTTACGCAGCCTGAGTGAAGAAGAAATTCAACGCTATGTCGCTACGGGTGAACCCAGCGATAAAGCTGGCAGCTATGGAATTCAGGGCTTTGGAGCCATTCTCGTAGATGCCGTCGAAGGAAGTTATAGCAATGTGGTCGGGCTGCCATTAACAGAGACAGCCGCCATGCTTCAAGAATTTAACGTACCTGTGTGGCAGGTCGGGTGAGTTTCGTGAACGCAGAAATTTTAATGAACGTCACCCCCACGGAAACGCGTGTGGCGGTGGTTGAAAATGGCGTACTGCAGGAAATCTATATCGAGCGGACTAACCATCGTGGGTTGGTCGGCAATATCTACAAAGGTAAGGTCGTTCGAGTATTGCCGGGTATGCAGGCCGCGTTTGTGGATATCGGCCTAGAGCGTGCGGCGTTTATCCATGCCGCTGAAGTCGGTAAAGGCGATGCTAATACGCCAATTAATCAATTGCTGCACGAAGGGCAGTCGTTGGTGGTGCAAGTCACTAAAGATCCGATCAGCACTAAAGGTGCGCGCCTAACCACTCAGCTTGCGATTCCTTCGCGGTATTTGGTGTATATGCCGGGTGTAGATCACGTGGGTGGGTCACAGCGTATTGAAGAAGAAGGTGAGCGCGACCGCCTGAAAGAATTAGTGAATAACTGTATGGAAGCCGAAGGCTTGACCGGTGAAGCAGGCTTTATTTTGCGCACCGCAGCGGAAGGCGTTGGTGAAGATGAAATCCTTGCCGATACTCGCTATCTACGCCGCTTATGGCGCAAGCTGGAAGAACGTATAAAAGATAATAAAGCGCCAAGCTTGGTCTACGACGAATTACCCTTGTCGTTACGCACCATTCGCGATTTATCGCGTCCAGAGGTGAGTAAAATACTCATCGATTCACGCGAAACCTTCCAAAAAATCGAGCACTTTACGCAGCAGTACGTGCCAGAAGTCGCCGAGCGAATCGACTGCTATCCTGGTCCGCGTCCTATTTTTGAGTTGTACAGCGTTGAAGATGAAATACAGCGGGCGTTAGAGCGCAAAGTGCCACTCAAGTCTGGTGGTTATTTGGTTGTAGACCAAACCGAGGCCATGACTACGATTGATGTGAACACCGGTGGTTTTGTTGGGCGTCGTAATTTAGAAGAAACCATCTATAAAACCAATCTGGAAGCAGCAACCGCGATTGGTCGCCAGGTCCGTTTGCGTAATCTAGGTGGCATTATCATTCTCGATTTTATTGATATGACCGAGCCTGAACATCAGCGTCAGGTGTTGCGCATGTTAGAAAAAATGCTCGAGAAAGATCATACCAAGAGCAAAATTAGCGGCGTGTCAGAATTAGGCTTAGTGGAAATGCCGCGCAAGCGTACTCGCGAAAGCCTTGAGCATATGCTGATGGAGCCCTGCAAAGCTTGCGATGGCCGTGGTTCGGTAAAAACAGCGGAAACCATTTGCTACGAAATATTCCGCGAGATTCTGCGGGAGGAACGAGCCTACGAAGCGGGTACGTATTCTGTGCTCGCCAGTCAGCAAGTTGTCGATCGCCTGTTAGACGAAGATAGCCACGGATTGGCTGACCTTGAAGCATTTATTGGTAAGGCCATTAAATTGCAGGTTGAGAGTCAATACACTCAAGATCAATACGACATCATCCTGCAATAGGGCGAAACATGAATCGTTTTCGCTCTATTTGGACCCAAGTCTGGATCACCATCGTTGTGGCAATGGTGGCGCTTGCCTTATATACCAGTCTTGGTCGCCAACTAATCCCTCTGATAGAAACCTTCAAACCTGACCTCGAACGAGTACTGAGCGAGCAATTAAAGCAGCCGGTAACTATTCGTCAATTGCGCGGCGGTTGGAATTTATTATCGCCGGTCGTGCATGTTGATGATCTCAGCATTGGCGATGAAAATGACGGCTTGGTAGTGACGAGCATTGAAGCTGAACTCGATTTAAGTGCCACTGCTTTTTATCGCTTGCCGGTGTTTAAGCGCATCAATGTCGACGGTGTCAGTGCGGCCATTCGTCAAACTGATGATGGCGCTTGGTTTGTAGGAGAACACTGGAAGATCCTATCTGCGGTGACCGAAGAGCCGAGCAATACGCCTGATGCTGAAGATAATAACTCAGCCAATAAGCTGGTGGATTGGTTAGAGCTACAACAGTCGGTGATTTTATCCAACTGGTCATTGCAAAGTCATAGCCTTGAACATGATGAGCAGCTAGAAATTAAGCAGCTTGTTTGGCGTAACCAAGGCGAAGATCATGCGCTAGAAGGCACGGTTGCTTGGGGGCGCGAGCAGCTTGCCGATATCTTTGTCAGTGCTGCGTTAGAAGGGCCGCTATGGCCATGGGGCGATCAGCATGGCGAAGTATATTTACGCGTTGATAACCAAGAATGGACGCGCTGGATTCCTAACGAGTTGCCGCAAAATCTGCATGTTTCGCGTTTTGAAGGCGGTGCCGAGGGTTGGCTAAGTATTCGTGATGGCGATTTAAATGCTATTTATGTCGCTGCAATAATCCCAGCTTTGCATGTTGAAACGGGTGCTAAACCTCTAAGTTTGAATAACGGCTCAGTGCTCGCCAGTGGTATTCGCACGGGTAGCGATTGGCATGTGCGTGTTTTACCAGAATTCGATGAACCGCTGCCGTTCGCGCAATTGCGTGTCAGCTCTGTGTCTTTGGCGCAGCAAAAAGGTTTTCAGATTGGCATACCCGATGTTGATATTCGAAAAACTGGCGAATTTATTTTGCGTCATAATTTACTGCCAGAACGCTTTAGCCAATATGTCGACAACGTTGCGCCAGAAGGTAAGGCCAGTGATGTACGCGTGGCTGTTTTACCAAGCTTAGTGGTCGGCGAACCGTGGAAGGTTGATATTCGCGCCAACCTTGCAGGTTTAAGCACACAGCCATTTCATGGCATTCCTTCATTTGATAACGCAGAAGGTAAATTACATCTGCAACCCAACGCGGGTGTAGTGGCGATTAGTGATCCGACGTTAACCATGCATCTGCCCGATATTTATCAGTCGCCGTGGGATTTAACGGACGTATCGGCTAATTTTTATTGGAAAATTGAGCCTGAGTTTTTCCGTTTAAAGCTGGATAAGTTACGCGCAAATCTTGAAGGAACCCCTGTTCACGGCGATTTAGCCATGCGTATTCCCCGTCGAGATACCGACGTTGAATACAATATTGCTTTAATGTTGGGGGTTACTAAAGCACCGCAAGAACTGCAAACGGCGTTAGTGCCGGATATTCTTGATCCTGCCATTAATGAGTTTTTGGATAACGGTCTTGATGGGGGCACGTTGCAAGATGTTGGCTTTGTGTTAAATGGCCATGTGGGCAGTGATGTTCCGCACAATAGCTTAACAACACAGCTTTATCTCGCAGCCGATGACGTGAAGGTAACGTATTTAGATGAGTGGCCAGCAATAGAACACGTGAGTGGCCGAGTCTTATTAGACGCCCCAAACGTTGATATTTGGATTGATGAAGGCCAAACCCTTGGCGGTGATTTACTAGCCAACAGCAGTCGTGTACGAATTCGTGACACCAAAGATGGCACGCAGCTAAATGTTGTTGGCCAAATAGCGGGCGATGCGGGTGAGGGCATGCGTTATTTTACTGATACTCCCATCCAAGCCTTGGTTGATAATGCGTTTGACCAATGGCAGGCCAACGGCCAGATCGAGAGCAGCTTACGTTTAGAGATGTTGTTAGGTAAGCCGAATAGCAGCCCTAGTGTGCAATTAGACAGCCAATTAACCAATGCGCGTTTGCGCTTAGGCGAGCTGGATTTAAATTTGGAGGCAGTGACCGGCTTAATCCACTTCAGTACAGAGGAAGGCTTAAGCTCAAAAGGCCTAACCGCTGGTTTGTTGGGGGGAACATTTGCCGCCACTATGCAATCGACCTTGGTCGATGGCGGTTTTGATATTCATCTTGATGGTTCTGGCAAAGCCACATGGCAGGATTTTAAGGCGTGGATGCCGGTATTTTTGCTTGATCCTATTAGCGGCGAATTAAATTATCAGGCCAGTTTAGATGTTCGCCCCGCGAGTCGTGGTGGTGTGCAACTGGACGTCGAATCGGATCTCGTTGGAACCCTGGTTGATCTACCATTTCCTGCGGGTAAGTTAACGGATACACCACGTTCGCTTATTGCTCAGATTAAGCCCAGCGATATCACCAGTATTACGTTGAATTACGATGATTTTTTACGAGCAGAGTTAGGGCTTGGCAAAGATGGAGTGGATGTTGGTCATGTGACATTGGATGGCACAGAGCCTGTCATGCCGGATAATCCGGGCATTATTATCAGTGGCACCATTGACGAAACCTTAGATGCTGAACCTTGGTTTGATGTTTGGAATCATATGATGGCGTTACTCGATGCCGAGCCCGCGCCAAAGAAAGGGCCGAATGGACGCAGCGTTGAGGCAACACCGAACCCAGTCGAAAGTGTTGATATTACCTTATCGGGTTTAGATGCTTGGGATATTCCCATGGGTATCACCCGTATTGCCGGACGTCAAGAAGCCAACGACTGGACGCTGCAAATTGATAGCGATGTAACGCGTGGTACCGTCGTTGTTCACCCTGGCGATAAGCCAATCTCGTTGTTGCTCGACTATATTCACATGCCTGAAGACGAACCGGTTGTTGTTGCCGAGGGCGATGATATTCCTGAGGTTGTTGATCCACTACAGGATCTCGATCCCGCGTTGTTACCTGCCTTGGATATGACCTTGCAGGAATTGTATGTCGGTACTCGCAATTATGGTCGCTGGCAAATTGCCAGTCGTCCGAGTGTGCAAGGGCTGACAGTTAATATTCTTGATAGTGACATGAAGGGCTTAAACGTCAGTGGCAAAATGGATTGGAATTATATCGACGGTATTCATGATACTCGCCTATACGATATGACGATTAAGGGCTCTGATATTGGTAAAGTGCAACGTGCATTCCGTCAATCGGCAGCGATCGAGGGCAAAGATCTACAATCAACGCTGGCGCTTAATTGGCAGGGGTCGCCGCTGGGTTTCGACACTGAGACCTTGCAAGGAGATGTTAGTGTGCGAATCAAAGATGGTTCGTTGCAAGCGGAAGGCACCGGTGCTTTACGTGCGTTTGGAGCATTGAATTTTAATTCGATAGCGCGGCGTTTGCGCCTCGATTTTTCTGATATTTATCAATCAGGTTTGGCATTCGATACGTTAAAGGGTAAAGCAAAAATAGAGGCTGGTTTACTGACCTTATCAGAACCGCTAAGTGTCGAAGGCCCCGGCGGGAAGTTCCTGACGTCAGGAGCGACCAATCTGAATACAGGCGACTTGGATATGAAGTTGGCGGTGACATTCCCCGTCACCAGTACGTTGCCCTTGGTCGCGGTATTAGCGGGTTTTGCTCCGCCGATTGCCGCCTCGGTTTACGTGACCGAAAAGTTAATTGGTGACGAATTAGAACGCTTTACCAGTGCTAGTTACGATATCAAAGGCACTTGGCAGCAGCCGGTGATGGAAATTAATCAAGCTTTCGACAATCAAGTTGATGGTAAGAAAAAACGCGGAATTAAAAGCCGTATTTTCAGCGTGTTTAATATCTTCAATATCTTTGGTTCGGACGACGAGTAACTATGAATCACATAGCCGTAGTGCAAAATAATGCCGGTAGCGACATTGAAGCGAATAAAGCGCAATTGGCGATCTTAATTGCCGATGCAGCAAGCACTGGCGCTAAGGTTATTTTGTTACCGGAAATGTGTTTGTGCATGGATGGTAGCCAATATCATCACATTGCTGAAAACACTGAATATACGGCTTGGTTTACGCGGCAAGCGCAGCATTACGGTGTTTGGTTGTTGGTGGGTGCAATTCCTCAGCCATGCCCCGACCGTGATCCACGTGTGCGTTCCGCGTTATTGGTATTTAATGAGCAGGGTGAGCAGGTCAGTCGTTACGACAAAATTCATTTGTTCGATGTTAATGTTGGCGATAGCCAAGGGCGTTATGCCGAATCAGAACGCTTTGCCCCAGGCGATGAACTGTTGGTAGTGAATAGTCCAGTAGGGAAAATAGGCTTAGCCATTTGTTTTGACCTGCGCTTTCCTGAACACTTTCAAGCACTACGCGATTTAGGTGCTGAAATTCTTGTTGTGCCCGCTGCATTCACCTACACCACCGGTGAAGTACACTGGCAAACCTTACTACGCGCCCGAGCGATAGAGCAGCAATGCTATGTTGTCGCCGCAAACCAGTGCGGCTGGCACGATACCAAACGCCAAACATGGGGACATTCACAGATCATTGATCCTTGGGGCAAGGTTATGGCCGAGCTTGATCATGATATGGGCGTTACAAGTGCCGAGATTGATTTGCAACGAGTGCAGGACGTACGTGAGAAAATGCCGTTGTTGCGCGGGTGATTTTTTAGTTTGTGCGGCGGCTGACGCCGCGGTTCTTCTTTCTCGGGGATCTTATCCCCGCCCCCCTGCTTTGTGCTTTCTGGCCTTATCCCGCGTCCTGCCGGATAGATCTATCGGTTCAGAATAACTTCGGCAGGCCCAGAGGCACGAGACGATATGCTTTAAATCGGATGGATTCGAAGGGGGGAGGCGTTTCATGTGTAGGAGCGATTCAACGAACGCTTTTTGTTCGTAATCGCGATAGGTTCTGAGAATATCATCAACGCTTTCGGCACTGCTCGCTGGCGCTCCCTGAGTACCTCCTACAACGAAATATGCAAAGCAGCCCTGCCTGCGCCAGCAGTTACAAGCCTAAACTCCAGAAAAAGACTACCCCATCTGCGTGCGAATAAACTGAAACAACTTTTTAAAGTTAGTTCCTGGCTTCGGCGGCTCGCTGCTCATTTCTTTTTGCGCATTACGCACTAGATTTCGCAGTTGCTGACGATCAACATCCGGATATTCTTCGATAAAATCATTCAAGCCATTGGCGTCGTCGAGTAAACGTGAACGCCATTGCTCTTGCTGTTTGATTAGGCGGCCATGCAGTTCGCTCGATGGATCAAGTTTATCAACGGCAGTTTGAATAGCGTCGAGGTCTTCGTCGCGCATGATTTTACCGATGTATTGAAAATGACGACGACGGGCTTCGTGCTTGGTGATGCGTCGACTTTCTACTAACGCATTTTTCAAAAGTTCGCTAATCGGGAGCGTATCCCACTTTGCAGGCGCCAAGTTGCTCAGGGTTTCGCCCAAAGCTTGGAAACGGTGCATGTCGCGCTTTAATTGTGATTTGCTGATTTCGCCATCATCGAAATCATCGTCGTCGTAATACTTGCTCATAAAATCGGAATACCGGGTTACAGGTAGAACAGGGTTGCCAGCCCTAAGAATGTCATAAAACCAACGACGTCGGTGACTGTGGTGAGGATCACACCGCCCGCTAAGGCTGGGTCAATTCCGCGTGCTTTTAATATCAATGGCAATGCCGCGCCAGTGATGGCGGCGACCATGAGGTTAATGATAATCGAACTGCCAATAATCAGGGCAATTTTTATGTCGTGAAACCATGCAAATGTCACAATGGCAATTACGACAGCCCATAACAGCCCGTTGATTGCAGCGACAATGAGTTCGCGATTGAAGAGCCAGCGGAAGTTAGCACCACTAAGGTGTCCTAGAGCTTGGCCGCGAATAACGAGAGTCAGTACTTGGCTACCGGCAATACCGCCCATGCTGGCGACAATGGGCATTAGCACGGCTAAGGCAACGACCTGCTCTATGGTTTTATCGAATAATCCAATCACGGCAGAGGCGGCAAGGGCGGTGATTAAGTTAATCCCTAGCCACACCGCACGGCGGCGACTGGTTTTTAGTGCCGGTGCGAAGGTATCTTCATCTTCATCCAAACCCGCCATACTCATCAAAGAGTGGTCGGCGGTTTCGCGGATAACGTCAACCACGTCATCGATGGTGATGCGACCGATGAGTACGCCAGCGGCGTCTACAACCGGTGCAGAAACTAAGTCGTGACGTTCGAACAGCTTGGCTACGTCAGTGTCGTGCATGGTCGCCGGAATGATTTTAGCGTCCGTGGTCATGACTTCACGAACGGTTTGCTGTGGGTCACTAACCAACAGTTTACTGACGGGCAACAAACCGATGAATTCGTTTTGTCGGTTTACGACCAAAAGGTTGTCGGTCATGGCCGGCAATGATTTATGCCGACGTAAATAGCGCAACACAACGTCCAAGGTGATCTCTGGGCGAATCGTCACGGTATCCGTGTTCATCAAGCCGCCGGCGCTATCTTCTGGATAGCCTAAGATGGCTTCCACTCGCGCTCGATCGACTTGGTCCATCGAATTTAGAACTTCTTGAGTCACACGCTCAGGAAGTTGTTGCAACATGTCGGCCACGTCATCGGTGTCGAGGTCGGCGGTCATGTCGACAACTTCAGCCGCGCTCATATCCGATAAAAAATGGCTTTGCAGTTCTTCGCTTAGGTATTGAAGAACTTCACCTTCGAGTTCTTTATCGACTAATTCCCATAAAATCTTACGGGCTTTAGGAGGAGAGGATTCGATTAAATGGGCGACGTCTACGGGTGCTAAACCCGAATTTAGAATGCGCTGAACCTTGGCCAAAGCACCGCTTTCTAGAGCGGCGTTAAGGCTATGCAGTTTGGCTTTTGCCTTTTCCGTCTGTTGTCCCATGGAATGGCTCTGGTTGCGCAGGAGTTGACCAGAATTCTAGCCTGAATAGCGCCCATATACCATGAAAGTACTCGCAGTATTAGCGCTAATTTGCTGTTTTATAGCGGATTATTCACCTTCGTCGAAGAAACGATTGATGAGGTCTTGGAGTGCGGTAATGGCTTCTGCTTCGTCACTACCTTCGGCTTGAAGTTGGATCTCGGTGCCTTTGCTCGCAGCCAACATCATGACTGCCATAATGCTTTTGCCATCAACCAAACGGCCAGGGTAACCGACTTTCACTTGGCTAGAAAACGCTGACGCTGTAGAGACTAATTTGGCCGCTGCACGGGCATGTAGACCCAGTTTATTGATAATTGTTATTTGGGTACTGATCATGAATTAATGGCCTGTCGATTCGGAAATCCGCGCGAGTTCTCGGTGACGAACTTGCACGTTGGGATAATGTTGCTGGAATTCAGCTGTCAGTTGCTCGGCCATGTATACCGACCTATGTTGGCCACCGGTGCAGCCGATGGCGATGGTCATATAGCTGCGGTTGGCATCAATAAAACGTGGCATCCAACGTTGCATAAATTCACTAATACTTTGTTGCATATCTTTGACGTCATCGTACTGACTTAAAAACTCTTGTACTGGCTGCTCTAAACCCGTGTGGTGCCGCAAACTTTCATCCCAGTAGGGGTTAGGTAGATGGCGGACATCGAATACATAGTCGGCGTCGATGGGGATACCGTGTTTAAAGCCAAAGGATTCAAACAGGATGGACATATCGCCGTCTCGTTTATCGGCCACTCGTAAGCGAATTAAGCTGCGCAGCTCATGTACCGACATATGCGTGGTATCGAGCGTTAAGTCGGCCATATTCGCCAGTGGATCAAGCAGTACTTTCTCTTGTTCGATGGCTTCTGCCAACGAGATTTTCTTACTGGTTAGGGGGTGTTTTCTTCGCGTTGCACTAAATCGTTGCAATAAGACTTTTTCACTGGCATCGAGATAAACAACATCGAGCTTGTAATGGTCGTGCGGGAGGTCGCGTAACACTAATTCGATGCGATCAACCGCATGGGCAAGATTGCGAGCATCAACACTTACGGCAATTTGGGTGAGTTTTTCATTACCGTTGGCTTGTTCGGTAAGGGCGGGAAGTAGACCAATGGGAAGGTTGTCGATGCAATAAAATCCGAGATCTTCCAGCACATGCAAGGCACTGGACTTACCTGAGCCGGATCGGCCGCTAATCACTACCAAACGCATGGGTCTACATTCCTTGTGCTATCAGGTTCCGGCGGCTGCGCGCTGGAATAATTGACGATTGTCCGGAGCGCAACGTAACGCACTACGGTACGACTCTTCATTAAAATTACGGGCTAACATTGCCAATACTTGCAAATGTTCTTCCGTTGCTTCTTCAGGCACTAAGAGTGCGAACACCAAATCCACTGGTTTGCCGTCAATGGCGTCGAAGTCGATTGGCTCGGCAAGGCGTAATAGCACGCCAAAGGCCTGTTCACACTGAGGCAACCGACAATGGGGAATGGCAATGCCTTCCCCTATGCCGGTACTACCCAGACGCTCGCGTCCGAGTAGTCGCTCATAGATTTCATCCGCTGAGCTATCGCTGATGGATTCAGCGACCAATCCTGCTAGGAATTCCAGCAACTTTTTTTTGCTGGATACCTCTGCGTCCACCAAGGTGTGTGTTGGTGAGAGGATATCGTCAATGCGAAGTGTCATGGAGTTAGCCTTGTCCGTGTAGCCGCGCGACTGTTTTTTCTTTGTGTTTTAACACTTGTCGATCGAGCTTGTCAGTCATTAAGTCAATGGCAGCATACATATCGTCATGCTCTGACTTGGCATGGATATCTGTGCCGGTGACGTGGATCGTCGCTTCCGCTACTTGGCGGCCCTTTTCAACGGTCAGAGTAACCTGTCCGGTAGTGATGTTGTCAAAGTGACGTGTCAGCTTTGACATCTTTTCCTCAACGTATCCCTGCATTGCTTCGGTTACATCTACGTGGTGACCACTGATATTGATTTGCATGCCCAGTCTCCTTTTTGTCTACTGGCTCGTTGTTGATCGTCAGATAAGCTGTTTGCGCTCGTTAGAGGGCGGTATCATCATGGCCTCGCGGTACTTAGCAACAGTACGGCGCGCGACTTGGATGCCTTTGTCGCCTAGTAATGCCGCGATTTTATTGTCGCTTAATGGCTTACGGGCATTTTCTTCAGAAATTAGTTTTTTGATCATGGCACGAATAGCCGTAGATGAACATTCACCACCGCTATCGGTACTGACGTGGCTTGAGAAGAAATATTTCAGCTCAAAAATACCACGAGGGGTGTGCATAAATTTCTGCGTGGTAACACGAGAAATCGTCGATTCGTGCATGCCTACAGCCTCGGCAATGTCATGCAGAACCAGGGGTTTCATTTTTTCTTCGCCTTCTTCGAAGAATTCGATCTGATATTCAACGATCTTAGTGGCCACCTTGAGCAAGGTTTCATTACGGCTTTGTAAGCTTTTGATGAACCAGCGAGCTTCTTGCAGGTGGTCTTTGAGGAAGGCGTTGTCGGTGCTGTTATCAGAACGGCGAACCAGAGATGCATAATCAGCATTGACGCGCAGACGCGGTGCGATTTCGGGGTTGAGTTCTACACGCCATTCGTCACGAATATTACGCACCAAAACATCGGGAATCACATATTCAGATTGATCAGGAGAGATGCCTGAGCCCGGTTTTGGATTGAGTTCTTTAATTAAGCGCAGCACATCTTTGAGCGCTTCTTCTTTCAATTTGGCTTTGCGCATCAGCGTTGGATAATCACGACTGCCGAGTAACTCGATGTGTTCACGAATCACGAGTTTGGCTTCGGTTAACCATGGAGTTGCAGCGGGTAACTGCTGTAATTGCAGTAACAGGCATTCACGCAAGTCGAGACAGAATACGCCGGCGGGATCGAACTGCTGCAGGCGATGCAGCACGGCCATGATTTCGTCTTCTTCAACTTCTAACGCCGGATCAAGGCTGGTCAGAATGTCATCGACGGTGGTATGTAAATAGCCATCGTCGTCGGTGCCATCAATCAGCATTATGGCGATTTCGCGATCGGTATCACTCATCGGAGTGAGATTAAGCTGCCACAGAAGGTGGTCTTGTAGGCTATCGGTGGTGGCATGACGAGAGTCGTAATCGAAGTCGTCGTCTATTGCGCCACTACTACCGCTGCTGGAGGAAACGCTGGCAGTGGTTTGGTAGGTATCTTCCCATTCGCTGTCGTTGGGTAGATCTTCTGGAATTTTATCGTTAGACCATTGTTCGTCGAGCGTGTGGTTGTCTTCAGAGCGCTCGCGGGCTTCGTGATCTATTTCGTTTTGTTCTTGCTCGGTTTTTTCACCACGGGGTGCTTCTACTTCAGGATTCGGATCGTCGTACTCATCCGTTTCTAACATCGGATTGGAGTCGAGCGCCTCCTGTATCTCCTGCTGTAAGTCCAAGGTGGACAGCTGGAGTAGGCGGATGGCTTGTTGCAACTGAGGGGTCATGGTCAGTTGCTGACCCATCTTTAACTGGAGAGACGCTTTCATGGAAACTTAACGATTACCTATCTACGGCAGAAAAATAGTGTTTATGCATTATAGGCTAAGCCTGTGCTTATGGAATCTATCTTGCAAGCACGAAACCCGATTGATTCGATCATAGCCTGAGGAGGGGGCTAGAATCAAAGGCGGAAATCGTTACCAAGGTAAACTTTCCGCACTTGTTCGTTCGCTAAAACTTCTTCTGCAGTGCCTTCTGCAATGATATGGCCTCCGCCGACAATGTAAGCCTTTTCGCAAATAGCTAAGGTCTCGCGTACATTGTGGTCGGTGATTAGTACGCCGATGCCGCGGTTTTTCAGCTGACGAATAATATCCATGATGTCGGACACGGAAATTGGGTCAACCCCTGCGAATGGCTCATCCAATAGTATGAAGGACGGCTCTGCAGCTAGCGCGCGTGCTATCTCTACACGTCGACGTTCACCTCCAGATAACGACATGCCTAAGCTTGTGCGGATGTGCTGAATGTGGAATTCATCGAGCAAGCTTTCAAGGCGCTCTAATCTTTGTTTGCGGTTTAGATCCTTACGCGTTTCTAAAATTGCGAGGATATTGTCGGCAACGCTGAGCTTACGAAAAATCGAGGCTTCTTGGGGTAAGTAACCGATTCCTCGTTGCGCACGCCCATGCATCGGCAGGTGGCTAAGGTCTTCGTCGTCGATCTTGATACGTCCTTTATCGGCTTGCACAAGATTAACGATCATATAAAAACAAGTGGTTTTACCTGCGCCGTTAGGGCCCAGTAAGCCGACTATTTGGCCGCTGTGAACCGATAGCGATACATCTTTTACCACTTCACGGCCGTTGTAACTTTTCGCTAGGTGTTCAGCTTTCAGCGTTTTCATCAGTGGCCTGTTGCGGTTGGATAATAACTTTAATACGACGATCGCCAGAGGTGCCGTTGTCTGGCGTACCTTTGGTGTCGCTGCGCTTGCCGCCGTCGGCTTTGACGGTTTCTTTGTCCATGTCGTAGACGATATGCTCGCCACTAAATAGGTTGCCATCTTGTTCTAATTGCGAGTCGCCGGTCAGTGTTACTTGGCGGCGCGCGGCAAAATAGTCAATGCGATCACCATGAGCGCGAGTCATAGGTTTGCCAACGGTCACTTGTTGCTGATAGCGTGCTGGTTGCCCGTTGTTGCCTTCCGCTACAGCCTTTTCGAGCGTGTTGCCGCTGCGTAAAATCATCAATCGTTCGGATTCAATACGCAGTGTGCCTTGAGTCAGGATGACGTTACCTTCGTAGATAACCGTACCCGCTTTGCGGTCGATTTCTGCGCGGTCGGATAATATGGTCATTTCCTGTTGCCAGTCATCGGGTAGCGCAAGTGCTAGCTGACTGATGCTGCTCACGGCCAAAATAAATAACGCACGGGCGCTGTTTTTCATAGTGTTGGTGTGCTTATTGTTCGGGTACATAAATAGTCTTTACCCCGGTTTTCAGTTCCATGCGCTGGCGGTTAACATCCAGAGTCATGCCTGTTGCGGTCGCGCGGCTACCCGGTCCTGTCATGGTGACCAGTAGATCGGTCGCTGCAATTTGCTCACGAATATCATAGGTTAACGCTTCGGTTTCAATCAGCATGGCATCGGTTGTTTGCTCACCAGTATTGATAGGCTCTATCCGTACGGCCTGATTAAAACGAATGACTTGCTCGTCGTCTTTTAGCGACCCTTCTTTGGCGGTGACTTGCCAGATTTGGCCGCGATCATCCCGCGTGGTAATCATAGGTGCGAAAAAACGGGTCACACCTATTAGGGGATAGTGATCTGAACGTTGGGCTCGAAAAGTCTGTCCAAGTTTACCATCCACACCATAATGCCAGTTGAGTAGCGTCTCACCGTAGTAATCGGCTTCGTTACTTTGCTGTTCACTCAAGGGCTGATTCAGCTCTTGGGTGTAGCGATCAACCGCGATTAAGGCCAAGCCAAATATCAAGGTTAACAGTAGCAGCAAGTAACGTTTACGCATTAGATAACGCCTGCGCGTAGCATGTCATGCATGGTGACGACGCCTACAGTACGCTGTTCATTTTTTACCACTAAGGCATTAATTTTATTGTCTTCCATAATTTTCAATGCTTCAGCGGCCAAGATGCCTTGCGTCGTTGTTTTACAATTTGCGGTCATTATATCGCTCATTGAACAGGCATGGATGTCAACGCCTTGGTCGATAGCGCGACGTAAATCGCCATCGGTAAAAATACCGGCCAAATCGCCATTGTCATCTTGTACTGTGGTCATACCTAAGCCTTTCGATGTAACTACCAAAAGTGCTTCGGATAAACGTGTGCTGGTATTAACGACGGGTAATTGGTCGCCACTGTGCATGATATCTTCCACTTTAAGCAGCAAACGACGACCTAAGCTACCGCCGGGATGTGAAAAGGCGAAGTCTTCAGCGGTAAATCCTTTCGCTTCTAATAAGGCAATGGCTAGTGCATCACCCATTACCAATGCCGCTGTTGTCGATGAAGTTGGCGCTAAATCCAGCGGGCAAGCCTCTTGTTCAACACCGGTATAAAGGTGGCTGTTGGCCGCTTTTGCTAATGTTGAAGAAGGGTTGCCGGTCATGCTGATCAACGGTGTTCCCATGCGCTTTAGCAACGGTAGCATGCTAGTCACTTCGTTTGTTTCGCCTGAGTTCGACAGCGCAATCACGACGTCTGCGGCAGTGATCATTCCCATGTCGCCGTGGCTGGCTTCACCTGGGTGAACGAAGAAAGCAGGAGTGCCTGTACTGGCTAAGGTTGCAGCAATTTTATTGCCGATATGACCAGACTTACCCATGCCGGTAACAACAACGCGACCACGGCATTGAATGATCATTTGGCAGGCGCGGGTAAAATGTTCATCAAGATAATCCGCTAAGCGCGCAACCGCTTGTTGCTCGAGTTTTATCGTACGCTCGGCGGAGGAAATGAAATTAAATAATTGTGCAGTCGTCATAAATAATTAAGCCGTATAAAAAAGAGAAACAAGATAAACAAAATAGGCGGAGATCATAAGTAGACCCGATACACGCCCCATAGTGCCCTTACGGTAGTTAATAGCGAACAAGGCAATTAGCATAATAGTCGCGCCCATCATTACCATGTAGTCGCGTTCGAATGCCATCGGCTCTACAGCCGTTACTGCCAACAAGCCGGGGATGGGCATAACCGCTAACATGTTGAAAATGTTGGAGCCAATCACGTTACCAATCGCAATATCGTGATGACCTTTGAGCGCACTGGCTACGGAAGCTGCTAGCTCCGGTAGGCTGGTGCCGATAGCGACTATTGTTAAGCCGATAACCAGATCACTCACACCAAAAGCATGAGCAATACCCGTAGCGCCCCATACCAATAGCTTAGAACTGACCATCAGTGCTGCTAAGCCAATGACTAACCACAATATGGCTGACTTCATATTGGTGTTTTCGATTTCAGCCGCTTCATCTTCATCAACAACCGCTGCGCCGCTTTCGCTGGAATCAAGAAACATTAAGTACAAAGCGATGATAAGAGCCACGATCAAGATGGCGGCATCAATGAAATTTAGCTCCAGATCCATCAGCGTGAGACCGCCGATGATACTCGCCAATAGTAGTAGCGGTAGTTCTTTCTTCAATAGAGAGCGCTGTAGAGCAATTGGGGCGATCAGTGCCGTGAGGCCGAGAACGAGAAGAATATTGGTAATGTTCGAGCCGAGCGCATTGCCAATGGCTAGGTTGCCTGCGCCATCAATAGCAGCCATCGCGGAGACGAACATCTCTGGCGCTGAAGTACCTATCGAAACGATGGTCAGGCCAACCAGTAATGGTGACATACCAAGATGACGAGCAGTAGCTGCGGCACCGATCACAAATTTGTCGGCACTCCACACTAAAACAATTAAACCAAGCAGTACGGCCCCATATTCAGCATACATAATCAAGTGGTGCTCCTGTTGGAGTGAGTAAGACGTCGCAGCGACTGACTGTAAAATTAGCTCGCCATTGTACCCGAGGGAATTCTGCACGCAATTGCAACTCTGAGTTCAAGGTGAGGCGCAGACCTGTGCGCGGGATAAGCATTGGTCTGCCAGATACAATCCGCTATGCTAGCCACAGATTTTTATAGGTGCTTGCGCATGTCAGACCAGCAGTCGTATGTGACCATCAAAGGGTTGTCGTTTAGTCGCGGAGATCGGCTTATCTACGACAATCTTGATGTGGATTTTCCGAAAGGCAAAATCACCGCCATCATGGGCCCAAGTGGCACAGGTAAAACGACGCTACTGCGTTTGATTGGCGGCCAATTGCAACCCGATAGCGGCAGCGTGCTGGTGGATGGTCAGGATGTGACCAAACTCAAGCGTTCCGAGTTATTGGAATTACGTAAACGTAAAATGGGCATGCTGTTTCAAACCAGTGGTTTGTTCACCGATTTGAGCGTATTCGAAAACGTCGCGTTTCCTCTACGTGTTCATACCGACCTACCTGAGTCTATGATTCGTGACTTAGTACTGATGAAACTCGAAGCCGTGGGTTTGCGTGGTGCGCGCGATTTATCGCCCGCTGAATTATCTGGCGGCATGATTCGGCGAGTCGCGTTAGCGCGTTCGATTGCCATGGATCCTGAGATCATCATGTACGATGAGCCATTTACTGGCCTAGATCCTATTTCTATGGGCATGATCGTACGTTTGATTCGTGGCTTAAACAAAGCGCTCGGTCTTACCAGTTTGCTGGTATCGCACGATGTTGATGAATCGTGTTCGATTGCTGACTACTTATGTTTGTTGTCGGGTGGCAAAGTGATTGGCTTTGGTACGCCGGAAGAGCTGCGCCAAAGCGGTAATGATGAAGTGCGACAATTTCTGAATGGTGATCCAGATGGCCCCGTGCCGTTCCATTATCCTGCGCCTGACTACCGCCATGATTTATTGTCGGGAGGTCAGTGATGCTGAATAAATTGCAGTCGCTAGGCCAAAGTGGCGTTGCGACCATTGAGTCTTTAGGTCGGGCTACCGTACTGTTTATACAGTCATTGGGCTGGGGAGGGCCGGGCAGCGCTGGCTTTTCTGATCTTATTCGGCAAATTTACTCGGTTGGGGTGCGCTCGTTAAGCATCATTATAGTGGCGGGGTTTTTCGTTGGTATGGTGTTGAGTTTGCAGGGCTACACCATTTTGGTGAAATTCGGCTCGGACTCGGCACTCGGTACTTTAGTGTCGTTAACGCTCCTGCGTGAATTAGGCCCAGTGATCGCAGCCTTATTATTTGCTGGACGTGCGGGCTCGGCGTTAACCGCTGAAATTGGGTTAATGAAAGCCACCGAGCAGCTTTCTGCCATGGAAATGATGGGGGTTGATCCGCTTAAGCGTGTGATTACGCCGCGTTTGTGGGCTGGCATGATTTCCATGCCGATATTGGCTTTGCTGTTTAGCACGGTTGGTATTTGGGGTGGTGCCTTTGTTGCGGTTGATTTGCTGGGCATTGATGGCGGAAGTTACTGGGGCAATATGCAGGCGTCAGTTGCTTTTTATGAAGATGTCGTAAAAGGGTTAATTAAATCCTGTGTGTTCGGCATGGTGATTACTTGGATTGCGGTGTACCAAGGATATGACTCGGTGCCGACATCTGAAGGTATTGGTAAAGCAACCACGCAAACAGTGGTTATTTCTTCACTGGCCATTCTTGGGCTGGATTTCGTTTTGACTGCGGTCATGTTGGGAGGCATTTAATTATGCGTATGCGTTATATCGAGTTGGCCGTAGGCGTTTTTATGATCATGGGTATCATTGCTTTAGTTTTAATGGCGCTGCGAGTGAGTGGGCTGTCATTACAATCAACGGGCGATACCTATACCTTAAAAGCGCATTTTGAAAACTTGGGCGGCTTGACCGAGCGCGCCAAAGTATCGATGGCGGGTGTGAATATTGGTAATGTGACGAAAATTTATCTTGATTCCGAGCGCTATTCGGCAGTCGTTGAGATGGAAATTAACAAAAGCATGAACACGTTGTCGACGGATAGCTCGGCTGCGATTTTGACTTCAGGTTTACTGGGCGAGAAATACATTGGCCTGACGGTAGGTGCAGAAATGGAGTACCTAAAAGAAGGCGATTGGATTGATGACACTCAATCGGCGTTGGTGCTCGAAGAGCTTATTGGTCGCTTCTTATTTAATAAAGCAGAAGGCTAAGACAATGGCGTTGGCAAAACTGCAGTCTGAATCTAACCAGCGCGCCTATCTTAATGGCGACTTAAATAGCTCGACCGTGACGGCCTTGGCTCTCCACGGCACTGAGCTTATTCGCAATAGTGGTGGTAAGTGGAGCGTTGATATGAGCTCTGTTGAGCAAGCCAGCAGTGCTGGCGTTGCACTCTTATTGGAGTGGATGCGTGCTGCCGATGTCAGTGGCGTTACACTGAGCATTGAGCACTTACCCGATCATATGCGTCCTATTTTAACGGTGAGTGATCTCGATGAAGTGTTCGAGCCGCTACTGGCCTAGCCTGCTCGTACTCGAGGCCGTACTAAAAGTTACGGTCTAATCCACGGGTATCACTTCGCCCCGATCAAGAAATCCGCTATGATTGCCCACTTTGCATGTATTAAGTGGTAGAGCAGTTATGTCTCCAGCAGAAATTTTAGAAGTTTTACAATCTGAAGCACCAGAAGTTACTTGGTCGGTCATGGATGGCTACGTTAAGGAAATACTGGGCGTAGGTGAAGCCTTTGAAGGCCTGAACGCTGTCAAACGCCAGCAGTACGTGTACAAAATCCTTAATCCTTATATTGTTGATGGCAGCTTACACGCTGTGTCTATCCGCACCTTTACGCCAGCCGAAAAGGCCGATGCATAAGAGCCCCGTATGGAAAAATTAAGAATCGAAGGCGGCCACCGTCTAGACGGTGAGATCCGTATTTCGGGCGCCAAAAACTCAGCCCTGCCTATTTTGGCAGCTACCTTGCTCGCAGAAGGCGTGATGCAGGTCGGTAACTTACCGCACCTACACGACATCACCACCATGCTTGAGCTACTGGGTTGCATGGGTGTGCAAGTCGCAATTAATGAAGACATGTCGGTTGAAACTGACTGTGCCGAAATGAAAAGCTGCGTTGCTCCTTATGATTTAGTGCGCACTATGCGTGCTTCTATCTTGGTATTAGGTCCGCTGTTGGCTCGCTATGGCGAAGCTGAAGTCTCTTTGCCGGGTGGTTGTGCGATTGGTAGTCGCCCAGTCGACTTGCACTTACGTGGTATGGAAGCCTTGGGTGCTGAAGTCGAAGTGCTTGATGGTTACATCAAAGCACACGTACCGGGCGGCCGTTTAAAAGGTGCAGAATTCTTTTGCGATACCGTCACGGTAACCGGAACTGAAAACATTCTTATGGCTGCGGTATTAGCCGAAGGTCGTTCGGTTATTAAGAATGCAGCGCGTGAACCAGAAGTGGTCGACCTTGCTAACTGTTTGATCGCTATGGGCGCAAAAATTGAAGGTGCTGGCACTGATACTCTCGTGATTGACGGTGTGGAAAAACTTCACGGCTGTCATTTCGACGTACTACCGGATCGAATTGAAACGGGTACTTATTTAGTCGCTGCTGCGGTTACTGGTGGTCGAGTAAAGTGCAAAGATACCGATCCTCTATTGCTTGAAGCGGTATTGGATAAATTGCGTGAATGCGGAGCTGAAGTCACCACGGGCAAAGATTGGATCGAGCTGAATATGCACGGTCGTCGTCCTAAGTCCGTCAATATCCGCACCGCACCACACCCTGCATTCCCAACCGATATGCAGGCGCAATTCGTGGTGTTAAATGCGATTGCGGACGGTGTCGGCACTGTCGTTGAAACCGTTTTCGAAAACCGCTTCATGCACGCCCAAGAATTGGTGCGTATGGGTGCGGATATTCATGTTGAAGGCAATACTGCCATCGTCACCGGAAAAGAAGGTCTAAGCGCTGCGCCAGTGATGGCGACCGACTTACGTGCTTCTGCATCATTGGTGATTGCGGCTTTAGTTGCCGTTGGTGAAACCGACGTGAACCGCATTTATCATATTGATCGCGGTTATGAATGTATTGAAGAAAAATTCCAAATGCTGGGCGCGAATATTCGCCGCGTACAGTAATTATCGGACGCTGAC
Source organism: Thalassolituus sp. (assembly GCF_034111725.1). Lineage (GTDB taxonomy): Bacteria > Pseudomonadota > Gammaproteobacteria > Pseudomonadales > Oceanobacteraceae > Thalassolituus. The sequence continues at coordinate 454 of NZ_JAWUWR010000067.1, read as the reverse complement.
AGAACAGAGAGGATCAGCCATACCATGACTCAGCCACTGACAATCGCCCTATCGAAGGGACGTATTCTCGATGATACCTTACCGTTATTAGCGGAAGCGGGTATTCATCCGGCCGAAGATATACAAAAGAGTCGTAAGCTGATTTTTGATACCAACCATGAGCATATTAAGCTGGTGGTTATTCGCGCTACCGACGTACCAACCTATGTTGAATACGGCGCTGCGGATTTGGGTGTTGCTGGTAAAGACGTATTAATGGAATACAACAGCGACAATCTATGCGAACCGTTAGATTTAAACATTGCTACGTGTCGTTTAATGACGGCAGCGTTAAAAGATGTCGAAATGCCTACCGGTCGCTTAAAAGTTGCCACTAAATTCGTGAATATTGCTAAGCGTTATTTTGCTGAGCAAGGTCGTCAGGTCGATATTATTAAGCTTTATGGCGGTATGG
>NZ_JAWUWR010000066.1:0-46018 GCF_034111725.1 Thalassolituus sp. | reverse complement strand
GCGATTAACGCAATAAATGTGAACGTGCTGTCATCCGGTCTTAGGATACAAGCCACCCCCGCGAATCCAACCGCTACTGCAAGTAAGCTATAACGCCCCGCTCGTTCACCTAACCAGAGTAAGCCGATGAGCGGCATAAAGAATGGACTCGATAACTTAACCAGAAAGGCTTCTGTTAACGGCATATGGCCTAAAGCCCAAAAGTAGCAATACATGGCGGAAACACCCACTAATCCGCGCATGAGATGCCAGTGCCACACTTGCGTATACAGAAGCTTTCGCCCTTGTTGTAGCACGAGTGGGGCGAGTACGACTAATCCGGCGGCATTGCGGAAAAATACGATCTGTTCGGTGGATAGGGTGTCCGACAGATATTTGATCATGCCGCCCATTACCGCCAGTAATGCTTCGCCCATTAATAGAAATAGGGCGCCCTGACGGAGTTGATGTTGATGCACGTCGTGTCCTTCATACTGAGAAATTTGACCTATGCTGCTCTTGTGAAATCAAGCCGAAGTCACCATATACGCTAAAGTAGCGAGCAGTTTGCGTGGTGCATTATACGTCAGTAGTCGTTCAACTTGCTCTGGATCAATACGGACAAACATTAGAAATTCTAAACTTTTATCGATGGTAACTTGAATTTTATTAAAGCGACCGCATCTTAGCGTTAACAGAATTGAATCCCGAGAATGGGGAGCAGGAGACACATTATGCGTATGGATCGTTTAACAACTAGCTTGCAAAACGCTTTAGCTGAGAGCCAAAGCTTGGCATTGGGCCAAGATCACAATCAAATCGATACTGTGCACGTACTGTTGGCATTGTTAGAGCAGCCCAGTAGTTCCGTTAAAGATGTGTTGCGGCGCTGCAGCGTCAACGTGCCAGAGCTTGAAAAAATCTTACGTGGTGTTTTAAAAGATCAGCCGCGCGTCAGTAGCCCAGACGGCAATATTCAGATCGCGCCCGAGTTGGGTCGATTGTTGAATTTGGCCGATAAAGAAGCGCAAAAGCGCGGTGATCAGTTTGTATCAAGCGAACTCTTTTTATTGGTTGCTTTGGGTGATAAGGGTGCCACAGGACGAACCTTGGCCGAGGTTAAACTAACATCGGATGCGATTGCTAAAGCCATTACCGAAATGCGAGGAGGCGAATCCGTGAATGATGCCAATGCCGAAGACAATCGTCAGGCTCTGGGCAAGTACTGTATTGATCTCACCGAGCGCGCAGAAGCCGGAAAGCTCGATCCTGTGATTGGTCGTGATGATGAAATTCGTCGCACCATTCAGGTATTGCAACGTCGTACCAAAAACAACCCAGTATTAATTGGTCAGCCGGGTGTTGGTAAAACAGCTGTCGTTGAAGGCTTAGCGCAACGTATTGTGAATGGTGAAGTGCCTGAGAACCTTAAAAATAAGCGCATTTTGTCGCTGGATATGGGGTCTTTGTTAGCGGGTGCTAAATACCGTGGCGAATTTGAAGAACGCTTAAAGTCGGTACTTAAAGATGTGCAGAAAGAAGAAGGGCGCATCATTCTCTTTATCGATGAATTACACACCATGGTCGGTGCCGGTAAAGGTGACGGCGCAATGGACGCGGGTAATATGCTGAAGCCTGCCTTAGCGCGTGGCGAATTGCATTGCGTTGGTGCAACGACATTGGATGAGTACCGCACCTTTATCGAAAAAGATGCAGCCTTAGAGCGTCGTTTCCAAAAAGTGCTGGTGGATGAACCAACCGTAGAAGATACCATTGCCATATTGCGTGGCTTAAAAGAGCGTTATGAAGTTCACCATGGTGTACAGATTACCGATAGCGCGATTATTGCCGCCGCGAAATTATCAACCCGTTATATCGCCGACCGTCAATTGCCCGATAAAGCCATTGATTTAATTGACGAAGCCGCGTCGCTGATTCGGATGGAAATCGACTCAAAACCACACGATATGGATAAGCTCGAACGTCGCTTAATTCAGCTTAAAATTGAGCGCGAAGCATTGCGCAAAGAAAAAGACGATGCGGCTAAGCAACGCTTGTCGGATCTGAATGAAGAAATTAATAAAGCAGGTCGTGCGTACGTCGAATTAGAAGACGTTTGGAAAAAAGAAAAAGCCTTGCTCGAAGGCGCTAGCAAATCAAAAGAATTGCTCGAACAAGCACGTATTGAAATGGATGCTGCGCGTCGTATCGGTGATTTACAGCGTATGTCTGAGCTGCAGTACGGCACAATTCCGGAGTTGGAAAAACAGCTTGCTACCGCGAGTGAAGCCGAGGCTTCAGGCAGCCAAGAATTTACTTTATTGCGCAACAAAGTAACAGAAGACGAAATTGCAGAAATTGTTTCTAAATGGACCGGCGTGCCAGTCAGTAAAATGCTTGAAGGTGAGCGCGAAAAATTATTGCGTATGGAGTCTGTGCTGCATGACTCGGTTGTTGGCCAAGATCAAGCCATTGCCGCGGTATCGAATGCGGTAAGGCGCTCGCGGGCAGGCTTGTCAGACCCTAATCGCCCTAACGGTTCCTTCTTGTTTTTAGGACCAACTGGCGTGGGTAAAACGGAATTATGCAAAGCGTTAGCGAATTTTATGTTCGATAGCCGCGATGCCATGATTCGTATCGATATGTCGGAGTTCATGGAAAAACACTCGGTTGCGCGTTTAATTGGTGCTCCTCCAGGTTACGTTGGCTATGAGGAAGGCGGGCATTTAACCGAAGCTGTGCGCCGTAAGCCGTATTCAGTGATTTTGTTGGATGAAGTTGAAAAAGCACATCCGGATGTATTTAACATCTTGCTGCAGGTATTGGATGACGGTCAGTTAACCGATGGGCAAGGTCGTAAAGTCGATTTTAAAAATACGGTTTTAGTAATGACCTCCAACTTAGGTTCGGATGTTATTCAAAGCATGTTTGCCAATGAATCATACGAAGCAATGCGCGATGCCGTAATGGAAATTGTGGGTACACATTTCCGCCCAGAATTTATTAATCGCATAGATGAGGCCGTGGTTTTCCATCCACTAGAAAAATCGCAAATTCGTGGTATTGCCGACATTCAGCTGCAGTTGCTGCGTGATCGCTTGAAAGACCGCGATCTCGGTTTTGAAATGTCGGATGGTGCGATCGAACGTTTGGTGGAGGTTGGTTACGACCCTATATTCGGTGCTCGACCACTCAAACGTGCGATACAGCGATCGATCGAAAACCCACTGGCTCAGGATATTCTCGCTGGTCGGTTTATGCCGGGCAGTACTATTGTCGCTGAGGTAAAAGATAGCGAGCTGGTATTCACTAGTCGTTAACATTTGTTAAGGCTTGATTTGGAGGCCAGCCCTAAGCCCGATATACTGCGGCAACTTCACAACCAATTAGTGAAGTTGCCGTTTTTATTTGGGGGAAGGCAATATGACAAGACTCATGAGTCTAGTGTCAGGGATGGTTTTTGCCGCAACGGCAGTTATGGCAGGGTGCGCGGGACAGCCTGAACATATTAATATGCCAAATAATGCGGCTATGCATTGTGTGGTAATGGAAAGCGTCGTGGTGGTGGATGGTAAGCTGACTATTGCAGCCGGAGAAAGACCAACACCCGGCTATAGTGTCGAGTTGAGTAAGCAGCAGCGTGAAGATGGGGATCTCACGGTCGAGTATTTTATTGCGACGCCACCACCGGGGCGAATGTTACCTCAGATGATGACCAGCCCTTGCCGTCGCATCGAACTACCGCACGACTGGCATAGTATTACGGTGGTTAATCGTGATACGAGTCAGCAATGGGTGTTTGAGCATCCTTAAGCACAGCGATAAAAGGCAGCCTTATGGCGATTATCCTCGGTATTGATCCGGGTTCACGTTTAACCGGATTTGGTGTGATTAATACGGTTGGACAACGGATAGAATACATTGCCAGCGGATGCATTCGTACTGGGACCGGCGATCTTGCCGACCGTTTGAAAGTCATATTTGAAAGCGTCACCCAGCTGGTCGAATTGCATTGCCCGCAGCAATTTGCCATTGAGCAGGTGTTTATGGGGAGCAATGCCTCGTCTGCTCTTAAGCTAGGGCAAGCTCGGGGTGTCGCTATTGTGGCGGCTAGTATGCAAAATTTGCCAGTACACGAATACGCACCGCGCACGATTAAGCAGGCGGTAGTGGGTACTGGTGCCGCTGACAAAGAACAAGTGCAACATATGGTTCAACGGTTGTTAAAACTTCCTGGTATTCCTCAAGCCGATGCCGCCGATGCCCTAGCCATTGCGATCTGTCATGCACATACCACTGCAAGTTTAATCAGCCAAGCTGGGCTTACCCAATTTCGTCGTGGTCGGTCGCGTTAATCGAGAGCAAAACTCAATGATGCGTTGAGTCTCAGCGTCTTTTGCTGATAGGCTAGCCGCTTTCAGTCATCCCTTCGTTGTGTCGTCATCATGATCGGTCGTTTACAAGGTTTTATCATTGAGAAGCAAGCGCCAGAGCTGCTTATTGATGTTCATGGCGTGGGCTACGAAGTCCAAGCGCCGCTATCTACTTTCGCAGTACTGGGAAAGCTAGGTGATCCTGTCATCCTTTATACCCACCTCGCGATTCGCGAAGATGCTCATCAGTTGTATGGATTTAGCGATAAGAGCCAACGCAGTCTCTTTCGTACCTTGATTAAGGTGAGTGGCGTCGGTCCAAAACTGGCTTTAGCTATTTTGTCAGGAATGGACGTCAATGCATTTGCGCGTTGTGTGCATCAAGAAGACATTTCGAGTTTGACCAAATTGCCTGGTGTTGGCAAAAAAACCGCTGAACGCTTAATTGTTGAAATGCGTGATCGTTTAATTGAATGGCAAGCGCCAGCGCCGCTATGGGCGGCGGTTGAACAGAATGAGCAAGCGGGTAAAAACCAACTACTGCAAGAAGCTGAAGGTGCTTTGGTTGCTTTAGGCTACAAGCCTCAAGATGCGAGCAAGATGCTTATGAAAGTGGCGGATACCTGCACCAGTGCTGAAGATATGATTCGCCAAGCTCTGCGCAACACCTTAGGTGGCGCATGATAGAGAACGATCGATTCATTGCCGCAACGCCATTATCAGGTGAAGAGCGCGTAGAAGAGCGTCAAGATCGCGCGATTCGTCCGCGTATGCTCGCCGACTATATCGGTCAGCCTATTGTGCGTGAACAGATGGAGATCTTCATCGGAGCCGCTCGCGCCCGTGGTGAAGCGCTCGATCACACTTTGGTTTTTGGTCCTCCTGGGCTAGGCAAAACCACCTTGGCTAATATTATTGCCGAGGAAATGGGCGTACAAATTAAATCGACTTCTGGGCCAGTGATGGAGAAAGCAGGCGACCTCGCTGCCATGCTGACCAATTTAGAGGAGGGTGATGTTTTATTTATCGACGAAATTCATCGCTTAAATCCAGCGGTTGAAGAAGTTTTATACCCGGCAATGGAAGACTACCAACTGGATATTATGGTTGGCGAAGGTCCATCGGCACGTTCGATAAAAATCGATTTGCCGGCATTTACCCTTGTGGGAGCGACAACGCGCGCGGGGTTATTAACATCTCCTCTGCGTGATCGCTTTGGCATTGTGCAGCGTTTAGAGTTTTATAACGTTGATGATTTGAGCCATATTGTTGCGCGTTCGGGGCGTTTAATGGAGCTAGAGCTCGATAACGCAGGAGCGCGTGAAATTGCTCGTCGTGCTCGTGGTACTCCGCGTATCGCCAATCGCTTGCTGCGTCGAGTGCGGGATTATGCCCAAGTAAAAGGCACGGGAATTGTTGATCAAGATATCGCCAATGCGGCGTTAAACATGCTCAATGTCGATGCTCAAGGTTTTGATCACATGGACAGACGCTTATTGCTTACCTTGATGGAAAAATACGATGGTGGTCCAGCGGGTGTAGATAGCCTTGCAGCATCCATTGGCGAAGAACGCGATACCATCGAAGATGTGCTTGAGCCGTATTTAATGCAGCAGGGATATATCACGCGCACGCCGCGTGGTCGTATCGCCACTAAGCTTGCGTATTTGCATTTTGGTCTCGATTTACCTAGCCGTTTTAACTCGGAATCGAACGATGTTTGAATGGCCGTTACGGGTATATATCGAAGACACAGATGCCGGTGGTATTGTTTATTACGCCAATTACCTCAAGTTTTTTGAGCGTGCTCGTAGCGAGTGGTTGCGTAATATCGGATTCGATCAACAAGTTTTAATGCGAGACGCTATTCGTTTCGTGGTGCGCGAAGTGAATGTGAAATATCGTCAGCCAGCTTTGCTGGATGATGAAATCATCGCGACGGTTGAAGTCGCCGCGCTGGGAAAAGCGAGTATGACATTGAACCAGCGCATTGTTCGCCGGTCGGATAACCAGAGCCAGTTATCCTCTAGTGAGCAGATGTTAGCCGAAGGTTCGGTCAGTATTGCCTGTATAGATGAAAACGGACGCCCTAGGGTAATTCCTAAGGATGTCGCCCAACAAATTTCAATGACAGTGACAACTCAGGAGTCGTCGTGAACGAATCGATGTCTATTTTTAATCTGGTGATGAACGCAAGTTTTGTCGTCCAGCTCGTTATGTTAATGCTGGTGGTTGCCTCCGTTGTCAGTTGGGTCGTAATTGTGCAGCGTACGCGTTTGTTATCTGCTAACCGTCAACAAAATCTTGAGTTTGAAGAGCGTTTTTGGTCGGGTGTTGATTTCAACGAGCTGTATCGTGATTGTCAGCAAAGTGCAGTGCCGAGTCCGATGGAAACCGTGTTTATGGTGGGCTTAAAAGAATTCGGCAAAATGCACAAGCAAAATAACAGCGATCCAGAGACCGTAATGGCGGGAGTGCAGCGCGCCATGCGTGTTGCTATTACGCGTGAAAGTGAAAACTTAGATAACAATCTTTCCTTCTTGGCGACGGTTGGTTCAACCAGTCCGTATGTTGGTTTGTTTGGTACAGTGTGGGGGATTATGCATTCGTTCCAAGGGTTAGCCAGTGTTAAGCAAGCGACGATTGCTACGGTTGCGCCAGGTATTTCAGAAGCCTTGGTTGCAACCGCCATGGGTCTTCTTGCTGCTATTCCAGCCGTTATTTTTTACAACCGTTTTGTATCTCAGGTCGACAAAATGGTGAGCAATTTGCACATCTTCGGCGATGAGTTTTCTTCATTGTTATTCCATCGCTTGCATAAGATTCAACAATCAGCACGCGCAGGAGCAGCGGAGAAGTCGTAATGGAAACTATGCAGCCTGCACAAAAACGCCGCCCAATGGCGGAGATTAATGTTGTTCCTTATATCGATGTCATGTTGGTGTTGCTCATTATTTTTATGGTGACGGCGCCGATGCTGGTGCAAAGCGTCCCCGTTGATTTGCCGGACGTAGACTCTACGCCAACAGAAATTGACCCAGACGACAGCACCATTATTATTTCGGTTAATGAACGTGGTTTGTATTTTATTGAGCGCGATGAGGCAACGCCCAAAGCGATGACATTGGCTGATGTAACAAGCTATGCCGACAAAGTTCATAAAGCGACGCCCGCGACTCGCGTATTAATACGTGGCGATGAAAAAGTACCCTATGGACGCGTAGTGTCGCTGATGGGGGGACTGCAAGCTGCAGGTATTAATAACGTTGGTTTAATTACTGAAGCGCCAGATCCACAGGCGCGACCATAGTATGAGCTGGAAAAGCCCGAACAGCTATCATCTGCCCGTTGTTGCAGCCGTATTGATTCATGCTTTTGCAGCATTCTTGCTGGTGGCTGAGTGGCGACGCAGCGAGCCTCATGTGCCAGAGCCTGTTCCTCAGCATCTTATTGCCAATGTCGTGCAGACGGAAAATCAGGCGGTAAAGCAGCGTGAGAAAGAACAGCAGAAGAAAATGGATGACAAGGCTAAGCGTGAAAAATTAGCCCGAGAGAAAGCTGCAAAAGAAAAGGCGGCCAAAGCGGCCCAGGAAAAGGCTGCCAAGGAAACAGCGCAGAAGGAAAAAGCTAGCAAAGAGAAGGCTGATAAAGCAGCGAAAGAAAAAGCGAATAAAGAAAAGCTAGCGAAGGAAAAAGCAGCAAAAGAAAAATCTGCGAAAGAGCAAGCGCAGCGTGAAAAGGCCGCTCAAGCGGCAGCCGAGCAGGCTTTACTAGAGCAAATGGCGCTAGAAGAAGCCTCTGCTGAAATGGCTCGGCAAGAAGCGGCTGCTAAAAAGGTCGCTGATATCGAAAGGTCGAAGCAAATTGCTGCCGATAGCCAAACTCAGATTCGCTTAAAAATCGAATCTGTTTGGCAGTACCCGCCAGCCGTGCAGCCCGATCAAGAAGTGATTATGAAACTGGTTTTAGTACCAACCGGGCAGGTGATACAAGCCCAAGTGGTTAAAACCAGTGGCAATGCCGCGCTGGATCGCTCGGTGGAGCAGGCGATATACAAAGCGTCGCCGCTGCCAGTGCCGCAGGATATTCGAGTTTTTGAACAGAATTTCCGTACATTTACAATGAAATTTAGACCGGAGAATGCGTCGTGGTAAAGCGTTATAGTTGGTTGTTGTTTTTGTTTGTGATCAGTACTGCACGAGCTGAGTTGGTTATTGAAGTAACCCAAGGTAAGCAAAGCGCGATTCCGATTGCTGTTGTGCCATTTGAATGGGCTGGCGCTATTGCGTTGCCAGAAAATATTAGCCAGATCGTTACCAATGATTTGGCAAGTTCTGGTTATTTTAAAACACTGTCTAGCGCTTACATGATTAGTCAGCCGACGGAAGTCGCCGATGTTATCTATGCTGACTGGTCGCGGCTGAAGCAGGATTTTGTCGTCATTGGGCGCGTTACCGCTGCTGAAGGTGGGTATGCCATTGAATTTCATGTACTCGATGTTCATCAAAAGATTGAATTACTACGCCACCGTGTAAAGGCCACCGCAGGTCAGCTGCGTGATTTAGGCCATTATATTAGTGATTATATCTTTAAGCGCTTAACGGGTATTCCTGGTGTTTTCTCAACTAAGTTGGTCTATGTCACGACCAACCGCGAGCGTACCGCGTTTAATTTGAATTTCGCTGACGCCGATGGCGCCCGCGAGCAACTTATTTTTAAATCTAAGCAACCGATTATTTCTCCTGCGTGGGCGCCTGATGGTAAAAAAGTGGCTTATGTCTCTTTCGAAAATGGTCGCAGTGAAATCTACTTTCAAGAGCTAGCAACGGGTAAACGAGAGAAGGTAGTAGCCTTCAGTGGGTCGAATAGCGCGCCATCATTTTCCCCTGATGGAACTAAATTAGCCTTCGTTCAGTCGAAGCTTGGTAATCCAGATATTTACGTCATGGATTTGAACACCCGTAAGGCAACTCGTATGACGAGCCATTATGGTATTGATACTGAGCCACAATGGTTAGCCGATGGACGCCATATTGTATTTACGTCCAGCCGAGCAGGTGGTCCACAGATTTACAAACTGGACACTAAAGACCAGTCGGTTGAGCGGATTACCTTCAAAGGCAGTTACAATGCTCGTGCACGAGTGACCGCGGACGGTCGTAAAATGGTATTTGTGCATGGTAATGGCGATTCATTTCATATCGCATCTCAAGATTTAGAAACGGGAACGGTAAGAATATTAACGACAGATACAAATTTGGATGAATCACCTAGTGTTGCACCTAACGGAAGTATGGTAATTTATGCCGCAAGTGAATCAGACCGCAGTATTCTGGCCGCTGTATCCGTGGATGGTGAAGTGAAATTTCGTCTTCCTTCAAAGTATGGCGACGTTCGGGAACCAGCGTGGTCACCCATTTTAAAATAATCTCCTCTTAACTACTCGATTAGGAAATCTGTCATGCAAACAACAGCACTATATAAAGCTTTGGGTTTGGCCTTTGGCGCTCTTTTGGTTACTGCTTGCGCAAGCAAAGGTGACATGGAAGAAGGCGCGGGTTCTTCAATGACTGCGACTGAACAACAAGCGAACGAAGCGGCTGATGACGCAGCAACTCGTGGTGTTGAAACTGCCTCTCTTAGCGGCGAAGCTTTGCAAGCAGAAGCAAACGCCAAACTAATGGAAGTAACTGTTTTTTACTTCGATTTTGATCAAACTACGATCAAGAGCGACAGCAAAGCAGCATTATCTGCACACGCAGCGTATTTAGCGGCTAATAAATCAGCTCGCGTTGTATTAGAAGGTCATGCTGATGAGCGCGGCACTGTTGAATACAACCTAGCTCTTGGCGAGCGTCGTGCAATGGCTGTTCGTCGTTACTTGTTGGCTAACGGCGCTGCAGCTGGTCAATTAGAAGTTGTTAGCTTTGGTGAAGAGCGCCCAGCAATGATGGGTCATGACGACAAGAGCTGGTCTAAAAACCGTCGCGTTGAAGTGAAATACCAGAGCCGTTAATGAATAAAACAGTCCTCACACTGGCGCTGGTCGCTTTTGCGGCCGCCGCAAGCGCTGATGACGACTGGGTTTCGGTTGGTGCTACCCGTGTGGTAGCACCCGCTAGTTCGAGCCCCGTCGATACAACTCAAAGAAATTTTTCTCCTTCCATCCCCCAGTCCGTTGCCACTCCGGCAGCAGATAATACTCTTGTTTCGGAACTGCTGACTCAGATAGAGCAAATGCAGGAAGAGATAGCGATGTTGCGTGGTCGAGTGGAAGAGCAAGACAATCAAATTCAAACCATTCAGCAAGAGCAGCAAGATCGTTATTTAGATCTTGATCGTCGTATTGCTGCGCTGATGGTTGCAGACCCCGTTATTGATGATGTGCCTAAAGCCACCACTTCTGGGTCGAATATCGTACCCCCAACGACAAGTGTTACGCCTAGTGATGCGTACAAGGCTGCGATGACACTGGTACGCGAAAAGAAATTCTCGGAGGCGGGTGCCGCGTTCGATGCTTTCGTCAGCCAGTATCCCAGCGATCCATTAGTGCCAAACGCTCGATATTGGTCGGGTGAGGTGAATCTGGTGGGTGGCCAACTTGATCGCGCGGCAGAGCGTTTTCGCACTGTGATCAGTGATTTCCCTGATAGCGCTAAGGCGGCTGATGCAGCTTATAAGCTCGGTGTTACTATGCATCGTAAGGGTAACGATGAGCAGGCCCGCATTTGGCTGCAGCAAGTGATTGATCGCTACACCGGACGTGCAGATGGCACAGTGTCGTTAGCCAAGTCTTATTTAGGAAAAATTGGCCAAAAAACGCCATAATTCCTCAAATTTTTGGGCGATTTACTCGTTAATCGCGCACCTCAATTCCCCGTAATTCCTTGCCTAAGTCCCTGATAGTGAAACTTATTTTAAAAAAAGTCTTGCGGCTTTCTAAAAATTAAGTATTATATGCGCCTCTTCCGGGTCGTTAGCTCAGTTGGTAGAGCAGTTGGCTTTTAACCAATTGGTCGCTGGTTCGAATCCAGCACGACCCACCACTATTATCCTCTGTGTATAATTAGGGAAACGGAAGATCTAAGTTGCTGAATTTGTTGATCTTTTAATTTATTTTGTTAAGATGCACAGCAGCTAAGGGTCGTTAGCTCAGTTGGTAGAGCAGTTGGCTTTTAACCAATTGGTCGCTGGTTCGAATCCAGCACGACCCACCACTTATTTTTAAAGGGGAGAAAGTTTACTTTCTCCCCTTTTTTTTATTTGCACACCCCTGGCTTTTATTTGTTTAAAACAGTCTTGTGATAAAATGCGACGGCCTTTCTCAGCGTCATGTTTTGCTGAGATGTTGAGTTTAATGATGCGAGAGCACTATGTCTGTTGTTACTAATGAGCAATTGATTGTCCGCGATTTCTGGGCAAAACCTTCCGGTGATATGGACCCAGCGTATCGTGACGCCTTGATTCAAGAAATCCGTGAATTGTTAGTAAAAGAAGATGCCGTTATCGTCGCTCATTACTATACGGATCCTGAAATTCAAGCCTTGGCAGAAGCAACTGGTGGTTGTGTCTCAGATTCTCTCGAAATGGCGCGCTTCGGCGCTCATCATCCCGCTAGTACCTTATTGGTGGCTGGTGTGCGTTTTATGGGTGAGACTGCGAAAATTCTGAGCCCAGAGAAGCGCGTATTAATGCCAACTCTAGAAGCTACTTGTTCTCTTGATATTGGCTGTCCTGTTGAGGATTTCTCTGCTTTTTGCGATCAGCACCCCGATCGCACAGTCGTAGTGTATGCCAACACATCGGCAGCAGTGAAAGCTCGTGCCGACTGGGTGGTGACTTCTAGTATTGCATTGGACGTTGTTAATCATTTGAAAGATCAAGGCGAGAAATTAATTTGGGCGCCTGATAAGCACTTGGGTGATTATGTTGCCCGTGAAACCGGTGCCGATATGCTGCTTTGGGATAGTGCTTGTATCGTACATGACGAATTCAAAGCAAAAGCATTGGAAGATCTAAAGCGCGTTCATGCGAATGCGGCTGTTTTAGTTCACCCTGAGTCTCCCAAGGCAGTAGTGCAAATGGCCGATGTTGTCGGTTCAACCAGCCAGTTGATTGCCGCTGCTAAGAATTTGCCAAATGACACTTTGATCGTTGCGACTGATAAAGCCATTTTTTATAAAATGCAGCAGGCGGCTCCGGATAAATTGTTAATCGAAGCGCCAACAGCAGGCAATGGAGCAACATGTCGCAGTTGTGCTCACTGCCCTTGGATGGCGATGAACGGTTTAGAAAATATTCGCGATGTATTAAAAAATCACGACCAAGAAATTATTATTGAAGAGTCCTTGCGCCAACAGGCGGTGGTGAGCTTGCAGCGTATGTTGCAGTTTCATCCAGTGCCTGTGGTCTAATCGCTTTTTCTTTTTGTTGAGAGCTCCTGCATCACCCATGCAATTATTGCAGTGATTTAGGGCTTTCAGTCATCGCTTTTAAGCGTTCTTTGAGCGCTGCCTCCTGATAAAAATCATGACGTTTACGTGCTTCTAACAGTGCCACATTCATCTGCTTTAATGCGTTGCTGCGCTGTCCGCTAAAATACAAATATTCGGCTAAGGCTCGATGCGCAACAATAGGTTGATTGGCCTTGTAGGCAACGGTGCTGAGTTGCTGCCAAGCACTTGGCTCGGTTGGGTAGAGTTCGGTTTGTTTGCGTAGTAATTGACTGGCTTCCGTCGCGCGTCCGGCATCGACCAGTAACGGTGCGTAAGGTTTGACGAGAATGCGATCATTGGGATTAAGGCGTAAGGCATTGCTTAATACTTTGATGGCTTGATCATTCTTGCCGCTGAGTGCGAGCAGGCGTGCTTCTAGCGCTATGGTTGCACTATGTTGGCGCCAAGGGGCTTCTATTTGTTCAATCTGAACTAGGCCTTTGTCGGCGTCACGATTGTTGAGGTAGATATTGCCGAGGCTGTAATGTAAAGCCGCGTTTTTAACGCCGGTTGTTCTATCTAGCTCTTGCATAAATTGTTCTTCTGCCTTGCTGTCTTTTAGCTGATAGCGGCGGCGCGCATCATTGCGTAACACGCTAAATTCGAAGCTGGCTAAGCGTGGTCTAATAGGATATTGCTCAGCACGGTTGGCGGCATCGGAAACGCGGCTAGAAGTAATTGGGTGAGTCAGTAAAAACTCGGGTGGCGCTTCGCGGTAGCGGTTGGCGTTAAGCATAGCTTCGAACATACTTGGCATCGCTTGTGGATCTAAATCAGCTCCGGCTAATGTCAGCATGCCTAAACGATCGGCCTCGCGCTCAAAATCACGACTATATGCCAGTTGATTCTGTATGCTAGCGGCTTGGCTTGTAACCAATCCTGCAAAGCCTGCATCGGGGTTATTGGTAGCGATTAATAAAATACTCGCCAGTAGAGTCGCCAGAGCAATGGGGTCGCGACGTTCTGCATTTTCGATTTGGCGCGCGAAATGGCGTTGGCTTAAATGAGCAAGCTCGTGTGCGAGCACCGCGGCTAATTCGTCGGTGTCGTTGGCGTACAGAAAAATACCGTCATTGATGCCGACGATGCCACCAGGCACGGCGAAAGCGTTTAATTCGGGGCTATCGACAACTATGAATTCTAAATCCATTTCTCGTAGTGCACTGTGCGGTACTAAGCGATATATGAGATCTTCGAAGTAGGTGAGCACTAAGGGATCGTCTAAACTGGCGGCTTGGGAGCGAAGCTGCCTTAACCATAAGCGGCCAAGATCATGTTCTTGCTGCATGGAGACGTAGCCAGAGGCTCGGTCGCCTAGCGCGGGGAGTTCGCTGTCGGCAACACTGATGGAGGAACCCACTAGCAAACCTGCGATCAGACTGATCGTTCGAACATTCAAGAAGTCGTTCCTAAAAATGATACGTTGTTTAGACACAAACCTTAGTAAGAGTTCGCATAGAATATCGCGTTCGGACGGTAACGTGCATAGCGCTCTGGCGGCACTTCCGTATAATGCACAGCCCAGTTTGGCAAAAGGTAGTAAAGGTGTCTAATTCTATTGCGTCTACTGCTCAATTGGATGCTAGCGAGTTGATGTGTCCTATGCCGCTGTTAAAAACAAAGGTGGCTCTGCGTGATCTTGCTTTGGGTGAGGTGCTTCATGTCATTGCTACCGATTCTGGTAGTTGGCGTGATATTCCACGATTTTTGCAGTTGAGTGCGCACGAACTATTGGCTGCAACCGATGTTGATGGCCGTTATGAATTTTGGATTAAGAAGGGAGCTTAACTATGTTGAAGGTCGTTCGCGGCTGGATTGACCGCTATTTTTCGGATGAAGAAGCCTTGTTGTTGCTTTTCATCATCGGCGGTTTACTGCTCCTAATTATGGCCTTGGGTTCTGTGCTGGCGCCGTTTTTAACGGCAGTGGTAGTGGCTTATCTTCTTCAGGGCGCGATGAATTTATTTAAAAGGCTCGGATTAGGGCATTTATCGGCCACGGTGGTAGTGTTCCTGTTATTTTTATCAATTTTGCTGACGCTGTTGCTGATTATTTTGCCTGCCACTTGGAAACAAACCACAGAGTTCTTTTATGAACTACCGCGTATGGCAACGAAAGGGCAGGAGTTGCTTATGTTGTTGCCGGAGAAATATCCAGACTTAGTAACGGTGGAGCAAGTTAAGATTTGGACTCAGCAAATTCGTGATGAGCTAGCTTCGATTGGACAATTGGCACTGACCTTTTCGCTAACAGGCATTACTGGCGTTATGGGGCTGCTCATATATTGCGTTCTGGTCCCCATTTTAGTTTTCTTCCTGTTGAAAGATTCCACCAAAATCGTGCAGTGGTGCACTGCATTTTTGCCAACTAAGCGCAATTTATTGAATAACGTTTGGGCTGAAATGGATGTGCAGATTGCCAATTACATCCGTGGTAAAGCGGTTGAGATCATTATCGTCGGTGGTGTGAGTTACGTCGCGTTTGTCATTATGGGAATCAATTATGCTGCACTCTTGGCGATTGGCGTCGGCTTATCGGTATTGATCCCATACATTGGTGCGGCAGTCATCACCGTTCCCATTGCGCTTGTTGGCTATGTGCAGTGGGGTTGGACCAATGATTTTATTTATCTGTTAACCGTATATGCCATCATCCAAGGTTTGGATGGTAACGTGCTAGTGCCTTTGTTATTTTCAGAGGTAGTCAATTTGCATCCAGTGGCCATTATTGTTGCTGTTCTCGTTTTTGGCGGTCTTTGGGGCTTTTGGGGCGTCTTTTTTGCCATACCATTGGCGACTTTATTCAAAGCAGTGATACGAGCTTGGCCTGCAGGCACAACGAACGCGCCAGTATAGAGTAACTGACTTGTCACATAATGGTTGCGCCAGTAGTATTGCGCCTCTGAATTTTTCGCTCTTCGCGACCCTTTTTATTGGGAGTAGTGTTTCATGATTACCGGCAGTATTGTTGCGTTGGTTACCCCTATGCATGCCGACGGCCAAGTAGACTGGCAAAGTCTCGATCGCCTAGTTGATTTCCATATAAACGAAGGTACAGACTCTATCGTTGCTATGGGAACTACCGGCGAGTCGGCCACTCTGACAACAGAAGAACACATCAGTGTTATTGAGGCCGTGGTCAAAAAGGCTGCGGGTCGTCGTCCTATTATTGCAGGTACTGGGGCGAACAATACCGCTGAAGCGATTGAGTTAACCCAAGAAGCAAAACGCGTCGGTGCGGATGCTTGCTTGTTGGTGACGCCTTATTACAACAAACCGCCGCAGCGTGGTCTGATTAAACACCATGAGGCCATTGCGGCTGCAGTTGATATTCCACAAATTTTGTACAACGTACCTGGCCGCACAGCGATTGATATGCTGCCAGAAACCATTGCCGCGTTAGCGGATGTTGAGCAAATTATCGGAGTTAAAGAAGCGACTGGTGATTTAGACCGTGCGCGTAAGCTGATTGATCTGGTTGGTGACCGCTTGGCGGTATACTCAGGCGATGACGAAACAGCCTACGAACTGATTTTATTGGGTGGTAAGGGGAATATCTCTGTTACTGCCAACGTTGCGCCGCGACTAATGCATCAACTTTGTATGCTGGCATTGGACGGCAAAGCCGATGAAGCGAAAGCACTTAATGATTCATTGATGTCTTTGCATAACGCTATGTTTGTTGAAGCGAATCCAATTCCAGTGAAGTGGGCTCTAGCGCGCATGGGATTGATGCAAAATGGCATTCGTTTGCCTCTGGTTGAATTGGATGAACGTTTTTATCCAAAAGTGGAGCTGGCTCTGTCGGCTCTCAAACTGATTTAACGGAATACTATGCGAACTCTTTTCCTGCTTGTGCTGGCATCTCTAAGTGGATGCAGCTGGATGTTTGGTGACACTTTCCGTGACCGAACCAACGATTACCTGAAGGCAGAGGAAGCGCCTAGCACTCAGTTACCTGCGGAGATGGCTCCTTTGGTGGAAGATCGTTTTGCTATTCCTGATGCTCCGCAATCCGAGAAGTTAGCGAGCAGCGAAGAACCAAAAAAGTTTAAGGTGCCAAAACCGGATCCAATGCCTGATGAAGCAGCGATGGATGATGAGTCTGCGACGTTAAGTCAGTACCGTGATGACAGTTTGAATCCGCGTCTTGAGCGAGACGGTGCTGGCAGCCAGATTTTGCGTCTAGACAGCGGCTTTGCTAACGCATGGTCGAAAGTTGCGGATGCGTTAACTGAAACCTCCTTTAAGCTATCGGATCTTAACCGCAGTGTGGGTACGTATTATCTTGAACTGCCAGCACCTGTTGCGGAAGATGCCGAGAAGAAGAGCTGGTGGGGACGTTTGTGGAGTAGCGACGAGCCAGAGTTTGTGACTTACCAACTGAAGATGAATCGTGCCCGTTTGGGTGTGTATTTATCCCTCTTGTTGGATACCGAAACTTTGGCAGATGATGCTCTGACCAAAGAAGTGCTGACTGAGATTAAAATCCAGCTAACAAAGTGAAATACGCGTCGTTAGGGAGTGGCAGCAAAGGAAACGCCACGATAGTTCAGCAGGGTGATGTGTGCGTACTGGTCGACTGTGGCTTTTCTAAGCGCTCACTAATGCAGCGCTTATTAGAGGCTGATGTCGATCCAGCGCAGTTGCGCGCCTTATTTGTTACTCATGAACACGGTGACCACGCACGCGGGGTTGTTGCTGTTTGTGACCATCTCGATATTCCTTTTTATGCATCCTTTGGTACTGCCCGTAAAATGGATTGGGTTGGCCATGAGCGTTGGCGTTGCATTCGAGCCGACGAAGCTGTTCGTATTGGTAACCTCGAAATTATCCCTGTTGTTGTTCCTCATGACGCTCAAGAGCCACTACAATTCGTTTTACAGAATGCAGATGGACGCAGGCTTGGTATACTATCGGACCTTGGCTCCCTGACACCGCATTTGGTGGAGGTTTATCAGGGCTGTCATGGCTTACAAGTTGAAGCAAATCACGATTCTCTGCTATTGCAAACAGGGCCATATCCCCCGAGTTTGCGTGCTCGTGTTGCCGGTGCATTTGGTCATCTTAGTAATGAGCAATGTGCAGAATTTATACGACGGGTAAACTGGCCCGGCTTACGCCACATAACGGCAGGGCATATCAGTGAAAAGAACAATGACCGATATTTGGTAAGCCAAGTATTGGCAGAGGCAATCGGTTGTGAGCCGCACGAAGTGACACTGCTCGAACAAGATATGATATCCCCGTGGTATCACCTCAATGACCAGTAATTATTGACCAGTAACGAATTTTGAAATCATTTCCGGAGAACCCCATGGAAAAGCGCGAATTACTCTACTCAGGTAAAGCAAAATCTGTGTACACCACAGATGATGCGGACTACATGGTATTGGAGTTTCGTAATGACACCTCTGCCTTCGACGGTAAGAAAATCGAACAGCTTGATCGCAAAGGCATGGTGAACAATAAGTTCAACGCCTTCATTATGACCAAGTTGGCAGAAGCGGGTATTCCAACTCACTTTGAAAAGCTATTGTCCGACACCGATTCACTCGTGAAGCGCTTGGATATGATTCCTCTAGAGTGTGTTGTCCGCAACGTCGCTGCCGGAAGCTTAGTGCGTCGTTTAGGTGTTGAAGAGGGTGTTGATTTAGTGCCGCCAACATTTGAATTATTCTTAAAAAATGATGCGCTGGGTGACCCTATGGTTAACGAATACCACGCGCGTTCATTTGGTTGGGCGGAAGAAGAAGAGCTCGATAAAATGAAAGAGCTGACCTTTAAAGTGAACCAAGTGTTAAAAGCTTTGTTTCTTGATGGTGGTATGTTGTTGGTCGACTACAAGCTTGAGTTTGGATTGTTCAAAGGTGAAGTAGTGTTAGGTGATGAGTTCTCTCCAGACGGTTGTCGTTTGTGGGATAAAGAAACTCGCGAAAAACTCGACAAAGATCGCTTCCGCCAAGGTTTGGGCAATGTGATTGAATCGTATGAAGAAGTTGGTCGCCGTATCGGTGTTCAATTCTGATCGAACGTTTAATAAAATCTTAATCATTTGTGGGCAATATAAGGCCCGCAAATGATTGGCAAAGTTTCCAGTTGTGTGCAAACTAAGGCAACTGGTTTAGACCGGTTCCGTAGGAACAGATCACAACAATAGGAATATTCTGATGAAAAAGACGGCCATTGCAGCCTTTATCGTTGCGCTAGCACCCGTTGCATCCCACGCAGATTTATTGTTCACCGTTGGTGCGAAAGCCAGCGTATGGAACGCCGAACCAACAGGCCAAATTGACGATGGTATCTCCGTCGACAGCAGTAATAACGGTTTAGGGCTAGATTCAGAAAACGGTACTCAGTTATCGGTATTTTTTGAACACCCAATCCCTATGCTACCGAATATCAAGTTGAAGCAAACCAGCTTAGATCTTTCTGGTAACGGAATTCTTGCTACTAGTTTTAATGGTCAAGTGTATGCTGGCAATGTAGAAAGCGATCTAGATCTATCTCACACTGACGTAACTCTGTACTGGGGTTTACCTTTACCTCTGCCATATATCGACATTAATTTTGGTGTGACTGGCCGTATGTTTGATGGCTATGCAGAAGTCAGAAATACCACGGCAGGCACTGAGCGTGTTGATGTAGATGCCACCATTCCTATGGTTTACGGCGAAGTAAAAGTGGATACGCCTTTCGGTATTTATGCTCAAGTTGATGTGAATTATATTGGCTACAGCGGTAATACTCTGTCAGATATTTCTTATGGTTTAGGTTACGACCTTCCAGTGCCAATTGCGGATATCGGCCTAGAAGCCGGCTACCGCTCTTTAAGCATGAAAACAGATGAAGATTTAACTGACATCGCAACGGATGTTGATGTGTCTGGTCTTTATTATGGTGCTTCGGTTTCAATCGGTTTTTAAGATTTGAAGCGAGCTAAAAAAACCGACGTTAACGTCGGTTTTTTTATGCCCATAATTTTTCAGTAAAATCTTTGGAATATTAAATAGTTAATAATGAACTTGATTTATTAAAGTGCATCTCGGACAAATTCGGCCAGAATGTTATCAGTATCACGATTGCCAATAACAATGCTGATCACATCGGCTCGTACTCCATGGATTGCATGCTTGCGATAATTGGAGTCTAAATAACAACGATCAAGAGGGCAAAAGCGGAAACCTATTTGCATCGAGAGTGAACGGCTGCTGGTTTGTGGATAAGCAACTTCTGGTGGAACATGCCAGCTGATGTCATCAAATAAGCCTGGCTCCCAGCGCCAGCTATTTTGCAAAGTAACCAATGATTCGTAATCTTTAAAGTTAAGAACAGCAGCGACCCAGCGTTGCCCGTCTTCGCGCTCAACCAGCTGAGCCATTTTATTTTCTTCTTTTTGATCTTTCAAAGTAAATTCAAGTACCGACTTAGCTTTTTGCCCAGGCTGATATAGCGCGTTTTCGTCGGGAAATATCGGGCTATACACTTTGCTGCTAGGCAAGTTTCGCATACCAACAATGGTGAAACTTTGTTTGTCTTCGCCATAATTGTAGCGAGCTGCTTGAAGTTCAAATTCAACGAAGTAAGTTTTGCCTGCGGTTAGTTGGGCACCGCGATTCTCAAACAATGATGTGATGTCGATACTGGTTAAATTACGATCATTTTCCCATGCGTTGTGGGCGTCGTTAAGGCGAGTTTGAATACGAGTGTCGCGTTCGGCTGCAAGTTTTTGTGTCTCTCGAGCTGCTTCTTCAGCTCGTTGTGCCTCTAGCATTTGTAGGCGGCGGAGCTCGGCTGTTGATTGCCCACTGCAGCCAGCAATAAATACAAGTATTAGAGATAGGGAAATACTACGTAGCATGGTGTGTCCTTAATATTTTCTTTTGCTGAGATTATACCTGTTCTTAACGGTTGTGGGTTTTAAAGACGAAGATCTTTATAAGATATCTTCTTTTTCTTTGTTGTCGTGCCTAAGCAGCCAAACGGTGGACAAAACTTTAAGCATATGACACGCTTCAGCGTGGATTAAATGGTCATGGTGATTTGCGTGCGATATCTATTTATTGCTTTAGCAACCTTGTTAGTGGCATGTCAGCCATCGAATATGGCCGACGTCCCTGATAAAGAGTTGCGCCAGCGTAATTATAAATGTGCAATGGCTAGTGGGCTTTCGCCTGCGGAAATCCAAGTGTGTAAAAACATTCGACGCGAATGTGATGAACGTGCCAGTAAAGGTAATTACGTCTGTTAAGGGTTGTCGTCTAGAGTCTGCAAACAATCCTTTACGTTTATGGCCATAACCGCCGTAGGAATTGCTGCTTGGCTGTAGTAGGGTACCTGCCTTTATAATCTCTTCTTCAGGAAAGAAACATGAAATTATTGAAAATGGCTCCAGCGCTATTGCTGGGTACTGTGTTATTGACCGGTTGTGGTCAGGAGGAATCTGTGAAGTTAGAAAATGCCGCTGATCAGGCAAGTTATGGTGTAGGCCTTAACATCGGTCGTCAATTGTCTCGCGAACCATTTGAGATGAATGCTGAAGCTGTTATTACTGGTATTCGTGATGCGATTGGTAACGTAGAGCCAAAGCTGAATGAAGAGGCAATTCAAGCTGCCTTCCAAAAAATCACTGAAGAACAAGAGCGTAAGCAACAAGCATTGAATGATGCTGCTGCTAAAGTTGGTCAAGATTTCTTAGCTGAAAACGCTAAGCGTGAAGGTGTTAAAACTACTGAATCAGGTTTGCAGTATGAAGTGCTTACCGCTGTGGCTGAAGGTGAAATGCCAGCAGCAACAGACCAAGTACGTGTTCACTATCACGGTACTCTAATTGACGGTACTGTATTTGACAGCTCTGTAGAGCGTGGCGAGCCAGCTCAATTTCCAGTAAATCGTGTAATTCGCGGTTGGGTTGAAGCTTTGCAAATGATGAAAGTGGGTGATAAGTGGAAGTTGTTTATTCCTGCTGATCTAGCCTACGGTGCACAAAGCCCAAGCCCTAAAATTCCAGCTAACTCTGCTTTGATTTTTGAAGTTGAGTTGTTGGAAATCGTTGGTAAAGAATAATTTCTTAACTACGATAACAATAAAAATGCCTCCTTTTGGAGGCATTTTTATTGATGTGCGATTCGTGTAGACGTTAAGTCAGTGACTCGCTTGCAGCATTTTCGCTGTCGATAAGGGCATTGGTCGATGTTTGGTGTAATCCACAATTTTGCAAATGTGAGACAGTTTTTTTTAGCGTAGCCAATTGTTTTTCGTTCAGTGTTTGTTGGTGCTGGCAGCGACGACATTCAAATGTTTTGCTTTGCAGCAAGACAGATGCAGGGTTTGAAGTATAGAAGCTACATTCCGGGCAAGGAATAGGATATTGAACAAGAGGAGCAACAGAAGACATAACAGTAGCCACAACAGAATGATTTGTTGGGAGCTATTTATACACGATTTTGGAATGATTTTTAAGACTAACTGAGCAGAATGTCAGTTGTAATAAGTTGGTCGGGGTAGAGAGATTCGAACTCCCGACATCCTGGTCCCAAACCAGGCGCGCTACCAGACTGCGCTATACCCCGAATTTGCTGCTTGTTGGCTCCCCGAGTTGGACTTGAACCAACGACCAATAGATTAACAGTCTACTGCTCTACCGACTGAGCTATCGGGGAACTTCGTAACAGCGAGACGTATATTACGTAGCGTTTCGTTTTTCGTCAATGCCTTTTTTTGATAAAAAACGAAAAGCTGGGGCCGCATAGAGTAAATAATTAAGTTCTGGGGGGAATAGGCGATTCGCCCCAGAACTTCTGTCTATTTGTGGCTGCCCCACCTCGTTCGCTGGGTAGCGATTCCGATTAGCCTTTCTTAAATACGTTGTTGTAAACGTAGTTCGTTGCTTCAACAAAACCGTCGATGCTACCGCAATCAAAACGACGGCCTTTGAATTTGTAAGCGAGTACGCAGCCGTCTTGAGCTTGCTTCAGTAGCGCATCGGTGATTTGTACTTCGCCGTTCTTGCCTGGTTCGGTGTTCTCGATAAGCTCAAAGATATCTGGCGTTAAGATGTAACGTCCGATAATGGCTAGGTTGCTCGGCGCATCTTCTTTGGCTGGTTTTTCAACCATGTCGGTAACACGATACAGACCGTCTTTCATGTATTCGCCAGCGATCACACCGTACTTGTGTACCTCATCTTCAGGTACTTCCTGGATCGCTACGATAGAACAGCGGAACTGCTTGTATAGCTTAACCATTTGCGCCAATACGCCTTCTTCGCCTTCGTCAACAACACATAGGTCATCGGCAAGAACAACGGCAAAAGGCTCATCGCCCATCAGATAACGACCAGAAAGGATGGCGTGGCCTAAGCCCTTCATGTGGTTTTGACGTTTGAAGGCAAATTCGTTTTCGTCGATCAGCTTACGAATAGAGGTCAGCAGCTCTTCTTTGCCGCTACCAGCGATTTCGCGCTCTAACTCATAGCTAATGTCGAAGTGGTCGGCAATGGAGCGCTTACCGCGACCAGTGATGAAGCCGATACGGTTTAAACCAGCTGCCGCCGCTTCTTCAACGCCGTACTGCACCAATGGTTTGTTGAC
The DNA here is from genome assembly GCF_034111725.1 of Thalassolituus sp. Classification (GTDB taxonomy): domain Bacteria; phylum Pseudomonadota; class Gammaproteobacteria; order Pseudomonadales; family Oceanobacteraceae; genus Thalassolituus. The sequence goes on along the minus strand of NZ_JAWUWR010000066.1, from coordinate 22,580 downwards.
GATTGGTAGCATTTCTTTAGGCATAGCCTTTGTTGCAGGCAAAAAACGTGTGCCATAACCGGCAACAGGGAACAGGCATTTGCGAATCATATTTTTCTATCCTTGTCTGATACAGATGAGAAGGTGGAGTCTGCATAGATTATGTCAGATTTGTTGCGGTTTTACGTCAACCCTGAAGGGCGTTTCCCGTCACTAACAGCTCTAATGCTAAAACGTGCGTGCATTATATCAGCATCGCGCTGATTCACTATGGTGCAAAGATAATGCCGACGGTATAGAACCTGCTTGTCTACACTAGTAATACGACTATTTTGTGACAGGCGTTCGGTCGCGGGGCAACCCAAAGCATGACGTGGTCTACAGAGGCGTCAAATGGTACTAGCAGACTTGGCATGGACGTGACAGGATCATGGAAAGACGTTTTAGCACCATTAAGCAATTAGATTGAGGCGAGTTGTTATGGCGGCGCCCTGAAATTGAACAGCGGAGGTGAACGATGCACATTAATGCACCATATGAGCTGGTGTTATTTGGCGGGCTTGGAGATTTAGCATTACGCAAGTTAATGCCGGCGTTGTACCTATTGTACCGAGATGGTCGTTTACCTAAAGGGCGTATTTTTGCAGCTACTCGCCAAACACTAGAGCGCGAAGATTTTTTAGGGCGAATCGAAAAAGCACTCAAGTCACATCTGCCGCCGGAATATCTAGAGTTAGCAACTTGGGAAGGTTTTAGTGAATGCCTTCATTGTTTGACCATTGATCTCAATAGCTCGCAAGGCTATCTCCATCTCGCTCAGACGCTGGGCAGTGATGATCCAAATCGTGTTTATTATCTAGCCACAGGTTCTGATCTTTACACTCCTATTTGTCAAGGGTTACACAATAGTGGGTTGATCAAAAGTAACAGTAAAATTGTTCTCGAAAAGCCAATTGGCCATGATTACGATTCAGCATCCGCCATTAATAAGATTGTTTCTGAATATTTTGAAGAATGTCAGATTTATCGGATTGATCATTATTTAGGCAAAGAGACGGTGCAAAATCTGATGGTGTTGCGCTTTGCCAATTCATTGTTTGAGTCGCAATGGAATCAGCATTATATCGATCATATACAAATCACTATTTCAGAATCTATTGGAGTAGAGAAACGCGCCGAGTTTTATGAGCAAGTCGGTGCTATGCGCGATATGTTTCAAAATCACTTGTTGCAGCTCTTGTGTATTACCGCCATGGAGCCTCCAGCCCGATTAGATCCGGACTCTGTACGCGACGAAAAAGTAAAAGTATTACGCGCCTTAAAACCGATTGTTGGCAATCACATTAGCGATAACGTGGTGCGCGGCCAGTACGATGCCGGTGTTGCTGATGGCAAGCCAGTACCACGCTATCGTGATGAACCGGGTGTGCACCCTAAAAGCATGACCGAAACCTTTGTCGCGGTAAAAGTCGAAATTGATAACTGGCGCTGGGCGGGTGTTCCTTTCTATTTACGCACGGGCAAGCGTCTGGCTGAGCGGGCCTGTGAAATTGTGGTGCATTTTAAAGAAATACCTCATTCAATATTTCCATTGCAACATAAAAGTACCATGGCTAATAAATTGGTGTTTCGCCTACAGCCGGATGAAGGCGTAAGATTAATGTTGTGCGAAAAACGCGTAGGCCCTGGCATGAATGTGCGGCCAATGAATTTAAGTTTAAATCCTGCAAATCATAAGCAAACCCGAGTACCAGAGGCGTACGAGCGGTTATTGTTCGATGTACTGAGTGGTAATGCGACTTTATTTTTACGCGATGACGAATTGTTAGAAGCGTGGCGTTGGGTTGATCCTATTTTAAGTTACTGGGAGGAAATCGAACAACGTCCAGAACCCTACACCGCCGGCTCTTGGGGGCCAGCTGCAGCCACATTGCTGTTAGCGAAAGAAGGGCGATTATGGGACGAAAATAGCTAAATATGCTGTGTATATCGTAACTTTTAGAAGCAGCTGAGGAGTTTAGAATGAGTGGTAATAGATTTGAAAGTTCGGATGTATTAGCAAAACAATTGGCGGATGATCTTGCCGAGCGCATGGCTGAAGCGATTGAAGTCCGAGGCCGAGTGTGTATCGCCGTGAGCGGAGGGAGTACGCCAATTCGCTTTTTTGAAGAACTATCCACACGAGATATCCCTTGGCAAAAAGTATTAATTACGTTGGTTGACGAGCGTTGGGTTGATGAAGATAACGCCGCGAGTAATGCTCGGTTAGTGCGAGAGCATTTATTGAAGAATAACGCTGCGAGTGCCTACTTTTTACCCTTAAAAAATCGCGCGAAGGATCCGGTCTCTGGGTTTATGGAGTGCGAAAATAAATTACATGAATTGATGGTACGCCTAGATTTTGCTGTATTAGGTATGGGTAACGATGGGCATACAGCTTCTTGGTTCCCTGATTCCGATGCCTTAAGTAAATGTCTAAACGAAGGTGGTGCTGCTTGGTGTTGTCCGGTCATTGATGAGCCTATTGAACTTCCGCGTATGACACTCACATGGGGTCTTCTGTCTAACTGTCGTCACCTGTATCTGCATTTTGAAGGTGCTGATAAAAATGCGGTATATGAACAGGCAACGGAAAGAACAGAGCGCCAAAACATTGCGGCAATGCCGGTAAGAACCTTGCTGTACCAATCTCAAGTGCCTTTGAGTATTTACAGGAGTGAATAATGCATCCCGTTATTGCTAGCGTCACCGACCGAATTAAACAGCGTAGCCGACAAACGCGTGCTGCCTATCTGCAGCGTATAGCGGATGATTTAGCCAATGGCCCTGTGCGAGGGCAGCTGAGTTGTACTAATTTAGCTCATGATTATGCTGCCGCCCCAGATAACGACAAGCTGATTTTAAAGTCGAGTCACCGCGGTGCAAATATTGGGATTATTACTGCCTATAACGATGTTTTATCAGCCCACGCGCCGTACCAAGGTTACCCCGATATATTGAAACGAGCCTTGCTCAAGGCTGGGCATGTTGGCCAAGTAGCCGGTGGGGTTCCTGCAATGTGTGACGGTGTTACGCAAGGACAAACCGGTATGGAGTTGTCCTTGTTCAGTCGCGATGTCATCGCCATGAGTACCACTATTGCGTTGTCACACCAAGTTTTTGATGGCGCTTTAATGCTCGGTATCTGCGATAAAATCGTTCCCGGTTTATTAATGGCGGCGTTACGCTTTGGTCATATCCCTGCGGTATTTGTTCCGGCTGGGCCGATGCGCAGTGGTATTAGTAACCAAGCTAAAGCAAAAGTAAGACAGGCATTCGCTGCTGGAGATGTCGGCGAAGAGGAATTGCTCGATAGCGAAATGAAGTCTTACCACAGCAGTGGTACCTGTACTTTTTATGGCACTGCAAATTCTAACCAAATGCTGATGGAAATTATGGGATTGCAATTGCCGGGATCATCATTTGTGAATCCTGATGATGCTTTACGCCAGCCATTAACCGAATTAGCTGCGCAGCGCGTAAGCGAAATAACGGCATTGGCGCCCGATTATATTCCGATAGGGCAAATGGTGGATGAACGTACCATAGTCAATGGTATTGTCGGCTTACTGGCGACCGGCGGCTCAACGAATCATAGTATTCATTTAATCGCCATTGCGCGCATGGCTGGTATTCAAATCGACTGGCAAGATATGACAGATTTATCGGATGTTACGCCTGCTTTGACGCGAGTTTATCCCAACGGAAGTGCGGATATTAATGCCTTTCATCAAAGTGGTGGCATGGCATTTTTAATGCGCGAACTCGCGGATGCTGGACTACTTCATACCGATGTGAAAACCATTATGGGTAATGGATTACACCACTATTTTCAAGAACCATGGCTCGACGATCACGGCGTTATTCAATGGCGTCCGGCCGTCAGTGAGAGCTTAGATTTATCGGTGTTAGCCCCCGCACATGCGCCGTTTATGCGCGAGGGTGGAATGAAGCTAGTGCACGGTAATTTAGGCCGCGCCATGATGAAAGTATCGGCGGTTCCTGATGATCGTTGGATTATCGAAGCGCCTGCCCGGGTATTTACTGATCAAGAGCAAGTATTGGCAGCTTATAAAGCAGATCAATTAAATTGCGACGTTATTGTTGTGGTTAAAGGGCAAGGGCCTCGGGCAAATGGTATGCCGGAATTGCATCAGCTGACCCCAGCACTCACTAACTTACAAGATAAAGGCTTTTGTGTTGCTTTGGTAACCGATGGACGATTATCTGGGGCGTCAGGGAAGATTCCTGCCGCGATACACCTATCCCCTGAGGCTCTCGTTGACGGACCTCTGCACATGGTCAAAGACGGCGATGTTATTCGCTTAGATGGACATGCAGGAACGTTAAACGTATTAACCGAAGACTTCGCACAAAGGGATATATCAGCCTTTGCGCCTTTGGATGTGAGCAGTTCAACGATGGGTGTGGGCCGGGAATTATTTACGGTATTTCGTCGCAACGCCGGTTCTGCCGACGAAGGTGCGATTAGCATAGGATGGGAGTGAAGGATTATGTGGGATTTATGGTTAGAGCGCGCAAAACCTGTGATGCCAGTTATCGTTATTGATGATTTAGAAACGGCCGTTCCTATGGCTCAAGCCTTGGTCGCAGGCGGGGTTCGATTATTGGAAGTTACCTTGCGTACTGCGCACGGATTGGAGGCCATCAAAGAGATTAAAAACGCGGTGCCCGAAGCTATCGTCGGTGTCGGGACAGTGACCTCAAGTAAAGATTTAGAGAATGCTCTAAAAGAGGGCGCAGAGTTCGCCGTAAGCCCCGGATTTACCCGTGATATTTTAGCCTGCGCGCGCGAGTGGGGCGGTCCATTTTTACCCGGTGTATTGACGCCGACTGAGGTTATGCAAGTTCGTGATGCGGGATTTATGTGGCAGAAATTCTTTCCAGCAGCAGCGGCTGGAGGCGTGGATATGCTGAAATCCTTAGGTGGGCCATTTGCCGATGTGCGTTTTTGTCCGACCGGTGGGATTGGCCCTGAAACCTATCACGATTATTTAGCTTTAAAAAATGTCTTTGCCGTGGGAGGAAGTTGGTTAACGCCGAAGGAGGCAATGTCGGCACGAAACTGGCAAGCCATCAAGACTATCGCTATAGCTACCTAAGGATGTTGAATGTCAGATGCTGCGCTCGGACAGTTCGCTTACCGTTTAAAACGGATTTATGGAAACTCAACAGACGTCGATGCTCTCGCTAACGACCTCCTGCGTGTCTGCCAAAACTATGTTGAAGCAAATCAGCGCACGCTACTCCAAGTGCCGACCAGTGCAGATTCTCCACGCTGGTCTGAGCAAGACGTTATTCTAATTACTTACGGCAATAGCATTCAGGCGCCCGGAGAGGTGCCTATGCAAACACTAGCCAAATTTTTGTATGAGCGCTTGTCCGGAACGGTAAATGCCGTGCATATTTTGCCATTTTTCCCTTACAGTTCGGATGATGGTTTTTCGGTAATCGATTATCGCCAAGTCAATCCGGAATGGGGTACTTGGGATGATGTTGCGAAGATTACAGCGTCGTTTGATTTAATGGCAGATTTGGTAATTAACCATTGTTCGCGTGAAAATTTATGGTTTGTTGATTACATCGGTAACCATGAACCGTATTCGGAATACTTTATCGAGGTTGATCCAAGCACAGATGTGTCTTTGGTCACTCGCCCAAGAAATACGCCGTTGTTGACCCCTGTGCATACGCATCGAGGTGTTCGCCACGTATGGGCGACCTTTAGTGAAGACCAGATTGATTTGAACTTTGCGAATCCCAAAGTCTTGCTCGAATTTATTCAGATTTATTTGTTTTATATTGAGCGCGGAGCACGCTTTATTCGACTTGATGCTGTGGCCTTTTTGTGGAAACAAATTGGCACGCGTTGTTTGCATTTGCCGCAGACTCATGAGGTGGTAAAACTGCTGCGTGATGTTGTCAATTTTGTTGCTCCTGAAGTGGTGGTAATCACCGAAACCAACGTCCCCGTTGTCGAAAATCTAAGTTATTTTGGTGATTCTGATGAAGCCCATATGGTGTATCAGTTTGGTTTGCCGCCTTTGGTATTGCACGCTTTAAACCGAGGTAACTCATCATTCCTATCGGATTGGGCGGATTCAATTCCTGTGCTGCCAACAGGATGTACATACTTAAATTTTACGGCATCGCATGACGGTATTGGGGTTCGACCTGTGGAAGGCATTTTACCTGAACGTGAGGTGCAAGATTTAATCGACTGCATGCACCGTTTCGGTGGCTTCGTGAGCATGAAAGCGAATAGCGATGGCAGTGAAAGTCCTTATGAAATAAACATTACATTGTTCGATGCTTGTATGGGGACAAGGCGCGGGGTTGATCACTTTCAAGTTCAGCGCTTCTTGTGTTCACAAGCTATTATGTTGGCGATGCAGGGCATTCCTGCGCTGTATATTCATAGCTTTACCGCATCTGCGAATGACTTAGCTCATGTTGAGCAGACAGGGCGTACACGATCAATTAATCGTAAGGTCTGGGATAAAGATGAGCTGGAATATTTGTTATCGAATTCGGTAACGGCTCAAGCGGAAGTTTTTCATGAGTTGAGTCGCATGATTCGAGTTCGACGTGCGCAGCCAGCTTTTAGTCCGGATGCTCGCCAAGATGTGGTGAAAATCAACTCCGACGTATTTATTTTAAAGCGTACGAGTGTTGACGGTGTGCAGCGTATCTATGCTATATCGAATGTGACGGAACGGATTCTTAAATTGCCCTTAGCGGCACTGGGATTTTTAGAAAATGGATTGATGGATATTCTTGCGTTGGAACCAACGACTTTGATTGACGAGCTAGTCTTGTATCCGTATCAAACGGTTTGGCTTACTCAAAGTGCTTAGGCCATAAAAAAGGCAGTTGCGCTTGTTAACGACGACTGCCTTTGACGACATGAGTTAGTTCATGCCGTGCTATTACCAATATCTTAACTTAGTAGCTCTTCTTGGGCGCTTGTTACTTGAGGCTTCTTCTCTTCAATTTTCTTTGTACGAAATGGCTCGACGAGTTGCTGCCAGTAGTTGTGTAGTGGGTAGTCGGTTTCATCACCTAAACCAATTTTAGTTGGCATATCTCGATCTCGCGGTAAATAGAATGTACCAAACAAGTGATCCCATATGGTGATTATTGAGAAGTTTTTCGCTTCTGACATTTTGGTCGAATGGTGCCAGCGATGATTCTCATTGGTCGCGAAGATGTAGTTAAACCAGCCGTGACGCAGATCGACGTTCAAGTGAGTAACAGTACTTAAGACTGAACCAATAATCGATGCCGCGATGAAAGCTTCATGGCTAATACCGGTGAGCATCATAAAAAATAGTGGGATGTAGCGGCGGAACATGGCATCCACGGGATGCACACGATACGCATTCATAAAAGTTACTCGATGCGCACAATGGTGAATGGCATGGAAGTTCCAGAAGAACGGAATTTCGTGTGCCATGCGGTGAGTAACGTAGAAAAAGAAGTCCATAATCAACAGGCCGAGTGCTACCTGAGCCCAGTATGGAAAACTAGCTAAGCCAAATTCAGCATCGAGAATGCCATAGTGGATCAACAAGCTGGATGAAGACAGGGCAAAAACAACACCAACACCCCAAGTTTGGATGGTGTTTACGACAGCAATCGTCACAGAATTTGAAATGATATCCGTCATCAACTCGTTTTTTTCTAACGGTGCTTTCACCTTAGGAGCAATTAACTGGAAGGCTAAGCTTACAACATAGAATGGCAGTACAAAGTATAGGAATAACTTACCCATGTCGTCGCCGATTAGGTATATTGCAACGAAAGCCATTACTAGTGAGATGTAGGTAAACGTTCGGCTTAGTAGCCAATGAAGTGCTTTCATCGCTATCTCCGTGGTAGTTAATAGTTATTATTTTGTCAGTCTATCGTATCTGATGACTTTAATAATAAGATTAAACAGGCCAAGTTGGCGCTTCGCGCTTGGAGGAGAGGGAATATAAGAATGTTGTGCTAAAAAGCCGATCCTTGGCTTGAATTGATACAAATAATTGAAGGCTAAAGATCGTCCTCATCGTCCTCATCGTCGTTGAGTCTTTCTTGGCGCTCTTGCTCCTCCGCTAGTACCGCTTTGATCTCTTCCAATACAGCATCGACGTCGGCTTCTTCCGTTGGCCCATCAAAGTGCCCGGTGAGTTCAATATCTGGATGCAGTTCACCTTCCTCGTACAAGGCCCACATCTCTTTTGCATATTGAGTATCCAATAGTTCCGGCGCGAACTGTCCGTAGTAACTACGGATCTTATTCACATCGCGAGCCAGCATGGCCTCCGCATTGTTGTTCGCAGCAGCATCCACGGCTTGCGGAAGGTCGATAATAACTGGGCCATATTCGTCGACTAAAATATTGAACTCGGACAAATCGCCGTGAACGATACCAACGCACAGCATACGAACTATGTATTCAATGACTACTGCATGATCTTCAATGGCTTGCTCGGCCGACATAGTCACCTCGCCGAGGCGTGGAGCGACATAGCCCTCTTCGTCGGTTATTAGCTCCATCAGCAGTACGCCATCGATACAGGCATAAGGCGTTGGAACTCTAACGCCAGCGTCGGCTAATTTGTAGAGAGCATCGACCTCGGCGTTGTGCCAGGTCGCTTCTTGTTGCTTGCGACCAAACTTAGAGCCTTTTTCCATCGCTCGAGCACGACGGCTGTTGCGTGTTTTTCGTCCTTCTTGGTACTGAGCAGCTTTTTTGAAGCTGCGTTGGGCGGCCTCTTTATATACTTTCGCGCAGCGAATTTCAGAGTCGCTACGCACAACGTATACATCGGCTTCTTTACCGCTCATAAGGCGGCTAATAACTTCATCGACAAGGCCTTCGTCGATTAGGGGCTGGATTCGTTTCGGAGTTTTCATGTCGCCTTTTTACAGGATTCCTAATAAAAAATATACGTCCAGTAGGGATACTGTATGTCGCTCAGAGTGGAAGTGTGGACTGATCAGCAAACAAGGCCGCATTATATCGCAGCCTTGTGTGATTTTGCCCTAGGCGTTGTCTTCTTCAACCGCTTCGTAAATACGATCGAGAATGTCTGGTACCGCTGATATTACTCGGTTCCAGCTAGGGATAAAGGGTGTTTCCATCGGATTTGCTAAGAAATGTTCTCCAGCATTCATGATGTTTTCTGCAAACAGCTCTACCGCTTTTTCTTCGCTATGACGATCAACGGTTAGTCCATTCATGCGCGCATCATTATAGTAGGTTTCAATAAAGTCTAGGGCAATACGGAAATAGGTCGCTTTGATACTGCGGAAGGTTTCGGTACTGAACACTTCACCTTGGGTCGCAAGTTTACGGAAAATAGCTTTACAGATGTCGGTGCTCATTTTCGACAAGCCTGCTGCTGCATCGTCTGGCGATAGAGGCTGGTGCTTGTGATCGTAGTTATCAGCGATATCAACCTGGCAGATACGATTGGTCGAGTAGTTACGACGCATTTCCGATAAAACGCCAATTTCCAAGCCCCAGTCACTTGGGATACGAATGTCGTTTAACACGTCGGCACGCATAGAAAACTCGCCCGATAATGGGTAGCGAAAGCTATCTAAATATTCTAGGAAGTCGAGCGACCCATAGACCTTTTTCAGCGCGCGAATCAATGGTGTCACCAGTAAACGGCTGACGCGGCCATTGAGTTTTTGATCGGCTATACGCGCGTAGTAACCCTTAGCGAACTCGTAATTGAAGCCAGGATTGGCCACAGGATAAATCAAACGGGCCAGAAGGCTACGATCATAGGTAATGATGTCGCAGTCATGCAAGGCGACGGATTCGGCGCGGCCCGATGCGAGCACATAGCCATAGCAATACCAAACGTTCCGTCCTTTACCTAGCTCGGTGGGAGCTAGGCCTTGTTCGGCCAACATGGCATCGAGCTTCTTCAGGCGGGGGCCGTCATTCCATAAAATGCGGTGGTGTTGCGGCAAGCGAGAGAAAAAATGCTTAGCATGTTCAAATTCCGCTTCGGTGGCGCGATCAAGACCAATCACAATTTCATTGAGATAAGGCACTTGGGTAAGTTCTGTAATGATATTATCGAGCGCTGGGCCTTCTAGTTCGGAGTACAAAGACGGAAGTACTAATGACATTGGTCGAGTTCGGGAAAAACTCATCAGTTCTTTTTCTAAGTCTTCTAACGGTCGATCGACTAAATTGTGTAGCGTAGTAATGATGCCATTCTGATAAAAATCAGCCACTGCGAGTCTCCTTCAGCAGTTGTTCTAATAGAGGTAATAGTGTCTGGTTCCAGCCTTTTGGACCATGGCTAGTTGCATACAGCACAGCACTATTATTTATTTTAAGTGTCGATTTTTTGCCTGGAATAACAATCGGATAGTCGGCCGCTTCTAACATGGCGCGGTCGTTATCGCTGTCACCCAAAGCAATTACAATAGGGTTAGCTTGCCACAATTCTTGATAGTGGTGGCGAAAAAAGATTACGCCTTCGGCTTTATCAACTTGCGACATAACGTGAAGAAAACGTCCCCCTTCGAGAAGTTGTAATTTGTGTTCTGCAAGAGCTAGCTTGAATGCTACTAATTCAGCGTCGCTCCCTTGCCATAGAATGGGCTCTGTACCGTCGCGGGATTTCGCACTGTGCGCGTCTTCTATGGAAAGTCCTGTTAGTGCCGCAACTTCTGTTGCTGGCATATCGTTGAAGCCACGAAAGTGACAACCTTGCTGGCGTAGCTGGTGTAGCACTTTCAAAATAGCGGAATAGCGTAGACCAATGAACTCGGTGTTGTAGCCTTTCCCTTCGGTTTTGGGAATGAATATAGCACTGCCGTTTTCGCACACGAATGGATCATGGTTATCTAACGTTCGTCTTAATTGATATACCTCGTTGTAGGTTTTACTGGTGTTGAAAATTAACGGAATCTGATGGGTGTGCAGCCAATTTAGTGCAGGTTTGGCTGCCGCTGTGCTGTAGTTATCATGGTCCAACAGTGTTCCATCCAAGTCGGTCATGACCACGATTGGTAGGGCAGGACGAATGGATTCTTCTATCATGCAAGCCTCCCGTCAGTCTGTATCACGCTGTCGACACAGTGCTGATGATTGATGGTGAGTACTACATCAGCATAACTCGGAAGTGAACTTAATGCCTCCTCTGTTAGTCGCTGATAGTGTTGGATAAAGCGTGCTAGGGCTATTTCATCCAAGCGGCGGTCTTCACCGTTTCCGCGATGATTTCGAATATTTTCTTCTTCTTGTTGTGCGCGCCAGCGACTCACTGCTCTCATATCCGGTACCTTCAGCATGACTAATGTATCAATGGTATTGAACCAGTCATGGTAGTGACCTTTCAGTTGCTCGTTAACCCAGCGTCTCCAGTGTCCGCCTATGTCTTCTTTTTCCTCTAAGTCGTTAATAGGCTGTTCTAGTTCTAGTTCCGGAACCGCTTGGCAGCCAACACACCATCCTTCAAATAGAATCATGTCGATGGGACCTTCTATTTCATGCCATTGATCTTCCGGTAAGCGATCATCGGATACCTTATCAAACGCCGGAATGGTGACTGTATGTTCTGCGGTTAAACGACGTAATTTGCCGAATAGGGTTTGTCCTAATGCATAGTCATGCGTACCCGGTACACCTCGAGTAATTAATAGCGGATGAACGGTAGCAGCTAGTTCTTCGCGTTCGGCACGCGTAAGGTACAAATCGTCAATTGAAACTATCGCGACGTTCCAGTTAAAGGCTTCTTTATAGATTTTGGCTAAGGCTAAACTGAGAGTGGACTTTCCTGAACCTTGCCCGCCATGAATGCCAACAATGGGCGGCAGCGCTGCATATCGCTTCTTGCTAGCGAGCCATCCTGCAAGCGGCAGCCAAACCTCTTGCCATTGGCATAACCAAGTCTTCGGAAAGTTACTCAAAACGACACTGGCTTGATCCAACAAGGCCAGATCTTCGGAGTCTTGGGCTAATTCCGCAGGCCAAAGGTTTTCATTTGTTTTCATAGTGACTGTCCGTGACGGTTTCCCTATTGATACTTCGGACTTGCAGTCTCTGTGCCAGTACTCGCCGTCCCGTCGGCTTCATGCGATCATGGCGTTTAATAAATTTAGGTTAGATTGTTGATGCATTATATTGGTGCCTGCAATGATTAACCGATACGTTTGCACTTAATTGGTGCGAAAGGAGTGTTGGTATTATGCAATGTGTTGCTTATCAGGGGACTCAGGGTGCTTATTCGCATTTAGCATGCAGTCACGTTTTCCCAGAATGGGAAGCCGTTGCTTGCGAAGACTTTTTCTCTGCGATGAATATGGTTAGCCAAGGTTTGGCCGACCGCGCCATGATTCCGCTGGAGAATTCTACGGCTGGGCGAGTGGAAGAAATCTATCGCCTGATACCTAAAACCCAATTGTTTGTTACTGCCGAGCATTTCGAGCCTGTGAATCATTGCTTGCTAGCCCTACCAGGTGTTCGATTAGAAGATATTCGCGAGGTGTCTTCGCATCCCCAAGCACTGGCGCAGTGTTATCAGCGTCTGCATGGCCTGAATATCAAAGCGGTAGCAGCTGTCGATACGGCGAAGTCTGCACAGTTATTGAGTCAGGGCAATAATCGTCAGGCAGGCGCTATTGCATCTGCATTAGCAGGTGAGTTGTATGGACTCGATATCGTACAAGAGAACTTTCAGGACGTGACTGGTAATACCACTCGCTTTCTCGTCTTTAGTCAGCGAGAGGAACATCAAACCTTTATTCCTGATGCCAAGTACATCACCAGTTTATGGTTTTCTGTACGGAATATTCCGGCTGCTCTTTACAAAGCATTGGGCGGCTTTGCGACGAATAACGTTAACATGATCAAGCTAGAAAGCTACATGGATGGCGGCACTATGCACGCCAGTCACTTTCATGTGGATATTCATGGGCATCCTCAGCAAACCAACGTTGCTAATGCTTTAGAGGAGCTAGCGTATTTTGCGCGCGAGCTGAGAATTTTGGGTAGTTATCCCGCTCATAGTCACCGCAGCTGAGCGGCTTTCATTTGACATCAATAGATCAAATAAGGGGCGCTTGCTTGTTCGGTGACCACTGCTGACACAAGCGTTGGAGAGCTTCTTTGCGTATGGGCTTACTGACAATACCATCCATGCCGCTGTCTTTGGCTTGATTCTCTAGTTCGTGAGCAGGGTGGGCGGTTAATGCAATAATCGGCACTCTAGGCCACTTATTCTTGATTTCTACATTACGAATGTTAATAGTCGCCTCAAAGCCATCCATTACTGGCATTTCACAATCCATAAGAATTAAATCTGGCACTTCAGGGCTGTGGTGGTAGATATCAAATAGCTCATAGCCATTGTCAAATACGCGAAAGGTTACGCCTAAGTGTTTTAACAAGCCGCTGATTACTTTTTGATTTACAAAATTGTCTTCGGCAATCCATATAACAGGAGTTGATGGGTTTGAAACGTGCTCTTGAGTCTGAGCGTGCTTTTGTTTAAGTCGTAATAGAGCATTTAATAATTCAGTGGTGCGCAATGGGCGTTGCAATTGAATTTCGGAGGAGAAGCGAGACCAATATTCGTCGACTATTAACAGCGATTGGGTATAGCCGCGAGGACGATTGTCAGGAGAGTCTGTGACTAATACGGCGTTATCAGATTGAGGCTGACTTTCTGGTTGCATGCCTAACGCTAACAAAAAATCGTTAATAGTCCGCTGTTCAATTGGATTATTTAATTGTAGGCGGTAGTGACTATTGATTAATGACTGGGCATCTATTTCGTCGGCTGGTATGACATTAGGAAGATGAAAACGAAAACTAGACCCTTCTCCAATGCAGCTGTCGACTTGAATTTCAGCCCTCATTGCATCCGCTAAACGCTTACAAATAGCTAAGCCTAACCCTGTTCCGCCATGAGTACGAGAAGTGGAAATGTTAGCTTGAGAAAAACTATCGAACAACCGCGTAATATACTTTTCATCTATACCTATACCGGTATCTGTGACGGTTAAAATCAAATCATTGTTATTGATTTCTGCACTGACACAGACATGACCTTTTTGTGTGAATTTAATAGCGTTACTAATAAAGTTGATCAATATCTGCTTGAGACGTAGCTCATCAGCAACTATGGTGCGGAATAGGGGAGGATGAATGTTTGCGATAAGTCGTAAGTTTTTTTCGCGTCCTTGACGGCTATAGAGCATTAAAGCGTTATTAATGAGTTCGTGTAGATCGAGCGGCCGTTGTTCTATTTGAAGCTTACCTGACTCAATTTTGGAAAGATCTAGGATGTCATTAAGAATACTCAGCAGAGACTCTCCCGAATCAGCAATAGTATCAATATACTGGCGTTGTTGTTGGTCTAAACGTGTATGTTGGAGTAGTTCGACCATTCCCAGAACCCCATTCAGAGGGGTGCGGATTTCATGGCTCATCATTGCCATAAACGCTGATTTTGCGCGGTTATCGGCTTCACTTTGATTGCGATACTTTACGGCTTCTTGCAATCTTTTTTGCGAGTTTATCGATTCTTCTTGGGCTTTTAACATAGCGCGTTGGCTTTTAATTAAGGCCAAGCGTTGTTCGCCTAAACGCCAGACGATGGCAAGGCTGTGTATCAAAATTAGTCCGGCAGCACCAATATGTGATACGTATTGTAATGGCAGCGACATAGGAATAAATCCTTGCCTGCTAAGATCATGCAAGATGATTGCTAATGCCATTGAATAGAGGACGATGATATATAGTTTTCCGGAACCGCGTTGAGATAACCCAGCCATCGTCGTGACGATAATTAGAAGAATAGGAATGATTAGTGCCAGAGTCATCATCACAGAAATCGCGTCAGCGTAATCAGGTATCTGCGTTGCTATAATTGCAATCATTGATAAGGCGATGGCAAAATTTTTCATGGCCCTTATCACTTTTGGAAAACGAGACTTTGCGTCTAAAAACTCTGAAGAAAACAATGACGCAAAGAGAAGGCAGAACGACGACATAAAGATGGTAGCTCGTTCTTCAAACCAAGGGGAATCTGGCCAAATATAGCGGTATCCCATACCGAATAAGGCAATAAAGAAAATGGTGTAGCTGGATAAAAAAGAAACAAAATACAGAATATAACGACGCCGAATCGCAATGTAGAGAGCAAAGTTATAGATGCCGATAGCAATTAAGAAACCAACATAACTTCCCAGTACTATGTCACGATTTTGTGAGTGATTCCTTAATTCAGTTTGTGTCCATAAACTGAGTGGGAATTGCAACATGCCGGAGTTCTCAATACGAAAGTACAGGGTGTAATTACCTGTGTTTGAGAAGTCTAAGGGTACCTGAAATTCAAGATCATTAACTAAGCGCTGCTCATAAGGCAAGTGGTCACCCAGCTCGTATTGTCCTATGAGAGTGTCGTGATGAAATACCAATACATCCAGTTTATCGATCAGTGCGTAACCAATTAAGGCCGACCACTGATCATAAGAATTAGGAACTTCGATTTGAAGACGATACCAAAGGGGATGACGTGTGATGCCAGGGTTAGGGATTTGTGCCGTTTGGGGTTGCCAATCGAATACCTGCTGATGGATATCCAGCGCACTAGTTAACGGAATGACTTCTTCCCAAGAATCCAGCTCTCGCCCCAACAAGCTGCCAGAAATACTCGATTCCAGTATGAGAGCCTGTGCCGGTGCCGTTGCAATGAACAGTAATAAAACAAACAGCACAAGTGGCATTCGAACTTATCTCGGTGAAATTGATACTCCCATCAGTTTATAGCCTGCTCGTGTCGGTGTCATTGTTTAGACCGGTGCAATCCACTCGATATTGATAGCGGATCAGCGATGGTTATTGCTATTGCTATTGCTGTGCTTTTCTTTGATTCGAGCGATAACTACCGGGAGTTACCCCAGTCCATTTACGATATGCTCGTTGAAATGCACTGCTCTCAGTAAAGCCAAGGTAATCTGCGATATCTCGTATGCAGGTATCACTTTGCGCAAGCAAGCGTGAAGCCTCTTGTTGGCGAAAAGCATCTTTCAATTGCTGATAGGATATTTGTTCTGTTGCGAGGCGACGTCTTAAGGTTGCAGCCGATGTTCCGAGAGCATTCGCTGCTTGATTAAGGTTAGGTAAGTTATTTGGCTTCGACTGTTGCAATAGCTTACGTATGCGTCCAGTCATGCTTTGATGCGGATTCGGCCGTGCTAGAAAGTCGGCAGGTGAGTGCTGTAAAAAGGCGCGCAAACTGGCTGGCGTTTGAATAATGGCTAAATCCAAAACTCGTGCGGGAACAATTAAAGCCGTCGAATTGGCATCAAAGTTAATCGGTGTGGCAAAAACGGTTTGATACAAAGCGGCGTGCTGAGGTTTAGGGTACGCACAGCTTACCGATAGTAGTGGAATACCTTGCCCTACTAGCCAGCTGCTAAAGCGATGCCATACGGCGAGTAAAGATTCACTGAGAAAACGATCCGGATCGAAAGTAGGGTTATGCTCAATGACGATACGGGCAAGGTGCTCGCTCTTTTCGATGCGTATACCGGGTGCACCAGCCACTAAGCTATAAAAACGCTGTGCTCTGTGTAAGGCATGATCAAGTGAGGTACAAGAAATAACGGCCTTCGTCATCATCGCAAACGTACCAAATCGAACGGGAGTAGGTGATAAGCCCATGCACTCGTCGTTGCAATGTTTCCATATAGCAATCATTAGGCGGCTGTAACTTTGGGCATCCAACCCTGCATTATGGTTGTCTAGAGCATGGGCACTTAGTCCCGCTAAGCCCAATATTTGTTCACGGCTAAAACCAAAATGAGTTGCACCGCGAAGTGGTGGGTCAATAAATAAGCGAGAAATTACTTGGGCAGACATAACGCACAGTGGTGATTAATTAAGTGCGCTACTTTAATTCCTGTTGATAAAAGCCACAATGGCCTTTATGGCCAAATTAGTTGGGACGGTGCTGATAGAGGGTTGTTTGATTGCGGCCACTTTCCTTTGCGTGGTAAAGCGCTTTATCTGCGCATTGTAACCATTCATGAGCACTATGAGTGTCTTTTGCTAATGACGCCACACCAAAACTAGCCGTTATTTTTGGGATATTGTCGTCGGCATTTCCGGAGTTCAATAATAATACTGCACGGCGCAGTTTCTCTGCCATCGCCTTTGCTTGCTCACCGTTTTGGCCTGGAAGTAGTAACCCAAAGACTTCCCCGCCCAGGCGCGCTGATAAACGTAGACCAACGGCTTTTTCGAGTAATTTTCCAATATTACTGAGCACTTGATCACCTTGCTGGTGGCCATAGTGACCGTTGTAAGTGCGAAAATTATCTAAGTCGAAGGTCACTAAGCTGCACTCATTTCCGGCTGCTTGGCATTCGTTAAATTGCTGTACTAACTGAGGTTCCCAACCAGCGCGATTCCATAAACCCGTTAACGGGTCTTTGCTTTGAATGTCGGTCAGTGTCTTATTCGCATTTTTCACGTCGGCGCGACTAACGGCAATATCGGTTACGTCATAAATAATGACGCAAATATGATTTACCTGCCGGTCGAGTGATTCGAGCGGAATGATACTGGTATTTTGGAACATAAGCGCTGTACGCCCAGTAATTGGCCGTGAGTTTTTAAAGCGAAATAAGTAAGGGCGCTGTTCCCAAATGGTAAACGTTCGAGTTTTCAGTTGAAATACCGGTTCGGATTTTTGCCGAAACCAAGCCTCAGGAATTTCTTCAAATAATTTAAAGAGATTCTGTCCTTTGGCCTTCTGTGGACTGATGGCGCTATGACTTTCCATAAAGCCATTCCACACATGGATGTTGTATTCGCGATCTAACACGACTAGCCCAACATCAATATTTTGTAGAATATCCATCAGCCAATGGATATCACCGATTTCAATATGGGTTTCGCTCATGCATTAGTCCAATAAGAAATCAATTTTTTGATTGAGACGCGCTACAGAATCTTCGGTAAACAGTAATAGCAAGTCACATTCAATGTTCACATGTTCGATGGTGTAGTGGATTTCAATCGCTAGCGTGCGTTGCCATTGTTGATTACCACTTTTTAAGATGTCATCGACCTTACAGTGCTGCCCCAAAACAACAGGATGGCCTTGGGTAAAGTGAATTTCTAATTGTTCGCCAATACCATGAGTGCAGGCACCAATTAAAATTGAACTGACATCCATCAATAGCTCTAACTCGGCTTGGCGCGTCAGTGGCCCGGTGTAACTCATGAGTTTGGCCAGATCGGCAAAACTAGTGTCGTTGAATAGTAGCAATGCCTCACCAGCAATTCCGGAACCAATGAATCCTTGACATACTGCAGAGACTGCTGAATCGGTTTCGGCATCTTGAATTGCCATATGCAGGTCGCTGCATTCAATAATATTGACCCTTGGAATGGGCAGCACGACATAGGCGTCTAGCAATCGTGCTAGGCGATCGGCAGCTTGCCCCATCGCAACATTGGTTAATTCCTGATAACAGTCGCGTTGATCTTCGTTGAGTATTTCGTGCGCAGCACTCATATCAAGCCTCAGTCATAATGCCGTACTCAACCAGCACTTGGCGGGCCTTGTCGGCATCTATGGGTTTCTTGATAAAGGCCATGGCACCGAGTTTGCGAACTCGCTCTTGTGCATCAGGTTGAATATCGCCAGATACGACTATAACCATTGCCGGTAAGTCGCGTTGTCGGATGGTTTCGAGCACACCATAGCCATCTAGATTCGGCATCGTCAGATCAAGAAATACCACTTCACCGAGCCCTTTACTGATGGCTTCTACACCTTCAACACCGTCACAGGCGAAATGAACTTCGACATCCCAGCCACTCGGAATGGCTCGTGCCATTTGTTTACGGGCAAAACTGGAGTCGTCACAAATAAGTACGTTGATCGTCATAGATTGGATTCAAAGTTGCAAAAGCATGAGTAAGTAATAGTTGCCCGTAGGCAGATGGGCAACTTTATTATGGTAACTTTTTGCAGTCTGTAACGACTATGAATCGTAAGTTTGGAGTAGGCCTAAGAAAGAGTACGTCAATTTGCTAGTCACGGCGGTCATAAACTACGACGAGCTGGCGACTTAGGGCGAGCAGGGTGCCATCTGCTGAGAAAATACGCGCTTCTGTATGGGCGTAGCCACCGTAGGCCTCGCGTATGTCAGCTTCGATGGCGGCTAAAGCCAGTACTGTAGACATTCCACCAAACGTCGTTTTACCTTGTCCCCACGATCCATCTAAAATGATATCTGCCTGTGTTTCTGCGGCTTGATAGTAATGATCAAATCTTTGCATGTGTCGTACTCATTCACTGGGTCTGGTTTTCGATAACCCGTATTGAAGCAATAAAAATAAGCATAAGGCTAGTAGTGACTACATTGCTCAGATGGAAAAGATTGTTCTGAGCATTTATGTTATTCATCGTGTGCGTTTTGCTCATTGTGATCAAAGGAAATTCGGGTATAACG
This sequence comes from Thalassolituus sp., assembly GCF_034111725.1. Lineage (GTDB taxonomy): Bacteria > Pseudomonadota > Gammaproteobacteria > Pseudomonadales > Oceanobacteraceae > Thalassolituus. The sequence goes on along the minus strand of NZ_JAWUWR010000066.1, from coordinate 3,047 downwards.
ACCCATATCTAAAGGTCACCATTTGCGCCACCACGATTCTTCTAACGGAGAACTGCTAGTCTGGTGCAATAACGCTTATTGGTGCTAGCCCGCATTGTCGGAGTAATTATGAGTAATATGCAGGAAAAACATATCGCCAATACGGAGAAAGCGGCTCGCTTCTTATCCGTGTTACCCCATTGTAAATTACTAGGAATGACCATTGAGTTTGTTGATGATCAAATCTTGGTGATGCGCTTGCCTTACAGCCCAATTATCGTTGGTAATCCATTAACGGGTACGGTGCATGGCGGCAGTTTGACGACCTTAATGGACACCGCTTGTGGTACTGGCGTATTCACTTTTTTGCCTGGACATGAGCTATGCCCGACACTGGATTTGCGGGTTGATTACATGAAAGCCGCGACGCCAGGTTTAGACTTATTTGCCGTGGCAAAAGTGACGCGAATTTCTAGCAGTGTGGTATTCACCCGTTGCGATGTCATTCAAGGGAAAACTTACGCGGAAGCTGTTGCCAATGCAGAATCTGAAGGCTCGACCGGTGATCTAGTAGCAACCTGTGCCGCCGCCTTTATGCGTATAGGCCAAGCGATGGGGACAGCGAAATCGGGGGATACAAAATGACATTTGAACAAGTATTAACGGCTGCGCGTAATAATAAAGATTATCGTGCCCTGATAGAATCCATCCCTTATGCTCAGTTGATTGGTTTACAACCGGTTGATCAAAGCCAGCGCACAGATGGCTTCAGTGCACCGCGATTTTATTTACCCAAAAACCCGAATAATATTGGCAACCCGATTTTACCCGCCATACATGGTGGCGTCATTGGTGGCTTTATGGAAATGTCAGCGTCGTTGCATTTATTGATGACGATGGACAGTTTGGCCATGCCGAAAATTATTGATTTTTCACTCGATTATTTACGTGCGGGCCGACATCAAGATACTTATGCTGAGTGTCAGGTTTGGCGTCAAGGTAATCGCGTGGCAAACGTCGCGATTACTGCTTGGCAAAACGATATTGATCAACCTATTGCCACGGCGCGTGCGCATTTTCTATTGGTGTAAAGGATTATCAATGAGTGTTTCGTGCTCCTAAATTAGGGGCTTGTTCAACTTCCAAGGTCGTCGTACACTCCAAGCTCAACTCTGTCGGGGTGCCTGATCGGTTTTTTTAAACCACACAGGCTGAGATCGCAATTGCGGGTCCCGTTGAACCTGATCTGGTTAGTGCCAGCGTAGGGAACAGAAGTCAGCACAAAATCGTTTGGTTATTTTCTTAAATAACTTTGCGTGTGCACTCGCTGTTGTCAGTTCTTGGCATTACTACGGCGAGTCCCTTCTTTCTTCGTCGCTGCTGCGCCTGATCCTTTAACCAAGGAATCGAGCATGGCTAAACAACAATCTGAATACTCATTAGATACATCTGTACACTTACGGGATGCGCCGCTATCCAATCAATCTTTTCCGGGATCTCATAAGGTATATGTGGAAGGCGATGGTCGCTCTCATAATGTGAGAGTAGGTATGCGTGAGATTGAATTAAGTCCGACAATTCATGCGAATGGACGAGTAGAGTTCAATGCCAAACTACGTGTTTACGACACCTCTGGTCCATACACCGATCCAAAACAAACAATGGACGTTTACGCAGGACTGCAACCACTACGAAATGATTGGATTGAGAACCGCGGCGATACTACCGAACTTCAGCAATCGACGTCTGTATACGCTCGCCAGCGCGAGAAAAATATTGCACTTGAGGCGTTACGCTTGCATCGTCGTCGGCAGTCGCGGCGAGCAATTTCTGGCGCTAATGTTAGCCAGATGCACTACGCACGCCGCGGCATTATTACTCCCGAAATGGAGTATGTAGCGATCCGCGAGAATCTCGGGCTTAGTTATCAAAGTTTGGAACAGGCCAAATCTGAACATCACTCAGGCCAGTCGTTTGGTGCCTGTATTCCCACCATGATTACCCCCGAGTTTGTGCGCTCCGAAATTGCCGCAGGGCGCGCGGTGCTGCCATGCAATATTAATCATCCCGAAAGCGAACCTATGATTATAGGTCGTAATTTTCGCGTTAAAGTGAACGCTAATATTGGTAATTCAGCAGTCACATCTTCTATTCCTGAAGAAGTCGACAAAATGATTTGGGCAACTCGCTGGGGCGCGGATACGCTAATGGATTTATCAACCGGCGATAATATTCATGAAACCCGCGAGTGGATTATTCGCAATTCTCCAGTGCCTGTTGGCACAGTACCTTTGTATCAAGCTTTAGAAAAAGTGGGCGGTATTGCCGAAGATTTAACGTGGGAAGTATATCGCGACACGCTCATCGAGCAAGCAGAGCAGGGGGTGGAGTATTTTACCATTCATGCGGGTGTTCGCCTTGCATTTATACCAATGACGGCGCAGCGTTTAACCGGCATCGTGAGTCGCGGCGGTTCTATTATGGCAAAGTGGTGTTTAGCTAATCACCAAGAATCTTTTCTTTATACTCATTTTGAAGATATCTGCGCCATTATGAAGGCCTATGATGTGAGCTTTTCATTGGGGGATGGTTTGCGTCCTGGGTCCATTGCCGATGCTAACGATGAAGCGCAATTTGCAGAGTTACGCACGCTAGGTGAACTAACGAAAATAGCGTGGAAACACGACGTTCAAACCTTTATCGAAGGTCCAGGTCATGTGCCGATGAATTTAATTCGTGAAAACATGGAGGAGCAATTAAAGCATTGCCATGAAGCACCATTCTATACGTTAGGACCACTGACCACTGATATCGCTCCTGGTTACGACCACATTACCTCTGGGATTGGCGCGGCATTAATAGGTTGGTATGGCTGCGCCATGCTGTGCTACGTCACACCTAAAGAACATTTAGGATTGCCCAATAAAGAAGACGTAAAACAAGGTTTGATTACCTATCGAATTGCAGCCCATGCTGCTGATTTGGCAAAAGGACATCCGGCAGCACAGTTGCATGACAACGCAATGTCCAAAGCACGTTTTGAATTCCGTTGGCAGGATCAGTTTAAC
>NZ_JAWUWR010000065.1:0-23642 GCF_034111725.1 Thalassolituus sp. | reverse complement strand
GTGGACCCAGTCGGTTGCCCCCAAGGGCGACTGGGTCTTTTTTTGCTTATCGTTTGCCAGCTCTCATGAGCGACTGGGTCTTTTTTTTTAAAAAAATCTATCTCGGAGAAGCGACGAGTCGTTTGCCAGCTCTCAAGAGCGACTGGGTCTTTTTTTGCTTATCGTTTGCCAGCTCTCAAGAGCGACTGGGTCCTTTTTTGCCCGCTGATTTTTCTTCAATGCGCTTCATCCCAGTTATCGCCCACTCCTGCTTCAACTAGCAAGGGCACTTTCAATGCAGCGGCGCACTGCATTTGCGTCTTTAATTCGGTGGCTAAAGCTTCTGCTTGATCGGCACGCACTTCCAAAATCAATTCATCGTGTACTTGCAGTAGCATGCGCGCGTCAAAGCCGCTGTCGGGCAGCCAATCGGCAACACGAATCATGGCGCGCTTGATAATATCGGCGGCACTGCCTTGCATCGGTGCGTTAATCGCGGTGCGTTCAGCATGCTGGCGCCGTGCAGCATTGCTGGCTTTGATATCTGGTAAATAGAGACGGCGACCGTAAATGGTTTCGACATAGCCTTGCTCTATTGCTTGTTCGCGGGTGTTGTCCATATAGTCTTTCACACCCGGATAGCGCTGGAAGTAGAGGTTCACATAGTCTTGTGCCGCGCCACGACTAACCCCTAGCTGCTTGGCTAAACCAAACGCCGACATCCCATAAATCAAACCAAAGTTGATCGCTTTAGCGCTGCGGCGTTGGTTGTCGGTTACTTCTGCTTCACTGACACCAAACACTTCTGCGGCGGTGGCGCGGTGAACATCGCGCTCTTCGGCAAAAGCACTGAGCAAGCCTTCGTCGCCAGAAAGGTGCGCCATGATGCGCAGTTCAATTTGGCTGTAGTCGGCCGCGACTAGCTTATAACCGGGTGCGGCGATAAAGGCTTGGCGGATGCGGCGGCCTTCTTCTGAACGAATCGGAATATTCTGCAAGTTGGGATCGGTGGACGACAAACGCCCCGTCGCGGCAATGGTTTGATTGTATGAGGTATGAATACGGCCGGTTTTTGCATTCACCATCATTGGTAGCTTGTCGGTGTAGGTATTTTTTAATTTCGCTAAGCCACGATGCTCGGTAATGATACGCGGCAGTTCGTAGTCTTCGGCCAGTTCGACCAGCACTTCTTCTGCGGTTGATGGTGCGCCTTTGGGTGTTTTCTTCAGAACCGGCAAGCCTTGTTCTTCGAACAGAATGACGCCGAGCTGCTTGGGTGAGCCAAGGTTGAAAACCTTACCGGCTAAATTGTGAGCTTCTTGTTCTAACTGTTGCAACCGTTGCTCAATTTGTTGGCTTTGCTCGTGCAGCATATCGGCATCAATGATGGTGCCGATTTCTTCCATCGCGCACAGCACTGGCATGACCGGCATTTCGATATCGGTGAAGACTTTGGAAAGGCTAGGTTGCTGTTGCAGTTTTGCCCACAGCACTTGGTGTAAGCGCAGGGTGATGTCGGCATCTTCAGCGGCATAGGGCCCCGCGACATCAATGGCGACCTCATTGAAGCCAATCTGCTTGGCACCTTTACCTGCGACTTCTTCGTAGGTAATGGTTTTGTGGCCAAGGTACTTGAGTGACAAGCTGTCCATATCATGTTTGGTGCCGACAGAATCCAAAATATAGGATTCCAACTGCGTATCAAATTCAACACCGCGTAGCTGGATATCGTAGTTGGCGAGCACATGAGCGTCGTACTTCATATGTTGGCCGACTTTCTTTTGCTTTTTGTCTTCGAGTATCGGTTTTAGTTGCGCCAACACGGCGGCGCGGTCTAATTGCTGCGGCGCGCCTTCGTAGTCGTGAGCCAGTGGCACATACGCCGCTTTGCCGATCTCAACGGCAAAAGAGACGCCGACAATCTCCGCTTCTTTATAGTTAAGCGAGGTGGTTTCGGTATCAAAGGCAAATAGCGAGCTGGCTTTTAGCTGGGCAATCCAAGTATCTAAAGCGGCTTGCTCAAGGATGATGTCATATTGGCCTTCAAGCGCGTCTGGCATGACATCGGTAATGATCTCTGCGGCTTCGGTTGGTTTGCCTTTGCTAGCACGGCTCGCCGTACTTTTTGCATTTGTTGTCGTGGCATCAAGGTCTGGATCACTGCTGAGTTCGGCAATCCAAGCTTTGAATTCTAAATCACGATACAGGGCGAGTAGATCTTCTTTGTGTTCGTCGCTGTTTTTGAAATCCGGCAGCGCAAATTCGAGCTCAACATCGCACTTAATGGTGGCCAGTTCCTTCGACAGAAAGGCTTGCTCTTTATGTTCTTCCAGTTTCGGCGCCAAGGTTTTCGCACCACGGAAATCGAGAGTCGCGACCTTATCGAGGTTAGCGTAGATGTCTTCAAGACTACCCAGTCCCGCCACTAAGCCAACGGCGGTTTTTTCACCGACTTTAGGTACCCCAGGAATGTTATCGACCTTGTCGCCCATGAGTGCTAAATAGTCGATGATGTGTTCGGGCGGCACGCCGAACTTTGTTTTTACGCCTTCGATATCCATAAAGGTATCGGTCATGGTATTGATTAGAGCCACGTGCTCATTGACCAACTGTGCCATGTCTTTATCGCCGGTGGATATCACCACATCTTGCTGATGTTGCACCGCTTGGGAAGCCAAAGTACCGATCACATCGTCGGCTTCAACGCCGTCAATAATCAACAAAGGCAGGCCCATGGCGCGGATAATGTCGTGGATGGGCTGAATTTGCTCGCGTAGTTCTTCTGGCATTGGTGGTCGATGCGCTTTGTATTCGCTGTAAATATCGTTGCGGAAGGTTTTGCCTTTGGCATCGAACACCACGATTATCTGTGACTCGGGATAATCTTTATTGAGGCGTTTGATCATACTGATCACGCCTTTAATGGCGTTGGTGTGTACACCTTTAGAGTTGGTTAGTAGGGGGATCGCGTGAAACGCACGAAATAAATACGACGATCCATCTACAAGAATCACAGGGTTTGATGACATGAGCAGGGGTCCTGAGCAAATCGAAAACTGACGCTGAAGTAGGGTTTGGGTACACTAACCGGACATTATTCCAATCTCAATGGTCAAAGTCTGATGAAGACCATTGCAAGATTAACCCAACGAGATCAACCCAAATAGAGGCGCAGTCTAACATGAAGACACCACAACTTCTGACCGCTTTAATCCTCGCTCCGGCGTTACTGTTCGGTAGCGTGGCGTATGCCGCAGAACCGGTAGGCGAGACTGTAACCATTCGCAACGATGGCGATAATACCTATTACGAATATCGTGTTAACGGTCAACTTAGCGAGATTAAAGTCGTACCGAAAGTAGGCCCAGCCTACTATCTCGTGCCGTCGCAACAAGAAGATGGTGATTTTGTGCGCAAAGATAATCCCGATATGCGCGTTCCTAAATGGGTTATTTTCCGCTGGTAATTATTCATGGCCGTTTATACGAAGCTCGCAGACGATGTCGTTGCGTCGTTTTTAACTCAGTATGCAACTGGTTCTTTGATCGCGTTACAAGGCATTAATAATGGTATTGAAAACACCAATTATTTGCTAACAACCGCCAGCGATGAATTTGTGCTGACCTTGTTTGAGCATCATAACGCCGAAGAGGTCGCCAGTTTTGTGCGTCTTGCGCGCCACTTAGGGCAAGCGGGATTAGCGGTGCCGATGCCGTTGGATGATATTCATGGTGTTTGGTTGCATGAACTCAGTGGTAAGCCTGCAATCTTATGTCGACGTTTACCCGGTACGCACCCCGACCAATTGACGCCAGAGTATTGTGCGGAAATAGGCAGAGGCTTAGCGCATTTGCATCTGGCTGCTCAAGATCTACCTCAGCGTCGCGTGGATGAGCGCGGGTTTGATTGGTGGCTAGCGATTGCGCCGGAATTAAAAGCGAATTTATCCGAGACTGACCAAGCGCTTTTAGACGCTGAATTACAAGCTCAAAAAGATGGACGCACTTTGTGGTGCCAGCTCCCTCATGGATGGATTCATGCTGATTTATTTCATGACAATGCTTTATTTTTAGTAGATCAACAGGGTGTGAAATTAACGGCAATTTTAGATTTATATAATGCCTGCGATGGTGCTTTGGCTTACGATTTAGCGATTGTCGCTAATGACTGGTGTCGCGAGAAAAATGGCATTTGGGATAAGGCTCGACTTTCGCCACTATTGGTAAGTTACGAATCAGTGCGGCCTTTCACTATGGCAGAAAGAGCCGCTTGGCCCTTGTTATTGCGCGGCGCAGCACTGCGCTTTTGGTTAAGTCGGTTATTAGCGCAACGTCTGGCCACTCAGCAGGGGCGAACGCTTCCAGCCGATAAAAATCCTGATGAGTATCGTCGTAAATTACAACAGCAACAGCAACAACAGTAATCGTCGTAATTTATTGCCGTAAAACTTTTAAAATATCGATCATATGGATTAATAGATGAAACGCTTTGTATGCGATTGTGGTACTACGCAGTCTCTATTTTTTGAAAGCAGTCGATGTCTTAGCTGTCAGCGTCTTAGCGGCTACTGCTATAAAGAAAATGCTATGCTGAGCTTTGATGAAACAGAAGAGCCGGGCGTCTTTATCGCTCGCGGTGCTCGTTATCAGCAATGCAAAAATTACAGTCATCACCATGTCTGTAATGGCATGATTCAGCTTGCCGATGAGGTCCAACCTAATGGTGAAGCCTTATGTTTCGCCTGTCACTTTAATAGTAATGTGCCTGATTTAGATGTCCCTGAGCATTTACCGCTTTGGCGTAAATTAGAAACCGCTAAACGCCGTTTACTATTCACTTTGCAGTCGTTAGGGTTGCCGCTGCAAGATCGAGAGCAACAGCCAGAAGCGGGTTTGAGTTTTAGCTTTATGGCGGATAAAACGGCGGGTGATCATTTTAATAGTCCATTAGCCGATCAAGAACCTGTGTTCACGGGGCACGCCAACGGCAATATAACGATTAATTTAGCCGAGGCCGACGATGTAGCGCGCCATGCTGCGCGAGTAGCCATGGGTGAGGGCTATCGTACTTTGCTTGGGCATTTTCGCCATGAAATAGGGCATTATTATTGGGATGTATTAATTGCTAGTCACCCCGTACTTTTGGGCGAATATCGTAAAGTATTTGGTGACGAGCGCGCGTCTTATCAAGATGCACTTGATCGCCATTATAAGCGCAGTATGAATGACGATAGTTGGCAAGGTGAGTTTATTAGTCGTTATGCCAGCATGCACCCTTGGGAAGACTGGGCTGAAACTTGGGCTCATTATCTGCATATGCTTGATACGCTAGAAACAGCACAAGTCTACGGTATTGTCACTGAAGCTGAGAACGCCGAAATAATCGACACAAAAGAAATAGCGCTACCGCAAGAAGAACGGTACTACGGTAAAAATTCGTCGATTGGAGATATTGTTAGCAATTGGATTTATTTTTCAGTGGTGCTGAATGCATTAAATCGCAGTATGGGATTACCGGATGCTTATCCGTTTGTGATCAGTGATGCGATACGTGCAAAACTTGCATTTGTGCATCGCACCATTCACAGCGTGAGTTAAATATTATTCGGTGTCGGCGACTTGGCGATACTTCGCCACGCCGGCTTCGATTTGTTCTTGGAACGATTCCACTGTAACGGTTGCTAATTGTTTAACCAACCATCTGCAATACATAGTTGTATCGGCGTTTTGAATTTTATCGAGTTTAACTCGGGTTTGCGCTTTTAAGCCTGCGTCTAGCACAGCGAGGGCTGTTTGCGACTCTTGCCGTTTTGGCTTGGCCGCTTCGCGTGCCAACATAGGTGCCATCGCTAAATCGATTTTTTGTTCATAACGAGCATATTCTTGACGCAGATTGTCGGAAATTTCAGGCGTGTTAGCTATGCAGTGATCAATAATTGGACGCGTCGAATCCTTTTGTGCTTGAGCAATAATTTCAAGGCTCGTTTTAGCAATGCGATCTTCTGCCACGGCAAAGCCACTCAAGCTCATGGCGAGCATAAGAGTAGTGATGGTTTTGCTGTGTTTTGGCGCTTTCATATCTGCATCCTAGCGATAGGGCTTTGTATTAATAATTACTGGTCCGTCTAAATGTTCAGTCGGACATTAGGATCAGTGCGTAGATCATACAAACAAAATAAGATATGGGGAAATAACAGCGTAAACCTTACCCGCCAGAATGACAGGATTGGCTCGTAAGGACGCTAACTCGCTGGCGCGAATAGTCTGTTAGATATGCTCTTTAATGCTAGTGCCTTTGTAATACCCCTCTAACACAAGTTCAAAACGTCGGTCATTGGGTGAGCGCCTTCCGGTTGAGCGTCGCTCTTGCGAGGTGTTTAATTCTTTGCTGGGTTCTATGGTGCTGACCATAGGGGCATCGTCGCCTTCATCTGGCTGTCCTGCCGGCACATATTTTTCCGGTTGATCCAGCAAGAACTGATAAGCACGGCAGATATCTTGAAATAGCAGATGGGCGCTTTCACTGTGTATTTCGTTGCGATCGGGATGATAGGCCATAGCCAAGCGTTTAAATGCCTTTTTAATGGCTTCTTTATCGGCCCCTTCCGGCAAACCGAGAATCGTATAGTAGCGTTTCAGCATAATCACCTTACTCAGTTTGAAGGACGCAATCCTGACCGCTTAACTAAGAGGTTAGGTGTTTATTGTGACTTATACTGTGAAGAAGTTCGCTATTTAAGAGTCGCAAATTGCCTATAATAGGGGATAAAAGATCGCTCAGTCAGTAATGGCCGGTAATTTTGATTACACAAAGATACACTTAGGCGGTTTATGTATCTTAGCGTAAGTCGAGTTCGTGGAGTTGATGACTCAGATCAGAGTCACTGATTAGGCCCTGAACTCGATACCAAAGCACGGTTAGATAGGTGATTTGACGCTTAGCGAATGACCACTCGGCTTTTGAATAAGCCGATTCAGCTACGAGTGCATTTTTATCATCTGCAGATAAGTGAGCGTCTTGCAGGAGCGTCGTTAAATCCCATAGTGGATGGCCTAGCGCGGCGTACTCCCAATCGAGTAACACCAACTTATCGTCGGGTGTATGTATCCAGTTCGGGGTCGTTGGGTCCATATGCACTAAGCAAAGTTGTTCTGTTGGCATCCCCGCTAGAGCTTTTTGCAGTTTCGATTTTAACGTCAGTAGTTCGTGATTAGTGGTATCAATTATCTGCCAGTAGCGTGTCGCTTTAGCGGTGATATCTAAGGTTTTTATATTTAAATCGACGGCTAATTGATGCAATCGCGTTAAATGCTGCGCTAACCTTACAACCATTGCGGGTGTTAGATCGGCTTCGTTTAGCGGAGTACCTTCTACGTAAGGCCTAAGCCAATAATGCGTTGAATTGGGGTTGGAGCGAAACACGACCAGCGGAGTTAAACCTGCCGCGGCAACGTGTTTATGAATGCAATATTCTTGTTCACGATCAATGTCTAACGCGCGTGAGTTTTTTCCTTCAATACGCAAAACGTAATCGCCTTCAGCAAGACGCAACCGATAGCAATCATTGGTAAGCCCTCCTATGATTGGAGTCACCTGTGCTAGCGAAGGCTGATAACGACAAAATGACCAGTCTCGCCAGTCATTTAAAATAGTTTGTAGAGCTTCGTCGCCGCTGCTTCGAGTCATTAGTGTGCCGTTGCTACATTCGAATCTTCATTTGTTTGTTCGTTAAATTGTTTGCGCCAAATGAACCAACCTATGGTGGCTAGCAGCAGGTACAGGGCCATTAACAATGCCGTGAGGTACAGCTCGCGATCAATGTATAACACGATAGCCGCAGCGTCGATAACAAGCCAATAAAGCCAATTCTCCAGAACTTTCCGCGTTACCATCCAAGTGGTAAGGATAGCTCCCCAAGTTGTAAATGAGTCTAGATAGGGCATTACTGCACTGGTGTTTTCACTGAGTAAATAGCCGCTGCATAGACTAACCGCTAATACTGCGCCAATCGCGATGGCGTGTTGGTTGAACGTCCAGCTCTGTATTGCTAGGGATTCATTGCTAGAGTTAGTACCTCTATTCCACGCTACCCAACCATAAATCGCCATCATTAGGTAATACACATTAAGCGCGGATTCCATCAGCAGGCTAACATCAAAAAATAACCAGCTAAATATTGCTGTGCTGCCAAAGGCTGCATACCAGCACCATTGGCTTTGTTTCATTGCGAGCAGCAAATAGGCGACACCGAGGATAACCGCGATGGTTTCCCAATGGCTCATGGTCGCAGCGTAGTTGACGGCGCCTGCGATGATGGTGTCGAGCATGTTGGTATCCTTTTGTGTGTTGCGTTGATTCTATCTTGGTCGATGCTAGGCATTAGCTCTAGGTATCAATGCCTTGATTGATGCTAGGCGGGACGCAGCAAGTACATCCTTGTATGCTCAGCTGTGCCATCCATGGCACAGATGCCCGCTGCGCATCAAACTAATGGCATACCTTATCCGTGCGGGTTCAGCGCTGGATCTAAATTCACCCCAATAAATTTGCAGACAAAAATCGCTTTGCCGAACGTTTCCCAGCTTAGTTTCATTTCATCGCGCAAGGTGTTCATCACTAAGTCGTGATCACCGAATACTTGCGTGCTCATAGTATTGGTAACCACTGTTAAACCATCGATGACATTTAGGCGTTCGATGAAGGTTTTGATCGCCGGAATATAATCATCCGCGAGTGGGTATTTACTGATTTCGACCGAAATTTCCATGCTTTGCTCCTAGCTCGTTATTATTGGTTGGGCGTTGCGATGCTCAGCCCAACCAACCCATATTTCTAAAAACGATACGTGCCTTCAATACCGACTAAGCGCGGTTCGCCATATTGTACGTAGCGGTCGGTCTCATAAAAATTACGTGGATCATTACCAAATCCACCGAAGCCGCGCACTTCGTAGTCACGGTTGGTCAAGTTGCGGCTATATAGTGCTACTGTGTAATGGTTCCTATCATAGGCAAGGCGTGCATGCCACAATACATAGGCTTTTGCTTTTTCATCATGGCTATCTGAGAAGAAATAAGCGTCTTTCGCTTCGCTCTCAATTCTTATACTTAAGCCATCTAACAGCTGTGCGGTTAACGCCGTTGCTAGGCTATTTTCCGGAGCATGCGCTTGAGCGCGGCCATCTTTGTTAAATTTACCGTCATCAGTTTGGTATTGGTAGTCAATAAACTCTGTTTTTAAATAGCCGTAGCTGACCATCCAATTTAATGAGGGTGTGATATTCCAATCGCTTTCTAGTTCTAAGCCATAATTGCGACCTTCGGCGGCGTTAGCTAAATAATCTTGAAAGGTTAGGCTGTTGTCGTCGTTTTGAATGGCGTAAGAACTTTTAACCTGCTGGTTTTTACGCTGAATATAAAAGGCCGCAATACGAGTGGTTAATTCATCATCTAGCAAGCTGGATTTTAAGCCGATTTCAGCGGTGTTATTAAACTCAGTATCGAATTCACGATTGTCTTCAGAGATATCAGGGTCGGTATTAATCCCCCCAGATTTATAGCCGCGAGCCAATGAACCATAGAGCATTTGGCTTTGAGTTAGCAAGGTTTCAATAGTGATCTTGCCACCAATTAAACCTTCGGCGGTATTACCGTTAATACCATTGCTGTCTTGGTAATCGTTCTCCCAATGTTCAAAACGTAAGCCGCTGATAATGCGCGTATTGAGCGAAATGTCGGAGCTTAATTCGCCGTACACCGCGATGGCTTGGCTATCTAGTGTGCTGGTAAATGGCGCGCTTAAATAGGTGTAGCTACGTTTTAAGTCTTCATTGCGCTGCATTACATAGATACCGGCCACCCAGTCACTGCTGTTATTGATTAACCGCCCAGTCGGACCGGATAAAAAGCGGATGTCGGCGGAAGTGCGTTGATAGTCACGCAGGTACTGGTCGAATGAGCTGTATTCCCAATCTGGAGCAATGCCAACATAAGCCCAATCTTCGTCGTAGCTGTACTCACTATCGTTCCAGCTCCCGGTTAATACGCCTTCAAGTTGCACATCGCTGTTTAATCGTGAATCAATTGTTAGCGCGACGGCTTGAGTCTCTTGGCTATCCCGCCCGGGTTGATCAGAGAGAGTGTTGCGGTTTTTATCCAAGCTAAACGCATCGTAGCCATTGTCGATATCGGCATAAAGGTAAGTTAAACCGAGATCGGTATCGTCACTGAGTTGATAAGCTAATTTACCGCGGGCAACGATTTCATCGAGGTTATTGGTGTCGTCACGATTTAAATAGGTATTGTCGATATAGCCGTCGGATTGAAAGCCTTGTACTGCAAGTCGGCCTTGCAGGTTATCGGCCAAGCTGCCGGATACTGCACCGCCCAAACCATAACTATCGTAGTTGCCTAAGCGTGCCTTGATATAGCCTTCTGATTCTTTGCTTGGGTCGTTGCTACGAATATTGATCATGCCAGCGAGGGCGTTAGCACCAAAGCGCGTACCTTGCGGACCGCGCAGAACTTCCACTTGCTGCACATCAAACAGGGTGGCCGCTGAGCCAAGGCCGGTCATGTCGATACCGTCGATCATTAAACCTACCGAAGGATTAACGGGATCAACGAATTGGCTGCGTTCGCCGATACCGCGAATTTGAAAATAGCGGCCACGGGATGCGCCCGAGGCGAAGTTCACGTTGGGTGCGAAACTGAGTACTTGTTCTAGGTGCTCGGCAGAGCGTGCGTCTATTTGCTCGCTGCCAACAACCGTTACGGCTTCAGGAATTTGTTGCACATTGGTTTGGCGAAAGTCAGCTTCAACGACCACAGTGTCTAATTGGACATCGTCGGCAGCAGCATAAGAACTACCAGTAATAGCTAATATGAGCAGTGATAATTGTGTATTCAGGCGGGTATTCATTGGGTCTTTCCTTTTAATAAAACAAGGGAGACCCGGCGTCTGCGTAGGGGCGAGCTGTGTCAGTTGTTTAACTAAGGCAGCAACGCCAACAAGCGAAGTGTGAGTAAGCGAGCTTACTCCCCATTCCTACGCCGGTACTAACCGGATCAGGTTCTAGGGGTTCGCTATTGCATCTCAGGCGTTGGAATCTTATTCCGCCACCACCCCCTGGGTTCGAGTTCGCATGATACTGGATTTAGGACGCGAATAACACGAGCTATCATCACGTTTTTTTACACTTCAAAAAGCTTGAATCTCGGGATAAAAACCGCCATTTAAGCCATCATAGTAAAACTGATTTTTAACCAATATCATATGATGGGAGAAGCAACCATGTTGCGCATCGTTTTATTCTTAGCCACTAACATAGCGGTTGTGTTTGTGGCCAGCATTACCCTCTCGCTGTTAGGCGTAGGGAGTTATCTTGATTCCAGTGGTTCCGGTATCAACTTAGGCAATCTTTTGGCCTTCTGTCTGGTATTCGGTATGGTCGGCTCTATTGTCTCGCTGCTAATCTCAAAGTGGATGGCGAAACGATCAATGGGCGTTCAGATCATTGATAATCCACATAATTCAGGCGAACAATGGCTCGTTAGTACCGTGAAAGAGCTGGCTGATAAGGCCGGTATTGGCATGCCAGAGGTCGGTATTTTTGAATCATCCGCTCCCAATGCGTTTGCTACCGGTTGGAACCGCAACAATGCCTTAGTAGCGGTTTCTACTGGCTTGCTACAGCGCATGGAGAAAGAAGAAGTGAAAGCCGTGTTGGGCCATGAAATCGGCCACGTTGCAAATGGCGATATGATTACGCTGGCCTTGATTCAAGGGGTGGTTAACGCCTTTGTGATGTTCTTTGCTCGTATCATAGGTAACTTCGTTGATAGGACGGTGTTTAAGAACGAGAACGGCCCAGGTATCGCATTCTTTGTAACCACTATCATCGCTGAAATTGTCTTGGGTATTTTGGCTTCAACGATTGTTGCTTGGTTTAGTCGCCGTCGCGAATTTCGTGCCGACCAAGCGGGTGCAGAGTTGGTCAGTCCGCAAGCTATGGCTGCAGCGTTGATGCGATTAAAAGAAACCTACGAGCAGCCAAGCGAATTGAATGGCGAGCTGGTGGCTTTTGGTATTCGTGGTGAAGGCAAGCTCTCCGCTCTTTTCTCAACTCATCCACCGCTAGATGCCCGCATCAATGCCTTGCGTGAACGTTATGGACGCTGATTTTTAGGCAATCTGGCGATACGAATGAAACCCGGCTTAGGCCGGGTTTTTTCATTATTAGGGGGCAGAAAGGGTATCTAAATATGGCTTAAGTACAAGGTCGCTAGATCTTCTATGGTGTCTATACTGCAAGTATAGTCATCATCGGACCTCGTAAATGCAGAGGAATTTTCTTCATTTTATCCTCGCAGCAATCGGCTATTTCGTCGCTGGACGCATAGGGCTAGAGCTCGCTATACCTCCTGGGTTTGCCTCTGCAGTATGGCCTGCAGCTGGTATAGCTTTAGCTTCTGTTATTGTTTTAAGGCGTTTACCAGCGCTGCTCGGCTTAGGTGTTGGCTCATTTGTTATTAACTTAGGCATATCCAGTGGCGGCTATGAAAACATAGCGTTTGCCACGATATCCCCAGCAGTCCTCATTGCCTTCGGTGCGATGATGCAAGCCGGAGTTGGATGTGTATTGTTCTCGCGCTTTGTAGGGAAAGTCGAGTTTTTAAACACACCAATGCGAATTCTAGGGTTTGTGCTTCTAGTGATCATGCTGGGATGCATGGTTGCAAGTACCGTTGGCGCTTTGACCTTATTTTTTGCAGGATTTATTCCTATTTCAGCTGTGTTGTTCACTTGGATAACTTGGTGGGCGGGTGATTCGATTGGCATTCTAATCATGACGCCGCTTCTTCTTGTGCTAGCCGACAATGAACAGCGTTTTACTCTGGTACGGAAGTTCCAAATAGCAGTACCATCTTTTACGATGCTCATCATAGTGTATGTCATATTTCTTAAGTCGATTAATTATACGGATCAAGAACATAATTTGATTATCCGTTCTCATACCGATGAATTTTCGCAGAGAATTCATGAGCGACTTAGAATATCGGAAAATAAGCTGGTTGCTTACTCTGCTTTCTTTAACGCGTCTAATTTTGTATCTCGTACGGAGTTTGATCAATTTTCGGCTGTAATCTTAGATTCTGATCATGTGTTTTATGGTTTGGGTTGGACGCCTGTTCTCAATCATCAACAGAGAATCGAGGCTGAAATAAATATACGCAAAGAAGGTTTTCCTTATTTCCATATGACTGAATTCTCTTCCGATGGCTCTTTGGTTCCGGCTGGGATTCAGGAAGAATATGCTCCAGTACTTTATATATATCCATTTGAACAAAATAAGAAAGCATTCGGACTAAATCTATTAGCTAATCCCGCGCGTAAGGAAGCACTAATGAGAGCAAAAGAGATCGGTAGGGCTGTTGCTACTGCTCCGATTACTCTCGCGCAAGAGAATAATCAGCAGAAGGGACTGATTTTATATTTACCAGTTTTTTTAAATGAAAAGTCCAATCATGAGTTTTCTGGCTTTGTGAGCGGAATTTTGCAACTGGATGGAATACTTGGAAATATATCTTCTGAAGCGAAAGTACGTAATTTGTCATTTAATATTATCGATGAAACTGATTCTGAGAACATCATTTATTTAACGAAGTCGGATGATAAAATATTAGAGGGATTTGAACTAAAAAATTATTACACGGCATTTGGTGAGCGTAAATATCGTATCGAAATCTATGCAAATGAGAACTTCAACTTCGGCGACAGAGATTGGAGTAGCTATGTTATTTTGACCGGCGGTTTTCTATTCATTGCCATGTTTCAGATGTTTCTATTATTAATAACAGGCTCAGTCGAGCACGTTCAGCGATTAGTTGACCGTCGAACTCATGATCTGAAATTAGCAATGGATCAGGCTAATGCCGCTAATAAGGCGAAATCTGATTTTCTATCGAATATGAGTCATGAATTACGTACGCCTTTAAATGCAATTGTTGGTTTTATTAATCTTTGCTTGAAAACACCACTTAGCCCGAAACAGCGAGACTATTTGAAAAAGTCAGCACTCTCTTCCAAGACCTTACTATCACTGATTAATCAATCACTAGATTATGCGAAAATTGAGTCAGGTAAGTTGGAATTAAATAATAAAGCATTTTCTTTATCGGAACTCATTAATAAATTGAATGCACTATTTTCATTGCAAGCAGAGAGTGGAAATGTCGAGTTCGAGTTCTATTTGGAAGGTACGATTCCAGGGTATCTAATCGGCGATGGGTTACGCGTAGAACAGATCTGCTTGAATTTGTTGAGTAATGCTTTTAAGTTTACCGAACAAGGCGGTATATATGTGAATCTTCAATATGATGATTCTCAGAGTGTGCTAACGATAAGCGTACGTGATACTGGTATTGGTATTCCCAAAGATCAACTAGAACAAGTATTTGAAGTCTTTAAACAGGCTGATACGTCTACTATTCGTCGTTTTGGTGGAACTGGATTAGGTCTTAGTATCAGCCGAGAGTTAGCTATTGCCATGGGGGGCGATATTAAAGTTCGCAGTACGGAAGGCGTGGGAAGTGAATTTTTTACTCGTTTAAAACTGTCAGCCGTG
Organism: Thalassolituus sp.; assembly: GCF_034111725.1. Lineage (GTDB taxonomy): Bacteria > Pseudomonadota > Gammaproteobacteria > Pseudomonadales > Oceanobacteraceae > Thalassolituus. The sequence goes on along the minus strand of NZ_JAWUWR010000065.1, from coordinate 9,037 downwards.
AATGGTGCTCAGCTTATTAGCCAGCACGATATTAAGCTAGAGCCAACAGAGGTTATGTCTGAGCATTCTAGTGTGGAGGACGATGGAGTAGCGAATGATGGTCGTAGCGATAGTAAATCGTTAGAAAATATTCGAATTTTACTCGTTGAAGATGTGGTAATTAACCAAATATTAGCGCAGGAAATACTGCAAGAATTTGGCGCTATTGTTAGCATTGCAGATAACGGTAAAGTAGCGCTGGAGATGCTTGATCGTCACGGTGCCTATGACCTTGTACTCATGGATATTCAGATGCCCATTATGGATGGCTTTGAAGCAACCGAGCGTATTCGTCAAAATCCAAAATATGCCGACATGCCAATACTTGCTATGACGGCCAATGCAATGGATATAGATGTCGAGAATTGTCTCGCTATCGGTATGCAAGGACACATATCTAAACCGATTGATATCATGATTTTGATGAAAGAAATTCGAAAAAATATTTAAATTTGAGTATGAAGATCCGATTCGGCTATAAGTAAATGGTACGGTAATACCAATACAATTATTAAAATATAAGTGCCTAAGATTCACTAATGGTCCCGGATATTTGCTTCTAAGTTTTATCTGAACTGTAGTTAAATAATTGTAGTTGCTTGTTTTTTAAGACTTTTTCAATCCCACTTGAGCCTGACTGCGCTGGCCTTACTTAGTTGGTGACATACTTCATTCAAACCAGCTTAAAAATCGATATTGGACATTCCCTAGCACAGAGTTAAGACTGCTCATCTAAAGCACCACGTCGCTTATTAGGGAGCTGTAATGATTCGCCAAGGTTATCCGTCACCTGACACTTTGTTGTCATTCGAACGCCAGTTAAATTCGATTCGCGAAAATGCCGTGAGTAAAGTGGGTCAGCAGGATGCTGATTATATTCGTCGTGTTATCCGGATTCAAAGAGCAAGCGCCCTCTTAGGGCGAGTGATCATGGTGTTGGGATTTTTCTCGCCAGTGTGGTGGTTGTTAGGCGTTGCATTGTTGGGGCTCGCAAAAATTCTCGACAATATGGAAATTGGCCATAATGTTATGCATGGCCAATACGATTGGATGAATGATCCGCATATTAACTCGCGTCGCTTTGAATGGGATATCGTTGGCGATGCCGATTCTTGGAAGCGTGTGCATAATTATGAACATCACACCTATACCAATATTATTGGTAAAGACCGTGATTTTGGTTACGGTATTCTGCGTTTGAGTGATGACTTACCTTGGCGGCCTAAAAATCGTTGGCAGATATTTTCGTATGCGGCACTGAGTTTATTATTCCAGTGGGGTGTTGCTTACCACGAGGTTGCAGGCGAGCGTATTTTTGTTGGTAAGCCGAAGAAAGATAGTAAGTTGCCGATTGCACGTAATCAATTAAAGAACGACTTTTTCCAGAAGATCCGTAAGTCGACATTTAAAGATTATGTGTTTTTCCCGTTAGTTGCAGGTTTAATTGCCGGAGCGCCTATGATTTTAGCGGTGTTATTAGGTAATGCTATCGCCAATCTTATTCGTAATGTCTGGACATCGACAGTTATTTTTTGCGGTCATTTCACTGAGGATGTTCATACCTTCAATGAGGCGGACTGCGAAAATGAAACCAGAGGACAGTGGTATTATCGTCAAATATTAGGATCTTCGAATTTAGAAGGACCTACTTGGTTTCATATTTTGACCGGACATTTAAGCTGCCAGATTGAACATCATTTATTTCCTGACGTACCTGCTTACCGCTATCGTGAAATGGCTAAGCAAGTTCGCCAAGCCTGCGCAGAGCACAATATCCCTTACAATTCGGGATCATTTCTCAGCCAATATGTGACCGTGGTGCAACGTATTTGGAAGTATTCTTTTCCAACCAAAAATACGGTTGCTGAAAGTCCTGCAAGTTAATAAAAAAGCCCCCTCAGGCGGTTGAGTCCGGAGGGGGCTTTTCGTTACTTTAAGCTGAATTAGCGTAAACGAGTGACTAAGCTCTGCGCTAACTCGTCAGCTAATAAATCCGCGACTTTTTCTGACGCTTTCTGCAGTGCTAGTTGTTTAATTCCTGATACGCCTTTTGCTTGTTTGCTAAAGGTGCTGATGACCTTTCCTTGATCGTCACGCAAGATTACCCGACTGTTAGCAAATACGTATTGGTTACCTTCTTGTTCACGAGTATCTAATTGTGCACTGACTTCAAAGGTTAAGTCGGCATCGGCGCTATCATTTAATCGTAAACCTTGTGCCGTTAAAGCTTCGATCAAGCCTCCACGCATTATTTTGGCGCCATCATCCAAGAGTACGAGATGTACTTGCAGTTCTTTTAAAGCATTTAAAATGGCATCACGATAAGCGGCCAAGCCAGCATTTAAGGCAGGACGACGGCGTTCTGGGCTAATCAATGCGTATTGATCGGCTAATTGCGCGCGTTTAGCAAATTCGGTGAGCGCAGGTAGACGCTGTTGCAGTTGCTCCAGTCGGCTTCCATCCGCTAACGGCGTCGCCGCCATGGTATTAAGCTTTACTTCGACATCACTGATCTGCTGTTTAATGCGCGCCGCTGCCGCCAGACGATCAAGCTCTGCCAGTGCATAGGCATACTTGTCGTCGACGTAGGTTTTTACAATTGCAACTTCGTCCAGCTCGGCTTTTGGAATTTGACTTTTTACCACCTGACTGAGCGTTTGCTGCACGCGACTAGATTCGCCATTTAAGCGGAATTCCGTTGTGTCGTTGGTGTTTTGGCCGGTTACGGTAACTTTGAGTTGGCTAACCAAGTCGGCCCGAGCAAGTTCGCCCGCACGCTGCACTGCTTGCGTCGGATTACCGTAGATATCCATGCTGCCGATACCATAAGCCATGCCACTGCGTTGCGGTGGCTGGGTCGTCCAGGCTGGTAGGCTGCTGGCTTGGATATGATCGTCGGGAACAATACTGATATCCGACTTGTTGGTCGCACAGCCGTTTAGCATTAGTCCTGATACAGCTAAGGCCATGTACAAGGCATGGCGTTTAACAGGATGTGAAATCGTCATGAATTAGAGTCCGAATTTCGATTTTTCCTGAAGTTTCTGGATCTTCTTCTGGCCGTTCCAAACTTCGAGGTTGGATTCCATATCAATCAGTTTCATATCGACTTGATAGAAAGTGACGCGCTTTTTACCCACTTCATCGACGATGGAGTTGATGCTGCCAGACAGGGCGAAATCAGCGGCTTTTTCTTGGCCTTGCTGTTTGGCATCGGCAGAGTTCAGCTCTTGATCTTTGCGCTCTTCACGTAACTCTGTGCGTTCTTCACCACCGGCCACAAAGCCTGCTTTACCCGAGCGAATGACGGCGCGTTTGATGTCGTTTACAAAGGTGTCGATGGCAATATGTTCGGATGATTTATTGCTAATACGCTGAATAATCACAGTCGGACGACGGTTATTGCTCATTTCAAAATCACGCGCCCATGGAAAGGCCATCATGTCGGTAATCATTTCGTTGGCCACCAGTTCTGAGTCTTTGGCATTCCAGCGATCTGACAAAGCGATCTCTTCACTGGTATCAACACGAGATACTTTAGTGGCGCAGCCACTCATAAATACGGACGCGCCGATAACGGTTGCGGCAGTAACGATTGAAAGACGTTTTAGCATGACATTATTCCTTTGATGGCAATGATCTGGTTGGTTTCTTTTCACTCACAATAGCTTTGTCATCATTTGTTGGTGCCGGTTCAGCAGCGCCGCCTGAGACAGTTCGTTGCGGTGGTTTTGTCGTGTTTGTTGATGGCGGCGGCATTGTCGCTGCACTTGTTCCTGCGGCCATTGAGCGCACCTGCCAAAGTTCAATATCGCCCGGCTTTAGGGTGAAGCGTTTACTGTCTCGATAATGTTGCCCGTTTTTGATGTCAGAATCGAGGCTAACTTGGTGTTCTCCGGGCTCTAAAAAAACGCGGCTAACGCGAATATTGGCTGGTAGTAGTAACCAGCTACGGGTCTCGGCGGCATCGGTTAGCTGCGCCGCTAATTTTCCTGCAAACGCTAAAAGCCCGGAACTATCGCCACTGCCGATTGAGGCTGCCGTAATGGCTTTCAATGCCGAACGCGCCAGCGCTAACTGAATATCTTTGCCGGAACGTACGATCTGTTCTTGTACCGCCATTTGCTCAGGACTGGCGGCTTCTAGCATGGTCCACGATGCTCCATCGCTGCTTAATCGCGTGCTACCGAGTATCTGCGGCGGCGAGTAATAGGGCACGGTAATGCGCATAGAGTTGCCCACTGCTTGCGTTAAGCCGATGTTCTCGGCTTCGCGATACAAGGGACCGAGCGCAACGGTTTTGGTAAACAAGCGCAGTTCGTTGTTACGTATTGCGTTTAAATAGGCAGTGACCAGTTGGTATACGCTCTTATCAGCATAAAGTAACCAGAACCAAGCCAGCTGATCGGCTTCGTAGCCGACAAAATAGGGCCGAATATTGAGTGACTTCAGGTTTGGATTAACCGATAACTCCAAGCTCATTTCTTTGCGTTGAGACACTAAGCCTTTGTGTTCGATAACGATGAGTTGCGCTTTGCCATCGAGAGTATTCAGCTCGTCTTGGCGTACTTTTGATAAATGTTTTTTGGCGAGCTGGCGCCACTCGTTATCGTAGCCGCCTGCGGTGCGCATCATGCGTACTGTATCGAACCAAGCTTGCTCTTCCATTCCTTCTGCTAAGCGAAACTGTTTGGCGTAGCCGCTGCCGTAACTTGTTGCTGCGGTTTGATAGCTAATACGTGCGTCGTCGTACTCGCCATTCATTTCAAAACTCAAGCCCGATAAATAGTGCGCCAACGCATCATCGCGGTAGAGGAAATCGTCGTTATTTACCCAGTTGCCGAGTAGCAGTTCGAATATACGCATGAGCTGATTAAAGGTTTGTTCTTTGGCGTCGCTGGCTTGCTGATATGTCCCTAAACGAGTCTTGAGGTCGTTTAAACGAATAATCAGGCGTCGGGCTTCAATGCGTGCGCCCTCAATAGCATCGAGACGTTCATTGCGAGTAAGTGCTAACTGCGCTAAACCAAAGTAGTTCAGTGCCTTGTAGTAATTGATTAATACTTTTTCGTAGTCGGCGCCGCCATAAGGGCCCTGGCGCGGATTGGTCATTAGCGTATAAAACGAGTTAGACACGCTGATGGTATCAAGGCTTTCGCTGATTTGTGCGGCGCGCTCAAGTAGGTCGTTGCTAGCCGCGTAGTCGCCTTGTAAATGCTTAAGCACCCCCAGCTCGAGGTGATACAAGAGACGATCATTACCGTCGGGAGTTAGGCTGCTACTAATAATGGCTTCGGAGCCAGCATAATCGCCTTGTTCAGCCTTCGTTAATGCGCCTTGAATACCTGCACCATAGGAAGCACAGCCTGTAATGCCTAGGCTTGTTAGCAGTAGTAGTGATAGTAAGGGGGCGAACTTCACGATCGATCTCCATGCGAATACCATCGAGTGTATCGGCTGAATTCAATTTTCGCTATCTTGTGAGCTTAATGAATAGGTATTTATAGATCATTAATCACAACAAGGAGACATCCTCATGAGTGCTTCTGGAAAGCAGCCCGTCGTATTAGTTGCTGGTACATTTTGTTATCCCGAAGCTTGGGATGCGATGAAAGCGGAATTGGAACAACGTGGCTTTGATGTGTATGCGCCCCCTCTGCGTTATCACGACCTTCCTTTACTGGAAGGCTCGCGCAAAATGGCCGAGGTCAGCTTAACGGATTACAGCGATGATTTTGTTGAACTGATTATGACCCTAGATAAGCCGCCGATTATTATCGGTTGGTCGATGGGAGGCTTGATTGCGCAATTGGTTGCGCAGCGAGTTGAGCACGCAGGGCTTGTGTTGCTATCGCCTGCTCCCGCCGCGGGTATGTTTGCCCTGTATCCAAGCATGCTGAAAGTATTCCAACATCACTTCGCGCGCTGGGGTTTTTGGCGTAAGCCCTTGATCCCTGAATGGGAAACCTTTGTTTGGGGAACGGGGCACTTAACGCCTAAGCCGTTAGTGATCGAAATGTTTGATCAATTAAAAGCTGAATCTGGCCGCGCTTATTTTGAAATGTCGATGTGGTTTTTAGATAAAACCAAAGCGAGCAAGGTTTACCCCGAGCGTATTAAAGGCCCGGTACTGGTCATTGCTGGTGAGTCTGATCGGATTGTTAGAACCCCGATTAGCCGTCGTACCGCAGCACGTTATCCTAAGAGTGAATTTATCGGCTTAGTGAATATGGATCATATTTTGGTAGCGGGTGAAGGTTTGCAGCGGGTGATGGGCAAACTTGATCCTTGGCTGGCAGCGCATGGGTTTAATGCGGAAAGCTAGAATTTCACGGATTAAAAATAGCGACTGAGTTTATTCAGTCGCTATTTGAAATTGCTTAATTACTTTTTCGGATCTAATCCCAAAATCCTAAGCGGCTGCTCACCTTCATCGAGAATGGCTTTGCCATCCGGTGTTACGCGGGTAACAATCTCTTTTGCTTGATCTTCGACCGCCTGTTCGCTGGTGGTTTGGCTATAACCGCAACTCACGCATTCGCGAACTTCTTCGCCTTCGTCGTTGGTAAACATCACGGTTTTATCCATTTCTGCGCATTTTGGGCACACGGCCCCAGCAATAAAGCGGCGTTTTCTTACGGTTGTCATTACGCTGCTTCCTCGCCCAAAATTCCGCAGTGACGCAGTAACGGCTCCACCGATGGTGCACGGCCACGGAAGTTTTCGAACAGCTCAGCGGCATCACGGCTACCGCCTTGGCTTAAAATTTCACGCAAGAAGCGTTCGCCGGTTTCGCGGTTAAAAATGCCTTCTTCTTCAAAACTTGAAAACGCATCGGCACTTAATACTTCGGCCCATTTATACGAGTAATAACCCGCGGCATAGCCACCGGCAAAGATATGGCTAAAGCTGTGTTGGAAGCGGTTGAACTCGACCGTTGGTACAACAGTAACGCTCTTACGCACGTCGGCAATAATGGTTGCCGCATCCACTGGGTTAGCGGCGGTATGTTCGCGGTGCAAGCGCATATCGAAAATCGAGAACTCGATTTGGCGCATGGTCATCATGGCGCTTTGGAAGTTCTTCGCGGCCAGTAATTTATCCAGCAATTCTTGTGGCAGTGGTTCGCCGCTTTGGTAATGGCCAGAAATAAAGGCGAGCGCTTCTGGTTCGTAGCACCAGTTCTCCATAAATTGGCTTGGCAGCTCAACCGCATCCCAAGCAACGCCGTTAATACCGCTAACCCCAGCAACGTCGATTTCGGTCATCATGTGGTGTAACCCATGACCAAATTCGTGAAAGAGCGTGGTTAATTCATCGTGGGTTAATAGTGCTGGCGTATCGCCGACCGCTGGGGAGAAGTTACACACTAAATAGGCAACCGGGGTTTGCACGCCATCTTGGGTAGTACGACGAATACGGCAGTCGTCCATCCACGCGCCGCCACGCTTTTTCGCACGGGCGTATAAATCGAGATAAAAGGCTGCGATTTTTGCACCGTCTTTATGCACTTCAAAGTAACGGGCGTCGGGGTGATAGGTATCGAAGTCTTTAATCTCAACAAATTCAATACCATACAAACGCGTTACCGTTTCAAACATACCTTTGATGACGGTATCGACCGGTAGGTAAGGGCGGATATCTTCTTGCGAGATGCTGTAGCGTTGTTGGCGCAGCTTCTCGGAGGCGAAGGTAATATCCCACGGTCTTAATTCAGTTAAGCCCAAAGTCTCGGCGGCATAGGCTGTTAATTCGGCAAATTCACGCTCAGCTTGCGGCTTAGCTTTGGTCGCTAAATCATCTAAGAAATCCAACACTTCTTGTGCCGAGCCAGCCATTTTAGTGGCAACCGAATATTCAGAGTAGTTTTCGAAGCCCAGCAACGTAGCAAGTTCGTAACGTAAATCGAGAATTTCGTTCATCACGGCGCTGTTATCAAACTCACCAGCATTCGGGCCTTGCTCTGATGCGCGCGTAACAAAGGCGGTGTAAAGCTCTTGGCGCAACTCGCGGTTATCGGCGTAGCTCATGATCGGCATATACGACGGGAAGTCGAGGGTGATGACATAGCCCTCAAGATCGCGTTGTTTGGCTTGCTGTTGTAATAAACCAAGGGCGCTATCAGGTAAACCGGCGAGTTCGCTCTTGTCGGTGATTTGCTTGCTCCAAGCTTGGGTCGCGTCCAATACGTTTTCACCAAACTTGCTGGTCAGTTCGGACAAACGTTTTTGGATCTCGCCGTAACGGGTTTTCTTCTCGCCGGATAAATCGACACCGGCCAAACGGAAATCACGCAGTTCGTGTTCAATCGAGGTTTGTTGCGCTTTCGATAGGTTGGCAAATTCTGGGCTGTTGCTCAGAGCTTCAAAGGCTTTAAACAGCTCGGTATTTTGGCCGATTTCAGTGCTGTATTGGCTCCATAATGGCAAGCAGGCATTGTAGGCATCGCGCAGTTCGTCGCTGTTCTTTACACCATTCAAATGGCCAACTGGCGACCAAGCTTGGCTTAGCTCGTCATTCCAAGCTTCCAACGGCAGCACCAAGGATTCCCAGGTTGGGTTAGTAAGGCCTTGCAGCAAATGATTAATGCGCTCGCGGTTGGTGTTTAGGCGTTGCTCGATTGCAGGCAGAACATGCTCAGGCTTGATGGCAGAAAACGGTGGTAGGGCGTGCTCTTGCAGTAACGGATTGGATGACGAGTTCGACATGATTAGAGATATCCCTCAGAACGAGTAAATAGGTTGGAAGCGCCCATGTGCTTGGTAACGATACTAGGGCGTTGAGTAACGATACAGTGATTATTTGGGGTAAATACTCGGAATTCAAGCATAGGTGCAATGAATCGCTCCAAAGCGACTGAATCGCCCCTAGTTATCTAGACACCCATTTGGTTCAAAAAATAATCCTTTTCATAGTCCCTTGGCGACAAGTCATTATTATTACCATGGCGACGCGTGGAATTATAAAACAGCTCAATATAATTAAATATATCTGCCTT
>NZ_JAWUWR010000064.1:0-39632 GCF_034111725.1 Thalassolituus sp. | reverse complement strand
ACCATTGCTCGAATTCTGGCTAAATGCTTGAACTGCGAAGAAGGCGTTAGTGCCCGCCCTTGCGGTGTTTGTGGTTCTTGTAAGGAAATTGCAGAAGGGCGCTTTGTCGATCTTATTGAAGTGGATGCTGCCTCTCGTACCCGCGTTGAAGACACTCGCGAACTGCTTGATAACGTCCAGTATGCACCCACGCGTGGTCGCTTTAAGGTCTACCTGATCGACGAAGTGCACATGCTTTCTTCGCACAGTTTTAATGCTTTGCTGAAAACTCTAGAAGAGCCACCAGCGCACGTTAAATTTTTGTTAGCAACCACAGATCCGCAAAAATTGCCGGTGACCATTCTGTCGCGTTGTTTGCAGTTCAGCCTCAAGAATATGACACCTGAGCGGATAGTTGAATACCTCGCGCGAGTGTTAGACGCTGAAAAGTTTCAATACGAAGAACCTGCTTTGTGGTCGTTAGGACGCGCAGCTCAGGGCAGTATGCGCGATGCATTGAGCTTAACCGATCAAGCTATTGCCTATGGCGAGGGTATTGTCGGCGAAGAGCAGGTCAACGCCATGTTGGGCACCATGGACCGCGGTCGTCTGTTTAAGATGGCTGAGGTTATGGCAAAAGCGAACGCCGCCGATGTCATGAATGAAGTTGCAGCAATGGCGGAACATGGTCCTGATTTCGATGAGGTGTTGCAGGGCTTGTTGCACATTTGGCACCGCGCTGCTTTAGCGCAGGTTGTGCCCGATGCTATCGAAAATTCCCAAGGCGATCGCGATGCCATTTTGAACCTTGGTATGGCCATGCAGCCAGAAGATTTACAGCTTTACTATCAGATTGCCCTCCAAGGCCGAAAAGATTTAGCAATGGCACCCGAGCCGCGCCAAGGTTTCGAGATGGTACTGCTGCGGATGCTGGCCTTCCGCCCTGCGCCGGATGTGGTTCCAGAGCTCGATTTAGTCGGTGCCCTGCAAGTGGCAACTGAAAAAAAAAAGACCCTAATACCACGTCCTGATGCATTAGATGCGGTTGTTGAAGCTGAGGTTGCTCCAGTAGTAACTGAAGTCGTCAATCATGTTGACTTAAAAGCGCCGATGGTGAGTGAAGTGGAATCCGAAGCATCGGTTCTGGTCGAAAAATCTGAGACTATCGATTCTCCTACGATTGTGCTGAGCGAGTTCAATAACGAACAGTCTGCTGCACCAGTCGCGGGTTTGTCTGATCGTTTTGATGATGTGCCATCTTTTGATGATGAGCATTCACCTAGCTTCCCCACTGACAGCTCCCTCCCTAATGCCAGTTTAGATGTGCCTTGGGATGAACCATCGCCAGAACTGGTGCCAAAAGTACGAACAGAAAATAGACCTATAGCACGCGGCATGGCGACTTCATTGATGGATGCGCCTGCCACTCCTGTCGCCGCAGCTATACCGGTAGCGGAGCAGCGCGGTACAATAGTTGCAGTTGAAGACCTAGATGCGGGCGTGGTCGAGCAGAGTGAGCTACCCGAATTACAGCCGCATACATGGTGGCAATGGGTCGACCGTCTAAAGCTTGCGGGATTACCGATGGCGATAGCACGCAACAGTGCTTTAGTACAAATTGCCGACGGCGTGTTGCGTTTTGATGTCGATCCGGCGCAGGGGGCATTATTTAATGAATCTCAGCGCCTACGAATCCAAGATGCACTCAGTGCATTGATTGCTGATGCGCGTATTGAAATGGAGTTGGTTTCACCGCGAGGCGAGACTCCAGAGCAAAGACGTCAGCGCCTGCATGCCGAATCATTCTATGCGGCAAAGCAGGCGATTGAATCCGACCCCGTGGTCAATCATATTTTGTCGGAAATGGGTGGTGCAGTTGTTGAAGAAACCATCCGTCCGGTCAGTTAATTAATCGATTGTTAGGAGAATTGTATGATTAAAGGTGGAATGGGCAACCTGATGAAGCAAGCCCAAAAGATGCAAGAGCAGATGCAAAAAGCCCAAGCAGAATTGGCCGAAGCTGAAGTTACTGGTGAGTCTGGTGCGGGGTTGGTGAAGGTGACAATGAATGGTCGTCATGACGTTAAGCGTGTTGAGCTAGACGACTCCGTCATGAGTGAAGATAAAGAGCTTTTGGAAGATTTATTAGCCGCTGCGGTCAATGCTGCGGTACGTAAAATTGAACAAAACAATCAAGAACAGATGTCGAAGATGACTGCTGGAATGGGTCTACCACCAGGTATGAAATTGCCATTCTAATCTTAAAGCCGACGCGTTATTTATGAAGTTGCCAGCGGAATACAAAGCTCTAGTCAGTGCCTTCGATTCTCTTCCGGGAATCGGCGAACGAGCGGCAGGCAGAATGGCGCGCTGGGCTTTAAACCGAGCCGGTGGTGATGAGCTTGTGCAAGCTTTGCAGTCGGCATTGCTGCGCATCCGCCCTTGTGAGCGCTGTCAGATATATCTCACCGACGATCATTGTTCTGTGTGCGATGATCTCGCCCGCGGACAAGAGTGCTTGGCCGTTGTTGCTGAATTGGAGCAGGCGCAAATACTCTGTGATATGGGTTTTTCTGGTCAATTATTTGTATTGCATGGTGTGCTATCGCCTGTCGCTAGTATTGGCCCAGCGCAGCTACCGTTAGCCGCCTTGCAGCAGCGCGTAAACAGCATGCAACCGAACATCGTATATTTGCTGCTAGCAGGCTCTGTTGAAGGAGATGTTACCGCACAATATCTACAGCGTTTTTTATTAGATACTCATACGTTAATGCAGTCGTTTAGCGATTTCATAGCGCAACCGATGATTGGAGGGGCTAAATGAGCCGCCTTGATATACCGGAGCCACTGTGGATTGCAAATCACGATGCTCTAACTGCTGCCTGTCGACAATGGTTGACAGAAGACTACCTCGCCGTTGATACCGAATTTGTAAGAACGACGACGTTTTATCCGCAAGCGGGTTTAATTCAAATAGCGGGAGAGAAGGGTTGTTACCTTATTGATCCTTTATTGATCAAGGATTGGACCCCTTTTGTTGAGGTGTTGCAGGCCCCTAACGTACTGAAAGTATTTCACGCGTGCGCAGAAGATTTAGAAGTTTGTCGACGTTTAACCGGCGTTATTCCGCGACCATTAGCGGACAGCCAACTAGGCATAGCACTAGCGGGGCATGGGGGTTCAATGGGCTTCCAACGCGCGGTAATGGCGTTGCTAGAGATTGATTTGCCGAAAGAAGAAACGCGCTCTAACTGGTTGCATCGTCCGCTGCGTTCAGAGCAAGTGGATTATGCTGTTGCGGATGTTCATTACCTGTATCAGTTGTATCCCGTATTGCGTCAACAGTTACGGGAGCTTGGGCGAGAAGAATGGTTGGCAGAAGATTGCACACGCTTATTGGACGCCTCTGACCAAATTGATGATTCGTACCTAGCCTTGTATCGAAAGGTTAAGCTGGCTTGGAAGTTGCGCCCGCAAGAGCAATATATATTGCAGCAACTGACTGTATGGCGCGAACAAGAAGCGCGTAATCGTGATGTTCCGCGAAATAAAGTTGTTGATGATAATTCACTGTGGAATATTGCGCGTTTTAAAGCCAAAAATCGTGATCAATTGGTGAAGGCAGGTGTTAAGCCGCCGATCGTTCGTGACGCAGGCAATATTTTGTTGAAAATTGTCGAAGTGGCGATGACAAAAGACGAGGCCTTTTGGCCAGAGCAGCTTGATCGTCCCTTATCTCCGATTGCCGCGCAATCTATGAAAGATCTAAAAGATGCCGTGACGCTCACGGCCGAGCAGCTCAATATACCGATTGAGCTGTTGGCTAATAAACGCGCACTTGAATTTGTAGTGCGCTCTGGGTATCACGACGGTCAATACCAGCTTCCCGAAGTATTAAGTGGGTGGCGTAAGGATGTAATTGGCCAAACTTTATTGTTAATGATGACGCAGGGTGTAGCTGCGAGCAAAGTGGAAAAAAGCAATCATGAGTAAAATTTTGTGCGACGTCTTCAAGACAAAAAAGAAAGACGAAATGTATCTATACGTCACGCGTAAAGATGCATTTACTCGCGTACCAGAAGAGTTAATGGCCATGTTTGGCAAGCCAGAATTAGCAATGACCATGGTCTTAACTCCAGAAAAATCGCTTGGCCGAGCGGATACAGAAAAAGTGTTAGCAGCGCTTGAAGAAAAGGGGTACTACTTGCAAATGCCACCGGCAAAAGAACCTTACTTGCTCGATCTATTTTGCAAAATTGATAAAGAATGAGCCATCAACCTTTTTGGGAGCGCAAGACGCTAGGTGAAATGACGTCTTCTGAATGGGAGTCGTTGTGCGATGGTTGTGCGCTGTGCTGCCTACATAAGCTCGAGGACGATGAAACCGGCGAGGTATATTACACCGATGTTCATTGCCGTTATTTAGATACGAACAATTGCCAATGCACAGAATACCAGCAACGCAATACGCTTGTGCCTAGTTGCGTATGGTTAACGCCGGATCAAGCTCAAACCTTTTTTTGGCTGCCTGAAACCTGCGCCTATCGTTTACTGGCTGAAAAAAAGCCTCTGTATGATTGGCATCCTCTGATTTCGGGCACGAAAGAATCGGTGCATGAAGCAGGGATTTCGATGCGTAATAAGGGCATAGCCGACAACTTAATTGACGAAGACGATTGGCAAGATCGCATTATATGGAAAGCATAACGTGGATAGTGTAATGACATATGGCCAGTTTTGGCTGTTGTATTTGGTTTCTGCTCTAGTGGCTTATTGGTGCTGGGGAAAATTGCTATTTTGGATCAAGACGCCGGGGATCGGCTATCACTTATTCAGCTTAATTGGCGCGGTGCTTATCTTTACACCTGTCCCTATTGAGGCTGGATCTATGTATTGGGCGCCGGGTTTTCTTGTTGTTGCTTTCACGTTTTTAATCAGTGGCCCTGAGTCTGTGAATTACTGTATCCCTTGGTTTGCAGCCGCATTGGCTATTGGGGCTGCCGTGCTTGGTCTTGGCCTGTTGGTTTCTCTCATTCGCATGAAAGATTCAGTCAAGGACTCAGAAGCCAGCGCTTAGTTGTTTGTTATCTGAAACGACGCCATTGTGGCGTCGTTAGTCTAAGTTGTAATTCTCATCGTCATACTGCTAATTCCTTCTCATATTTTTCCTTACTTCCTCTGATTTTCTTCCTTTTCTCCTGTTTGTTTGTTCAATAAATGATCGGTTAACTCATTTATTTATTACTTTTCTGGCTAACCAGTAAAACTTTGCTAGTTTTATGTAGGCAGGTGTTGTTGATTTCATGGCGTATCGCGTCTGAATTTCTGATACCGCACTAACGTAAATATCTATCAGGGGAGCTGTTCATCGGATTTGGGGCGTTACCGAATCAATGAACGAGAGGTTGGGACCATGGCAAATCATATATTTATTCTCGCGACAGTTATGCTGTTGGCTGGTATTTTCGGCGGCTTAGTAAATTATTACCTTTATGGTGATAAAGATCCTGACGCGGCAAGCTTGCCACGATTTTTAGTGGTTGGGGTTGGTGCTTCTTTCCTAGTACCTGTGGTACTGGATATGGTGAATAGTGAATTGGTTTTAGAGAGTCAGGGTGACCCGTCGCAGCTGCTGATCTTTACCGGTTTCTGTTTAGTGTCGGCACTTTTGAGTCGTTTCTTTATCGACAATATGTCCGATCGTATTTTGAACGAAGCGCACAGTGCGCGTCAGCGTTCCGAAGAGGTTGAACAAAGCCTTCGTATTATTCAAAGCGAATTATTACCTTTGATTGATACCGAAACAGAACACGATACTGCGAATTTAGATCCGCAAATTACCCAAGCTAGTACCGATCTGGATATCACTTCAGGGCAAGTGTTGAAAATCCTATCTAACGGTCGTTTCATTTTCCGCTCGTTAGCCGGTGTGTGTCGTGAAGCAAACCAAGAAGAAGTGACCGTTTTAAAAACTTTGCAAGTGCTTACCTCTCGTAGCCTTGCCGGAAAAGTGAGCGGAAAAGATGGTGTGCGTTGGCACATCACAGAGAAGGGGCGTCGTGTACTTGAGACCAGTCTCTAAACTAAATCCGCCGGAGAGCATATGGTGCGCTGCATGAGGCTGACCGGAGTGATTTTTTCACTCCTGCTGTTTATTGCCAATCAAGCAACCGCGGCTGAGCAAAACACTCAGCCGGGAGATGTCAGAATAATCATTGATATCTCTGGCAGTATGAAAGATACCGACCCACAGAATTTGCGCCGCCCGGCGCTTAATCTGCTAGTCGAATTACTTCCTGATAATAGTCGCGCAGGTGTCTGGACATTTGGCCGCTACGTCAACATGTTGGTGCCACTCGATACGGTTAATATTAACTGGCGGCGCAATGCTAAAACAAAATCGTCAGAGATAAATTCCGTTGGGCTTAATACCAATCTTGTTGATGCCTTAGATAAGGCGCTGTGGCAAATGGCTCCCGACAGTGGTTATCAGCATACGGTAATTTTGCTAACTGATGGCCGTATTGATATGGATAAATCGGATGGCGACCCCACTACAAAAGCTAATTCAGCTGAGCGACAACGGTTATTAAAAGAAGTCTTACCGAAATATATCGAGACCGGCGCGAAAATTCATACTTTGGCTTTGTCAAACGCTGCAGATCTAGAAACCTTGCAACAAATTGCGATGGAGACCGACGGGCTATTCTTGCAGGCCAATACAGCCGATGATTTGATGCCTGCGTTTTTAAAAGCGTTTGATCGTGCGGTTCCTGCCGAGCAAGTACCGCTGACAAACAACAATTTCGATATTGACTCTAGCATAGAAGAATTCACAGCCCTCATCTTTAGAGGTACGTCAGGACGTGAAACAAAACTAATTGCACCTTCTGGTGCTGTTATTACTCAGTCACTAGCCGACAACCAAGATAAAGTGCGTTGGCACCACGATTTAAACTTCGACTTGATTACTGTTTCAGGACCAGAAGCAGGTAAGTGGTCTGTGGATGCAGATGTTGATCCAGACAATCGTGTACAAATTTTATCGGATTTAAAATTGTCGGTTTCTGGCGTTCCTGCCAATTTGTTTTCCGGTGCTCCTATTGATATGAGCATAGCGCTAGTGAATGAAGGTGAGGTCGTTACTGAGCCTGCGGTGTTGCAACTGACCGATATTAGCATGCAGGTTACCGCTCCTGATGGCCGCACGGGTAGTAAGCTGTTGTCTGATCCCGAAAATTTGCCGCCTGAAGGTGTGTTTCTCGAAACCATGAGTCGTTTGTCTATGCCCGGTGAATACCGCATTGAAGTCAATGCTATCGGTCGTACATTTCAGCGCAGACAAGTGCTAACAGCGGTACTTGCTGAGCCGCTGAAAGTAGAAACAGAACCTTTTCCGGATCAACAGCGCGTTCATATTACTGTGACTCCACAGGGAGATTCGATTGATACCGGTTTAAGTCGCATCATAGCCAAAATTGCTAGCCCCGACGGAAATTCTGTCATCCAAAACATGGAGTACAGTGCAGCCGATAAGGAATGGGTTCTTGATCTAACCAATGAAAAAGGTGACGGGCGTTACGAGGTAACCATCAATATTCGCGGAGTGTCTCAGGGCGGAAAAACATTTAAGAGCAAGCCAGAGGCTATTGTTGTCGACTTCCCGCTACAAAGTGTTGTTACTACGCCGGTAGAAGTTGCTCCGCCGATACAGACGGAGCCGATAGCTGAACCAGTGGCTCCTGTTGTCGAACCTGAGAACGAGGTAGAAGCGCAGTCGCCGCCAGAGGAGGCGCAAGTACCGCCCCCATTACCAATTCCTGAGCCTGTAGTGCCTGACTTGGCTGAAAAATATGCCGAACAGACAGAAGTTGAAGTTATTGAGGAGGACGAAGGTATTGCTTGGTGGATTTATGTTCTATTAGGCATTACTAATATTGCTATTGTTGGCGGGGCTGGTTACTGGTGGTTTAGTCGTAAGAAAGCTGGCAGTGCCAGCGAAGCCGAGCGGACAGCTCCTGCAAACTTGGATCTCGGTGAGTTGGATGATGCAGATTTAGAAGCTGGAGATTTTGACGATTTTGAGGCGGATGGTGAGGAAGAGATTCCTCTGGGTGGCAGAGCGCCCACATCGATGGGCAGTGATACCAATATCAATGTTGCGGTAGACGATTTTGCGATTGATCCTGAAGACGGAGATGATTGGGGTGAATTTGATGCTGAGGATGAGCTAAAAAAGGCCGATGATAGCGGTAAGGATCCGTTTGGAGACGATGACGACCCATTAAATAAGGGATAGTAGAGAGCGCTACAATCGAATGTAATAAGACTAAAAAATAACCGTTTGTGATTGATTCGCAAGCGGTTTTTTTTTAACTGGCCAAATTGCGCAACGATCTCGGGTCGCACTTTGCATAATTGCTGAGTGCAGTGAATAGTAATACGGTCAGTCCCTTGCTGAGTGCCACTGGCATCCTTATACTCTGGCCTGTTTTGATGAAGCTTAAACAGAGGTAGCTATGAAATTTCAGGGGACTGGTGAATACGTTGCAACGCCGGATCTGCAAATGGCGGTGAATGCCGCTATTACCTTGCAGCGCCCGTTATTGCTAAAGGGTGAACCCGGTACTGGCAAAACTATGTTGGCAGAACAGCTGGCTACATCACTGGGCACTGACTTGATTCAGTGGCACATCAAAAGTACGACTAAAGCTCATCAAGGGCTGTACGAATACGATGCGGTATCACGATTACGCGATTCTCAGCTTGGTACGGACAAAGTCCATGATATTTCCAACTACATCATCAAAGGTAAGTTGTGGGAAGCGTTCACGGCGGATAAGCCCGTGGTACTGTTGATCGACGAAATTGATAAGGCCGATATTGAGTTCCCGAACGATTTATTGCTCGAACTCGATAAGATGGAGTTCTTTGTTTATGAAACCCAAGAACGTATCGTAGCTACTCATCGTCCTATTATCTTAATTACGAGTAATAACGAGAAGGAGCTGCCAGATGCTTTCTTACGTCGCTGTTTCTTCCACTACATAGACTTCCCTGATCGCGATACCATGAAAGCTATCGTGGATGTGCATTACCCGCATATTCAGAAGGATCTTGTGCGTGAAGCTCTCGATGTTTTTTTTGACGTGCGCAAAGTTCCCGGCTTAAAGAAAAAACCATCAACTTCTGAGTTAATTGACTGGTTGAAGCTATTAATGGCTGATGATGTGGGTGTTGACGTGCTGCGCAATAAAGATCATAGCAAGGCTATTCCACCGATGTACGGCGCGCTTGTTAAGAATGAACAAGATGTGCAGTTACTAGAAAAGCTCGCGTTCATGAGTCGTCGCAAAGGCTAATTCAATGTTAATCGATTTCTTCGAGACGGTGCGTCGTGCCAAAGTCCCATGTTCGGTCAGGGAATACCTAGATCTCGTTAATGCGATACAGGCACATGTTGCCTTCGCTGATATGAACGAGTTTTATGCCCTTGCACGCCTGTGTTTGGTTAAAGACGAAAAACACTACGACAAGTTCGATAAAGCGTTTGGCGCTTATTTTCAAGGCTTGGATTCATTGCCTTCCATGATGGAGGACGCAAAAATTCCGGCCGAGTGGATGCGCAAAGAGTTCGAGCGCATGCTGTCGAAAGAAGAAATGGATAAAATCGAAGCGCTTGGTGGTCTTGATCAGGTCATCGAAGAATTCAAAAAGCGATTGGAAGAGCAGCATAAGCGTCATCAGGGGGGAAATAAGATGATTGGTACCGGAGGCACATCGCCTTTCGGAGCCAATGGTTATAACCCCGAAGGTATTCGTATTGATCAAGGGCAGTCGAGACACAAGAAAGCGATTAAAGTCTGGGAGCAACGCAACTACAAAGACCTAGACGATAGCATCGAATTAGGTACGCGTAATATCAAAGTAGCGTTGCGTCGATTACGCAAATTTGCCCGTCAAGGCGCAGCAGATGAGCTTGATTTGGGTGATACCATTAGCTCAACTGCCAGAAATGCTGGTTTTCTTGACATTAAAATGGTGCCTGAGCGTCACAATGCCGTTAAAGTGCTGCTGTTTTTTGATGTTGGTGGCTCTATGGATCCCCATGTTCGGGTCTGCGAAGAGTTATTCTCCGCGACGCGTACCGAGTTCAAGCACATGGAGACGTTTTATTTTCATAATTGTTTGTATGAGAGCGTGTGGAAAAATAATATCCGTCGTATGAACGAGCGCACAGAAACATGGGACATTTTGCGCAAGTATGGCAGTGACTATCGAGTTATCTTCGTTGGTGATGCCATGATGGCACCTTATGAGGTGACTCATGCGGGTGGTAGTGTCGAGCACTGGAATGAAGAACCGGGGGCGGTTTGGATGCAGCGTATGTCCGATCACTACGAAAAAATGGTCTGGTTGAATCCAGCACCAGAATCACACTGGGGGCAGGGTGGTTCTTTAGGAGCAATTCGCGAGATCGTAAAAGATAAAATGTATCCTCTAACACTCACTGGTCTAGAGAATGCGATGAAATTTCTCAGTAAGTAAAGGTGTTAGAAAGTTACTATTGAGCGATTAATTTAGACGGGGAAGTGATGTACCTTATCGTACAACCAAGACTGGTCGGCATGGACGCTCCTATAAAAATAACAAGAATAGGGCGGTAAATATGCCGGTTGTGGCGTTTAGCCAACATATCAAGTCGTCAATAGTTTGCGTGTTACTAAACACGTTCATATTCCTATGGACTTCAACTGCGCAGGCAGAAATAGAATACGTGCGGCTTCATAAAGGCCCAGGCGCGGCGTACCCTGTTGTATTCGAAGTATCCAGTGATCATTCCATGACACCTATTGCCGTTCGTGGTGATTGGCTATTGCTTAGTGATGGTCGTAAACAAGGCTGGCTTCCACTTTCCGAACTTCATCTTGTTAAAAGCGTTAGCGTTGCTCAACTGTGGCAGTTGCGTAACGATGCTCGTCCAAGCGATTGGCGTCTAGAGCTTATTTTGAATAGTGAGTCGGCATTGGGTTTTGGTGTCGTTGTCCCCTTACATGAGCAGAGTCTATTCGGCCGCTATACCGTGTCAGATCAAGGCGCTTATGGTTGGTCTATTAGTGAACTCGGGCTAACAAGACAGATAGGCAGTATTTTAAATTTTCAAGTACTCGGCTCTGCCGCAGTCGGAGTTGGCAGTGAGTATGGTGACAGTAACCATTGGAGTTCAGAAACCGATGAAATTGTTCCACTGGCGCTTGTGTCTGCTGAGGTTGTTTGGGCTGCTGAACGTTACTTAGATGTCGCCTTACGAGTCGGCACCAATATTTCTCTAGATTCTGACATGGTGAACCATTCCTCTGTGTCATTGGCGTGGAAGTTAAGGCTATGAAGTTTTCTACTGCTGTTGCTATATGTGCGTTTCTTTTCGCATCGACGGCCTCAGCTGAGCGGTCCAGTACTGATATTTATGATCCTCAGGTTAAATATTCAGGGCTAGAGGATTTAGATTCTGTTGAACGTCAGCACGGCACTATAGGTATTGGCTTTAGTAATACCGTCGCTGAAAAAGACGAACTAAAACCCGGTTTAAATCTATCGGCGCGCTATTTTGCCGGCGAACGTTGGTATGTTACTGGTGAGTTAGGTTTTAGCTCCTTTTTCGATTTTACCCTCGACAATGGCCTAGTGGTCGAAGAGCGAGAGCAAGTATTACTTGCTACGGCGGGTGTCGGTTATGCCTTGCTGCAAGGTACTGCGAGTACATTCGGTGATTATACATTCCCTTGGCTCATGGCCGTTGAGGTAGCGATGGGGAGTCAGCAAACGGGCGATACCCGTGGCCGTTACACCGCTCTTGGTTTGTCATGGCAGGCGAATACAACGAATTACTGGTACAGCTTCGGTGCGCGTCAATATCGAGTGGATGATCAGCGCTTGAAAACACTAGGTGCTAACGAGGGGATGCAATGGAATTTGTCGTTCGGTATTTACTACTAATATTGTTGGCGCTACCAGCCAGCGCATTAGAGACGTTAAAGCCTGGTGACAAGGTTGATGATTTCACAATGCTCTCGGTCAATGGCTTTGGTCAGCGTTTAACCGAGGTGCGTGGTCAGCCCTTGATGTTAATTTGGCTTGATCGTTGTGATGCTTGCTCCGAAACGCTCGCACGCTATCAGTTGTTGGCGGAAAGTTTAGAAATTGACGGATTGTTGGGTTGGTTTGTTTGGGTGCCTGAAGGTGATGATGAACCACCTAAGATGCGTTTGCCGGTTTTACGTTACGACACAAAATGGCGGCAATCTTGGCTATTCGAACCTCGGCCGGCGGTTATGTTAATCAGTCCTGATGGGGTTTTGGATCACTTAATTATTGGTGATCTTGAAGAGAGTTACGGTGAAGTTGAAGCGGCGATGATGCGCTGGATTTCTGAGGTGCGCGACCAATAAGGTCCGGAGATATTTTAATGAAGTTATTTTTTAGTGTTTTGTTTTTATTCACTTGTACATTTGCAAATGCAGAAGATGCGGCAATTCGTCAAGACGTTGAAAGCGTTAAACAATCGGTGTTGGAATTAAACACAGATCTCTATCAATTAGAAAAAGATTTGTTGAGTCCTGCGACGACGCGTGCGGCGTTCCATTTATCGTTATCTCATGGAGAGTATTTTGAGCCATTGTCGATTGAATTAAGTGTTGATGGTGAATCTCAAATTCAACACATTTATACCGAACGTCAAGTTAAGGCATTGCGCATGGGGGCCGTTCAGCCATTAGGCAATGTTAATTTATCTCCAGGTAAACACACGGTTCGTGCCGTTGTTCGCGGGGTTGATCATCTCGGTCAAGGGCGTGAGTTGATTGCAGAAGATATCGTCGAAAAAACCAGTAAGCCATTGTTGACTGAATTAGTAATTCAGGATTTTGTAGAGCGGCAAAGTGCCCGGGTACAGTTGAAGTACTGGTAAACCAATGCGATTACTTTTTCTCGTTTTTGTTGTGACAATGTCGATGCTTGCTTCAGTGCAGGCAGATGAACTCGTGGATGGCTTATTGGATATCGATTTCGATCTGGATGAAATTGATGACGGTGCCAGTGCCGAAGAGCGTTTATTACGCGGAAATTATTACTACCATTATTTAACCAGTGACTATCACGAGGGTCTCGCCGCTTTAGCGGCATGGAAAGATTTGCGCGAAACGGATCAGAGCCCTGAGCAAGAAGCGGAAGTTATGCGTGCGGCTATGTTATTGGCGCTAGGTTTAGAAGATGAGGCTGAAAAAGCATTCTTCAATGCCGGTATTACCACGACCACAGCAAGTGGTGACTCTTGGTACTACCTAGGTAAACGTTGGTACGATTTAGGTGAGTGGGAACGTGCAGAGATTAGTTCTCGCAATGCCCTCCAGGCCGAACCGAAAATAACACAGGGTAACTTACAAGAGACATACTCCATATTGGTCTCAAGTTTGTCGTTACAAAGCCGGATTAGTGATGCTCGTGTTGTTTTAAAGTCCATGGCTGATGAAAGTATCTGGACCGGCATAGCTCGCTATAACCTTATTTTGGTCATGATTCGCCAAAACTTCGGTAGTCGTGATTTAGAACGTCTTATTGCGGAGAGCATTTTTTATCTCCCGAAGAATAAAGAAGGTAATGCCTTGCGTGACCGAATTTTACTGGTCGCTGGAATCTCGGCGATGGATAACGATAAGCCAGCGATGGCCAACGATTATTTTGAAAAAATGAGTTTAGAGTCGGTATTTTCAGCGCCAGGGTTACTGCACTATGGTTGGAATTTACTTGGTCAGTGGCGTTATGAAGATGCGCTTCAGCCTTGGCGAATACTGCAGCAACAATATGATGGATTTCAACCAGCGGTTATTGAGTCTTTTCTTGCGGTTCCTCACACACTTGAATTGGTTGAAGCTACTAATGAATCAGTGCAAGCATATGTTAGCGCCGAAGCAAAAATCGTCAATATGCTGGAAGCATTGGATAATTTTCGTGATCCAGTTCAGGTTCGTGAGTGGATTCTAGATTGGCAGGTCGACAATCAGAGCGAAGGCTGGGGCTGGCAACGTCAACGCCTTGAAGATGTTCCTGACACCCCCGTTGCACTTTTTGCTCAAGGTCTAATTGACGAGCCAGCATTTGTCGAGCGCTTGGCTAGTCTGCACGATCTCGATCGTATGGAACACGATTTGCTGCGTCAGAAAAATGATTTGGAATTGTGGCAGGACGTTCTAGTCGTTCGTCAGCAGACGTTGCAAAATATGAGCGGAGAAGAACGACTTGCTGCATTAGAAAAAAAACACATGGATTTGCTACGCCGTACTTTAGCCGTTCAAGATCGTTTAATGGCTGAAGATGAAGCTGTGTTTGCTTATGCATCTGAATCTGAACATAAGAATATTGATTTACTCCGTAATGTTGTCCCTAACGTATCGTATTTATCAAAAGTGGGTACTCCAACACGAGATTTGGCTCCTTATAAAGAGCGCTGGCGCAGAATGCGCGGGATCCAGCTCTGGAATATTTATGAGCAAGAGCCGCAGCGACGCTGGGATACTACTCGTCATCATTGGAAGCTTCGAGCGGTGACAGAGCAATTGTTAGTTCAGGTTGAGAATACGCGCACATCGCTAGAGTGGGCCGATAGTAGCTGGAAGGGATTTCCTGAGCGTGTTAGCACACTGCAACAATCATTGAATATTCAATTGGCAAAAGTAAAAGAATTACACCAGCGTCAACTTGATGATTTGTTGACAATGACCGATGAGTATTTGACGACATTGCGCGCACGATTAAACGAATACCTAGCACAGTCACGATTAGCGATAGCGCGTTTATATGACGACTCTTTGCAGCGCAAAATGCGATCCGCAGGAGACGATAAATGAAATTCTTTTTATCGTTAGTCCTCATCGCCGCAACGCTAGCAAGTACAGGTTGTAGTTTATTTAGCCGTAGTGATAAAACCATACGTATCTCCGATATTGGCGGCCTGAAAGTACGAGCGGTCTCAAACGAGCCTCTTGCTGTCAGCCAT
Organism: Thalassolituus sp.; assembly: GCF_034111725.1. Classification (GTDB taxonomy): domain Bacteria; phylum Pseudomonadota; class Gammaproteobacteria; order Pseudomonadales; family Oceanobacteraceae; genus Thalassolituus. The sequence goes on along the minus strand of NZ_JAWUWR010000064.1, from coordinate 24,601 downwards.
GAAGATGTGGTGCGCTACTATCAAGCGTATTTGGCGGTTGCAACTGATCCTGAAATGCGTGTACGGGTTGCTCATCGTATTGCTGGTTTGAAATTACAATCCGACGAAATTCGTATGGAGCGGGTCGTCGATGACGAAGCTGCACTGGCTGAAGATCGAATCCTAGCTAAAGCATCAATCGATGACTATGAAAATTTATTAAAGGCGTTTCCGGATCGTGTTGATAACGATGCCATTTATTATCAATTAGCCAAAGCGTATTCATTAGCTGGTCAACCCTATCAAGCAATTAGCGTGCTGGAGGAGTTGGTTAAACGTTATCCGCGTTCTATTTACTATTTAGAAGCGCAATTTCGATTGGGGCAGTTGCTCTACGCTGCGGGTGACTATGAAATGTCCGAGGCCGCTTACCAAGCGCTTATCAGCGTTGGTCCAGCCGCCAACCGCTTCTACCGCGATGCAGAGTATCTGCAGGGCTGGAGTATTTTCAAACAAGCGCGTTATGAAGAAAGCTTGCTTGCATTCGTGCGCATGCTTGATGAACATTTCCCTGATGAAGCGGCGCTTGTAGCGGCAGGGGGGGGTGATCTTGATTTGTTAAACGATACTTTGCGCATCATGGCGATCATGTTTGATTACTTAGGTGATTGGAATCAAATTGCTCGCTTTTTTGATGAGCACGGCGCTCGTTTTTATGAATATAAGTTGTACGCGCAACTAGCTGACCAGTATTACGAAAAGAAATATTACAAAAGTGCAGCGTCTACATTACGCGCGTATGTCGATCGTTATCCTGATTCCGATCGTGCGCCTAGTTATTACGAGCGTTTAATTACGGGCTACGAAACCGCAGGGTATCCGGAGCTATTACGCAAGCATAAAGAAACCTACAACGAGCGTTTTGGTGTTGGCACTCCGTATTGGGAATCGCATGACGTTAAAGTACGAGCAGAAATTACCGTTGCGCTATCAAAATATATTTGGGACTTGGCGACTTTCTCTCATGGCTGGGCGCAGGCGGCGAAGAAGCGTTCTGAAAAAGAGGAACGCTTTAACGAAGCCGCTCGTTGGTACGGTGAGTATATTCGTAGCTTCCCTGAAGCGGCAGATACAGTAAAAGCTCACTTCTTGTTGGCCGAAATTTCGTTCGATTTAGAGCGTTATGACGATGCTCGCAATAACTACGAGATTGTCGCCTATCAGTATCCATTTTATGAGGATGCCGCCGAAGCCGGTTACGCAGCTTTACTCGCCTATGCTAAATACAATCCTGCACCTGAACACGAATTGGAATGGCGTCAGCTAAATGTTGCCAGTGCCAAACGTTTCGTGACGGAATTTCCAGATGATCCGCGTCGCGGCACTGTATTGGTGAATACAGCTGAAACCTTGCTGAAAGATAAATATTACGAGCAAGCGTTGTCGACGGCTCGGTTATCACAAGAAACCGGTGTTGAATTACCGCCTCGTTATCGTTACGGCGCCTCGTTAGTTCAAGGCCACTCAAGTTTTGAATTGGGTTTTTATGATGAAGCCGAAGTTTCTTTGTTGAGTGCTTCTACATATGAAAAATTATCGCGTAAAGAACGTGCTGATCTTCGTCAAAAAGCCGCAGCAGCAATTTATAAGCAGGGTGAGCAGGTGAAAGTCGACTCACCACAGCAGGCAGTTGATCACTGGTTGCGTTTGGCGGAAGTCGTACCAGAAAGTACATTGAAGGTGAATGCAGAATATGATGCAGCTACTTTATTGATGGAAATGCAGGATTACGACCGTGCAGAGGGCGTCTTGTTGAAATTCCGTCAGGAATATCCGAATCATGAACTTACAAAAGATATTCCGAGCAAGCTGATTGTTGCTTACGAAGGTAAAGGTGAGTGGCGTAAAGCGGCATTTGAATTGATGACATTATCGAACGATGCCAAAGAAGAAGATGAACGTCGTATCGCTAGCTTTCAATCTGCTGAATATTTCGAAAAGGCCAATGATTTAGATAATGCGATTGTGATGTACAAGCGTTACGCGCACACCTATAAAACGCCTTTCGATCCAGCCATTGAAGCACATTACAAGTTAGATCAGATCTATGCTCTGCAAGGTGATGAAGATAAACGTCGTTTTTGGTTGGATAAAATTATTCGCTTGCATCGCAACGGTAAAGACCAACAAACCGAACGGTCACGTTATTTAGCTTCTAGTGCTGCATTTCAGCTCGCTGAGTTTGATCGTGTTGCCTTTGAAAAAGTCAAAATAACCTTGCCATTGGCCAAGAGTATTGTGCGTAAAAACGAACCGATGCAGCGCGCGTTAAAACGTTATACCCAAGCAGTAGAAATGGAAGTTCTTGAGTTTACGACTCCGGCAACATTCCATATTGCAGATATGTACGCGCAAATGAGTAAGTCTTTAATGACTTCAGAAAAACCAAAAGGTATGGATGAGGTAGAGGCCGAGGAATATCAATATCTGTTAGAAGATCAGGCTTTCCCTCTTGATGAAGCTGCGATTGATATTCATCAAACCAATATTCGTCGTACCTATGATGGCCTTTATGACCAGTGGGTTAAGAAAAGTTTTTCATCTATGGCTGAGTTAATGCCTGGGCAATATAACAAACCAGAAAAGGTAGCGACGTATGTTGATCAGATTCGCTAGTCTTTTATTGTTGGCAACTCTTGCGGGCTGCGCAGCAAAAGCGCCTATCGCCGTTGTTGAAGATTTAAGCCCCACTGCACAACCATTGGCAGAAGGTTTAAAGGCTAGATATCAAAATGGTTTGGTGTTGTTGCAAGATGGCAATTACGAGGATGCCGTTGTCTTTTGGAAGGAGCTTGCTGAAACGCATCCAGATTTACCCGGTGTGTGGACTAATTTGGGTTTGGCCCTTTACCGCACCGGTGAATATCAAGCAAGTCTTGATGCATTGGTGCGCGTAGATGAAATTAATGCCGCATTAGAAGCCCAGTTAGCGGCGGCAAAACAGCAAGAGTTATCGGTAGCGGCAGACGGTTCGGGCGAGACTATAGAGCAAGTCGTTGATGCTGGTAATGTAGCCATGGATCAAGTCCCCAGAACCAAAGATTCGCTGACTATGCCAGTAGAAGCGAGTGCCGAACAAGCAGCTATGGAATCAGAAAGTGGTTTGACGCAGGAAGAGCTTAATGCCGAACCTTCAACGGACGAAGGTTCTGAGGTAGTTGTTAATACTGAAACTGAAACCACAGAATCGGCTGATGCAAAAAACCTTGTTGCGCCAACAGATACCGACGCTGCTGAAAAAACTGAGACGGTGACACCAGTGATTGCTCAGCCGACCATGCTCAAGCCCTATTGTCCTGTGCATCGTGTGCGAGCCTTGCCACAGCGAGAATTAGGGTTATTTGCCGAGGCCGAACAAAGTTATAAAGCTGCGATTGCGTGTAATCCAACAGATGCTGAGGCGTATTATAATTTAGGCATTTTGTACGACTTATACCGCAATGATTTGGTTAGTGCATTGGCAGAATACAAACAGGCAAAGGCATTGCTGGGCGATGATAAAACCCTGGATGTATGGATTGCCGATTTGGAACGTCGTTCCGGAACTGAAACGGTTAAGGAGTAATAATGCGTTTACTGATGCTAATTAGTAGCTTATTTATCTTAATGTTTACTTCAGCCACTGGGGCTGAGGAAGATGACGGTGTTGTGCGTTTGCAAGGTATCTCTATTAAAGGTAATAGTGAAAATCCAAACGTATTGTATGTAACTGCATGGCAACCACCGCCAGGTACTGGGCGTTTGTATGAGCCTGTAACGAGTTATTCCCGCCATTGGTTTCAGCCAATCAGTCGAGATGGCTTAGGGCGCGAGATGCGTTACGGCGAACTTTATACTGAGAAGCCGGAACATCTCACCCGTTTGAAAGAATTGTTAGAAGTGAAGTAATTCACGGTTCTTTTAACTGTTATTTAATGGTTAAATCGAACCAAAGCACGGGTCGGTGCAATGTTTAATATTGCTGGCCTTAATAACCAAGTTTAACGAGATTTTTGCGTCTCGTTTATTGTATGTAAAACAACAAAAAGTTAAGTGGAGATATCATGGATACTATCATTCGTTTTTTCCAAGAGGGCGGTGCCTTCATGGTGCCAATCGCGATCATTATGGCGATTGGTTTGGCGATTTCTCTGGAGCGTTTCTTTTTTTTATTGAAAGAGAAATCAGGAAACCGCAGTGCCTTTGATGAACTTCTCCCTATGTTGAAAAAGCGTGACTTGCGCAGCGCTTTGAATTATGCGAACTCGTCTAATACGCACATCGGCAATATCTTTGCTGCGGGTATTGCTCGTATTCCGGGTTCACAACGTCGTGAAGAAATTGAATACGCTTTGGAAGAAGGTTTGATGGAAGCTATTCCGCAATTAGAAAAGCGCACACAATACGTAGCAACACTCGCGAACATCGCTACTCTGATGGGCCTTTTAGGCACCATTATGGGTTTGATTGCGGCTTTCACCGCCGTTGCAAACGCAGCACCGGCTGAGAAGGCAACGCTGTTGTCACAAAGTATTTCGGTTGCGATGAACACCACGGCATTCGGTTTAATTGCTGCTATTCCTTTGCTGTTAATGCACAGCTATCTGCAAACTAAAACCAGCGAAATCGTTGATAGTATTGAAATGGCTGGGGTGAAGTTTCTTAACATCATCACTGAGCGTAAAGCTGGCCAAAACGATACTCCTGGTAATAACGGTCAATAAAGGTTTAGCTTCCGATGAGACGCCATAAGCGATTAAAAGAAGAGGCGGAGCTCAACGTAACATCCTTTATGAACCTGATGATTGTACTGGTGCCAGTATTGCTATTGAACATGGTGTTCTCTCAGCTTGCGGTGTTAGATCTCAGGCTTCCTGCTGGCGATCAAAATGATCCGGCAGTGATTAATCCCGAGGATGTCACGCTTGAAGTGACAATTCGAAATACGGGTTTTGTTATCTCTCGTACGTACATGGAGCAAACAGAATCTTTAAAAGAGTTACCAAAAATCGGTGATAAATTTGATTTCGACGGTTTATCTAGCGCATTACAAGATGTGAAGAAAAACCCAGTGTTCGCGGATAAAACGGATATCGTTTTATTGCCGGAGTCGGATGTTGATTACCAAACCTTGGTAACGGTAATGGATACTGCGCGTATTTATCCAGCAGTTGTTGCGGCGTCGCTAGTCGATGCTGTGCTATTCCCGGATATTTCTCTCGGTGATGCTGAGAGCGCGGAGGTGACACCGTGAAGATGTCTCGTCGTGCAAAACGGATGCAGCGCAACCATAAGCGTAACGCCAATAAAAGTAACTTAAACCTGACAGCCCTGATGGATATTTTCACCATTTTGGTGTTTTTCTTGATGGTGAACCAATCAGAAGTAGAAGTGCAAAATACGGATACTGTTGAGCTCCCCGTGTCTTTGGCTGAGAACAAGCCTGATGACCAATTGACTGTATTAGTGACTCGCGAGGATATTCTTGTTCAAGGGCGTGTTGTGGCTTCGGTTGGATCCTTGAGTAAAGATCCAGCGGATCTGATTGCGGCGTTAAAGCAAGAGCTCGATTACCGCGCGGCACGCACGCCTTTGTCTCCTGAGCTTGAAGAGCTGGGTCGTACGATTACTATTGTGGGTGACAAAGGCACAGCTTACGCGGTATTGAAAAAGGTGATGAATACCTGCTCGAAGGCTGGATTTAATAATATCTCGCTTGCTGTTAATCAATTGCAGCCGGGGGGTGCGTAATGTCGCAGTATCGTCCTCCTGAGTTACCCTGGAGTGATAGTGGCGACGGTCGCCGTTTTCGCGCCTTTTTATGGGTACTGTTACTGATCGTACTGGTTACCAGTATTGCTGTACCTTTAATTAACTTGCCGCAGAAAGATCGCAGTGAGTTAGAAAAGATACCGCCGCAATTGGCAAAGATGATTGAGCGTAAAAAGAAAGAAGTGGTAAAGCCGCCGAAACCTGAGCCGAAACCAGAACCTAAGGTTGAGCCTAAGCCGGAACCTATTCCAGAGCCTAAGCCCGAACCGAAACCTGAGCCTAAGCCGTTACCAAAGCCAGAGCCTAAACCTGAGCGTAAGCCAGAGGTGAAGGCAACGGAAGAGAAGCGCGCAGCGGCAAAAGAGAAAGCGAAAGAAGCCTTTGGTGCTGATGCGTTGGCTGCTTTAAGTAGTTTACGCTCAGAAGTTCCTGTTGCTGCATTGAAGACCTCAAGTTCCGGTTTAAGTAATGCAGGTAACAAGGCAACGAGCGTGGGATCCGTAGTGGATCGTGCGGCAGCTTCTCGTAGTTCTGGCGGTGTTGATGTCGCGACATTAACAACGGCAACAGCGGGTGAGACTTTGGCGGATCGTGTGTTAACAGCCGTTGAGTTAACACCAGAGCAGGTTGCACAAACTAAGGAATCGCGTAAGCGTAGCCAAGAAGAGTTACGTTTAGCGTTTGAAACTTACAACGTTCATTACGACCGGATTTATCGCGGAGCATTGCGAGCGAATCCAACGTTGGCGGGTGCTGTGACTTTAGCCCTCGTAATCGAGCCTAACGGCAGTGTTCGTGAATGTAAGGCGATCAAAAGTGAGCTGAAAGATGATAAGTTGATTCGTCGATTAGAATCGAAATGTCGTCAGATGCAGTTTGAAGATAGACCAGGCCTAGATGTGACGAAAGCGGAATATCCAATCCGATTTAATCCATAATCTCAGCCAAATAAAAAAGCCGCATTTGCGGCTTTTTTTACGTCTAAAGCTTGAGCATAAACTTACTGATCGTTAATGCGGATATTAGGTAGATCTGGAGTGTCGATAGTAACGCTAGTGGTTGGAGCCATAACGACCGATTCACCGGTAGCAACCGTTTTCCCATGTTGATTCGTTATGCTGCAATTAAGAGTAACGATAGGCTTTTCAGCATGTTTTTCTCGTACCGTTAATACGACGGTCAGTGAATCGCCGATCATGACTGGCTTTCTGAATGACAAAGTCTGACCCATGTAAACAGTGCCAGGTCCTGGTAGTTGCATCGCAAGAGCGGCTGAAATCAACCCGCCGGTAAACATACCATGAGCGATTTGGCCGCCAAAAGCAGTTGTCGCAGCGTATTCAGCATCAAGGTGCACAGGGTTGTGGTCGCCGGATACCGCAGCAAACAACACAAGATCACGTTCGGTGACAGTGTGCGTGCGTTGGCATTGCTCTCCGATAACAATTTCACTAAAAGGGCGGTTGGATATGGTGGTCATGGATCATCCTAATCTTGTTGTTAACTGTGTATTGGTCAATGCCGATTCATGTTACGTCATTGGTCGCTTAGACCAATAGGAGTGTAAGTATAGATCTAGAAGCTCTAGTGTGTGCCGCGTTTATTACAAATTTATTTCCAAAGGCGACGAGTTGGGTTCTATCGGATGTTAGATTGGTCACTATCTGTATTGAGGCTCTAACTGACGCATTAACGACAATGAGCTGTACAAAAAACAATCACTTATTCTTGTCATTGGCTTAGAAATGCATTTCTCATGTCAATCTTGCGCACTTTTATTGAAATAGCCCTCCTACTATTTTGCCGGACTGAAGGAAAACAGTTAAACTCCGGAACGCTTTTCGGCCTGCATATCTGCTTTAGGGGAGTAGATTGGTCGTCTGATTTTCACAAACTCTGAACATAACGATAATATTGTCAGAGTTTTTTAGGAGGTGGTATGAACGTTGAGTTTTTCCAAGAGCGCTATCCGGAGGGTTATCCAACCACGGTTAACGTTGATCAGCATGAATCAGTCGTCGAGATCTTTAATGGCTTCGTTAAGAAATTTGCCGACCGTCCCGCATTTTCATGCTTAGGACAAGTACTGACCTACGCAGAGCTAGACGAAAAGAGCGCGGCCTTCGCAGCTTATTTGCAAAATGAAACCACCTTGCAGGCGGGTGACCGCATTGCTGTGCAATTGCCAAATATTTTGCAATATCCAGTGGTAGTGTTTGGCGCAATGCGCGCAGGCATGGTAGTTGTGAATACGAATCCGCTCTACACCGAGCGTGAAATGGAACACCAGTTTAACGATTCAGGCGCTAAAGCGCTGGTTGTTCTGGCAAATATGGCTGATAAAGCGGCACATGTGATTCCAAAAACCGGTATTAAGCACGTTATAGTTACTAACGTTGGTGATATGCACGGTGCTGTAAAACGTATTTTGATTAACAGCGTTTTGAAATACGTAAAGAAAGAAGTTCCGGATTTCAATATTCCCGGTGCTGTGGGATTGCGCGCTGCACTGAGTAAAGGGGCTGGTAAATCCTATACCCCAGTTCATGTTGATGCTGAAGATGTCGCGGTGCTTCAATACACTGGTGGTACTACGGGTGTTGCTAAAGGCGCTATGTTGACCCATCGCAACTTGATGGCGAACATGCTGCAGTGTCATGGTATTTTCACTATGGTGTTGGAAGAAGGTCAAGAAACCATCATTGCCCCTCTACCGCTTTATCATATATACGCCTTTACAGTGCATTGTATGGTCCTATTAGAGACAGGTAATCATTCAGTACTGATTCCTAACCCTCGCGATATTCCAGGCTTTATTAAAACTCTGCAAGGTCAGCCATTTAGCGGATTTGTAGGCCTGAATACCTTGTTTGTCGCTTTGTGCGGACAAGAAGATTTCCGTAATATCGACTTCAGCAAGTTAAAGCTAACCATCTCTGGTGGTATGGCGTTAACAAAAGATGCTGCTGAGCAATGGAAGCAAGTAACGGGTTGTGACATTGCTGAAGGCTTTGGTATGACGGAAACTTCTCCAGTGGTTTCGTTTAACCCTTATCACAACATCAAGTTAGGCACTATTGGTATGCCTGTTCCTGGAACTACTTGTAAGGTGATCGACGAAGAAGGTAACGAGTTGCCGATTGGTGAACCGGGTGAGCTTTGTGTTAAAGGTCCGCAAGTCATGAAAGGTTACTGGCAGCGCCCGGAAGCAACAGCTGAGACAATTACTGAAGATGGTTGGCTTAAAACTGGTGATGTTGCTGTGATTATGGAAGACGGTTATATGAAAATCGTCGATCGTAAGAAAGATATGATCATCGTTTCTGGCTTCAACGTTTATCCAAATGAAGTTGAAGAAGTGATTGTCGCGCATCCTGATATTGTTGAAGCAGCTGCGATTGGTATTCCTGATCCTAAGAGTTCTGAAGCGGTTAAAGTGTTTGTGGTGTCTAAAAATCCTGCGCTTACCGATAAAGATGTGATTGCTTTTGCTCGTGAAAACCTAACTGGTTATAAAGTACCGCGTTTTGTTGAGTTCCGAGATGAACTACCAAAAACCAACGTTGGTAAGATTTTACGCCGTGAATTGCGTGATGCTGAGCTTGCTAAGCACAAGTAAGCAAACTGGGTAAATTAACCCTCTAGTGGGTGAGCGATGCTCGCTACGAGAGTGTTACAATAACGCCTCATATCGTTTGGTATGAGGCGTTTTTGTTTAATGGCATTTATAAAAATGGTGAAGAATACGCATGAAGCTTGATCTCCCTAGGTTGTACAAGGCTGTGGATCAGTGCCTGATTAAAGATCGTCATTCATTGCGTCAGCAGGTGAAGCGGTTGGAAGCCTTATCGAAAAGTTGCGTAGCTGACGATGAAGCTGCAAATGCGACGTTGATCAAGGATACCGAAAAGCTTCTTGCTCGAATTCAGCGTAGCCAGCAAGTGGTCTCATCACGTTCACAGCCATTGGTATTAACCTATCCCGACCTACCTGTGAGTGATCGCCGCGACGATATTCTGCAGGCAATTCAAAATCATCAGGTCGTTGTTATTGCTGGTGAAACGGGTTCGGGTAAAACCACCCAGTTACCAAAGTTATGTATTGAAGCAGGATTGGGTCGCTTCGGGCGTATTGGTCATACCCAGCCGCGTCGGTTGGCTGCGCGTGCAGTTGCACAGCGCATCGCCGATGAATTGCAAACACCGCTGGGTCAGGCGGTAGGTTATCAAGTTCGATTTACCGATCAGAGTCAAGACGATAGCCGCATTAAAGTGATGACCGATGGTATCTTGTTAGCCCAGACTCAGGGTGATCGGTTTCTCAATGAATACGATGTCATCATTATCGACGAGGCACATGAACGTAGTCTTAATATTGATTTCTTACTTGGTTATTTACATCAATTACTGCAAAAACGTCGTGATTTAAAGCTGGTAATAACCTCGGCAACGATCGATGTGGAACGATTTTCTAAGCATTTCGATAATGCGCCGATTATTGAAGTATCGGGACGGACTTTCCCTGTTGAAATGCGTTATCGGCCTTTAGTGCGCACCAGCGAAGACGAAGAAGATAGATCGTTGTTTGAAGGTGTTCGCGATGCATTAGATGAATTACGCATGGAAGACAGTAAAAACGGTCAGCCGGGTGATGTTTTAGTGTTTCTGCCCGGTGAGCGTGAGATTCGGGAATGCACCGAGTTTCTACGTCGTAGCGATTTGCCTGCCACTGATATATTGCCACTTTATGCACGGTTAAGTGGTGCTGATCAACAACGAATTTTTAAGCCCCACGGCGGTCGTCGTGTTGTTTTGAGCACGAACGTAGCCGAGACCTCGTTAACGGTTCCGGGTATTAAATATGTGATTGATTCGGGCGTTGCCCGTATTAGTCGTTATAGCTATCGCAGTAAGGTTCAGCGCCTTCCGGTTGAGGCGGTTTCTCAAGCCAGTGCGAATCAAAGGGCTGGTCGATGTGGGCGAACGTCTCCAGGCGTCTGTATTCGATTATTTGAAGAACAGGATTTTATAGCTCGTTCGGAATTTACCGATCCAGAGATTCGTCGAACCAATTTAGCCTCTGTTATTTTACAAATGCTGGATTTGCGTTTAGGCGATATTCGCGATTTTCCCTTTGTCGATGCACCTGACGAGCGCTTTGTAAAAGACGGCTTTACGCTGTTGGCGGAGCTGGAAGCTGTTGATGCGAAAAAGCGTATCACGCCTCTAGGTCAACGAATGGCTCGCTTGCCATTGGACCCCCGTATTGCACGTTTATTAATGGAAGCCGATAAGCAGCAGTGCGTACGCGAACTAACAATTATTGCTTCGGCGATGACGGTACAAGATCCGCGCGAACGTCCACCAGAGAAACAACAAGCAGCAGCTGAAAAACATAAACTCTGGGCCGATGAAGACTCAGATTTTGTTGCCATGATTAATTTATGGAATGCCTACGAAGTTGAACGCCAAGCGTTGACTCAAAATCAATTACGTAAATGGTGTACTAAGCACTTTCTATCATTTATGCGCATGCGTGAGTGGCGTGATATTCATCGCCAGTTGCATATTGTATGCAAGGAACTAGGTCTAAAAGAGCGAGACGAAAGCGCTAATTACGAAGCCGTACATAAAGCGTTATTGTCTGGCATGTTAAGTCAAATCGGTTTTAAAGCTGAGGGGCAGGAATACTTAGGGGCACGTAATCGTCGTTTCTTTCTATTTCCAGGTTCCAATATTTATAAGAAGGCGCCTAAATGGGTGATGGCAGCAGAGATGGTGGAAACTTCTCGGCTTTATGCTCGAACCTTGGCTAAAATCGAACCTGAATGGATTGAAGAGATTGGTAAGCCATTATTAAAATATCAATATTTTGAACCTCACTGGAGCACGCAGCGTGGGCAGGTATTAGCGTTTGAGCAAAGCATGCTATACGGCTTAATTGTTAATCCTAAAAAGCGGGTTAACTATGCAACTACCCATCCGGAAGAAGCGCGCGAAATTCTAATTTCAGAAGGTTTAGTTGCACAGCGATTAAAAAGTCGAGTGGGATTTTACCAGCATAACATCCAGCTATTGCACGACGTGACTGAATATGAAGAAAAAGCCCGACGTCGAGACTTAGTACTAGATGATGCATACTTAGCTGATTTTTATCGGACTAATTTACCGTCTCATTTGTTTAGCGCTCGTGATATCGAACGTTGGTATAGCAAAGCCTCAAAAGCCGAACAGGGCTCGGTTCAATTTACTCGAGATATGCTGCTAAGTCCGCAGGCGTCCGGTATTGGTGTTGATGCCTATCCAGCAGAGCTGGAGTGGCAAGGGTTGGCATTTCCTTTGTCGTATTCATTTGCACCGGGCGCCATCGATGATGGTGTCACGCTAACCGTGCCTCTCGCGATGTTAAGGCAAGTGCCGGAATCTCGGATCGAATGGCTCGTGCCCGGACTTATCGCTAATAAAGTGATTGCCATACTTAAGGGTCTACCAAAGAATATTCGTAAGCAGTTTGTTCCAGTGCCCGATAGCGCAGCGGAATTTTTACGGCAGGCTAATCCTGATGTCGGCGGGCTGTATGTGCAATTGCTTGAGTTTATAAATCGAACGTTAAGACCAAAGATAGATGTGGATGTTTTCCAAGAAGGTGAGTTAGAAGCGCACCTTAAAATGAATATTCGCATTATGCGGGACGGAAAACAGATAGAGCAAGACCGCGATCTGCGAGCCTTAATTCAGCGCTTTGGAGACGCTGGGCAAGTTCAAATGCTGACTCTGAGTGATGATCGTTATCAGCGCTCAGATATTCAGAAATGGGATTTTGGTTCATTACCGACGGCGACCGAAACTAAAGTCAAAGGCTTGCCTGTTCGTGCTTTTCCTTGTTTAAAAGCAACTAAAAATGGTATCGAACTGACGGTTGAGGCCGATGCTGATGCTGCCTTGCAATCACATCGTGTAGGCGTTCTGCATCTGTTGCGGCAATCCCTGTCTCCCCAAGAGCGAGACATAAAGCAATTAATTCAAAAATCGATGAAGCCCCATTGGCTGTTGGCGAAAGGATTGGGCAGTGAATCAGAACTGGTAAATGATTTGTTGTCGGCAGTATTTGCTCATATCTTATTACCTCAATCTGAACCCTTACCGAGAACCGAAGACGAGTTTAATCAACGTTTAGCTCGACGGGGTGAGTTGTGGGCGCACGCAGAAACCTTGATGGGGTTGTTTGTGGAGTGGCTGAAAACTCGTCATCGAATATTGAAGCATATGCGTGGAGCTGTTTCGCTCGACAGGGCAATGGCTTTTAGTGATGCGAAAGTGCATCTAGAGCGGTTACTGGCAAGAGGCTTTATGCTGGAAGCAGATTGGCCTCGATTGAAATCGTTCAGTCGATATCTAAAAGGGATAGAGTATCGCTTGGATAAATTGCAGGGTAATTTACCCAGAGATCGCCAATCTATGATTGAGTTTGAGTCAATTTATACGCCTTGGCGAGATTTGACTGAAAAGAACGACTCTGCGCAGCGTACGACATTAGTCGAATTTGGTTGGCTACTTGAGGAGTGGCGGGTGTCTCTATTCGCACAACCGTTAGGTACTCAAGAGCCAGTTTCACTGAAGCGCTTACAAAAACGCTGGGCCGAGTTAGTGCAGGGCGTATAGGTTAAATATTTTATAGCGCACGCATCCAATATGTGATTAAGATCGTATCATTGGTATCGTATGTTAACGATGCAATACTCGACTGCTAACTCACAAGGAATAATTTATGAACAAGTCTATCAAATCAGTAAGTGCAATTTTGGGTACCGCTTTTATCGCTGCTATCGCTCAAGCGCCTGTTGCGAGCGCTGCTGAGAATCCATTTGCGTCTGCTGAATTGCAGTCTGGCTACAAGCTTGCGGCTCATCATGCAGAAGGTAAGTGTGGTGCTAAATCAGAAGGTGAAGGCAAGTGTGGTGCTAAGTCTGAAGGCGAAGGCAAGTGTGGTGAAGGCAAGTGTGGAGCAGAAAAGAAAGCTGCACACGAAGGCAGTTGCGGTGCTAAGTCTGAAGGCGAAGGCAAGTGCGGTGCTGAAATGAAGGCCGATCATGAAGGCAAGTGTGGTTCAGAAATGAAGGCGGATCACGAAGGCAAGTGTGGCGCTAAGCAGTAATTATGAATAAGTCTGCGTTTAATCGTCATGTTCAAGGTGCAGGGCTTGGATTAAGAAGGGGGTTAATGGCTCCCTTGTCCGAGCATGAGCATCTGCCGGTTGATTTTATGGAGATTGCTCCAGAAAATTGGATTGGCTTGGGTGGACGATTAGCGCATTCGTTAAGAAGTTATACCGAACGGTATGACTTCTTATGTCATGGTTTGTCGCTTTCTATCGGTAGTCCAGCGCCGTTAGATCTTAATTTTGTTCGTCAGGTAAAACGCTTTTTAGATGAGCATGGTATCTTGGCTTACAGCGAGCATCTGAGTTACTGCGGTGATGAAGGGCATCTATACGATTTGCTTCCAATTCCATTCACTGATGACGCAGTAAACTATGTGGCTGATCGAATCAGTCAGGTGCAAGATATTCTTGGCCAGAGATTAATCATCGAGAACGTATCTGCCTATGCCGAGCCGGGAAAAGCAATGGAGGAAGCTGAGTTTGTAGCTGCCGTGCTGCAAAAGGCAGACTGTGATTTGCTGTTGGATGTGAACAATGTTTACGTGAATAGTATTAATCATGGTTCGGATGCTTTGGCATTTATCAAGGCTATGCCAACCGAGCGTATTCGATATTTACACGTTGCGGGCCATTTTGATGAAGCGCCGGATTTATTGATCGATACTCATGGCGATGCGGTAAAGGATATTGTCTGGGATTTACTGAAACAAACCTATGAAATTCATGGTGTATTACCGACCTTGCTTGAACGAGACTTTAATTTTCCTGCCGTTGAAGATTTATTCGCTGAATTAAGTCAAATTCGCTCGTTGCAGAGTGATATTGAGAATCATGGAAAGGCCAGCACGAATGTCCTCCGCATCCTTTAAAAATATTCAGTATCAACTTACGCAACATATCCGTAGCCGTGGCGAACAGCCGGTTGATGTTCAAATTACTGGCGATATTGAACCGCGTCGACTAAAAATATATCGAGATTTATTCTTTAATAATGTTTGTGGATTTCTCGATTCTACCTTCCCTGTATGCGCAGAAATTCTTGGCGAACAGCGCTGGCGTGAGCTGAGTGAAGAATTTTTCTTAAAGCATGAATGCCACACCCCGTATTTTTTAAAGATCAGTGAAGAATTCTTGCTGTTCTTAGCGCAAGAATATTCGCCGAAAGCCGGGGATGTACCCTACTTAAAGGAATTGGCTCATTATGAGTGGCTGGAATTGGCCGTCGATGTGGCTGAGGTCGAGCAGCCTAGGGATTTTGATCCCAACGCCGATTTAAGTAGCCATGTTCCCGTATTAGCTGCGGCGACCGAGGGGGCGTTTTATCAATACCCTGTGCATAATGCCTCTGCCGCTAATTCTGCGCTACTGCCGGAAGCCACTGCACTGATTGTTTATAGAGACCGACATGATACTGTCCGGTTTTTACATACGAATCCGTTTACTCTAGGCTTGTTGGTTATACTTCAAGGCGAAGAGCTAACCGGTAAAGACGCTGTTGTTGCCCTGTTGAATCAGGCTGGTATGGGATTATCCGATACGGCTTTGCAGGGCGGTTTACAAATATTAGAACAGTGGCAGGAACAGGGTTTACTATTAGGTGCCAGAATAGATTCAAATAGTGACACTTAATTCGTTTACAATGGAACGCAAATTTTGATTGTCGATCGTGTGGTGAAAAATCAATGAAAGCAAAAAGTGCTTTGTCGGCCCTACCATCTTTATTTGCCTTGGCAATTTGCTCGGTGACGGCACAGGTAGTTGCTCTTGAGGAGGATAACGATCCTTGGGAGGGCTTTAATCGCAAGGTCTTTGCTTTTAATGATGGTTTAGATCGTTACGTTCTGCGCCCAGTAGCGGTTGGTTATAACTACATCACTCCGCAGTCTATAGATAATTCAGTAACCAGCATGTATGCAAATGCCGGTGAAGTCTTGGTCGTCGCAAATGATGTTGCACAATTCAAATTGACCCAAGCGTTATCCGATACCGCTCGGTTTATTATCAACTCTACTGTTGGTTTTTTTGGCGTTTTCGATGTGGCTAGCTCCATCGGGCTGGGGCGCCACGATGAGGACTTTGGTCAAACGCTTGGTTATTGGGGAGTGGGTTCTGGCCCTTATGTCGTGTTGCCGTTTCTTGGTCCTCGCACGGTTCGAGATGTGGCGGGCAATGCGGTTGATTATTCTTCGAACTTAAGCTATGCCTATTTTGGCAATAACTATGCTCAAGATGCAGCCTTGCTGGGGTTGAAAATTGTCGATCTGCGTTCCGATTTAATCGCCTCTGAAGGATTAATTAGCGGTGACAAGTACATTTTTTTTCGTAGCGCCTATCTTCAGCGTCGTGAATATTTAATTAACGATGGGGTGAGCAAGGATGCGTTTGATGATGAATTTGATGTCTTTGGTGATGAATAATCGTTAGTCGAGCGTTAAGACTAAAAAGCCCGCCTAGCGATACTAGGCGGGCTTTTGTTTTTCTAGTTAGTGCTTTGAGTTTATAGCTTGCCTCGAGCTGGCAATACATCTTTCAATTTAGCGCGCATAGCGCGAATAGCTTCTTCGGTTTCTTCCCAGCTGATACAGCCGTCGGTTACTGATAGGCCATATTCTAAATCACACAAGTTGGCGGGAATGTTCTGGCGGCCGTGTTTTATATTTGATTCAACCATTAAGCCAATAATAGATTTATTACCATCGAGTATTTGATTACTGACGTTGTCCATTACCAGCGGCTGCAATGCCGGATTCTTATTTGAGTTTTCATGACTGCAATCAACCATGATGTTTTTCATAAGATCCGATTTATCCAGCGCTTGCTCTGCTTGGGCAACATTTACTGAGTCATAGTTTGGTTTGCCGCCACCGCCGCGCAACACAACGTGACCGTATGGGTTGCCTTTGGTAGAGACAATCGACACGCTACCAGCCTGATCTATGCCCAAAAAGCGATGAGGATTAGCAACCGACATCAAAGC
Source organism: Thalassolituus sp. (assembly GCF_034111725.1). Classification (GTDB taxonomy): domain Bacteria; phylum Pseudomonadota; class Gammaproteobacteria; order Pseudomonadales; family Oceanobacteraceae; genus Thalassolituus. Next base: position 7,674 of record NZ_JAWUWR010000064.1, on the reverse strand, counting down.
GTTAGTTGCCACGGTTAAGCTACCGTCGGTACCGTTTTTGAATCCAACGGCAGATGACAGACCGGAGGCCATTTCGCGATGAGTTTGCGATTCGGTTGTACGTGCGCCAATTGCTGACCAGGTAATTAAATCTTGCAAGTACTGTGGCGAAATAGGATCCAGTGCCTCGGTAGATAAAGGCAAGCCAATCTCGGCTAGATCAATCAATAGCTTGCGCGAGATATGCAGACCATCATGAATCTTGAACGTATCATTCATGTATGGGTCGTTGATTAAACCTTTCCAGCCTACTGTCGTGCGTGGCTTTTCGAAGTAAACACGCATAATCAAGTATAAGGTGTCGCTTACTTCTTCTGCCAATTCACGTAGACGCATGGCGTAATCTTTTGCCGCTTCGACATCATGAATTGAGCATGGCCCGATCACAACGAATATGCGGTGGTCTTTGCGATCAAGGATGTCACGCACCACTTGGCGACCTTTGCGCACGCTCGCGATGGCTGTGTCAGTAATGGGCATGTCTTGCTTTAGCTGATTTGGAGTAATCAGCGGGACGATAGATTCAATATTGAGATCTTCTACGCGATTGTCGGTCATGTCGGTTCCTGGCGCTTTTGGGCTGGTGAGGTCTGTATTTTGCTTCGCTGCGGTTGCTTGGTCCGCATTCGCACGTAATGTTCCGTTGGTTAACGCTTCAATCTGTTTCTGACGGCCAAGTGGGGGTTCATCCCCCCATTGGGATACGGCAGCGCTTGTTAGCTTCCAGCCGTCATTGGTACACGCTTTTGCGATGGCGCTTTTGGTTTTGAAGTATTGAACGACATCGTTTGTTTTCATACTAAGCTCAGTGGTGATAAGTAGGCTTACGGTGAAAAGACTACTACTAACTTAAATTTAAGTAAATAGGTTTAGCTAGCTTAATATTTAAGCTGATGTCGAGATTGGATGAGGATGAAAGTTAAGTTGATAGGGTACTTCAGGGGGGTGAACTGCATCTGTGATGCGATTCACCGAGAGCAGAAGGGGTTAGCGCAGCTTGGCTTGAAGTGCTTTAAACTTGTTTACTTTCTCTTCTTCGAAAAGCAGTTTTCCGTTATCAGGAATACTATCGAGAAGGCCTTCTTTGGCATAGCGCTTCACCGTTACTGGCTTTAAGCCAAGAATGTCACACACTTGCTCTGTGGTTAGTAGATTTTGCGTCACGATTTATCTCCTCTTTTATAAGAGTGTAGTAACGCTTTTGCAGGCATTGCTCAAACAGTCTGCATTTGTTGCTGACTAACCTGCCAGTGCCGCATTCAATTCTATTCGTGAGCTGCCAAGTTCGATGCTAACCCACTAGAAGAAGGCGTACTTAGCACCGAGTATCATGAGTAGGCCAGCGAGGAGTGGCTTTAGTAATTTATCCGGTACCTTGCGACTGAGAATGGCCCCGATGTGTATCGCGGGAATAGATCCGATGAGAAGTGATCCTAGGAGATAAAAGTCGACATTCCCCATGTGCATATGAATCAGACCAGCGGTGAGAGTTAACGGAACTGCGTGTGCAATGTCAGTTCCGACGATATGAGTTGATCGCAAAGCAGGGTATAGCATCATTAAGACAGCGGTGCCAATGGCGCCAGCTCCAACGGAGGATAGGGTGACAAATATACCGAGAAGGACGCCCATGATAATTGTCGCCGCCGGGCGATAACGCGCAAGGTTGCGATTGTTGTATCGTTGAGCGTAGCGTTGAATGCGAGCTCGCAGCAATATAACGACCGCTGTCATTATAAGCATTACACCTAAAGTGTTTTTTAATAGGCGGCCGTAGTCGCTTGCATCTGTAAAAAGATAGGTGAGCGCAATTCCGGTTATGATTGCAGAAGGAATGCTACCAAGGGCTAACAGACGAACTAGGCCCCAGCGCACATGCTGCTGTTGGTGATGACTCCACGCTCCTGTTGCTTTGGTGAGAGACGCGTAAAGTAGGTCCGTGCCAACGGCAATGTGCGGTGGAAAACCGAACATAAGTAGCAGCGGTGTCATTAATGCCCCGCCGCCAATTCCGGTAACACCGACGATCAGTCCAACGGCCGCACCGGCGGCTATATATAACAAAATATCCATGAAAAATGGTCTACAGTAATACTTGTGGCTCTAAGGAAGCGGATGCGCAAGGATGAGTAGGCTAAACTAGCAGGACGTTACTTACGGTTTAGCCGTCATTTTGGCAAATTTGTGGCGTATATATTCATGCTTCTATAGTAATTGCTGCCAATGTAGAGACTTGCATGTATTCTGGAAAGGAATATTTGTTTATATTTTTATAACAAATTTAAAGGTTAGATCGGAGGGAGTATGAAGCTACAGCAATTGCGTTACATCTGGGAGGTAGCTCACCACGATCTAAATGTATCAGCGACCGCTCAAGTACTTTACACATCTCAGCCAGGGATCAGTAAGCAGATTCGTTTGTTAGAAGATGAGTTAGGCGTTGAGATTTTTGCTCGTAGTGGTAAGCACCTAACCCGCATTACTCCGGCAGGAGAGTCGATTCTGCAGGTGGCAGGCGAAATACTACGAAAAGTAGAAAGCATTAAGCAGGTGGCTCAAGAGTATAGCGATGAGCGCCGCGGAAGCTTGTCGATATCGACGACGCACACTCAGGCTCGTTATGCTTTGCCGGGTGTAATCGAAGGTTTTATGAAGCACTATCCTGATGTGTCCTTACACATGCATCAGGGCACTCCAATGCAGATTGCAGAGATGGCTGCCAATGGCACCACCGATTTTGCGATAGCGACAGAGGCCATGGAGTTGTTTGGCGATTTGATTATGATGCCTTGCTATCGCTGGAATCGAAGTATTCTTGTTCCTAAAAATCATCCGTTGGCGCAACATCCTAAGCCGTCGTTGGAGCAGGTTGCAGCTTATCCCTTAGTCACTTATGTGTTTGGCTTTACTGGGCGCTCGAAACTGGATGAGGCGTTTAAAAGTCGCGGCTTAACCCCTCGCATTGCTTTTACTGCAGCGGATTCTGATGTCATCAAAACCTAGGTGCGCCTTGGTGTTGGTATCGGTATTGTCGCTACAATGGCGGTGGATAAGGATTTAGACGATGATCTTGTGGCTTTGGACGCAAGTCATTTGTTTGCTTCCAGTGTGACCAAGGTTGGTTTTCGTAAAGGGACATTCTTGCGCGGCTTTATGTTTGATTTTATTGCTGCCTTTGCTCCTCATTTAACGCGTGAAGTCATCGAGAAAGCGGCTCAGTGCCATAATCGTCAAGAATTAGATGCCTTGTTTGCTAACGTTGATTTGCCTCTGCACTAATTGAGTTGCTTTGCAAAAAAAAGGACGCCACGGGCGCCCTTTTTTATTTGCTGCTTAACCTTTACTAATGATGTTGCCTGCGTGCAGTCCGCATTCTTTGCGGCCGGCGCCTTCCCACCACCAACGGCCTTCGCGTTCATGCTGATTTGGCAGTGTCGCGCGTGTACAAGGCTGGCAGCCAATGCTGACGAAGCCTTGCTGATGCAAGCTATTGAATGGCACGTCGAATATCTTGATGTATTCCCATACCTGCGTTGAAGTCCAAAGTGCAAGAGGGTTGTACTTGGTTAGTTCACCGTTAGCCCCTTGAAAGGCGCTATCTATTTCTATCAAGTTCACATCATTGCGAGTGCCCGGACTCTGGTCACGACGTTGACCTGTGATCCATGCATCCAATGTCGCTAGCTTGGCTTTTAGTGGAGCGATTTTACGCACGTCGCAACATTCTTGATGGCCATCTTCGTAAAAACTAAAGAGGCCTTTTTCGCGCACCAATGTCTGCAGTGCTTGTTGTTCTGGCGTACGAATGTCGATTTTGATTCCGTAATGACTGCGTACTTTCTCTATAAATTCATAGGTTTCAGGATGTAGGCGCCCTGTATCTAAGGTGAAAATATCGACGTTTGCGTTCAATTTGACTGCCATATCAACCAATATGACATCTTCTGCACCGCTGAACGAAACTCCAATAGCACTATGTTGCTCAAGTGCGTGGCGGATCAAATCTTTGGGGCGTTTATCAGTGAAGGCTTCGTTTAGGGCCTTTAAGTCGTTATTCATGTTCTAAACCGATGTGTTAATCGAAATTGCGGCTAGGTTACCATGCCACTATTTAGTACAAATAATAATAAAAACGCATATTCTTAGTTTCATTAATGGAAAAATCATCCGCTTTAGCTCACTGAATGCCGCATTCGTATTGTGTTTGTATGGGCTTCTGGCTAGAGTACGGCGCTAAATCAATCTGACTGATGGGGTAGTCATGGAAATCGCATGTTTAGATCTTGAGGGTGTTCTGGTTCCGGAAATCTGGATCGAGTTTGCAGAAAAGACCGGTATTGATGCGCTCAAGGCAACGACGCGAGATATTCCGGATTACGACGTATTAATGAAGCAGCGTTTGGGCTTGCTTGATCAGCATGGCTTTAAGTTACAAGACATTCAGGATGTTATCGCAACTTTAAAACCTCTAGACGGGGCTGTTGAGTTCGTTGATTGGTTGCGCGAGCGTTTTCAAGTGATCATTTTGTCGGATACGTTTTATGAATTTTCTCAGCCGTTGATGCGCCAGTTAGGTTTTCCAACCTTGTTCTGTCATCGTTTAATTACCGATGAAACTGGGCGAGTGACGGATTACAAACTTCGCCAGGCTGATCCAAAGCGTCAATCTATTCGTGCATTGCAAACTATTTATTACCGTACGATTGCGGCCGGCGATTCCTACAATGATACGACCATGCTAGCCGAAGCTGACGCAGGGATTTTGTTTCACGCGCCGCAAAATGTGATTGATGAATTTCCGCAATTCCCTGCAGTTCACACTTATGAAGACTTGAAGAAAGAATTCATCAAGGCCAGTAATCGCGATTTAACTTTGTAATTATCGCAAAAGCTGCGCAAAGGAATGGGGCTTTATGCCTCATTTTGTTATCTGTATTGTTTAAATAGGTGTCGCAAGAATCTTTCCTATTTTATTCAATATTTCTTGATACTCGTCTTCCATGGTTGAGTCGATAACGATTCCGCCTCCCCCCCAGCATACAGCGCCATCTTTGGTTGCAGTAATCGTCCGAATAAGAATATTGAAGTCTGTTAAACCGCTATCATCGAAGTATCCCATTGATCCGCAATAGGCCCCGCGATTTTGTAGCTCAAGTTCCTCGATGATCTGCATTGCTCGAACTTTGGGTGCGCCTGTAATTGAGCCTCCAGGGAATGCATTTCTTACAACATCCATTGGTGTAAGGCTTGCTTTCTGTTTTGCAGTAATAGTGCTGACCATATGGTGGACATTGGCATGTGACTCCAGCGCAAATAGTTTCTCAACCTTCACGCTGTGCGGCTCCGCAGATCGACTTAAATCGTTTCTTAATAGATCTACAATCATCAAGTTCTCTGCTTGATTCTTTTCGCTGGCGAGAAGCTGATTGCGATTTTCTTCATCACATTTGGGGTCTGGATGGCGAGGGCTAGTACCTTTTATTGGACTGGTAGTAATGATGCCATTTTCTACCTTAACGAATCGTTCTGGCGATACTGTTGCAATCCAATAGTTATCGTTTTTGAAAAAACCGGAAAAAGGTGCGTCGAAGGCCTTTAATAAGGGGAGGGGGTTGGTATCTGTTAAGTCGTCGCTGCAAAAGAAAGGCATCGCCAAGTTAACTTGATAGCAATCGCCAGCAAGCAAGTAGTCTTGAACTCGCTGAAATGCTGCTCGGTATTGCTCCTTAGTCCAGCCCGGAACCCACTTTCTTGCGTTTATCGCAGTTCTTTGTGGCTCGCTATCTCGAAGTTGACTTAGTTCTTTTTTACGTTTTTCAGTCAGTGGGTAGTGACTTAGCAGGAAGCATTCATTACTTTCAAAATCTATGTATATAGATGCGTCGTAATAATTGAAGAGCCCCTCGGGTTCACTGGAGTGTGATTGAGGGTAATGAATGATACCTGCCCAGCCAGAGATAAAGTGCTCTGGCTGCTCAAGGTGCGTGCTAGTTTTCGTGTCTGGATAGACAGAAAGGCCGGAATAGTCAGTATCTTTAACAACCTTAAGGGACTTTAAGGGCTTGTGGCCCAAAATGGCGAATCTAGGGGGATTGGAAGATTGGCTAACCGTCAAAGAAGTGTAATTTACTCCACTAAGACCATTGAGTAGTAAAATCGGATGCTCAAGAAAGCTTAAACAATTCAACAACTTAGCTGGTGTAAAGGGGAGTTTGTCGTGTGTCATTTTATGCCAGAATCAAGGGTTGCGAATCGAACTTAACTATTTGATTTGTAGGGATTTTATTTCGTTGATGGTGTGGCGATTCTAGCATTGTTTAAACTCTTAGGGCTATGTTCCGTAATTTTTTGTAAAAAAGTGGTGGACAACACTAATGCCACATAATAGATTGGTATCCAGCTTCTGGGGCAACTCGAAGCTAAGAATATTGAAACCCATTGATAAAGTCATTCGGTTTCCAGTGACTCACTGAAGAAGATCTGGCAGACTGATGATAGGTCGCTGACACAGCGGCCGACATAATAGAAAAATAATCAGGAGTGTGCACAAATGAAATTTCTTAAAAAAGCTTCCCTAGCAGTGTCTATCGCTGCAGTATCTTTCGCCGCTAACGCCGAGTTGGTTGCTATGGATGAAGCGACTATGTCTGCTGCGACTGGTCAGGCTGGTATCAACCTAGACATCACTTTGGAAGGCGCTAACGCTATTTCTGTTGGTGAAATCCTTTACACTGATACAGACACTGGCGGTAGCTTGTCTCTGAGCACTGTTACTGTTGGTACTGCTACTGGTACACTGACTATTGAAAACGTAATCGATATCACTGAAGAAGGTATTATGAATATCGCCACTGGCGCGGTTTCTGGTCTTCAGATTGGTGTTGGTTCGGTTGATTTGGTTAATGCTACTGGTGATAACGCTGGCAACTTAATCTCTGGCTTGAGCTTGTCAATGGATTTGGGTGCATCAAACACTACTATCGGTAAGGGTACTTATGATGCAGCTGGTGTTTTCACTGCTGACACTAAGACTGTGATCGATTCTCAGTCTTCTTTCAAGATTACTGACGGTTCTTTGTCTGCACTTGACGGTCAAGTTGGCGTGAGCGGTATCACTTTTGATAACGACGGTGCTAATGTTGAAGTTGATACCACTATGTGGGCTGACGCAAACGGCTTCAACATCAAAGTTAACAGCATTGCTGGTGACTTGACGCTGGGCGCAGTTACTCTAGGTGGTTCAAGCATTGGTTCTGTTGGTATTAGCAACATCCAAATGGCTGGTGCAACGATCACTGTATCTGGTCACTAAGATCAGTTATTAGTGAATTAAAAGAACCCGCTTAGGCGGGTTTTTTTATGCCTAAAATAAGACAAAAAAGTGCGCCGATGGCGCATTTTTGGTTGGTAGATACTGTGATTTTATGTAACATGTAAGATGACTAAACAAAATTATAATAACAATACGGAGGGGCCTTTGGCCTACGTGTAGTGTTTGTCATTCTTCTAGGATCACTAATTGGGTTTGCTATGGTGCATGAATTGGCCATTGTGAACGATCGTCAGCCCGGCGATACCATCGTTCGAGTTGCGGTAAGCGAAGACTATCAGCAAGATCAGTTAGTTAACGTGGAA
>NZ_JAWUWR010000063.1:0-66765 GCF_034111725.1 Thalassolituus sp. | reverse complement strand
CCAAAGCGAATGAACTCGAACCTTACGCGTATTTACGTACGGTACTGACGCGATTACCGCACTGTGAAACGGTGGACGATATTGAAAAACTGCTGCCGGAAAATATAGAACTGGCGGTTATTTAATTGGTAGATGGGGTTGTTTGAGCGCTTACAGATGAGTGATTCAACTAACTCTAAATAGTCCGTCAGGCGCATCGGGGTTCCCTCAGGCATATCCTGTTTAGGGTTTCCGACAAAGTTAAGAAGTTTAGTTACTTGTTGCTCTTATGATGACTGTCCGTAGTCGTTTCTTTGCTGGTGATTTTAGGGAAATAAATGAGACTTTCTTAGGGGGAATGGGCCAGGATTGGAAAATGTGGGACACTGGTGGAGCAAACGAGCCAGAATGAGAATAGCCAAGGTAGCATGAGTGATGGCTAGGTTCCTGCTAGGTAAGCGTCAGAGTAAGTTGAATCTTTCTATGGCTTCCTTCTAGCTTTAACCGACGGTGGCAATGTTATCATCTACCTATGTTGCAATATCTTTAGTCAGAAGTTATTTAAGTGGAAAGGTCATGTCAAAGAAGATAGTAAAATTCGAATATGAGAAAGAAACAAAGAACAGTGTTCGCTATCAAGAAGTTCCTGAAGACGGAACGGCGCCGATAATGGGAACCTTGTATATTCAAAAATGGTTTGCTGGTAATAGTAAATCGATTGAAATAACGATAGAGAAAAAAGATTAACCTCAGTCTTATTTGTGAAGCTTAAGGTGTTTGGGTTCTTCTGTGATGCTTTTGCGGCGTAGGATTGCTTTGGTTATTTAATACGGTAAACTACCGGCCAATTGGATTCTTTATGCAAAGGACGCAGCATGACCTCATCTCCCGACTTTTCTAGTTTTCTTTCTTATTACAATAGCGACGCCGGTCGAAAAGTGTACATCGATCCAGAGTTGATCTTGCCTTTCGCTGAGTATGTCAAGCCGGCCACCGATTCTGGCGATTTAATTGCAAGCGAAATTATGCAGCGACTTTCTTCCGTGGCAGATGGTAAAGATGCTGGACAAGCTGAAGGCAAGCCTGATTTGTATTACATGGATTTCGGGAAAATTACTGGGCACTGTGTTCGTTTGTTTTACAAGATTTTTCAGGATGATGCGGGGGGCCTAAGCCGAGGGCCGGGGGTCTATATCTATAACCTATGCGGATTTGCCCACAATCCTAACAAGGTCGGCGCTGGGTTGTTTCATATGAAGCATGCTCCGCGAGGATGGGATAGTACTCCAATCGGCGATCGACAGCTGAAAAATAAGATTTTTCGTATTGGGTCGGCACAGAATGAAAATGGATTATTATCACTGCAAGAACTGTCTCTAGAAATGCTAGCAGCTTCTGGTCAAGCGACGTATAAAACGGATTTCGACCTCTATCATAGTCCGTTGTCTATCATAATAGGCGATCAAAAGTACACGTCACCTGAAGCTCGAGGAAAAATCGCTAATCCACAAGAGTTAGCCGATATTCTTGTTGGGACGGCAACAGCAAATGAATGGGGCGGCTCACAGTTATACGATCATTATACTGTTTATGTTTATGATGAATCAGCCAAGCTTTTAACCGACGCTTTGCGATTGGTTAAAGGTTCTAATCAAGTGTTAAAAAAATTCGAGTTTCGTTTGTTAGAGCCTCATGCGCCTTTGTCTGTCGTTGCGCGGCTTGCAAATAACTTGGGTGCCACGGCGGTGTTAGATAAAACAGTGAAGACTGCCTTCTCATCAAGCTATCAGATGCTCGACCCTGCGTCATACGACGATAGTAACAGTAAGGTTTATGCTAAGTTTCAGCAGCAAATTCAAAATAAAGCGAATATTAGTTTTTTTGAAGTGTGGCGAAGTATGAAAACGGATACGAATTTTCTTAGGTAGTGTGATGATTTACTAGGCTGAATTAAAGAGATTATGTATGGATACGGTGATGAGACAAGCATGGAAAAATATAGCGGATTTTGCTGTATATTGTTTTGATGTAAATGGTTTTAGAATTCAAGCCCGTTGTAGCGACGACGCCAGATATAACGCACAGTATAAATATCAATTCACAGCCACAGATGTAAACCTAAATGCAAATCCCGATTGTACTGGCGAAATTATGCCTGTTAGAGGATCTATACGTATTCACGATAAGAGTTATGATGCTCTAGATTCTTTTTGGTTTACTTCTCTTTCAGTAAGGGTTTGGCCTAAAACCGATTTAGGAATGACTCAAGGACGTTGGAATTCTGTTGATGAAATTCGAGCAGATATATTAAGATTTTTCGGAAGATATGAAGAAAAAGTGAGAGAATGGCCTAACTACGTATCTCCTAGAATCCAATCCGACGTTGAAGTTTTAACCATAAATAATAGGCTATGGGGGCATGTTGCGTGCGCCAACTACGGTCAAGAAGATTGTTTTGTTACCGAGCTAACCGAGCATCTAATCATCATGGTCGATTTCGATGCCTCTTCTTGCTGGCCTAATGAAGCGCCACCACCGGCGGATATTAAATCCCATGTGAAGGGGTTTTTCTTAGATTACTTAAATCACTTCGATATTATCACTCGTGGCTCCGTGCCGGACGATGAATTACCGCCGCTGGGGTTTTATCCTTCAAAACGCGATGAGAAAGAAATTGATGCGGAAGGCAAAACGATTGAGTCGACGCCTGAGGCCTATGCACCGGAATCTTTGCTTAAATGGTAGGTCGATAGCCTTAGTTATTCTCTACTAAGGTTATTCTTTATTGCGGCCACAGGCTAAAACAACTTTATTTCTTCCGGTTTCTTTCGCATCATAAAGCGCTTTATCGGCTGTTTTTAGCAGGTCACTCATGCTGTTTACTCCTTCCGAGGGATAGCAGGCGACACCGAAGCTAGCAGTCACTTCAATACTATGCCCATCAACGTCTACTTTGGTTTCGCTAATCTTTTGGCGTAATCTTTCAGCAATACGAGCTGCAGTTTTGATATTAGTGCTCGGCAGCAGCACAGCAAATTCTTCACCGCCATAGCGGCCTACTTCATCATTTCTGCGGGCGTTATCCATCATTATTTTGGATGCGGCAACCAGTACTTCATCGCCAGCATGGTGCCCCCATTTATCATTAATGCGCTTAAAGTGATCTAAGTCGATCATAATGCAGGCTAACGGTGACATTGGATGAGCATGTTGCCTTTGTGCGCGCTCTATTTCTTCTTCGCCACGATTAATGAAGAAATTTCGGTTTGAGAGCCGTGTTAAGCCGTCAATGGTGGACATTTCTTGATATAAGCTTTCCCGCTCGGTCCAGCGCTTCATGGCAAGAATGCAAATGTAAATTAGGAAGGATAGAACCAGAACTATAAGCGCCCGGACAATCAGCCAGCCGAGTACTGGTTGACCATCGGGTTGTATGGGCGATTTTTCCAGCAGAATAGCGTAAGGCACGTTTGGCATGAAATCGGTGATCCCCATTACGGCTAGTACTGGCACAACTAACCAGTAGCAGAATCGAATTTTATTAACATCGGCTAAGGTGCAGGTGATGTTTACGCCAAGAAAGATGAGCAACAGGCCTTCAGTAAAGTGGCTACCGGTCAGGTAGCCACTGATCAATATCACGACGATATAACTGCCAATGATAAAGTTTTCAAAGAAGGGCCAGTCGTCGGCGTGATTTCGTCGGTGAAAGGCTTCAACGACAAGCCCAATAAGCACAAGAATATGAATCCCATACATCCAAAGCATGTAGGGTACTAACGTCTGATTTAAGTATTCAGGGGCTAAGATATTCGTTACCCAAATGGCGCTGCCAAAGCAGGCTGGCGCTAAAAAGACGAGTGACGCTAGAAGAAGGCAGCGGTCGATTGCTCGCCAATCCATCGGGTTGGAGAGCGATCTGTTGCGCAGCCGATTTGCGATGCCAACAATACTACCTAGATGCATGCCGAATTCTTCTTATGTGATAGGTTTCATTAGTTGTCTGTTTTCGTGGCAGATTCTCTACATACATCTGGTACGAAGTTCTATTCAATGGATGATTTGAGTATAGCTACTTTGGTGAAAGTCGACTGACTTCACTTGGATAGTCATTTGGTTGCAGCCTTCGTCTGGTTTATCATGTGCAGCGAAATTTCTGCTTCGACCACTCAAGAACCCACTATCAAGACGAGCAACGGGCCATGGCGATTCGCCTAAAGTACATTTGGACCACTGTTGCAGTGCTTTTGCTGCTGCTCCTTCAATATCGTCTGTGGTTTGATGACAGTGGTGTTGTAGCGAGCACCGAGCTGCGACAGCTAACCGATACCATGGAGAGCAATAATCTTCATCAGCAGCAAGTGAATCGTGACTTGCTGGCCGAAGTACACGATCTAAAAACCGGTACTGCGTTGCTTGAAGAAACCGCCCGCGAAGACCTAGGCCTGATTCGCGATGGCGAGACCTTTATCCTTTTTGTTGATCCTAAATAATGGCAGCTACCCGCTAATGTCTCGCTATTGGCCAATCCTTCCTGCCGCGGGTGTTGGGCGTCGCATGATGGCGGATCGCCCGAAACAGTATCTGCTACTGCAACAGCGCTTCTTACTCGACCATACCTTAGAATGCATGCTCAGCTACCCTAATTTTGAACAGGTAGTGATGGTGTTATCGGAAGATGATCCTTACTGGCCGCAAAGTCGCTATGCGCAAGATCCTCGTATTATTCGTGCTAATGGTGGTGCTGAGCGCTGCCATTCTGTATTGAATGGCTTAGCCGCGCTGGATGGGGTGGCGGCTGACGATGATTGGGTGGTGGTGCATGATGTTGCTCGCCCCTGTTTGCGCCATAGTGATCTCGATAAGTTATTTTCCGCATTGGTAGCTCCCGGTGCGATATTAGCGACACCGACTCGCGATACAATGAAGCGCGGGGTGGTCGTTGATGGCACTGGTAAAGTGCGCATAGACCATACCGTTGATCGAGTGCAGCTTTGGCATGCGCTAACGCCACAGGTATTTCGCTATGCTGAATTACGCGATGCGTTAACGACCTGTTTGGCGCAGGGCTATGAAGTGACAGACGAAGCCTCAGCCATGGAGCACTGTCAGCAGTTTCCATTATTGGTAGAAGGTCGAGCCGATAATATTAAGGTTACGCGCCCCGAAGATTTGGCGCTGGCCGAATTGTTTTTAACCCAAGATAGATAAATTCGCTTAGGAGTGAGTATGCGTATTGGTCATGGTTTTGATGTTCATGCGTTTGAAGACGGCGACTTTATTACATTGGGTGGTGTGCAGATTCCACATAGCCATGGCTTAAAGGCTCACTCCGATGGTGACGTGGCCTTACATGCGTTAGCGGATGCGTTATTAGGGGCGGCGGCCCTTGGTGATATAGGCAAGCATTTTCCGGATACCGAAGAGCAGTGGGCAGGTGCCGATAGTCGCGGATTATTACGGCATGTTGTTAGTTTGATCGACAACAAAGGCTACCGCGTAGGTAACGTTGATATCACTATTATTGCTCAAGCGCCGAAAATGGCGCCACACATTGAAGATATGCGCTCGGCTATTGCGGCTGATTTATGCGTACGCATCGACGATGTAAACGTTAAAGCTACAACCACAGAAAAGCTCGGCTATGTCGGGCGTAAAGAGGGCATTGCTGTACATGCGGTGGCCTTACTACTGGACTCTCGGGTGCGTTAAACCCGAGCGCCAACACAGAGATTAATTGCAGTGACAGAAACTTTATTGCCTAGCTGGCCTAACGCCTATCCAGAAACCGGTGCACATGGCTGGCTGAAACTTGAGAATGCCGATTTTCGGGTCGATGAAATTCCTCAAGAAATTCCTACAGGTGAGGGCGAACATGTTTGGCTGCACATCGAAAAGAACGGTGCAAACACGGCGTGGATTGCGGGTCGACTAGCTGAGTTTGCCGGTGTTCGCGATATGGATGTTGGCTACGCGGGCATGAAAGATCGCAATGCGATTACGCGCCAGTGGTTCAGCTTGTATTTACCTCGCGTTCAAGAGCCGGACTTCTCTGCATTAAATAACGAAGAGATGACAGTGCTAAGCCAGACTCGTCATGCGCGAAAATTACGTCGCGGCGACTTACTCGGCAATCGTTTTACGCTGGTGGTGCGTAAAGTTGAAGGTGATCGTGCCTTACTTGAAGCTAACCTCGAAGCGATTAAAGAGTACGGTGTCCCCAATTATTTTGGTGAGCAACGTTTTGGTTATGGCGGCGGCAATATTGAATCGGGTCGTGCCATGTTGGCTGGCGATTTACGCGTTCGTAATCGTAATAAAAAAAGTATTTATCTATCCGCAGTAAGGTCACTCGTTTTCAACGACGTGTTGGCCGAACGCATTCGACTTGGCTTATGGGGTAAAACCCTAGCTGGTGATTTATTGGATGATACGGGTGCGGTTACTGGCCCTTTATGGGGGCGTGGGCGTTTAACCTCCACCGAAGAAGCGCTGGCGTTAGAAACCAATATTGCTCAGCAGCATGCGGATCTCTGTGATGGTATGGAGCATGCGGGTTTAAACCAAGAGCGCCGTGCGCTCTCGGCTAAACCAGATGGTATGCGCTGGGAATGGCACGATAATGATGACTGTATTGTTGATTTAACACTCACCTTTTCGTTGGCTGCCGGTTATTATGCGACCTCTCTTATTCGAGAACTCATGCAAGTGGATGAGCCAGAAAGAAGATCGTTCGATGAACCGAGTCCTGACTCCGCAGAATCATGAGTGAATTTTATAAGCAGGTTTGCCAATGACATTGATGCTAGCGAATGATGATGGCGTTCACGCATTAGGTTTACGAACGCTAGCCGACGCCTTGACGGCAATCGGTCATGAAGTGTGCGTGGTTGCACCCGATCGCGATCGCAGCGGCGCGAGTAATTCGCTAACGCTTGATCGCCCGCTTCATCCTGTTCATCTCGAAAATGGCTTCATTAGCTTAAATGGTACGCCAACCGATTGCGTTCATTTGGGCGTGAATACTTTCTTTGCGGATCGCTGTGAGCGTGTCATTTCGGGTATCAACAGTGGCGCTAATCTAGGCGATGATGTGCTGTATTCCGGTACTGTCGCCGCAGCAATGGAAGGACGCTTTTTAGCGAAAACGCCGATTGCCGTGTCTTTAACCGGCCGCACTCACTTTGCTACAGCGGCGCGTATATTGATCGAGCTACTGCCGAAGTTAGAAAGCCTAGTTTTACCGACGAATTCGATTATTAATATCAATGTACCTGACCGTCTTTACGAAGACTTGAACGGCTTTGAAGTGACGCGCTTGGGCCACCGCTTGAGTTCTGATAACCCAGTTTTAACCACTAATCCGCGTGGTAAAGAATGCTATTGGATTTCTGCGGCAGGAGCGGCTGCTGATGCAGGGCCAGGTACAGATTTTTACGCCATTGAACAAGGGCGTGTATCCATTACCCCGATTCAAATGGACATGACACTGCACAGTGCCATCGATACATTGAGTACGCAGTTGCGTTAATAGGAATAGGCGTGAACGAACAGCAGTTAACAGGTATTGGTATGACGTCGCAGCGCACGCGCAATCGCTTGGTTCAGCGTTTGCGGGATGCCGGCATTCAAAGCGAAGCTGTACTGAGTGTAATTGCGACGACACCGCGACATCTTTTTGTCGATGAAGCCTTAGCTCATAGAGCCTACGAAGATACCGCCTTACCTATTGGTAATAATCAAACCATCAGTCAGCCGTATACCGTTGCTCGAATGACCGAAGTCTTGTTGGCGGCTGGGCCGTTAAACCGAGTGTTGGAAATCGGTACTGGTTCTGGCTATCAAACTGCAGTACTCAGCCCTTTGGTTAAACAACTTTATAGTGTTGAGCGTATCGAACCTTTGCACATACGTGCAGTAGAGCGTTTGCAGAGGCTAGGATACGACAACGTACGATTATCTATGTCTGACGGTACTTGGGGTTGGCCCGAACATGGCCCTTACGATGGTATATTGGCCGCCGCTGCGCCAGAAGAAGTGCCAGAGTCATTACTTGAGCAATTAGTGGACGGCGGACGTTTGGTATTACCGGTTGGTGGTGCAGAGCAAAAGCTAGTATTGATTACTCGTCATGGCGACCATTTTTCGCGTAAATCGTTAGAGCCAGTGCGTTTCGTGCCCTTTTTGCCGGGTGTGCAGCGTTAGTTCTTATTCAATACTTAGGACGCTACCTCGCGTCCTTTTTTACGCCTAGTTAAATCGATGCAATAAAGGAGTGTCACGGAGTGAACATGTCAGCGGTATGGTTATTTTTAAAAGGTGTCGCGATGGGCGCTGCGGATGTTGTACCGGGAGTGTCTGGTGGCACCATCGCTTTTATTACCGGTATTTACGGCGAGTTACTCGATTCGATTCGCAGTATTAATCTTAATGCACTGAAGACGCTATTTCGCGACGGCCCTCAAGCCGCATGGAAAGCCATCAACGGCACATTTTTACTGACATTAGGGAGTGGTATTTTATTAGCGCTGGTGTCACTGGCTCGCGTTCTACACCATTTATTACTCCATTATCCCGTTTTACTGTGGGCATTTTTCTTTGGATTGATCATCGCGTCATGCTGGCATATGGGTAAAACTATCGCGCAATGGCGCTGGCAAGAGTTGCTTGCGCTTGTCAGCGGTGCAGTAATTGCGGCATTTATCAGCTTGGCTTCGCCAACGTCGATAGAACCAACCACGCTAATTATCTTTGGTGCGGGCAGTATTGCCATCTGCGCCATGATTTTACCTGGGATTTCAGGTAGTTTTATTCTTCTACTGATGGGCTTATACGAACCTGTTCTGGGCGCTGTTCGCTCTGGAGATATAGTTCTTCTGGGTACGTTTGCCGCGGGCGCTGGGCTAGGCCTTATGTTGTTTTCAAGAGTGTTGAGTTGGCTACTGCACCACTATGAACACACATTAATGGCATTACTGACGGGATTTATGGCGGGATCTTTGGTCAAAGTATGGCCTTGGAAAGAAACCATTAGCACGCGAGTGAACAGTAAAGGTGAAGTTATCCCCTTTATTCAGCAAAATAGTTTGCCTGTTGTCGATGATATGTTCGTGGTGGCAGTGGTTTTGATGGTGATTGGAGCGCTTGTTGTGCTCATTATGGAGCGAGTAGCTGTCTCTCATAAATAACAAATGGGACATTAAGTTCAGCACAAGATCACCAAAGCGGCCACCTCGATGGCCGCTTTTTTTGTTACACCCTAGTAAGTTCCTGTATACAGTGACTAATATGAAAAAATTCCTATATTTTTTAGATTGTTTAGGAATAACTAATTATTTTTAAAGTTCAAAAAGTTAGTTATTGACATAACTTTTCAACATTGTAAAAAACCGTCATTTTGCAGTGTCAAAAAACAACCACATACGGACAACCATGAAATTAGCGGCCACTGTCATATTAGTCACATTAGTAACACTCGTCTCAGGGTGCCTCTCTAGTCGCGAATTCGTCTCAGTTGAAGAGAAGTTCACTAAAGGAGAAAGGGCGTCAGGTTTCCATCAGGTTCGCCGTGGCGACACACTGTTTTCCATTGCATGGCGCTATGGACTGGACTATAGGGAGTTGGCGAGTGCTAACTCAATCTCTAGCCCCTATGTTATCTACCCTGGTCAAAAAATTGACATCTCATACCCACCATCTCAGGTACGTCAAGGCGTCGTCGCGAGCGTCGAAAAACCGTCAAAAGTACCGTCGGTCAAGGAAAGTGTACCTAAGCCTACTACGCAAAAAAGTCATAACGCGCCGATTTTGCCACCATCCTCAGCGGAAACTGACTGGAAATGGCCGACAAATGGGCGTCTGATTGGTTACTTTTCAGCCAAAAAGCCGGTGAACAAGGGGATTGATATCGCCGGTTCTTTGGGTGAATCTGTGTTGGCAGCAGCGGCCGGATCCGTGGTTTATGCGGGAACCGGATTACGCGGTTATGGCAACTTGGTGATCATTCGACACAACGAAAAATTCCTAAGTGCCTATGCCCACGCTAGCCGCATTGTGGTTCGAGAGAACGAAAGTGTTAAAGCGGGGCAGAAAATTGCCGAAATAGGATCTACTGGTACCGACAAAGTGAAACTTCACTTTGAGATCCGAGAAAACGGCAAGCCGGTTGATCCGCTGAAGTTCCTTCCCAAAACGGGTGGGGGCAGTGGATGAAAATTAATCAATCGTTCTGGCACAAAATCTGTTTCGGTTCAGATTCAGGGCGATAACAAAAATAGGCGGGAATGAACATGGCAGTACAACAACGGGAAATTCGTGAAGAAGACGTTTTTGATGATGTTGAAGCGATCGAAGAGCAGATTGAAGACTCAGCAGACGTCGAAGGAGTAGAAGAGCGTTTTGCTGCGGATACTTCGCACAAAGCTCTGGATGCTACTCAGTTGTATCTCAATGAGATTGGGTTCTCGCCTTTGCTTTCAGCAGAAGAGGAAGTGCACTACGCTCGCTTAGCACGTAAGGGTGACGAGATGGGCCGTCGTCGCATGATTGAGAGTAACCTACGACTGGTAGTGAAAATTTCACGCCGTTATGTAAACCGTGGGTTATCCCTGCTGGATTTGATCGAAGAAGGCAACCTAGGCCTGATTCGAGCAGTAGAAAAGTTTGATCCAGAGCGTGGCTTCCGTTTCTCGACTTACGCTACTTGGTGGATTCGCCAAACGATCGAACGTGCCATCATGAACCAAACGCGTACCATTCGTTTGCCGATTCATGTGGTGAAAGAATTAAACGTATACCTACGTGCTGCTCGCGAGCTTACTCAGAAGTTGGATCACGAACCGACTGCTGAAGAAATTGCAGCCTTGCTAGAGAAGCCTGTAGAAGACGTAAAGCGCATGCTCAAGCTTAATGAGCGCGTAACATCAGTGGACACACCGTTAGGTCCGAATTCTGATAAGTCGATCTTGGATACCATCGCTGACGATCGTGTATCTGATCCTGGCGAAGAATTACAACGTCAAGATATTCAGTCGAACTTGGATCAGTGGATCGAAGAGCTGCCTGAGAAGCAACGTGAAGTCTTATCTCGTCGTTTTGGCTTGCGCGGTTATGAAACCAGCACCCTTGAAGATGTGGGCCGTGAAATTGGTTTGACGCGTGAGCGTGTACGTCAGATCCAAGTTGAAGCCCTGAAGCGTTTACGTGAAATCATGGAAAAACAAGGTCTGAACGCCATGACCCTGTTCGGTGAAGCGTAAGCAATTCGTAGTAAACATTCCTGATCTAATAAAAAACCCAGCAATTGCTGGGTTTTTTATTGGCCGCTAATAAATACTAGCGGCGGAGTTAGCTCTCGATGAATTAGAACGGAATATCGTCGTCAAAATCATCAAAGTTATTGCTTGGCTGTGGCGCTTGAGCTGGCTGCTGATAACCACCTGGTGCCGGACGACCTTGCGGCGCGGCTTGTGGATGAGCGGGTTGCTGGTAGCCACTATGCTGTGGTGCTGCTTGTTGTGGAGCGTATTGCGGAGCCTGTTGAGGCGCACGCTGCGGCGCTTGTTGTGGTGCGTGTTGCGGAGCTTGCATTGGTTGCTGATAGCCACCACCTTGCGGTGCATTCATACCACCCATGCCGCCCATTGCTGCCGCTGCGTTACCGGCCATTGCAGGAGCAGAAGACATGCCGTCACCGCGACCATCTAACATCATCATATCGTTAGCAACAATCTCGGTGGTATAGCGTTTTACGCCGTCTTTTTCCCACTCGCGAGTACGCAGCTTACCTTCGAAATACGCTTTTGAGCCTTTCTTCAGATATTGCTGAATGATTTCGGCTAATTTTCCGTAAACGGTAATACGATGCCATTCAGTGGCTTCAACTTTTTGACCGGTTTGCTTATCGGTATAGCTTTCGTCGGTAGCCAGATTGACGTTGGCCACGGCATTGCCATTTGGCATGTAACGAACTTCTGGGTCACGACCCAGAGTACCAATAAGTGTCACTTTATTAACGCTGCGACCCATGATTATCTCCTGTGGAATGAATTATGGCAGAGGCCTGATTACGATCGAAGACGTCTGCGCTCACTTTTAAATAGATGGCGCACTCATCCGCTAGATGAAGTACTTCAGAAACGCCGGATAATGACATCAAGCTGGTGAGCTGTTGCTCAGAACAGTTGCCGTCGGTCGTCAGGCGGACACTGGTTAGATGTTGAGGTGCCGAGGACTGTCCAATGACGATCCCCCAAAGTACCACCAAGACCCCTAGCCCGACAAATAATACGCTAACTCCATAGTTCTGCAGAACCCATCCGCCAAGGCTTCCGCCGACGAATGCCCCCATAAACTGCATACTGGAATAGATGCCCATTGCACTGCCTTTTGCACCGGCTGGCGCTATCTTGCTGAGCCAAGATGGCAAGCTGGCTTCCATCAAATTAAAGCCCCAGAAATAGAGCAATAATAAGCCAACCCAATGCCATAGTTGATGTGCTTGGCTCATGCCAATTAAGGCAATGGCGATAATAATGGCCGCGATAAGCACGACGTTTTTCATTTGGCGCTTTTTCTCGGCAATGATGATCAAAGGCACCATCAAAATAAAGGCAACGCCCAATACGGGAAGGTAGAGCCAGCTGTGATGATCGGGAGTTAATCCTGAAACCGTTAGCTGACCTGGAATCGCTACGAATATGGCTACCATTAGGGCGTGTAGTAGAAAGATCCCTAGGTTCAATGGCCACAAACGTAAGTTACGTAACTGTTTACCGACTTCCGCCATGACAGCGGTCGCATCGCGATGAGGTTGAGCTGGTGGATTGGGAATAACCCACAGCGTAACCAGTAAACCGCCGATGGCCAGTGCCGCGGTTAGGCCAAATATCAAACTTAAGCCGCCCATGCCAGCGAGCCATGGACCGAGAATTAAAGCGACTGAAAATGATAAGCCGATGCTCGCGCCAATAGAGGCCATCGCCTTCATGCGGTGTTCTTCGCGAGTTAAGTCGGTTACCAATGCCATGATCGCACTTGCAATCGCGCCACAGCCTTGAAGTGCTCGACCAAAGATGACGCCGTATACCGAATCAGCGCTGGCCGCGATAATGCTGCCTAATGCAAATATGATTAAACCGCCAATGATCACAGGTTTGCGACCGATGCGATCGGATAAAGCCCCTGCGGGAATTTGCAGTAAGGCCTGGGTTAGTCCATAAATCCCCATCGCCAAGCCCAGTAGCTGCGGTGTTGCTCCTGATAGCGACTGGCCATGAATCATCATAACCGGCAAAACCATAAATAAGCCGAGCATGCGTAGGGCATACAAAGAGGCTAACGAGGCGACGGCACGTTGTTCGGTGCGAGTGGTGGCAGACATAGTCATTGCTTGCTGTATTGTCCGAGTATCGTCAAAAAGGGCGCCAGTTTAGCAGTATTGTCTGCGCTTGATTAGATCATGCTGCAGATTGATTTGATTTCGACGAGGTAAACTCACGATATGGCGTAAATAGATCAGAAAAAGAATTACACACAGTTACAAAAATAAGAAAAAAAACAATAAGTAGAGTGGCATTTTGGGCCGGAATGCGTAAACTCAGGCTAGGGCTTAATAAGCCTTCATGGATGAAAAAAAGACATAAAGGAGCTATGTTATGGGTAAAGCAACTGATGCCGCCGATCGCCGCGTAATCTTGTTTGGCCAACAAAATCTGCAAAATTCTATTCTTATCGGTTTTATTCACCAGCGCACTCGCGTCGACTGCCAATTGGTTAGCGTGCCTGAGTGGCGTGGCGAGTGGACAAGCAATGCAGGTCAAACCCTCGCGTTGATTGATGCCGATAGTGCCCGTACTGATCGAATTCAAGAGCTACTCGAACAAATACACGATCAGCAGGCCGATATATCGGTTGCCTTCTTCAATACCAGTCGTAGTCACCCAGTAGAGCGCATGATCGTTTGGCCTATGGTCAACGGCTTGTTCTATCGTGAGACTTCACAGCAGCAGTTAAGCAAAGGCATTCTTGGTATTTTCGATGGGGAATACTGGTTACCTCGTCATTTGATGGCGCAGTACTTGGAGCGTAATCGTCATAAGCCTAAGAGGTTAACTGCGTTTGATGGTTTGCTGACCAAGCGCGAGAAGCAAATTCTGCAATTAACCGCTACAGGTGCCACGAATACTGAGATTGCGACGTCGCTGAGTGTCAGTATGCATACGGTAAAAACGCACATCTATAACTTGTTTAAAAAGATCGGCGTAACCAATCGCATTCAAGCGGTGAACTGGGCGCAAGAGAATATGGATGAGTTGTTGCACGAGAGTATTGAATAAGCGGCTGAACCTGCGCCTCGCTTGCTCTACAATGGTGGCTTTCTTCTCATAAGCAGTGATCGCCATCTATGGATAAGATTCAGGTTCGCGGGGCCCGCACCCATAACCTTAAAAACATTGATATTGATATACCACGAGATCAGCTAGTCGTGATCACGGGCCTTAGTGGTTCGGGTAAATCATCGTTGGCGTTTGATACACTCTACGCAGAAGGCCAGCGTCGCTACGTTGAATCACTTTCAACGTATGCTCGCCAGTTTTTATCTATGATGGAAAAGCCTGACGTCGATTTGATCGAAGGCTTATCTCCAGCTATTTCGATCGAACAGAAGTCTACGTCGCACAACCCGCGTTCTACTGTGGGTACTGTGACAGAGATCTACGATTATCTACGATTATTGTTTGCTCGCGTCGGTATTCCTCGTTGCCCTGATCACGATGTTCCCCTAGAAGCACAAACCGTCAGTCAGATGGTCGATGCTATTGTCGCTTTGCCTGAAGACAGCAAACGAATGATCTTGGCGCCCGTTATTCGCGATCGCAAAGGCGAGCATGTGCACGTTTTTGAAAGTTTACGTGCGCAGGGATTTATACGCGTGCGTATCGACGGCACGGTATGCGATTTGGATGATACCCCTGACCTTGATAAACGTCGTAAGCATACGATCGAAGTCGTGGTTGACCGTTTCAAAGTTAAAGATGGCATTCAGCAGCGTTTGTCAGAGTCGATCGAAACTTGCTTAGAGCTAAGCGGAGGCCTCGTTATTGTTGCTTCGATGGACGATGAAAAAGCAGAGCCCTTATTGTTTTCATCGCAGTTCTCCTGTCCTCATTGTGGCTACAGCCTGTCAGAATTAGAACCGCGTTTGTTCTCGTTTAACAATCCTGCGGGTGCTTGTCAGAGTTGCGATGGTTTAGGCGTTAAGCAGTATTTTGATCCCGAATTAATCGTTCACAACGATAGTCTAACGATTGCCGAAGGCGCTATTCGTGGTTGGGATCGTCGCAGTATCTATTATTTCCAGATGCTAACGTCGGTCGCAGAGCATTATGGTTTCGATCTTAATCAAGCATTTGCCGATTTATCACCCGAACAGCAATCACTATTGCTAAACGGCACAGGCGAAGATGAAGTTAAGTTCGTTTACGTGAACTCGCGCGGCGACCGTATGACGAAAGAGCACCCATTTGAAGGGGTGTTGCCGAATCTTGAGCGTCGTTATCGCGAAACGGATTCACAAATGGTGCGTGAAGAGCTAGCCAAATACTTAAGCGTGCAGCCGTGTCCTGTATGTGAAGGTTCGCGCTTACGTCGTGAGGCTCGTAACGTTTTTATTGGTGATAAAACAATTCACGCGTGTACTTCATTACCGATTGAGGATGCGTACAAGTATTTTTCTGGGCTGACATTGGATGGCCACCGTGGAGAAATCGCAGAAAAAATTGTCAAAGAAATTCGTCAGCGTTTGCAGTTTTTGGTGAATGTAGGTTTAGAGTATTTAACCTTAAATCGTAGCTCCGATACCTTGTCGGGTGGCGAAGCTCAGCGTATTCGTTTGGCGTCACAGATTGGCGCAGGTTTGGTTGGCGTTATGTATATTCTTGATGAACCGTCCATCGGTTTGCATCAACGAGATAATGATCGCCTTCTTAAAACTTTGTTTCATTTACGCGATCTTGGCAATACCGTTATCGTTGTTGAACACGATGAAGATGCAATCCGCAGTGCCGATTATTTAATCGATATCGGCCCAGGTGCGGGAGTACATGGTGGGCGGATTATTTCTCAAGGTTTACCGAACGATGTAATTAACGATCCCGCGTCGGTAACTGGGCAGTTTTTATCGGGAAAACGTCGCATTGAAGTACCGAAAAAGCGTACTGAATTCGATCCCAAAAAAGTGCTTAAATTAACCGGCGCTCGTGGCAATAATTTAAATAATGTCGATTTAACCATTCCATTAGGCGTGATGACCTGCGTGACGGGTGTTTCTGGCTCAGGTAAGTCGACATTAATTAATCGTACTTTATATCCGCTAGCTGCGACTGCCCTGAATGGCGCGACGACATTAAAAGCGGCGGAGTATGACGAAGTCACCGGGTTAAACAAACTCGATAAAGTGGTCGATATTGATCAGTCTCCTATTGGTCGTACCCCGCGTTCTAACCCCGCAACGTATACCGGCATTTTTACTCCTGTACGTGATTTGTTCGCTGGTACGCAAGAGGCGCGGTCGCGTGGCTATAAGGCTGGACGTTTCTCTTTCAACGTCAAAGGTGGTCGTTGCGAAGCTTGCCAAGGTGATGGTGTTATTAAAGTAGAAATGCACTTCTTGGCTGACATCTACGTGCCTTGCGATGTCTGTAAAGGTAAGCGTTATAATCGCGAAACGTTAGATATTCGTTATAAAGGTAAGAATATCCACGAAGTTTTGGATATGACAGTTGAAGATGCCCGCGATTACTTTGAAGCGATTCCAGCGGTCTCGCGCAAGCTGCAAACTCTAATGGATGTCGGTTTGAGCTACATAAAATTAGGTCAGGCCGCGACGACTTTATCTGGTGGTGAAGCTCAGCGGGTTAAATTAGCGAAAGAATTATCTAAACGTGATACCGGTAGTACCTTGTATATTTTGGACGAGCCAACCACGGGTTTACATTTTCATGATATTGAGCAACTGCTGGTGGTTTTGCATCGATTGCGTGATCACGGCAATACGGTTGTGGTCATCGAACATAACTTGGATGTTATTAAAACCGCAGACTGGATTATTGATCTTGGCCCTGAGGGTGGCTCTAAAGGTGGCTATATTGTCGCTGAAGGCACTCCGGAAGATGTGGTTAAAGTAAAAGAATCGCACACAGGCCACTTTTTGAAACCGTTACTAAAACAACGGTAATCAGAGGCGTTTACATGTCACGAATGATTTGTGGCGGCTGTGAACGCCCAGTGTCTGTCTGTTTATGCGCGAGTGTCGTTGCGGTTAAACCTCCGTGCTCAGTTGTTATCTGGCAAGATCCGACTGAAGCACGGCATAGGCTGTCGACGACACCTCTATTGCATAAGACTTTGCTTGGTAGTCGGTTACTAGTGGGTGATGTCTTTAGTTATGATGACGTCTTTCAAGATGCAGGCCAGCCTGCACTTGTTTTTCCGCTAGAACATAAATTGGCGTTAACCGGCAGTAGCGATGAATCACCGATTGGGACCTTGCTGCTATTAGACGGTACATGGCGAAAAGTGAGGCGTTTATTTCACTTAAATCCGTGGCTGTATGATTTGCCGCATATTCGATTAGCGCCTGAACAACTTAGTCGTTATAGCATACGTAAAAGTCCTCGAGAGGACGGTGTCTCGACGATGGAGGCTGGGTTGTTGGCCTGCCAATGGCTAGATCCAAATAGCGATTATCTAGCGTCGCTGAGTGTGTTGGATAAAATGGTCGAATTACAACAATCATTTATAAAATAAAAAACGCCGAACAAGTCAGCGTTTTTTATTTGTGCGTTTGATTTAAAAACTATAAACCACTTTCACCGATCCATCGACAGCCGAGCTATCAATATATCCAATAATATTTGGATTGTTGGCTACAAGCGCCTTCACGTCTGCATCGCTACCACTTTCTTTTGGTGGTGTGCCTTTGCCGGTAAAAATTAAACGAGACCAGTAAGCTTTTAACTGACTTGAATTCTTACCGAGTACTTTGTCGTTAAAACTCTCGCGAGCCGCAGCGCCATCAGTTTGGTCTACAGGAATCGCTTGATTGCCATCAGGGAAGTTTGAAGTTTTACCTAAAAATATCCGCGATAAGGTATCTGCATCAATACTGGCGTTAGCATTGTTAGTGCTAACAATGACAGAAACTTCTGCATAAGCATTCGCACCCAACAATACGCACAGACATAGTGAAAAACGAGTTATTAAATTAAATTTCATAATGCTTTTCCTTAAAATACTAAGTCAATTGCTGCTGAATACAACATGCCAGATTTACCATCAACGCCTGTAATGGTTTTTTCATCTTGGTATTGGACTTCAAACTTAAAGGCTGTACCGGTGTCGTAATCATATCGAGCACCCAAAATATAAGATTGCTCATGTACCTCAACGTTACTTTTCAGGGTTTTTTGTAAGGTGTCTCCTTCGGTTAAATCACGCTGAGATGTATAGGTGAGGTGTACGGTCGTTGTGTCAAAACGTTTTGCCCCTGATATTAGAAAAGCATTGTCATCAAGAATCATTTCGGAGTCCTGGCGCAGGGCAGTGTATTCGGCAACCACGGCGTAATCACCATTATCCCAAGTACCAGCGGCCTCTATAAATTGAGAGGTTTGTCCTGCGATATCAAAGTCATCGCCTCGGCCAAAGAAGGTTGCTGCCGCCAGTAAACCGTCTAGAGCTCTGCTGCCGGTAGCATCCAAGTCGGAATATACATCAGCACGGTGGTATGACAGGCGCGTACCAAAATTACCGCGATTAAGATTTAATACTACCCCTCCAAAGTTTTTGAGTTCGAATTCATAGATCTCACCGGCCAAACCTACTGGACCACCAAAACGTCCAAAATAGGTTTGCACTGAGCCATCGGTTGATCCCATGGTAAAACGATGAGTGACGTCAATCCCGTTTACTGAAGAAAATGCGTCTAAGCGATAAACTTCCTCTGGCGGACGCACCCAGTTATAGGCATAGCCTACTTCAAGGAAGTCAGAATAATAAAAGAATGGAGTGCGCAGGCGACCAACGCGAACGTCGGTGTCACTATCTATAGCGTAAGAAACATAAGCCCATGCCGCATTGGTGTCGTAGGCTTCGTTTCCGCGTGATACTAACTGAGTGGTTGCTGAGGTTTTATCATTAATTTGCTTGGTGATTTGCAGAGCAATAACGGTATCGTTAGAAAAATTCGCATCGGTATCAAACCCAGATACAGCGATATCATCTGTAGATAACATACCTACGCCAACAGACATGAAACCGTTGATGTGTAAATCATCGTCACTAGCGGAAGCCTGAGCAGAAGCCAGTATGGCTACAGCTAACAATGTGGGCTTAATTCTAAGCATGGACCTTATCCTTACTTTTGTTGGGTTATTACAACGATAGTAAACAACGAAGGAACGTCAACTTTATCTTGCTTATTTTGGCCTAAATTAATCACTTTATATGCTTTCTAGGGCTATTTTTGCCTTGGGCGCTTTCGCGCACCCATAAAAAACGCCGAACTAGTCGGCGTTTTTTGAATACTAATTACTTACGCATTTTCTGTCATAGAGGTGATGTGTTTAATTTGACGTTGAATGAGAGATTCGGTTTTTTCGGGTAATTCTTTCAGCCAATAGGTGATTTGTTCACGACCATGTAGGTCGGACACTAGCGGCCCTTCATGCCATTCAATACAGAGTTCGTCATCAATGTGTTCGACCAAAGTATGACTTACCAGAATTCGATTTTCTTCGCTTTGGTTGGCGAGATGCGATGCCCAGTGCACGGTATCGCCAATTAAGTTGCATTGGGTGTGGTTATCTTCTTGTAGCGGTGCCATTAATACCGGCCCCCAATGTGCAGCGATATGGAATTCAAGCGCTAGTAGAGGGCTATCATGCTCGCGTAAATAATTGACCAAACCAGAAAATAAGCGCGCAGCATATAAACAATGTAGCGACGCATTGCGATCGTTATTGGGTATACCAAACATCATTACCACGCCATCGCCAAGGTAGCGATCCACCTTGCCGTTATATAGCTTCGCGGCCTGGCTGAGCAGTCGGTGGTACTGGTTAAGTGTTTGGGTTAATTCAGCGGCACTCAGGCGATTCTGCAGAATCTCGAGATCTTGGATCTCAATAAATAATAGTGCGGCATCATAATATTTAAGTGGGTCGGGATAAGGGGAGTCGCTGTTCGACATGAACTGACCGAGTGCGATATTCATTGCGCGCTTTTGGCTCTCGCGGCGTGCGATTTTTTCTAGAGTTAGATGTAAGGCTAAGTTATCGGCGTCGCTGGGTTTAGCCGGTAGCGCTAGATCTTCACCTTGTTGCCAGAGCAACATCTGTTGCTGCAAGCGGCGCGTGTAATACGAGTGTCTTTCGCCAAATTGATAGGCGATGAGTGCGCCAAGCAAAGCCAGTACACTGCTAGCGATTAAGCCAATCGAAAAGTAACGTTGCGAAAGTTGAGTTGCGGTAGCTGTGTTAGCAAAGCTAATAATCAAACCAATGTTTTTTGCATCTTGCAGAACCGGAACGGATATTTTTTGACTGCCTGTTTGCTCTTGTCCGCGTTCGGCGAGAATTTGTTGCTCTGTATCTAAAACACGAATGCCATCAATTGCATTGCCACTGTCCCAGTCATTTAGAGTCAAATTCAAACTAATACGGTCTTGACGTAACAGGCTCGGCGTCAAGGCGACGCTGAGTTGTCTTAGTTGCCTTGTGCTGTCTTCAATACTGCTATTCCGCAGCTGCGTACTCAAGTGGCTGTATGTCAGCACACTGACGAGTAAGCCGGTAACTAAGATCATTAAGGCTGCAGTGAGGCCGATAATCTGACTGGTGTTCAGTTTTTGTTGACGTAAGCGTCTTAACAGCATGATACGACCTAAAGAATCGAAGATTTCCATAACTTTAATGGTATTATATGCGCCGCCTGCAGTAACGCCAGCGCCCAACGGGCAAACTTGAGCGGTGTTACACGATATAAACGGTTAATTTGTATGGGGAAACACCATGAGTGATGTGAAGCAGTCTCTTCAAGATAAACTTCAGCAACTGGAAAAAGGCCTGTTCCTGATGAGCCTTGATCGTGTACGTGCTCTGTCTGTGCATGAGACAGTAGAGCTGATCGAAGATTTGCGTGCCGTAGTGGCCGCTGCAAAAGCAGATGCCAACAAGCTGTAATAGTTAACAATCGAGATTGATACAGGTGAAGTCCGTGACGGAATTGGTTCTAATCCGTGTGACTGGGGCCGATAAGCCCGGGTTAACCTCAAGCATCAGTGCCATATTGGCGCAGTATGATGTAACGATTCTCGATATTGGTCAGGCCGAAATCCACGACACCTTGTCGCTCGGTATTTTGGCCGCCATCCCTTCCCGGGCTGAATCAGCACCGGTGTTGAAGGATGTATTGTTTAAGGTGCACGAGCTAGGGTTAGACGTTAGCTTTGCACCAGTAACCCCCGAAAGTTACGATCAATGGGTATCTGGCCAAGGTAAGGCGCGTCATATTATTACCTTGCTCGCCCGTGCTATCGAAGCTGAAGCCATTTCGCGTATTACCGCAATTGTTGCTGAACATGGTTTAAACATTGATCAAATCAATCGTTTGTCTGGGCGTGTTCCATTAGATAAGCGTTCTGAAACGACTCGGGCATGCGTTGAGTTCTCAGTGCGTGGTGTCGCAGATCAGAAAGCCATGCGCGCGCAATTTCTAGAAGTTGCCAATGACCTTGGTGTTGATATCGCCTTCCAAGAAGATGATGTTTATCGTCGTACCCGCCGTTTGGTGTGTTTCGACATGGACTCAACGCTGATCGAAACCGAGGTGATCGACGAATTAGCACATGCCGCGGGTGTTGGTGAGCAAGTAGCGGCGATCACTGAACGGGCGATGCAAGGCGAGTTAGATTTCACCGAGAGCTTTCAGCAGCGTGTTGCATTGCTGAAAGGTTTGAGTGGCGACGTTTTGCAAGGTATTGCTGAGCGTTTACCGGTGACCGAAGGTGCTGAGCGTTTGATCAGTAACTTAAAAGCCTTAGGTTATAAAACTGCGATTTTATCGGGCGGATTCAACTATTTTGGCCACTATTTACAGCAAAAATTAGGTATTGATTACGTCTTTGCCAACGAGCTGGAAATGGAAGGTAATGTTGTCACTGGGCGAGTCACTGGACGCGTTGTCGACGGTCAGCGCAAAGCTGAGCTACTGCGCGAGCTGGCCGAACGTGAAGGAATCCGCTTAGAGCAGACGATTGCCGTTGGTGATGGTGCTAATGATTTGCCAATGCTTAGTATTGCCGGTTTGGGTATTGCATTCCGTGCTAAGCCTCTTGTACGTGAAAATGCTAAACATGCAATTTCTACCTTGGGCCTAGACGGGATTTTATACCTGTTGGGTTATCACGACCGCGATATTAATTGATCACTCAATGACTAAGCTTCTGTAGTCAGAGGCTTAGTCATTATTCTCTATTCGGCTGTTGAAGCCTCATCACTGAAGTCGTACGTCATCCCTGCTTGCGGACCTTGTACGTAGAATCCCTGAATGAAATGCACACCCATCTGCCAGATGGATGAAACTGATGCTGCGCTTTCGACGAGCGGCACAATGCTGATCTTTCCGGCAGAGTGAATGTCCGCTAGCAGTGCTTTAAGTTGTTTTTGTGCGCCTGAATTTTGCGCTAACTCTTGAGTGAAGGAACCATCGACTTTTACATAATCAACGTCGATATGCTCAAGAGTTTGCATTGGTACTAAAGCGCAACCAAAGCGACTAATCGCAGTCAGCATGCCGTGGCGACGTACGCCGTAAGCGAAGCGTTTCGCTTGGGCTAAGTGCTGGCCAGCATCATCCTCATTGAATTGGAATATGACGGATCCAGAAGCCAAACCTGCGGCTTTCATCGCCACGACTATCCAGTTAGCCAAAGTATCATCACGCAATGATGCTGCGGATATATTGATAAATACTCGGGTTTTATGCCCTTTGCGATGATGCTCGGAGAGTAATTTTGTGGTGTGAATAATGACCCAACGGTCGATTTTACGTTTTAGTTCATCACTGATGTGTGGTGTGTTGAGGAACTCGCCTGCTGAAATATCCTCACCGGAATTAGTCGGTAAGCGCAGCAAAGCTTCATAGTGCTCAAGGTCTTCACCACGTAAGCTAATCAGTGGCTGGAACAATAAGCGCAGGTGGTTTGCTTTTAGAGCCGAAGCTAACTGTTGCTCTAACTGTGGAGGTCCGGCTGGGGTCACATCTTCACGTAACATGAACAAGCTAACCCCATTGCCGTGTTCGTGTCCTGCTTGCTGGCGCACGGCATCCGCCGCAACGTGTGCTTGTTGCAGGGCGTCTTCAGGACTAGGGCTATTGCTGTTAATCAGTGTGATACCGATGCTGGTGGTGACTTGGACTGTTCGGTTGTCGACTTCGATTAGCCGTTCTGCAATGGCGTGACATAGTTCCTGCGACAGTTTTTGCGCAGCTTCTGGATTTGATATGGGCGTTAACCAACCGAATACGTCCTCTCCAATGCGAGCGACGACATCATCGTCGGTCATATATTCCTTTAAGCAGTTAGCAACCGCGCATACGACATCATCAGAATGTTGAATACCAATATCACGCTTCACTCGTCCAAAGCCGTCGACATTAATGTAAAGCAGAGCACTGCTTTCATTGAGCATGACGGCGCGGTCGATTACTGAGGCTAATCTATCGGCAAAATGAGGCTTATTATATAGACCTGTCATTATGTCGCGGATGCGCAGCTCATCAATTTCCGCTTCGAGTACTTCGTGTTTTTCTTCTTGTTGAATAAGGACCTGAGTGCACATTTCGTCGGCATACATTGCCGCACTGAATGTCATTCCCATAGGGAACTCTAGCCCGTTAGGGTCAATACCAGTAGTGTGTAGCTCGCTGTTGTTTAGCGGATCGGTCTGATAACTTTTTAAGAAGCTTTTGAAGGTCTTTTGTTCATTGCCTGCAACCATGTCCATAATGGGCATGCCTTCCAGCTCTTCGACAGAGTCATAGCCAAATAACTCTAGATAGGCTGTGTTAGCGTAGACATGCATGCCGTCGTACACATAGGCGATGGCATCTTTCGAACTTTCGAGCAGGTTTCTGCAGCGTTTTTCTGTTTCGCGTAAGCGCACCTGAAGGATGCGTAAGTCGCGACGACACATCAAATTATTAAGCTCGCGTTGAATCGATAGCATGATGATATTACTTTCTTCAAACGGCACGACCGCCGCTGCACCGCGTTGTAAGGCTGTTTCTAATTGCATCGGATCGGCATCACGAGGAATCAAAATGAGCGGTAGATCTTTGTTCAGGCGCTGAATCTGGGTCAATAATTCTTCATAGGTGATACCGCAAGCACTTGGCTCTGCGACAACGATATCCCAGTTTTTTTCCTGAATCATTCCAGCAAAATCAGCGAGAGAGGTAATGCTTTGAGCACGGGTGGCACTGCCGCTGTTGCGGATCAAACTAACCAAACTTTCAGCATCATTTTGCGTGTTGGTTAGTAGCAACAAATGCAGTGTGTCGCGACTTAGTGCCATGAAAACCTCAGAATTCTAAAACGCCAATTATAGAGCTCGACCAGAAAAATAAAATGTCTGAAATTGACAAAAATGGTCAGTAGGCAAATTAGAATTACAAAACCTCTCCAATGAGAGGCTATTTATTAGAGTTTATTCCAAATCGAGTCGAAATCGTCCTCGATCAATTCTGAACCCGCTTGACCAAAATCACCTGTATCCGATTTTCCCACACCCACTGAACGGAACTGAAATTGGCTAAAACTACTGGTCGAAGCTAAGCGGCGGGTCAGTTGAAAACGACCGCTCATTTCGGTGTGCAATAACTCGATTTTATTTCCTGTGCGAAATGGAATTCGAGGCAACAGCAGTGTTGCCGGTTGGGCGATCGCTTTAATTTCGGGTAATACTAGAGCGCGCATACGCGGGCCATTAGAGCCGGTTTTTTGCAGTAAGCGTGCAACACCGACCTCTGCTTTAGGTGCCAGTAGTTCAACACCTAACTGGGTGCCTTGATCGCGTAAGTGACGAATCCAACGAATAATGCCAACAGACCATAGCCTTACGCCGTTTTCTTGGATGCCGATAAGCTCACCCGCTTGGATGCTGGCTGGAATATCACCATGCCAATGTAAGCAGTACCCGCCAGGGCTAGTGTTAACCAAATCAACTTCATGGGCGTGATACTTACCGGGAACTGGTGCAGATACACTGGCTTGTTCACCTTTATGCTTATTGATAAATTCAATAGCATCTAAACTCATTCCCGCATTTTCTGGCATGCGTACACTGCCGGCATCAAACGCATCAGCCCAAACATCATCTTGCACAGGTCGGCCAGTATCAACAGTGTTGATCCCGCTATCACCATCCATAGCGCTTGGTTTCATGGTTAGGATCAGTTGTTCGAACTCACGCTGCCCAGCGGTAAAGTAATGCAGTGCAGACAAACCTATACACAGCCTCAGGTTGCCTTGCGATGACGCTCTACGGAAAGACCGTTGCCAATGAATTCCCCAAGACTGGATTGCATGGGACAGCAAGGTATCGCTGAGCTTCCCTGGGATAGTAATCGTGTGTTTATCGTTAGGGTTGGCTGCCCAATATTTTAATGCTTGAACCAGTTGTGTCGTGTTTAAGCTGCGGTAGGACGGCTTTTGCGCATCGCGTAAATGCTGACGGTACTGGCCTGGACGATCACGATGTAAGTTAATGATAAATAAAGCACTTTCATCGTCAGCTGCTGTTAAATCAACGTGCTCAGCCCACAACTCGCTTGCATCATAGAGCAATGCGAGATCTTGCTGGCGCAAGTTGTTTGGTTTTGCCGTTCCGAGCAAGTGAGCGCGCATGAATACATCTTTAATGGATGATTCTGATAAAAAGCGCGTTTCTGGGTTGTCCATGCGGTAATCCGCAAGCTTGTGCATTTCAGCTAATAAATACAGCTGATTTATCTCCAGCCACGCTCGTTCAGGGGGCTGACAATAAAGTTGAAATGCGCGAAGAATGGTTTGGCTTGTGTCGGTAATAGCGCGATGAATTGCCTGAGTTACAACTTTATTCGGCTTTTCGGTTGGCGCTAGTCTGGTAAGACTATGTGCTACAACCATTTTATAACCAGTTGCCAAGTGGCCTTGCAGTGCCTGACTTAAATTCGCAATTTTCAACTGCTTGTCATTTAACGAAATAGAAGACTGTAAAAAATGCTTATTAAGTAACTCACAAACTGAATATATGTACGGGCGTACTATTTCTAAAATTTGATAACGGAGTGCCGGAGCCACGTCGAATTGATTTAATTCGCGTATGGCCAGATACAACCGACGTGACGCTTCTCCTGTATTGGCCATAGGTAATTCTTTGGCCCACTTAGATACACCGTCAGCTGTTGCTGAGCAAAATGTCAGTTGGCTGATAGTTGTTGTCGGTATATGTAGTTTTATCGGCGTATTCGGGCTTTCCATGCGTTCCTGCTAATAAAAAATACTATTGATAGTTCTGTATAGACCCGATGGCGTGATTTTTCCACCCCAGCAACGCAATTTAAACGCGTATTTACAGTAAATGGAACATTGCACAGAAAGAAGGTGTGACCGACCCCCCAATATTGGCCTGTTATGGCGGACATATTGGTGACTTGTTGGCCTTTCCGGATAACTCTCTGACTAGCTTGGGTACCAAATATCCGGGCAGTCGTGCTAGCAGTTCTCGATATAACTGCTGAGCTTCATGCTCTGGAACGTCAAAATGGTGCGCCCCTTTTACTGGGTCAAGCAAGTGAAGGTAATAAGGTACGACATTAAATTCAAACAGTAGCTCACTTAAATCAGAAAGAACTATGAGTTTATCGTTAATATTTCGTAGTAAAACGGCTTGATTGAGAATCAGTACGCCTGCAAGTCGTAATTCTTTGAACCGATCGCGATGTAATTCAGACAGCTCACTTGGGTGATTGATATGCATTACTACTGAGGTGCTTAATCGAGAATCACCTAAACGCCTTATCAATTCTGCCGTTAAGCGCTGAGGGATAACAACTGGTAGACGAGAATGAATGCGCAGGCGTTTTACGTGAGGAATATTTTCTATTTCGACAATTAATTCGAATAACGCTGAATCTCGTAGCATTAGCGGATCCCCGCCACTTAAAATAACTTCGGTAATGCTTTTGTTTTGTCGCACATAGTCTAGTGCTTCTTTCCATTCTTCGCGGCTAATACGATTATCTTCGTAGGCGAAGTGGCGACGAAAACAATAACGACAGTTGACCGCACAGCCAGAGGCTGCGAGAAGAAGCACGCGGCCATGATACTTGTGAATGATGCCGCGATTCACGTTGGCGTGTTTTTCCGCCAGCGGGTCGGTGATGTACCCATTAACGAGTTCAGTTTCTGCTGCGCGTGGTAGCACTTGTAGCAGCAGTGGATCATTGGGATCGCCAAGCTTCATTTGTTGAAGAAAAGGCTCGGGCACTAATATCGGGAAGTCGAGTGCCGCTCGTTGCTGTGCTGGCAGGTCCTCAGGGCTCAGATTCAGGCGGTCTAGCAGTTCATTGAGGTCCCGAATTGAGCTGGAAAGTATCTGGCGCCAGTCCCTCGGTTCGATTGAAGCGTCAGTTCGCGTTATGATACGCACCTTATTTTATATTCCTAAAGAAAGTGATTGGATATCGACATGGCAAATTATTCTACCAACGAATTCAAATCAGGTCTTAAAGTCATGTTAGACAACGAGCCCTGTTCGATTATCGAGAACGATTATGTGAAGCCAGGCAAGGGACAGGCCTTCAATCGAGTGAAGCTGCGTAATTTGCGCACTGGCCGTACCCTTGATAAGACGTTCAAGTCGGGTGATTCGTTGGAAGGCGCAGATGTTATCGAGTTGGATATGGAATATCTCTATAACGATGGCGAGTTCTGGCACTTTATGGCGACGGATGGTTCGTTCGAGCAACATGGCGCATCGGCTGAAGCCGTAGGTGATACGATTAAGTGGTTGAAAGAACAAGAAAAATACGTTGTTGTCTTATACAACGGTGCGATTTTGACCGTGGCACCACCAAATTTTATTGAGCTAGAGGTAACAGAAACCGACCCAGGTGTTAAAGGCGATACAGTACAAGGTGTCTACAAGCCAGCGACACTTTCAACCGGTGCCGTTGTTAAGGTGCCCTTATTTATTAATATTGGTGAAATGCTACGTATTGATACTCGCTCCGGCGAATACGTGAGCCGCGCTTAATTACAGGATATCGATTAAGATGACGCTCTGGCAGCCATCCGCTTCGCGTACAGCGCTGTTAGCGCGTCAGTCACTCTACCAGACGATTCGTCGATATTTTGCCGAACAAGGCGTCTTAGAAGTTGATACGCCGATTTTAGGTCAGGCACCTGTGTCAGATCCTAATATCGATGTGATGAGTATTGATCTTGTTCATACTGATACTCGGCGGTATCTACATACATCCCCAGAATACGCGATGAAACGCCTGTTATGTGCGGGCAGCGGCGATATTTATCAAATCTGTAAAGTGTTCCGTGCCGGAGAGGCAGGGCAGCGACATAATCCTGAATTTACTATGCTGGAATGGTATCGCCTTGGCTGGAGTCTTTCGCAGTTAATGGCTGAGGTCGCTACTATTGTGCAGCAAGCGTTAGAGATGCGTTGGCCGACGCTCCCAGTGCTACATCTGAGTTATGCTGAAGCCCTACGGCGCTTTGTCGATATTGATGTGCATAGGGCAACTGATAGCGAACTCGCTGCTATCGGTATTTCTTTGGCGGGCCAAGATTTAGGGCTTAGCCGAGATGGCTGGCTGGATATCATCATGAGTCATCAGGTTGAGCCTGCTTTACCCTCTGATATGCTTGTGTTTATTAATCATTTTCCCGCATCCCAAGCGGCCTTGGCGCAGATAACGACGAATGTTGATAGTGTTCCTGTAGCGCAACGCTTCGAGCTATTTTTCAATGGTACTGAGCTGGCCAATGGCTATTTTGAGCTCACTGATCCTGCCGAGCAGCGCCAGCGTTTTCAGCAAGAGCGGGAGCGCGGCACGCTCAATTTAGAGCGCCCGCTAGATGAAAACCTATTAGCAGCTTTGGCTTCGGGCTTGCCTAGTTGTGCTGGTGTAGCAATGGGATTGGATCGCCTACTGATGCATCAACAGCAGGCGAGTTCAATTGCAGAAGTCCTGAGTTTTGATTGGACGCGAGCTTAAATCTGCAGTTGCGACAGCCGCTTTGTTCAAATACTTATAGTGAGCCTAAACCAATACGACGATCATTTTTTGATTGCCACATAATAAATACTAATATAGGCCAGCTTAAAGCAGAGCTAATAACTTCAGTGAAAATGTAACTGTTTTCTACTTTCTGTCCGCGCAATCGTGCCAGTAAAGCGTCAAAGGTGTTGCCGCTCAGATTGGCAAAGTAAATAGCGTACAAATAAGCGTATATTTCTTTTACTTGTGCCTTAGAGTATACGGACTGCAAACGTGCTACTGCATCGCCTGATGGTCGTCCTTTGAATTCCGCGAAATGCTGTGCAAATAATATAGCGATTCCTTCTTGTTCGCCGCCCAATGGGTTGTCTGAGGATGCTAGTAAGGCATTCATTGCTTCAATATCGACACCATTTTTAAGCGCCAAGTGCGTGTGTGCCCATGCGCAATAACGACAATCATTTACCGATGTACAGGCTAGCATGACCTGTTCTCGTAACTGGCGAGAAGTCTTTGGTTTAATTAAAGCTGCCACAAGAATAGGCAGTCGTACAATCGCTTGGAATAGCATATTTAGGAACTGACCTAGCGTAAATACGCGCTTACGAAAAATGGGTTTCATGTATTGATTCCTGAGTTGTTATTTTGCTGTGTTAATATTTTTAGCGCTACGTGACGTGACCATGCAGAAATTGTCATTGATGGTGGAGTCCCGGGAGCTGCTGGCAAGGCACTCGCATCGGCAATAAATAAACCAGGGCTATCCCAAACCTCACCATTGCCATTAATAACGCCCTCATCTGGTGTGGCTGATAAACGTGCACCACCGAGTGGATGGACAGTTAGTGGATGGCGTTCGGTATAATAAATGGGTCGCTGACTGCGGCGTGCTATTTCGTCAAAATGGTGGCAGATACTTTTTAATATTGGATTATTTTGCCTTATGTAATGAATGTTTAGTTTGCCGTTATGCCACTCGACAACGCCATCGGCATTGTCAGAACCCATACCAACGACGACTAAGTCTTGTTTTAAACGTCGACGTAAAAAGTTGGGCATCGGTAAATTGCCGATACCATTTAATCCATAGCTCGTCAGGTCGACTGGTAATAAACCTGGTAATATTTCTATATCACCATTGCTATCGCGTAATGCAAAACGACCATGGCAGGGGATGCCTTGGGTGAAATCAGTTCCGGCTTCATTGACTGCCCAATATCCAGGTACATCACCATTGCCACCAAAGCCATGACCAAGATTCTTGAGCCCTGTTAGGCCGCCTAGTGCGCGACTACGAAATAATAATCGTAAGGTATTCAATGTACCTGCGGCTAATATGACGCGCTTAGCACTAAATTGTCGGATACGTTTAGCATTGTGATCCATCACCTCTAAACGATAGCCTTCATGAGTTTTCCAAATGCTTAAACATTCATGCAATGCCGCTATCTCCAATCCTTGTGCCTTTGCAGGAATCAACAGGATTCGATCAAGTGTTGCTTTCGCTCCATTCTCACTGCCGAAAAAACTATTATCACGATAATTTTCGGCATCGCCAATCATGGATACCGACATCGCAGGCTGCCCGGTTTTATCGTTAGCGATGAAGTGTGGTGACGAAGCAAAACGCTCGCCGGTAAAATTAGGTATTTTATCGTCGATGTTAGGCTCTTTTGCTCCCATGGTTGAAATCATCCACTGATAATGTTCTTCCATACTGGTGGCAGACAATTCGTTACTGCGGTGATTCCAATATTGATTATTAGCTGGGCGAGTATTCATTGCACTATAGACATGACTGCCGCCGCCAACGCCATTCGAGCAAACGACGGTCATTTCGCTGCCGAAATGAATATCAAACAGACCATGGCGGTTTAACCGTTTTCCTGTCCCCTTGATTTTTGAATAGCCAACGCGATGCAATAGATCTAAATAAGATGAATATCCTTTAGGTAAAGAGCTAGCGTTTTGTATTCCAGCAGCGCGGACAGCCGCGCTATCGCGCCAAGGGCCGCGCTCAATTAACAGAACGTTTTGTCCAGCACTCGATAGTGTACTCGCGGCAACAGAGCCGCCGAAACCACTACCAATAATTATGGTGTCATAGCTCAGTTTCATGCATTTTCTTCCAGCGTAAAATACAGCAAAGTCGAAAGGCCTTTGCGTGATTTTAAACGCATGCGGGCAAGCCAAGTACCTTCTCGCAATAATCTAGCTTCACCGCGTATACATTTAAGTAAAGCCATATTACGTTTGTGGTCATAATTTAGGCTAATGAAAGGCCGTCCTTTGTCGTCTTTCGTTTGGGCTACATGGTAATACCCAAAGGCGGTTGAACCCTTTTTTGAAAGTAAAATATTGGCGCCTTGCAGGGCATCGAATTTTTTGCCTTTCCAAGGATTAATCCAGGTGCTTAGCAGACGATAAACAATGGCATGAGCTGTGCGTGGCAACGCATTAAAACCTTTGATGGCGAATAAGGTGCCGTGAGTAACTCCTTGTAGTTGCGCATCCTCAGGACAGCACAAGGTATCAAAAAGCTCATCAAGTTCTGTTTGTTTATGGTGAAAAAAAGATTGGGCGATGTGCTTGTCTGGTGAATCGCCAGACGAGAGCGAAATGATTTTACTCATGTGATGGCCTCTTATAGTGATACGTCACTATAGAAAGCCTTAAACTCGCCGACAAACGATAAAAAGCGTCGAATCAGATTAGCTGTGCTTACTTGAATTCAAATCTGCTGCTAGAGTTGAGCCAGTTTCACCTTCAACCAGTCAATAAAGCTTCGAACGGTTGGATCAAATTTCCTTGCTGGAGAATACACCGCGTAGATGGCCTCCTCTAAAGGTCCTATCGGTGGATAGGGCGCCTCTAAACGTCCAGATTTAATAAGGTTGTTTTCTATGGGGGAGAGTGCTAAAGCGGCACCGAGTGATTCGGCCGCTTGAATCGCAGCAGGATAATCGTCAACGTAAAATACAGCGCCGGTAAAACTATTATTCTCATCGTTCTGGCTACCAGACTGTTCGAACCAGCGCTCCCAACTTTTTGGGCGGCCAGTCATTTCTACACGTGGAACATCGCAAATATTTTTGGAATTTTGCGTTAATTGATAGCGTTGGGTAAATCCGGGAGGACACACTACCTGTATACAAACATCGAGTAATTTTTCATGTTCAAGTTCATGCCATGGTGGAATGCCATAGCGTATAGCGATATCCGCAGTACCTTGTTGTAAATCGGCATAGCTTAATCCCGTTTCGATATGAAGTTCTAAGTCTGGATGCTGTTGTTTGAAATCATTTAAATTGGGAAAAACGACCTGATGTGCAACTGGGGGCATGACGCTAACGGTTAGCCTCTGCACTCCGTGTTGCTGGCGTAATTGAGTGGTTGCATCTCGCAAGTTATTCAATTGTTGATTAACGTTTTTCCAATATTCTGCACCCGCTGAGGTAAATAATAGTGATCTATTTTTACGTTCGAATAACGCTACGCCTAATTGAGATTCTAGTAACTGAATTTGTTGGCTAACCGCTGATGGCGTAACGCACAATTCTTCAGCTGCAAGTTTGAAACTCAGATGTTTTCCTGCTGCTTCAAACGTGCGCAGCAGGTTCAATGTTGGCAGTTTGTTTGTGCCTAACTGCCGAATCACGACGTTATTCCATCGTCATGGCGATGGCTTCACCCATACGTAGCGGAGTACCTGCTGTCTGAGTTTCCAACCAATGCATGGTATCTTTCGGGAAGCATAAAATTACAGTTGAACCCAATAGGAAGCGTCCCATTTCATCACCTTTTTCAATGGTAATGTTTTCTGGAATACCGTAGCGAGCTACACGTTTTTCGCGCTTTGGCGGAGTGACCAAGCCGTGCCATATGGTTTCAATCGCCGCCACAATCATAGCGCCGACTAATACCATAGCCATGGGGCCGCGGGCGGTATCGAAAATCGCGACAACGCGCTCGTTGCGGGCAAATAAACGTGGTACGTTTTCAGCCGTTGTCTGGTTTACCGAGAATAAATCCCCCGGTACATAAATCATTTCTCGCAGAGTGCCGGTGATCGGCATATGTACGCGATGATAATCCTTTGGTGATAAATAAATGGTTGCGAACTCACCCTCTTGAAAGGGTTGCGCGCGTTCTTCATCGCCACCAAGCAACTCCACTAGCGAGTAATCTTGGCCTTTAGCTTGAAATACACGCCCGGCTTTAATCGGACCTAATTGAGATACGGCACCGTCGGCAGGGGAGGTGATGACGTTGTCTTCTAGTGCAACAGTACGCGCGCCGGTGAGTAATTCGCGAGTAAAAAAGTCGTTGAAGCAGCTAAACTCTTCCGCGGTCTGGCGTTTTGCTTCAGCCATATTTACATCGTATTGCTTAATAAATGCACGAATTAATGGGTTTTTAATCCAGCTCACTTCACAACCGGCAAGCCAGCCGACGCAGCGAGAGAGTATGTGCTGTGGCAGCAAATGTTGGGTCGCGATAAATAATTTGTCGGTATTCACAGATAAGTCCTTATGGCTTTTTGCCAGTGGTCACTGGGGTCGTAGTATCACTTCCCCATTCAGCCCATGAGCCCGCATAGGCGCGCATAGTCAGACCTAAAATTTTCCCGACTAGATAAGTAAAGCCGGAGCGATGATGCGTTTGGCAGTGGGTGGCAATGGTCTTGGTTTTATCCAATCCCATTTCTGCCAACTGAGTTTTAAATGTGTTCAGCTCTTTGATACGGAGTGCGCGGGATTTATCCATACCCAATGTCCACTCGTAATTCACAGCACTAGGAATATGGCCTCCACGCGGTGAAATAGCTTTTTCGCCAGAGTATTCTGCCGGTGAGCGTGCATCCCAAATGGCAAATTTAGATGAGCCTAAAGCGGCTTTAATCTGCTCTTTGGTGATGGATACGGTCTGGTCAATGTGATCAACCACATACTCAGATGAAGTCGGTGTACTGGCACCTGATTCGGTCGGTAATTCAGCATCAAGCCAAGCGACAATACCGCCATTCAAATAGGAGTATTTTTTATGGCCAATACTATCCAACACCCAAATCAAGCGACCAGCCCAACCGCCACCTTCATCATCGCTGCATATGACGTGAGTTTCTGGCGTTAGTCCAAGTTCACTGAATACTGCCGTTAAATCGGCATTGGATGGCAGCGCGCCGGGCGTTGGTGCGATTCCTAACTGCA
Source organism: Thalassolituus sp. (assembly GCF_034111725.1). Taxonomy (GTDB): domain Bacteria; phylum Pseudomonadota; class Gammaproteobacteria; order Pseudomonadales; family Oceanobacteraceae; genus Thalassolituus. Next base: position 32,233 of record NZ_JAWUWR010000063.1, on the reverse strand, counting down.
AGCGTGTGAAGTCGAGATGAATAGCACCCGGAATGTGGTGCTCTAAAAACGTCTCCGCTTTGCATTGATCAATAATCAACACGCCATCTAGCGGCAGTAATTCCGCTAGATCTTCGGGCTCTAATAATAATGGCAAGGTATGAGAGGACGATGTCGGCATGGTAAGTCGCTCTGATCAGAAAACCGCAAGTGTATCTGAGCGGCTGGCGTCTGTCAGGTTCCGGATGAGTGAACGATTTGTGTTACTTCTGGTTTGATCTGTTTACTTGTATTAGAACTCAATGCCGCAAGACTGCGACTTGTCATGGTACATAATTGCCTAAATGCCTCGTACTGCTCTGCTTTAATCATACCTTTACCTTGTTTATTGCAAGCTAGAACAATTCCGATAGGCGCATTGCCAGCCGAAATCGACATGATTGAAACTTGTAAAGGAATCAGCTCGGTAATGGCTGTTGGCATTCCTCTTAAATATTGTTCGCGATTCGATTCAGTTAAACGCAAACAGGCATTTTTTTTCAGCAATTGGCGGAACAGCGGCGCACTGTCCAGTGGAATTCTCACCTGAGCTAGCGCTCCCATTGCTTCAAAGTTTTCGCTGTACACCATGCGCAAGCGTTGGCGATCACGGTCGAGCAACATCACGCAGGCATGCCCTAGGCCGACGCCGCGACAAATCCCCTTGAGCACTCCCTGCATTAACAAATGCCAATCGCCAAAGCTATTAGGCTCTTGCTGCAGCTGCCGCATTAATTTCGCCAGAAAAGCTTGGCCATGATCGGCAGCTTCTGCTTTCCGTAATTTTGCTGGGGGTTGTTCTGGTACAACTGCAGATATTGCCTTGGTTGACGTCGGTTGTTTGGCTTCTGGATCAATATTCGACGTTGATACGTGGGTTATTCTGGGTTCTGCAATCGCCATAGAGGCCACTGATCTTATCGGTGTTTGAACAACGAGCGATGGCAACGCATAAATAGGATATTCGCGTCTCGTAGGCTGTGGGCTAGCGAGTAGCGATAAACCTGTTGCTAAGCCGCAGTTCTGTTGATGACTGATGTCTACTTGAGCACGGCGTGTGTCTTGTTGAACTTGTATTAGCGGTTTACCTAAGCCATGACTTGCAATTGCCAACCAACGTTCGGTGTGGCGACCTTGAGGTGCCATATGCAGATGCCAAGCCATAGAGCTTGCGAGCATAGCGGTCATCACCGGTGTTTGGCATTGATGGACGAGCGCCCTCTGTTTGCCGTCATCGCGTGGATCGTGGCGGCGCAACGATTGCCAGTCATGAGCGTTAGGCAAGGCTTCGTGACGGAATAAATCTAACGCCATACGCGGTAATTGATAACGTTTAGCAAGACGCTGCCAGTTGCGGCTATCTGCCCCGAATATTACTTCGGTAGCCGGTATTAAATCGTATCCTGTACTCACGTAATGCAACCAGTTGCGGGCATTGCCATGCAGTAGCAGCCAAGGCCAAAATACTGAGTGTGCCAGCATAGTACTCCACTGGGCATAACCCGGGGCACAGGTGCCTTTGTCTTTTGCCCATTGCGCAGCAAGATTCCCTGCAAGACAGGCGGTGGTTAACGCCTGCCGATATAGACGATCCCCTTCGTCTTCGCTGTTAGGGGCAACGACTTTCAAGTGTTTCACCAGCCGCACAAGTTCCTGCATACCCAATAGTGATAGGCAGCTCAAGGCCCCAGACAACTGATCTCTGCAATCTGGATTTTGTTGGGTGGCGACCTGCAATAGGTGCCAGCACAACGCAGGGTCTCGATCCACGACGAGGATCAAATCATCAAAGCTCACTTGTGGATTTTTCAGATGCAGGCGCAGCTGTTCGCGCGTTTCCTGCAAGATCGGAAAGTCCGTAAAAGCGAGAACTTCTTCCCATTGACCGGCGCTAGGGTGCGTAAAGGTAGTCTGTGTCATGTCCAAGTTTGTGCAACTGCTATTTGTGACCTTTACTTACTATAGTCGGCTTATGAATTTTGCTTGGACGGATGTGTGACAATTTCGTCACTGGTGTTACTAAACGTTTCTATATTGTCAGATTTTGCTGCAAGGATCCTATTGAATGCTGTTTATTGTGGGACTGTTGATTGTGTTCGGCAGTGTGCTTTATGGCTTTGTGATGTCACATGGTCAGTTGATGGCGCTGTGGCAACCTTTTGAAATCCTGATTATTTGTGGTGCGGCATTCGGTGCATTTGTTTTGTCGAATCCACTGCATGTGATTTTGGAATGCTTCCGTATGATGCCTCAGGTCATCATGGGTAGCCGTGTGAATAAAGCTATGTACATGGATGTGCTCGGCTTAATTTACGATATCCTTAATAAGGCTCGCCGCGAAGGTATTATGGCGATTGAGAGCGACGTTGAAAGCCCATCCTCCAGTGCCGTGTTCTCGCGCTATCCGGCCATCCAAGGTAATCAAGAACTATCGAATTTTATAGCCGATTATTTCCGTATTATTGCCGCAGGTAATTTGACCTCATTTGAGCTTGAGTCCTTGATGGATCAAGAAATCGAGGCACGCCTGCATGAGCTAGAGCAACCAGGAATGGCCGTGGGTAAAGTCGCTGATGCTTTGCCAGGTTTTGGTATTGTCGCTGCGGTGCTAGGTATCGTTATTACTATGGGCGCGATTGGCGGCGAAGTGAGTGAAATTGGTGGTCACGTTGCGGCAGCACTGGTTGGAACTTTTAGCGGTGTATTTCTCGCCTACGGTATGGTCGGCCCGATATCGGCAACCATGAGACATCTCGCCGAAGATGAAATTAAGCTCTATGAAGCGACCCGAGCGTGCATTATAGCTTCACTTAATGGATTGCCGCCGCAGCTTGCGGTTGAGTTTGGTCGAAAGTCGCTCTTCACTCATGGCCGCCCGAGTTTCGAAGAAGTAGAAAGTAAAGTGCGTGGACGCTAATGGAAAATCTTAGCCCCCATCAAAATATAATCGTTCGCCGTTATAAAAAAGGTAAGCACGAAGAGCACGGTGGGGCATGGAAAGTTGCCATGGCCGATTTTGCTTTGGCCATGATGGCGCTGTTTTTGGTGTTGTGGGTTATTAACTCGTCGAATGAGCAAGAGCGGGCAGCGATATCAGGTTATTTTCAAGATCCATTAGCGTTTGAAGAAGGTAATAAAGTCCCCTCTAAATACGTGATTGATCTCGGTGGTTCACCTTCCCAAGCCGATAATATTGCGGTTTCTGAGTCCATCGATCCTGAAAAAATACTGCAAGCAGATGAGATCGAAAGTCTCGCCGATGCGATTGAACAAAAACGCTTAGAAGAACTGAAAGTGAAAATAGAACAGCGTATTGATGCAAGCCCGACGCTGAGTCCATTTAAAAATCAGTTGCTGTTAGACATCACTACGGAAGGTCTACGTCTACAAATTGTTGATCAAACGAACCGACCTATGTTTGATCCTGGCAGCGCCAATTTAAAATATTATTCTGAAGATATCCTCTGGGAAATGGCCCCCATGCTGGCCACCTTAGATCATCGTTTATCCATTACTGGCCATACTGATTCGTCGCGTTTGGGCGGTCAGCGAGATGAGGATGATTTGAACTGGGGGCTATCGTCTTTGCGTGCCGATGCTGCACGACGAGCGCTGATGGAAGCCGGTGTGCCAAAAGAACAAATTGCCCAAGTAATCGGCATGGGCGATACCGCTCCTTTGATTCCCGATGATCCTTCGGCCTCGGTGAATCGGCGAATCGCCATTGTGATGCTTAACCGTATATCAGAGCACAACGTGCTTGAGCGTTCGGGTACTAAAACAGAAGTTGAATTTATCAACGATGGGCCGCCACCATCAACGGATGCGCGTAAGCCAGTGTTAAACAAAACGGGGAGTTTGCTGGAAAAATTGCAACAAGAGCGCGAGCGAGTAGACAATAGCTACGATAACCCACCGAACAAAGGTGAAGTGTTTTGGTGAGTTATTTATGCCGTTAAAGAGTAACAAAAAAGGGAGCTAGGCTCCCTTTTTTGTTGGCGACACTTCTCGCGCTTGTTTAAAGCTCGGTTAGAGTTTGCAAAATACGTCGGTAGCTTTGGAAGCGAGCTTCGCTAATACGTCCGGCTTTTAAAGCTCCGAGCATAGCGCAACCCGGTTCTTTTTCGTGTTTGCAATCGCGGAACTTGCAATAACCGGCTTCAGGGCGAATTTCGCGAAAGCCATACAGCACTTCTTCGGGTGACATATGCCACAAACCGAACTCACGAATTCCTGGTGAGTCGATCAAATCACCACCTGCGGGGAAGTGATACAGACGCGCTGTGGTGGTCGTATGTTTACCCTTGCGAGTGTTTTCTGACAGCGCACCAACGCGCAGTTCTTCGCCGGGTAACAATGTTCCAATCAGCGACGATTTACCAACCCCCGATTGGCCAACGAACACACTAATACGTCCGTTTAAGAACTCTTTAAGTTCGCCCAAACTACTGTCATCGTGACTGCACACACGCAGCGTGCGATAGCCTAACTTTTCATAGCTAGCGAGCAAAGACGCATAACGTGGGCGCGTTTCTTCGGTTAATAAATCGATTTTGTTGAACAGGATTATCGGTTCAATTTCACAGTTTTCGGCGGCCACCAAATAGCGGTCGATCAAATTCGCATGAGCTTCCGGCTCAGGCGCGACCACCAAGACAATGAAGTCGATATTGGCGGCAACGGGTTTGATTTCGTTGTAGGGGTTTGGGCGTGATAACTCTGTTGTGCGCGGTAATACCATTTCGACCACACCGGTTTTAACGCCTTGGTTATCGGCGCCGGGGCGGAAGACCACACGATCACCGGTTACCAGTGAACCGAGGTTGGCGCGTAAAAAACAGCGGTAACGGTCTTGAGATTGCTTATCTTCGACCTCGACTTGGCTACCAAAATGCGCCATCACTTGGCCTTCGGATTCGTCGCCCAATTCTCCGGCAGTCAACTGCTCCGCAATGACATCTTCTTTTTGCGTGGCGCGTTTGGCTTTTTCTTGCTGAATTTTCTCGACACGCCAAGCTTGGCGCTTATTCAGTTTGCGTTTTGACATGCGAATGCGTTACCGGATTTAAGACGTTTGCCATTGTCCGCGTTGGCCGTGCATTACACAAGTTGCTAGACTGCTCATATTTCCCAATGAGTAACCGTTATGAGCCAAAGCGACAACCTAGTGTGGATGGATCTAGAAATGACCGGCCTAGAGCCAGAGCGTGACGTCATTATCGAAATTGCTACCATAGTCACCGATGGCGATCTCAACATAATCGCCGAAGGCCCAGTATTCGCGGTTCATCAGCCAGATATCCTGCTGGATGGTATGGATGAGTGGAACACTCGCACTCATGGCAACTCAGGGCTAACCCAGCGCGTACGTGATAGCAAAACCAACGCCCGCGCTGCAGAATTGGCCACGTTAGAGTTTTTACGCGAACATGTAAAAGCTGGCGCATCGCCTTTGTGTGGCAACAGCATTCACCAAGATCGTCGTTTCTTAGTGAAATATATGCCCGAATTAGAAGCATTTATGCACTACCGCAATGTCGACGTTAGCACCCTGAAAGAACTGGCCAAGCGTTGGAAGCCAGCGGTGGTATCGTCGTTCGAGAAAAAGGGCACGCATCAGGCATTGGATGATATTCGTGAGTCGATTGCTGAGATGCAGCATTATCGTCAGCATTTTTTGGCGGTGTAGGTTGGTAGCTGCTGGCTCGGTTTACGGCCTTATCCTCAAGCGGGAAACAAAAGCCACCAATTGATATCCGCAACGCTGCATTAAATTGAAAGGTATGTTTTTGTAGGAGGTACTCAGGGAGCGCTAGCGAGCAGTGCCGAATTACAATGAAAAGCCACTATCGGGAGTACGAACAAAAAGCGTTCGTTGACTCCCTCCTACAAACACAAAGCAATTCGAATCCAGTGTTCTACAACTTAACCTTGCCTTAACGCCCATTCAATATGCTCATCCACCAATGCAGACTCCCCCAGCCTAGCCCGCAGGGCTTGTTCAATTTCGATACTCTTTGGCGCATTCCCTAAGGCCACGGCGATGTTACGCCGCCAGTTTTCATAGCCTGTGCGGCGTATTGGCATGCCTTCCGTTTTGCTTAAAAACTCAGCTTCGTCCCATGCCCACAACTCCAGCAAGGTGGCTTTGTCGAGTTGATGGCGGGGAGTGAAGTCGGTTTCGCTGGTGGCTTTGCTAAAGCGGTTCCACGGGCAACCAATTTGGCAGTCGTCGCAGCCGAAAATGCGGTTGCCCATGCCAGTTCTCAGGCCTTCGGGAATCGGACCATTGAGCTCAATAGTAAGGTAGGAGATGCAGCGTCGAGCATCGAGTACGTGCGCACCCACAAAAGCTTGGGTGGGGCAGATGTCTAAGCAGGAGGTGCAGCGTCCGCAGTGGTCGGATTCTGGATTATTATCCGCCGGTAACGGCAGGTCAGTGAGGATTTCACCTAAGAAAAAATACGATCCAGCTTTGCGGTTAATCAGCATGGTATTTTTGCCAATCCAGCCTAGCCCCGCTTGTTCTGCTAACGCCCGTTCGAGAACGGGTGCGCTATCAACAAAGGCTCTAAAGCCAAGTTGGCCGGCGGCTTGTTCAATGCGTTTGCCCAGTTCCGTTAAGCGTTTGCGAATCAGTTTGTGATAGTCACGCCCCAGAGCATAACGCGATACATAGGCTTTATTCGGGTCGCCTAGCTGCTCGCGCATATTGCCGTCAGGGGGCAGGTAATCCATGCGCACACTGATGACACTCAGCGTTCCGGGTAATAGCTCCGCTGGGCGTGAGCGCATATTCCCGTGGCTGGTCATGTAGTCCATCTCTCCGTGGTAGCCTTGTTCAAGCCAATGCTGCAATAAGTCTTCATGCTTGCCTAGCTCCACGCCTGCTATCCCAGCTTGCTGAAAGCCAAGTTCACTGGCCCACAGGCGAATATCGTCACGTAAACGCGTTAACTGTTCGGCGGTTAAGGGTGTGGTGGCGGTTTGATTCATGCAGTTTGATTCACGTCGAAAGAAGCTGTCGTTGCCATTAACTCCTTATGGCGTGGGACTTAGCGGCGGCTTCCTATATAATTTCGTCCAATGTACCACATTCAGAGACTTTCATTGTCTCAGTATCCTCGACTTACTATGGCAGACACCTTGCGATGAACCGACCGTTTTCAGCCAAAGACCACTTGCCCGCGCAGTTGTTCAGTGTGGCGCAAATCCGTGAGTTGGATCGCCTGACGATAGCAGCTCAGGGGGATGATGGTTTTATTTTGATGCATGAAGCGGCAACGTCGGCTTTGTCGGTATTGCAGCACCACTGGGTCGATGCCAGAAAGCTTACTGTTATCGCCGGCCCTGGTAACAACGGCGGTGATGCATTTATTTTAGCGGCATTGGCATTTGAGTGTGGTATTCGGGTGCGTGTTTTTACGGTTGGCGATTTAACCAAGCAAACGTTGGCCGCGCAAAAAGCTCTAAATATGGCCGTGCAAACCGGTATTTCGATTGAGCGTTTGAGCCCAGCGAGTGATCTCAACGGCGATGTGCTGGTCGACGGTTTATTGGGCACAGGACTAAGCAGTGAGCCACGTGATGAGTTTGCACAGGCTATAGCTGCAATTAATTGCGCTGATGTGCCAGTTTTTGCCTTAGATGTACCTTCGGGTTTGAATGCCGATTCGGGTGTCGTTTATGGTCCTGTCGTGAATGCCGATGTCACCGTTACGTTTATTGGTGTTAAGCGCGGTTTACTAACGGCCTCCGGCCCTGACGTTTGTGGCGCACTTGAGTTGGCCGAATTGTCGGTTGTTGATAGTGCGCACACGAAAACTGTTGCTGATGCGGAACGAATTAGTTGGGCTCGTTTAAATGACGAAAAGCGAGGCTTAGCACCGCGTCGCGGTAATGCTCACAAAGGTAATTTTGGCCATGTGTTAGTTATTGGCGGTGAATCGGGTTTTGGCGGTGCTGCCATGATGGCGGTCGAAGCGGCGGGGCGCATTGGAGCGGGCTTAGTTAGCTGTGCGACACGACCTGAACACGTGCCAGCCCTATTAACACGCCGCCCAGAGGTCATGGCCTTAGGCGTAAATTCTGGTTTAGAGCTTGCACCGGCTATTCAGCGCGCGACCGTATTGGCTATCGGCCCCGGACTCGGCCAAACCAGTTGGTCGGAGCTGTTATTGCAACAGGTGTTAGGTGCTCAGCAGCCGGTGGTACTCGATGCCGATGCGCTGAATTTATTGGCTTCCCCTGGTTGGCATTGTGAATTTAGCGAACGTGTTGCGGTATTAACTCCGCATCCCGGTGAGGCTGCTCGCATGCTCGGCATGACAGTCGCTGAAGTTCAAACTGATCGTTTTGCCAGTGCGCGGCTACTTGCTCAGCGTTACCAAGCGGTTGTTGTATTAAAAGGGCAAGGCTCTTTAATTGCTGATCCTAGCGGTCGTGTTGCCCTTTGCACCGATGGTAATCCGGGAATGAGTTGCGGTGGTATGGGCGATGTTCTTACTGGAGTTATTGCAGCTTTGTTAGCACAGGGGTTAAATGCTTGGGATGCCGCCTGTTTAGGTGTTTGTTGTCACAGTGCAGCAGCCGATGTAGCCGTTGCTGATGCCGGAGTTCGCGGTTTGTTAGCAACGGATTTAGTGCCGATATTACGAGAGTTGATAAACTAATGGCTATTCGAGTCGTAGGTGAAGAGGGCATGTTGCGCTTTGCTGCAGGCTGCGCCTCTATTTTGAAGCAAGGTGGCATTGTCTTTTTAGAAGGAACTTTAGGTGCTGGTAAAACGACGTTCAGTCGTGGCTTGATTCAGGCGCTGGGTCACCAAGGTGCAGTCAAAAGTCCGACTTACACTCTGGTTGAAGAGTATCAGTTTGCTGATGCCCAAGTGAACCATTTCGATCTCTACCGACTCGGAGATCCAGAAGAGTTAGAGTACATGGGTATTCGCGAATACCTAGGATCTGACATACTGAATCTCATTGAGTGGGCTGACAAAGGCATGGGTGTGCTGCCGTCCCCCGATTTAGTGTTGGAAATCACCGGTGGCGGAGATTCTCGCTTGTTGGAATGGCACGCTCGTAGTGAGCGCGGACAACAGTGGTTGGCGCCGCTATCCATATTGGCTGCGGACTATGCCAGTGTGGCGATTAGCCAATAATTATGGTTGAAAAGATGTTGCGTGAGAGCGTATGAAACAGGAGCACGACAACGCATGAGAGCGCTACTCATTGCCATACTATTGGGTACGACAGTGATTTCAGCCTATGCGGATGTGAAAGACATTCGGGTATGGCAGTCGCCAGACAGTACACGTTTGGTTTTTGACCTCTCTGAGCCTACAGAGTATCGGATTTTTGATCTGCCGAATCCTTACCGGATCGTGATTGATCTTAACGATGCCGATATGAAGAAAGATCCTGATCAAGTTGATATCCATTCGACAGCGGTGAAAAGTATCCGTAAAGGCAAGCGCAATAGTAAAGACCTACGCATTGTCATTGATGTGAATGAAGCGCTAGAGCCGTCGAGTCAAATATTACCGCCCAACGATACCTACCCGAATCATCGTTTAGTGGTGGATTTAAAGCCTAAAGAAACCGCGCAAGTGGTTGCGCCGATCAAGCGTGCGGAATCTCTCGATGCCGTGAAGCGTAATATTATTATTGCTATTGATGCTGGGCACGGCGGTGAAGCCCCTGGAGCGATAGGGCATGGCCGAACAAAAGAAAAAGAAGTGGTCTTGTCCATTGCCAAAGAGCTACAGGCACTGTTAAACGACGAAACGGGCTTTCAGCCCTTTATGGTTCGTACCGGTGATTATTATATTGGTTTGCGCGAGCGTACCGAAAAAGCGCGTAAAGCCAACGCCGACTTCTTTGTTTCTATTCATGCCGATGCGTTTAAAATCCCTCAAGCCAGTGGTAGCTCGGTATTTATTTTATCGGATCGTGGAGAGTCGAGTGAAACTGCTCGCTGGCTAGCCGACAAAGAAAATAAATCGGATTTAATTGGTGGTCTCAGCCTTGAAGGTCGTGAAGATCACTTAGCCATGACCTTGCTTGATTTATCTATGACTCATAAGCGCGATGCGAGTGCCCGAGCTGGGCGCAGTATCCTGTCGCAAATGGGTGCTATTACCAAACTGCATAAACCGGGCGTAGAAGAAGCGGCCTTTGTGGTGCTAAAAGCGCCTGATATTCCTGCGCTGTTAGTTGAGACGGGTTTTATTTCGAATCCTGGAGAGTCGAAAAAACTCGCCGACCGTAATTTCCAAAAGCGCATGGCTAAGGCAATTTTTACCGGTATTAAACAGTATTTCGAAACCTATCCGCCGACAGGTACTTTACTGGCGGCAAAACGCAACGCAGCGAGTCAGTTTGTTTCTTACACCATTCGCCCGGGTGATACGCTGTCTGAATTGGCCTCCCGTAGCGGTATGGATATTCAAGAATTACGTCAGCTTAACGGCCTCAGCAGTGATCAGCTAAAAATCGGCCAACGCATCAAAATTCCCAGTTCGTGAACAGGCATTTTAGCCCAGTTCACCGACGCCAACAGGACACGTAAGACTGACTATGAGTCGAATTCATTTACTTTCGCCGCGACTGGCGAACCAAATTGCAGCCGGCGAAGTGGTCGAGCGGCCAGCCAACATTGTGAAAGAGTTGGTTGAAAATGCTCTGGATGCTGGCGCGCGTCACATTGATATAGAGGCGGAGCAGGGCGGTATTAAATTATTGCGCATTCGTGATGATGGCTGCGGTATTGATAAAGACGATTTAGCCTTGTCTTTGAGTCGCCATGCCACCAGTAAAATCACAACCTTAGATGATTTAGAAGCGGTGGGTAGTTTAGGTTTTCGTGGCGAGGCGCTAGCCAGTATCAGTTCGGTTACTCGTTTAACCTTAACCTCGCACGAGCAATCGGCTGATACTGCGTGGCAAGTGAGTGCTGAGGGGCGAGACATGGTTGCCAATGTTAGCCCAGCAGCCCATCCCGTTGGCACCACAGTGGAAGTACGCGACTTATTTTTTAACACTCCCGCGCGGCGTAAATTTTTACGCACCGAAAAAACCGAATTTTCGCATCTGGAAGAATACGTAAAACGGCTCGCATTAAGCCGTTATGATGTTGCTTTTAGCTTGCGCCATAACCAGCGTACGATTCATTCATTGCGTCCTGCCGCGCGGCCAATTGATCGCGAAAAGCGTGTTGCTGCGTTATTAAGTCCACAATTTATTGATAGCTCAGTGCATATTGAGGCCGAAGCTGCGGGGTTGCAATTACAAGGCTGGGTTGGCTTGCCGACCTTCTCACGTTCACAAGGCGACATGCAGTATTTTTTCGTGAATGGCCGTGTGGTTCGCGATAAATTGGTTGTGCATGCCATTAAACAAGCCTACCGGGATGTGCTGTATCACGGTCGTCATCCCGCGTTTGTGTTGTATTTATCGCTCGATCCTAAGCTGGTGGACGTTAACGTACACCCAACCAAGCACGAAGTACGTTTTCGTGACGGTCGCTTAGTGCATGATTTCCTCTTCCGTACTTTACATAAAGCCTTAGGGGATGTGCGCCCAGATAATCAACCCAACGGCTCATCGCCAAGTGAGTTAGCGGGTGGCTTAACATCTAGTGCTATGCCTGTAAGTGGTGCCGCAGCGGGAGAATTTAGCGAGCAAACACGGCTTGATTGGCAGCCGAATCAACAAGCAGGGCTAAGTTCTTCAGCAACACCTCTATGGTCGTCAGCACCAAGCAACTTCGCCAATCAAGCGCCTGCGCGCGCCGATATCGCCGAACAAATGAATGTTTACGGCGCAATGAATCGTACTGCCTTGCCAGAATCACCCAGCGCCGATATGCCGCCACTTGGCTTTGCTATTGCGCAGCTGCACGGCATTTATATTTTGGCGCAAAACGCAGGCGGTTTAGTGGTGGTGGATATGCACGCAGCCCACGAGCGCATTACCTACGAGCGTTTAAAAATCGCTGTTGATCAGCAAGGTGTGCAAAGCCAGCCATTATTGGTGCCGGTAAATTTAAGCGTGAGCGAACGCGAAGCGGATACCGCCGAACAATTTGCCGAACAATTTCGTACTTTAGGGGTTGAATTGGCCCGTGTTGGCCCAGAGAGTTTACTGGTGCGCCAAATTCCAGTGCTGTTGCAACAAGCGGAAGTGCCTCAACTGATTACTGATATGTTGGGCGATTTAATTGAACACGGCAGCTCGGATCGCTTTCTAGCTCATCGTAATGAGTTGCTCGGCACGATGGCGTGTCACGGCTCGGTACGTGCTAATCGTCGTTTAACCATACCTGAGATGAATGGCTTATTGCGCGATATGGAAGCGACGGAGCGTAGTGGTCAGTGTAATCATGGTCGACCAACGTGGACGCAAATGACCATGCCAGAACTTGATAAGTTATTTTTAAGGGGACGCTAAGCGTGTCTAACACTCTGGACTTAGCGCCACCGACAGAATTACCGCCTGCCATTTTTTTAATGGGCCCAACCGCAGCGGGCAAAACCGCCTTAGCATTAGAACTGGTGGCAAATCATAATTGCGAAATCATAAGCGTCGACTCGGCGCTTATCTATAAAGGCATGGATATTGGTACGGCTAAGCCCGATGCCGCCATGCAAGCCTTTGCACCGCATCGTCTAATTGATTTGATCGATCCTAAGGAAGTCTATTCTGCCGCTCAGTTTCGCGAAGATGCGCTGCGCGAGATGGCCGATATTACCGCAGCAGGTAAAGTGCCTCTGCTGACGGGCGGCACTATGATGTAGTTTATGTTTTTACGCGACGGGGCAGCTGATCTGCCTCAAGCCGATGACGTCATTCGCCAGCAATTACTCGACGAAGCCAAACAGCTCGGCTGGCCGACAATGCATGCACGTTTATGCGAGATAGATCCCGAGTCTGCCCAGCGGTTAAAACCAATGGATTCCCAGCGTATTCAGCGCGCGTTAGAAGTGTTTTTAGTATCGGGTAAAACATTGACCGAGCATTGGGCTGCGCAAGATACTCAGCCGTTGCCCTATCATGTTGTGAATCTTGCCATTTGTCCTTCTGAGCGCAGTCGCTTGCATGAGCGTATCGCGCAGCGATTTATGCAGATGATGAATCAGGATTTTATTGCCGAAGTACAAGCTTTGTATGAGCGTGGTGATCTCAATATTGATATGCCTTCCATTCGAGCGGTAGGTTATCGACAGGTTTGGGATTACTTGGAAGGTAAATATGATTATGACGAAATGGTGGACCGTGGCATCATTGCCACGCGTCAATTGGCTAAGCGGCAAATTACTTGGCTCAGAAGTTGGCCGGACCTGCACTGGTTAGATACCGATGATCCCTATCTTCTGCGAAATGCCTTGAAAATACTGCATGCGAACGCCATATTTAACGCATCGTCCTGAATTCGCAGCATAGCACTCGGAAATTGGTCTTATTATTAACCCGATTCCCTTGCAATGCCGCCAGTCCAGACGACACTTGGGGCTATTACTTTTTATTATTCGCTGTCCCCACATTGGACGGCACCTTAATTGTTAGGAGATCACTATGTCAAAAGGGCATTCCCTACAAGACCCTTACCTGAATCAGCTGCGTAAAGAGCGTATTCCGGTGTCTATCTTTCTTGTAAACGGTATTAAGTTGCAGGGACAGATCGAATCGTTCGACCAATTTGTTATTTTATTAAAAAACACCGTATCGCAAATGGTATATAAACACGCCATTTCGACCGTTGTTCCATCGCGTAACGTGCGTTTGGCACCATCGCCTGAGTTCAACGAAAACGATGACGCAGACGAGTAATCGTAGGAGCAGCATTCGTGTTCTTTGACCGCCCTGATAACGGCGGCGAAACCGCAGTACTGGTTCACGTGAATTTCCCCGAAGGGGCAAATCGAGAAGATCTGAATGAATTCCGTGAGCTGGTCATTTCGGCTGGCGCCGACCCAGTTGGACTGGTAACTACCAAGCGTCCAACGCCCGATGCAAAAACCTTTGTTGGTCGTGGAAAAGTCGAAGAGATTGGCGACGTCGTGCGCTTGCATGGTGCCGAACTCGTGATTTTCAACCACTCATTGTCTCCGAGCCAAGAGCGAAACTTGGAGCGAGCATTGCAATGCCGTGTTCTCGACCGAACGGGTCTTATTCTCGATATCTTTGCACAACGAGCGCGTACTCATGAAGGTAAACTTCAGGTTGAGTTGGCGCAGTTGCAATATCAATCTACGCGCTTAATTCGCGGCTGGACTCACCTTGAGCGTCAAAAAGGTGGTATCGGTATGCGCGGGCCGGGTGAAACTCAGCTCGAAACCGACCGTCGTTTATTACGTGAACGTGTAAAAAGCATTAACTCGCGCTTAGAAAAAGTGCGGGCCCAGCGTGATCAAGGTCGTCGTTCGCGTAAGCGTTCTGATGTGCCGACCATCGCCATTGTGGGTTATACCAACGCCGGTAAATCAACCTTATTTAACGCATTAACGTCTTCTGAGGTGTATGCCGCAGATCAGATGTTCGCGACGCTCGATCCAACCATTCGCCGTTTTCAAGTGGGTGATGTCGGCGAAGTCGTGTTGGCTGATACCGTTGGTTTTATTCGTCACTTACCCCATAAACTCGTAGAGTCGTTTCGGGCTACCTTGCAAGAGGCGGCAGAAGCTACCTTGCTGATGCACGTGATTGACTGTGCAGCAGAAGAGCGCGACGGCAATATTCGCCAAGTTGAATTGGTGTTAGGCGAGATTGAAGCTGATGAAGTACCGCAGTTGCGTGTATACAATAAAATTGATTTGTTAGAGCACGGCGGCGAAGCTCGTATTGAGCGTGATGATATGGGTGTGCCCGTAGCTGTTTGGCTGTCGGCACAAAAACGTTTAGGCTTCGATTTATTAAATCAGGCCATGGGCGAGTTGCTTGGCGAAGATGTGTTCGATCAAGAAATCAGCCTGCGTCCTGCAGAAGCTAAATTACGCGCCATACTTTATGAGTTTGGGGCAATACGTAATGAAGCCTTTGCCGATAACGGCGACATTATTTTGAATGTGCGGATGCAGCGCCACGACTTTAAACGGGCGTTAGCACGAGCTGAGATTGCAGAACAACGATTTATTAAACCCGTGCAAGAGGCATGGCATTAAACCGGATCGAGAGATCCGGTTTTGTTGTCCTTTGAACGGTAGTATGTAGACGATTAAATTCGTTATCATTGGGTGTGCATGTATTCACACACCTGGCACACACTGACTGGAGTGATTTATGGCCTGGAATGAGCCTGGCGGAAGCGGAAAAGGCAATCCCAAGGATCCGTGGGGAAATAATAACCGCGGAAATAAAAACGGCGGCGGTAATCAGCCACCAGATATCGACGAAGTTCTTAAACAGCTAATGGACAAAGTAAATGGTCTATTTGGCAAAAAGGGCGGCGGTAACGGGAATAACCAAGGTTCAGGCGGCAATGACGGACTAGGCGGTTTGTTGATCATCGCTGCGATCATTGGTGCCGGTTTATTGGCTTTCAATTCGTTCTACACCTTAGACGAACAGGAACGTGGCGTTGTACTGCGTACTGGTCAATTTAGTTCTATTGAGAACCCAGGTTTGCACTGGAAAATTCCAGTCGTCGATCAGGTGGTTCCGGTGAATATCACCAAAGTACGTGAAGCTGAAATTAAAGAGCGCATGCTGACGGAAGACGAAAACATCGTCGAAGTTGAACTGAACGTTCAATACCGTGTACAAGACCCTCAGACATTCGCTTTACGTGTAGAAGAGCCAGAAGCTAGCTTGATTTCAGCAGCAGAAAGCGCTTTGCGTCATGAAGTGGGCTCCACCGCGATGGACCCGATTTTGACCACGGGTCGTGCAGCCTTAGCCGAAGCTGTGAAGATACGTTTGCAGGATTATCTAGATCGTTATCAAACCGGTATTCAGCTGACTAACGTCAACATTAAAGATGCTCGTCCACCACAACAGGTGAAAGAGTCTTTTGATGATGTGCAGCGTGCGAAGCAAGATAAAGAGCGTTTTATTAACGATGCAGAAGCCTACGCGAACGCCATTGTTCCTGAAGCTCGCGGTCGTGCACAACGTCAATTAGAAGAAGCGTCTGCCTACAAAGAGCGCATTGTTGCGCGTGCAGAAGGTGAGGCGGCTCGTTTTGAGAATCTTTTATCAGAATACAAAAAAGCGCCACAAGTTACCCGTGAGCGTTTGTATATTGAAGCGGTTAGCGAAGTGTATACCAACTCCAGCAAGGTCTTAGTTGACGTTGAAGGTGGTAATAACATGATGTACTTACCTCTGGATAAAATTATCCAAGGTATGCCATCTTCACAATCAAAAGATCAGATGAGCAACAGCGATATGTCGACTATTGCTGATCAAGTAATCAACGAGATTCGTTCGCGTCAAAACTCCACTAATTCAGTTCGTAGGGAGGGTCGCTAATGTCTCCGAAATCTACCATTCTTTTGATTTTGATCGCGGTTGTCGGATTAGTCGCGAGCCAGAGTCTTTATGTGATCAATGAAACTGAACGTGCAATTAAATTGACGTTTGGTGAAGTGGTTCAAGCTGATATCGAACCGGGTCTGCATTTTAAAACCCCGTTTGTTGATGTGGTTAAGCGTTTTGATGCACGTGTATTAACACTCGACACTAACCCGTCGCGTTTCTTAACCTCAGGTAAGAAATACGTGATCGTGGATTCGTTCGCGAAATGGCGCATCAAAGATGTAAACGCCTACTACAAAGCAGCTTCAGGTAATCGTCTGCAAGCATCTAACCTGTTGGCTAACTTAGTGAACAAAGGTCTGCGTGACGAAATCGCTGCGCGCACTTTGCACGAAGTGGTATCCGGTGAGCGTGACGAGTTAATGACTAAACTGACCACTGCTCTGAACATTGAAACCCAAAAAGAATTGGGCATCGAAGTATTAGATGTACGTGTTAAAGCCATCGACCTACCGGAAGATCTGAGTAATTCAGTGTACAACCGTATGTCGGCTGAACGTGGTCGTGAAGCACGTGAGCATCGCTCGCAAGGTAAAGAACTGGCCGAAGGTATCCAAGCGGATGCGGATCGTCAAAAAACAGTTCTGGAAGCAGAGGCCTACCGTGATGCAGAACGTACTCGTGGTGAGGGTGATGCGGAAGCCGCTCGTGTTTACGCTTCGGCTTACAATCGTGACCCTGAGTTCTATGCGTTTACGCGTAGCTTGAAGGCCTATCAAGAAACATTCCGTGAAAACGATGTGATTCTTATGAAGCCGGATAGCGACTTCTTCCGCTACTTTAAAAATTCGAAGGGCAAATAGTCCTCAACGAATTGTAAGTCAGCGGATTACCAACTGGCCGTTACCGGCCAGCTTTGGTAGAATCCCGTAACCGGGCCTGGTGCCCGGTTTTTTTGTGCGATCATTTATCGAAAGGCCATTTGTTGAAACCGGATTTTTGGCATGTTCTGGCGCTCGCTATCGGCCTCGTTTTTATCATCGAGGGCATAGTGCCATTTTTGTATCCCGCGCGGTGGCGTCGGCTGGTACAGCAATTGGCGGCGACGGATGATCGTACAATGCGTATGACTGGGCTATTCAGCATGTTGCTGGGACTCGGTCTTCTCTACCTGATCAATGTATAAAGGCTGGACCATGACAAGCGCTGACCGTTGGCTACTGCCGGATGGTATTGATGAAGTACTGCCGCCCCAAGCACGGCAAATAGAGCACTTACGTCGCCACTTGCTCGACTTTTTGGATAACTGTGGTTACGACCTTGTTATTCCTCCAGCTTTGGAATATCTCGATTCCTTGCTTACCGGCACGGGTAAAGATTTAGATTTGCGTACCTTCAAAGTAACCGATCAATTATCAGGTCGTTTGATGGGATTAAGCGCGGATACAACACCGCAAGTTGCACGTATTGATGCGCACAGCTACGCCCAAGATGGCATCAGCCGTTTTAGTTATTGCCGCACCGTGTTTCATGCGAAATCCAGCTCACTGCTAGCCAGCCGCACGCCAATGCAAATCGGTGCCGAGCTTTATGGCGAAGCGGGTTTAGATGCGGATGTTGAAATTATTAGCTTGATGCTGGCCATGCTAGAGCAAGCCGGCATGCAGCAAGTGCATTTGGATTTAGGAAATGTTGGTGTCTTCCGTGCTTTGGCACGTCAAGCTGGCATCAACGCTGATCAGCAAACGGAATTGTTTGCCCTATTGAAGCTTAAGTGTGCCACCGACCTAGCGGTTTGGGCTGAGCGCGAACTGAGTGATGCAAGTATGGTCGAAGCGTTTACGCTATTGGCGACCTTGCAGGGCGGCCATGAAGCAATGCGTGCGCAATTTGCGCGTATGGCGGAGTTGGTTCCAGGCGCAGCAGACGAGTTAGAGCACGTAATGAAAGTAGCGGAGCACGTTGCAAAACGTTTTCCGAATACTTCAATGATGTGCGATCTAACCGAACTCCGCGGCTACGATTATCACACCGGTTTGGTGTTTGCGGCCTATGTACCGGGATATGGCGATGCTATTGCCC
Source organism: Thalassolituus sp. (assembly GCF_034111725.1). Classification (GTDB taxonomy): domain Bacteria; phylum Pseudomonadota; class Gammaproteobacteria; order Pseudomonadales; family Oceanobacteraceae; genus Thalassolituus. Next base: position 13,658 of record NZ_JAWUWR010000063.1, on the reverse strand, counting down.
AAGGTGGTCGTTACGATGAAACAGGTGCTGTATTTGGCCGCGCTCGTGCAGCGACCGGCTTCAGTGCTGATTTGAAAGTACTCGCCCGTCTTGGCGACGTTAAGACCGACCGCAAGCAAACCGTGGTCGCGCCTAGTTCTGATGATCCAGCGCTATGGCAAGCAATCCAGCAACTGCGCAGCCAAGGCATGCGCGTTCTGGTGCAATTGAATCACGATGCGGTTCCGGCGGATTCGCGTCTGGACTACTTGGATGGCCAGTGGCAGCTGGTCGAAGCTTAATTCTGTGAGTGAAAGATTCCGCGATGGGTAAATGCGTTGTAGTTTTGGGCACCCAATGGGGTGACGAAGGTAAAGGTAAAATAGTTGATCTGCTAACTGAAAAAGCAGCCGCTGTTGTACGCTTTCAAGGTGGCCATAATGCTGGCCACACGCTGGTGATTGACGGTGTTAAAACCGCTCTTCACTTGATTCCTTCTGGTATTTTGCGTGATGGCGTTACCTGCGTTATCGGTAATGGTGTGGTATTGGCTCCGGACGCTTTGTTAAAAGAAGTCCGCGCGCTGGAAGATCGTGGCGTACCCGTAATGGAACGTTTGCGTATTTCTCATGCTTGCCCACTAATTTTGCCGTATCACTGTGCATTGGATCAGGCACGTGAAATTAAACGTGGTAACGATAAAATCGGTACTACCGGTCGTGGTATTGGCCCTGCGTACGAAGATAAAGTTAGCCGTCGCGGTTTGCGCGTTGGTGACTTGTACCAGCCTGAGTTTGCCGACAAGCTAAAAGAAGTGATGGAATACCATAACTTCTCACTGAAGCACTATTACGGTGTCGAAGAAGTTAGCTATGAAGAAACCCTAGCCTCATGCATCGACTGGGCTGCACAAATTAAAGACATCGTTGTTGATGCCGTTGATTTAGTACACAGCGTGCGTGAAAGTGGCGGCGATATTATGTTTGAAGGTGCTCAAGGCACGCTGCTTGATATCGATCACGGTACCTATCCATTTGTAACCTCTTCAAATACCACCGCTGGCGGTGTTGCGACAGGTTCAGGTGTGGGTCCTTTGTATTTGGATCAGATCTTAGGTATCACTAAAGCCTACACCACACGTGTTGGTTCTGGCCCGTTCCCAACGGAACTATTTGATTCTGTCGGCATTCATCTGGCGACGGTGGGTAAAGAAAAAGGCACTACGACTGGTCGTGACCGTCGTTGTGGTTGGTTCGATGCCATGCTGGTAAAGCACGCGATCCGTGTTAACTCAATCAACACTATCTGTCTGACTAAGCTCGACGTACTAGACGGTTTAGAAACCATCAAAGTATGCGTTGGCTATCAAGACGAAAACGGTAATGCGTTAAAAGTACCGGCGAGTGCGGATCAGTTCTGTAAGTTGACGCCAGTGTACAAAGAGCTACCAGGTTGGACCGAATCGACATTCGGTGCCAAAACCATCGAAGAGCTGCCAGAAAATGCGCGTAGCTATATTCGTTTTATTGAAGAAGCGATTGGTGCTCCAATCGATATTATTTCTACCGGTCCTGATCGCGTAGAAACGATTGTATTGCGTCACAGCTTTGATCTGTAAAGCAATCAAATGAAAAAGCCCGGCCATATGGTCGGGCTTTTTTTTGCCTCTAATTTACCCATAATTTCACCAAGTTCGTGATGATTATCACGGAAAGTTGACGATTTAATTGAATGGATTTCTGGCACACGGGCAAGATAGCGTTGTGTTTTCGTCGGTCATTGACACTATCTTGCCGCTATCAGTCTTATAGTCGTGTTCGGTTTGTTTCTAACCACTATATAAATTCATGAATTATCATTAGAAGTAAACTAAGTTTTTAGGCCATTTTGGCTAATTGGTGGTCTATTCGGCCTGATTGAACAAATTTTATGCAGGTTATAAATTTATTTGAAAATCAGGCACGCTCGTTGCTGTTACTGAATTACTGGTAAGTTTTACCTAATTCTTACCAGTCTGTTTAAAACCTGTTGGGAGGTTTTAAATGTGTATCTCACCAATGAAATTTAGGAGCGATTATGTTGGATTTATATGATTATCCGGTTGTTGTAGAACTCCCTGTTGTCTGGGGAGAAATGGATGCCTTTCAGCACGTTAATAACGCGGTATATTTTCGTTATTTCGAAAGTGCGCGTGTGAAGTATTTCGATAGTCTCAATATTCTTGATTACATGAATAATTATGCACAAGGCCCAATTTTGGCACAAACCAATGCCAAGTTTTTAGCACCACTAAAATATCCAGATACCATCAGTGTGGGTATTAAAGGCGTGCGATTGGAGTCTGGTCGTATTCTGCAAGAGTATGCGGTATGGAGTCACGAAACCTCTCGTTTAGTCGCTAAAGGCGATAGCCTGTTGGTATTTTTCGACTATAAAGCGGGACGTCCGTGTGATATTCCAGAAGGTTTAGTAAAAAGCATTTTGAAGTTAGAACCACACTTAGCTGAACCGGCAAAAGAAACAGCTAAGGTGTGAATGCTAATTAATGCCTAATTATGACGGTGGGGAGCGCTACCCATTCGTTAAGTAGACATCAATTAAATTATTATTTCTTCATGATAACGTCATAAAGATCTTTGCGGCGATCCTTAAGATTACGCACAGACCCTTCGTTATGTAACACCCGCAATTTATCCATATCTAAATCCGAGAATAATAGCATCTCGGTATTTGATGTTGCCTCAGATAAAGTTGCATCGTGTGGGAAGGGGAAGTCGGAAGGTGTTAATACTGCCGATTGGCTGTACTGCACATCTAAGCTTTCAACTTCAGGTAAATTGCCCACACTACCGGCAATAACCACATAGCATTCGTTTTCAATGGCTCGTGCTTGAGCGCATAAGCGCACACGCAAATAGGCATTTTTGGTATCGGTCCAGAAAGGCACAAATAGAATTTCTAGGCCTTGCTCGGCCATGAGTCGTCCTAACTCAGGAAATTCAACATCGTAACAAATTAAAATACCAACACGTCCGGCATCCGTTTCAAAAACTGACAGTTTATCGCCACCGCGAATGACCCAGTCATTTTTTTCGTGCGGGGTGATATGAATTTTACGCTGCTCATCCACTTTACCGCTGCGATGACACAGATAAGAAACGTTGTAAATTGTGCCATTCTCATTAATCGGCATAGACCCGGTAATGATGTTGGCGTTGTACTCTACCGCCATCCGCGACATAGCATCACGAATGTCGGCTGTAAATCCGGCTAAAAATCGAATGGCTTCTGTTTGAGTGGTTTGCCTGCCTAGCCCCATTAACGGTGCATTAAAGAACTCAGGGAAAACAATGAAGTCACTTTGATAATCAGAAACCGTATCAACAAAATATTCGACCTGCTTTAATAACTCATCGAGCGAACTAACGGAACGCATTTGCCATTGCACAGCACCGACGCGCACGGTGGTTTTACGTGATTCCAATACGGTATCGGTTGGCTCATAAAAAATGTTGTTCCATTCTAATAGGGTTGCGAAACCTACCGACTCTTCATCTTCTGGTAGATATTTCTTTAATAAACGTTTTACCTGAAAATCGTTGGCTAATTGAAAGCTTAAAATTGGATCGTAAATTTCTTTACGGTCAACTTTTTCGATAAATTCAGTCGGCGTCATTTCATGGCGATAGGTATGATAGCTAGGAATACGACCACCGGCCAACATGCCACGGAAGTTGTACTGACGGCATAGTTCTTTACGCGCGTCGTATAAACGACGGCCAATACGCATACCTCGGTGAGATTTTTTTATCACCACATCAAGGCCGTACATGGTATCGCCTTCGGTGTTATTCGATACCACATCATTGCTATCGACAATGTCTTCGTAGGTGTGCGGGTTGGAGTAACGCGCATAATCAACTTGTACGCTAAGCGCTAGGCCAACTAATTCATCGCCGTCGATTACACCAATTTGGCCTTCTGGAAATTTCTCAATCAACAAGGATATCGTGTGTTTTGGCCAAGCGCCGCCTAGCTCTGGATATGCTTCATCCATAAGCTCTTTAATCAAAGGATACTGGTCGGCGGTTAAGTTACATATTTCTAATCGGGTTTTTTCTGAAGACATAATATCCACTATAAAAGTAAGGTCGTGTTCACTCGCTACTGCGGTTAGTGTCGGTGAATTAAAGATGTTCTACAAGATAGTCGATCAACATGCGCACTTTGGGAGAATGTTGGCGACCGGGTGGGTAGAGTGCCCATATCCCTTCGTTTTCCGGTTGATAACTGTTGAGAACTGAAACCAGCTTGCCGTTGGCGATGGCGGTGGTCACGTAGTAATCCGGTAATTGTACTATGCCTAAATCACATAGGGCGGCATCCAATAATGCCTCTCCACTGTTGCAACGTAATACACCTTCAACACGCAGCATTTGATCTTGTCCGGCATTATTAAAACGCCAATGATTTAGTGTACCGACAAGGCATTGATGATGGCTTAACTCCGACAAGGTATGCGGCTCGCCATGGGCGGCCAAATACGCTGGTGAGGCGCAGGTCCATAGTTGGCGGCTGCCTAGCCGTTTAGCTATCAAATCACTATTTTCTAGACGCCCAAGACGAATCGCTAAATCGTAATTACTGTCGATTAAATCGAGTTGTTGGTTGGTCAATTCGCAATGAATCGTCACTTTTGGGTGTTGCTGCAAAAAACGATTAATCAGCGGCGCTATGTGGCGCTCACCATAAGTGACGGGCGCAGTAATGCGCAATAAGCCTTGGGGAATGGTTTGCAGGTTGCCGACGGCGCGCTCAGCATTGCCTAAGCCATCAAGAAGAGGCCGGCAGTGCTGATAATAGATTTGCCCAGCTTCGGTAAGGCTGACTCGGCGAGTCGTCCGATACAGCAGCTCAGAGCCTAAGCGTTGCTCTAAATCTCGTACCTGACGACTGACATGTGCGGTAGAAACATTTAATTGTACCGCTGCCCGAGTAAAGCTCTGCGATTCTGCCACAGCGACAAACTCTGCCACGCCTTGCCAATTTGCCATTGTTACCTCTGGGTAATAGAGATTTTATAATTGAGTGTATTATCTCTTACGAGTATGTAATTACAATGATGGTCAACTTTAGATTCTCGTTGGAGCATGTTATGACCGGTATCATCAAATCTCGCGCTGCGATTGCTTGGGGGCCTAATCAGCAGCTTTCTATTGAAGACGTGGATGTTATGCCGCCGCAGAAGGGCGAAGTGCGTGTGCGTATTGTGGCGACTGGCGTATGTCATACCGATGCGTTCACGCTGTCAGGTGAAGATCCTGATGGTATCTTTCCAACGATTTTGGGCCATGAAGGCGGCGGCATTGTTGAGTCTATTGGTGAAGGCGTGACCAGTGTTGCCGTCGGCGATCATGTGATCCCGCTGTACACCCCAGAATGCGGCGAGTGTAAGTTTTGCTTATCGGGTAAAACCAATCTGTGTCAAAAGATCCGTGCGACCCAAGGTAAAGGCTTAATGCCCGATGGCACCACGCGTTTTTCCATTAATGGTGAGCCGATTTATCACTACATGGGCTGTTCGACTTTTTCTGAATACACCGTACTGCCAGAAATTTCATTGGCGAAAGTGAATCCAACGGCACCGCTTGAAGAAGTGTGTTTGCTTGGCTGTGGTGTCACCACGGGTATGGGTGCGGTCATGAATACGGCGAAAGTGAAAGAGGGTGATACCGTTGCCATCTTCGGTTTAGGCGGTATTGGTCTATCGGCTGTGATTGGTGCGGCGATGGTCAAAGCGTCGCGCATTATCGCCATCGACATTAACGAAAGTAAGTTTGAACTGGCGAAGCAACTCGGTGCAACTGACTGTATTAATCCGAAAAATTACGATAAGCCAATTCAAGACGTCATCGTAGAATTAACGGATGGCGGCGTGGATTTCTCATTTGAATGTATCGGCAACGTTAATGTGATGCGTTCGGCATTGGAATGCTGCCACAAAGGTTGGGGCGAGTCGGTCATTATTGGTGTTGCCGGTGCTGGTCAAGAAATCTCGACACGTCCATTTCAATTGGTTACCGGTCGAGTCTGGCGTGGCACGGCCTTTGGTGGTGTTAAAGGTCGCAGCGAATTGCCAGATTACGTCGAACGTTATTTAGCGGGTGAATTTAAGTTAAGCGATTTTATTACTCATACGATGTCGTTGGATAAAATCAACGAAGCCTTCGATTTAATGCATGAAGGCAAAAGTATCCGCAGCGTGATTCACTATTAATAGCGATTGAGAATTAACGAGGCGTTATGACACTTGAATTAGTAACCCAAAATAAAGTCGCCGGTGGCTGGCATAAACAATATACGCACGTTGCAAAAACCCTTGGTGGCTGCGACATGCGTTTTGCGATTTATTTACCGCCGCAGGCGAGCAGCAGTCATCCAGTACCGGTTGTGTACTGGTTGTCTGGCTTAACCTGCACTGATGAAAATTTTATGCAAAAAGCGGGTGCCTTAACGGTGGCCGCTGAATTAGGGATTGCCATTGTCGCGCCGGACACCAGTCCGCGTGGCGAAGGCGTGCCTGATGATGAGAATGGCAGCTATGATTTTGGCCTAGGTGCGGGTTTCTATTTGAACGCGACCCAAGCGCCGTGGAATAAGCACTACCACATGTACGACTATATTGTGGATGAGTTACCAGCATTAATTGAGGCAACCTTTCCTGTGTCGTCGGAGCGCGCTATTGCCGGTCATTCGATGGGTGGGCACGGAGCGCTGACAATCGCCTTTAAGAATGCTGAACGCTATTCCTCGGTCTCGGCTTTTAGCCCAATTTGCAATCCAATGGATTGCCCATGGGGACAAAAAGCCTTTAGCAATTACCTGGGGAATGACCGCACAATGTGGGAAGCCTATGACGCCTCTGTGTTGTTCGCTAAAGCGGAATCAGCCGTACCGGTGTTGGTGGACCAAGGCGAAGCGGATCAATTTTTAGCCGAACAGCTAAAACCTGAAACGCTAGAAGCAGCCGCTAAGCGAGGTGGCCATGCGCTGACTCTGAATCGCCATGAAGGCTATGATCACAGCTACTATTTTATTAGCAGCTTTATAGATGAGCATTTACGCTTTCATGCGCAGTTTTTTAAAGGGCTGTAATGGCATTGAATTGACTGCTTGATTAGGAAAAGGCCGTTGATATCAACGGCCTTTTTACGTTTATGCGTTTAAATAGCGGTCAATGATGCAAACAATTCAGCATTGATCTCCCTATCTTGATCTTCTGGTACAATCAGGCATTCTTTCGAAAAGCCAATAAAAGGACTTAACCATGAGCAGGGCAACCCTGAACACCGGCGGTATCTCGTTTTCTTCATCTACTGAGCAAAGCCAACCCACATTAGTGCGTCATCGTCCTTGTCATATCCTTGTGTTGGCAGACTTTAGTGGCCGTGATCATCGTAACGAAAACGATGCTGGCAGCCTTTCTAAGCGTAAAATCTACGAATTAATACGCGATAATTTCGACGATGTATTTGCCACCATGGGGGTTACTCTGGATCTACCGGTTAGCTCTCGGCCCATCAAATTTGAAGAAATGGATGACCTGCACCCCGACTATATTTACGAAAGAGTTGATCTGTTTGGCCAGTTTCGCGATTTAAAACGCGATTTGTTGAATCGTGACCGTTTTGCTGCTGCCGCGAGTGAAATTCAACGCTGGTTTGCTCAGCCCCCAGCGGAAGAACGTGCGCCTGAGGTATCTACGCAAACCAGTGATGTACTCGATATGTTGCTGAACTCTCGCCGCGCGCAAACCGAAGTAAAGTCAGATGTACAAGGTTCGGTTAAAAATTTAATACAACAAATTGTCGCCCCTTATGTGATTCCAAGCCCAGATCCTCGTCAGGCTGAGTTAATGGACGCCGTCGATCAAGGCGCTAGCCATTTACTACGAAAAATCCTGCATAGCAGCGCCTTTCAAGAAATTGAATCGTCCTGGCGTGGTTTGTATTGGCTGTTAAAACAATTAGATACTGACGGTAGCGTGCGTCTGTTTATTGCCGACATCAGCTTGCAAGAAATAATCACAGATAACGAAGCCAATCCAGAATCGATCACGCAGCTGCATAAGCTATTACTTGATGATCGCTTAGAAGAAGGCTCTGTGCCTTTTAGTGTGGTGATGGCCGACTATCAATTGCAAGACGAGGTTAGTCACTGTGAAGCACTCGCTAACTTGGCCAGCGCCGCTGCCGACTCCCATGCAGTATTGCTTAGTGGGGCTTCGGAGCGCATTGCAGGTTGCCCAAGCCTAGTTAAAGTACCAGATCCCGAGCATTGGTATCTTCATCGTGAAGTTGAAAGCGATTTCACCTTAATGTGGCAAGCGATCCGAGAACAAGACTATAGCCAGTATGCATTGCTTACGTGTCCGCGTTTTATGCTGCGCATGCCGTATGGGGCCAAAACCAGCTCAGTAGAAGCCCTTGCTTTTGAAGAACTCCCTCAAGATGGCCAACACGACTATTACTTATGGGGTAATGGCGCATGGTTAATCACCGCACAGCTAGGTAATTATTTTAGCGGTGGCGGCTGGTCGGAAGAGGCGACTCACAGCAGTCACATTACTCAGTTACCGTTGCATGTATATAAAGAACATGGCGAAAGCCGAGTAAAACCCTGCGCAGAAATTAATATGCTGGATCGTGTAGCGTCTGCGTTGCGCGATAGAGGACTTATGCCTATTCGCTCCGTGCGCGATCAAGATAGCGTCGTCATTCCTGCACTACAGTCGATTAGCAGTGAATCAAGCGAACTGCTCGGGCCGTGGAGTGAAGTGCGTTAGCCAAGCTTTAACGAACGAGACTGAAACTCGGTAGAAGCGAAAACTTTTCGCGATAGACTTGATGCTTTAAAATATTTTGATAGTGAAAGATTGAAGCCTATTATTTATATACGGACGTCATTAAATGAATTTAAAAATTTTACCACTCGTCTTTAGCTTGCTTGCTCTGGTGGCCTGTGGCGCGGAAAAACAAGAAGATATAATGGGATGCGGAAATATTAGTTCTTCTGTTTTCGATATCACTGATTTTGCTACAGAGGTCTATCTTAGGCCGGAAGATAGAAATATTATTTCTGGATATTTTTTTAATACTTATGACAATACCGAGGTTGACTACGACGGTATTATTATTTCACTTGAGGCTGATGTTCAGTATCTAGCCGTTAACTTAAATAAGTCTCGGGGGATAAGCTTCTCATTATTTAGTAAAGCGTATGCTTGCAGTCCTTTACCGCCACATACGAATGAGAAGATTGTAGATATTAAAGTCACATCATCAGCCCCATTCTCGAGCGAACTAGCCGCTGGCGACTCTTTAGTGGACGTTTTTGATGTTAGTTATTCTAGTGCTGCCGAATCATCGAGTGCCGAGTACTATGAATATGAAAATAACGAACCAGTCTTCTATCGTTTGCCTGAGTACTTAGCGCAAGATGATCTGCATGCAGGTGCAAGATTGCAGTTGGTGCTCAATCGTGCCCCAGAAGTAGCCGATAGTTTCATATTTTTTATTGAGGTGACGTTAGATTCTGGAGAAATATTTTCGATTGAAACGTCACAAATTAGCCTAAAGGGTGCCTGAATTGTTTATTGAGGCAAAGGCTTTCGATTGACACCTATCACCATTACCGTAGGGTGAGCTCAGGCGTTAAGTGTTTTTGCGCCTGCTACTGAAGGATCTACGCTATGTGGTTACGCGTTAGTTGTGATATGACCTTCGATATCACTATTCCAACCCCCTTTATCTTGATGCTACGACTGCGCAGCGGCGCCCAGCAATGGGTTGCTAGCGAGCAATATGGGCTCAAGCCGATGGTTCCTGTGTACGAGTTTACCGATAGTTACGGCAATCTTTGTCAGCGACTGGTTGCACCTCCGGGGAATTTCTCTATCCATACCTCTGCCACTGTGATGACGGCGGATTATGTAGATCAGTGTCCGGGTGCGCCGTTTGTCGACATTGAACATTTACCTGAGACTGTACTCGGGTATCTTTTACCAAGCCGTTATTGTGAATCGGATCGTTTCGGCGATATGGCTCTCAACATTACTGCAGGTCAATTGCTAGGTTACGACCAAGTTAAAGCCATCGAAACTTGGCTGCGTAACACCATTCGCTACGACGCTGATGGTAGCGATATTCCTATGTCTGCAGCTGAAGTGAATGTCAGGCAGTGGGGCGTGTGTCGTGATTTATCGCATCTTGGTATCGCACTGTGTCGCAGTTTGAGTATTCCCGCGCGTTTGGTGGTGGGCTATTTATACGGCCTACAGCCCATGGATTTGCACGCTTGGTTCGAAGCTTACGTTGGTGGACGTTGGTACACCTTTGATGCAACGCAAAGTGAAGTGACTGGCGGTTATATTTCGATTGGCTATGGCCGCGACGCAGCCGATGTGGCTATTTTTAATCAGTTTGGCCCACCAGTGAACCTGCTTTCTAAGAATGTTAGCGTGCAGGTTATTGATGAGAGTGACGTTTAAGCTCAAGTCCGTGAATTGCTTGAATTACCGGAGAAACAAAGAAATTAGTAATGCTCATTATTGTATTCGTATTTGCAGTGATGGGTGTTGGTAAAATATAACAAGGGGGTTGGGTTCATATATCAATATCTGATACATGTAATATTCATTATTAACATCCAATCCACTTTGTCCAAAACCTGACAATAATCCCCATTCAATTATTTCGATTGTCTTAAATACGACACTTTCACTTCAATTTATCATATTCTAACTCATTGAATATAAAGAATTTTATATTTACGGATCGAAAACCTACATGGCCTATATTTTGCGATAGGGTATTTTACATTGATAACATTAACGCAAACGAGGGTGCTGAAAATGTCGGTCGAAGCGATCAAGCAATTTTCTGAAAAAGCGAAGAGTAATCCAGCATTGGCAGAGAGCCTAAAGGCGTGCCTAAAAATGAAGGAATTATTTGCTCTAGCACGTGAGAACGGTTTTGAATTTGTGGAGGATGCTTTGTATCCACCTAATGAGCCACAGTTCACTGAAGAGCAGTTGTCAGAGCGTCTTGCTAAGGCATTACTGCGCGTTTAGTGATTTTGTTTTAGCGCTTGAGTCGATGGGAGGACTCATTGACTCGGATGCTTGCCATTAAAGCTTGATATCCGCAAAACTACTCACGGCTTTGTGAGCACTTTCTTTTGGTCGTTTGCCTTCGCGCACTAACCACACCGTCTGCATGTCTGCTGTTTTAGCAGCGTCTAACTCTTCTTTTATGTCTGATAAAAATATTACATTAGCAGCGCTGATTTCGTGTTGTTTTTCAGGTAGGCCACTACATTTGAGTATGACTGTGCTTTGTGTTTGTGGTGGCTTGATGTGTCATAAGTCATTTCATCAGGGCCGAGGTAATAGCCATGATCACGACCAAGGTAACAACCACAGCGTTGTAATTTTTACTGGGTTTAAGAAAATGATTACTCCACTCAAGCAATGGCGAGATTAATCAATAGTAGGGTTAAAGTGTAGTGGCATTCGTTGTTACTATATCTTTTTTGTTTTTGAGGTTTAAATGTGGAGAAGTATCGCACGCTAGCTGATGGTATTGTACAGTTTACTGCATTGAAGGATTAAGAGTTGTTCACAACCGATGGATTACAAGACAGAGCAGTTTTACCACAACAATGTGAACGATGTTTTCGCACAATATGAAGCCGTCAAAAGTCCAGTTGCGCAACATTTTCCATTGGCGTTCCGCGCTGGTGCAAAGGTTTTAGATATCGGTTGTGGGTCAGGCCGTGATCTAAAGGCTTTGTTAGACGAAGGGTACGATGCGTTTGGTATTGAGCCTGTCGAAGCACTACGGCTAAAAATCATAGAACACTCTCCTCACCTTAATGACCGAGTGTCTTCAGGTGTTTTGCCTGGCATTAAATCTGTCGAGAAATACGACGGTGTACTCTGCAGTGCGGTATTGATGCATATTCCACTTGGGCAGCAGCTTGAGGCGTTTATTGACTTGCGTAATCTATTGAAAATTGGCGGGCGATTATTACTCTCTTTACCAGAATCGCGGAATGATTTAGATGACGATTTTCGTGATCCAGATGGTCGGTTATTTCTACCGATGGACCCGCAACGAATTCGTTTAATTGCTGAGCAAATTGGTTTTACCTTTCTCAGTCAGGCAACAACTGCTGACTCCCTTGGGCGGTCAGGTTTGTCTTGGAATGTACTTATATTCGAGAAATCCAGTGAATCGACTCGGCCATTAGATAGAGTGGAGTCAGTGCTAAAAAATGACCGTAAAGTAGCGACTTATAAACTAGCCTTAATGCGGGCATTCTGTGATATCGCTGAGCGTGATGAAAATGCTGTTGAGTGGTTTCCTAAAGGTTATGTAGGAATGCCTGTTGCTGCACTGGCCGAATGCTGGTTAGCGTATTATTGGCCTCTTGTTGCAGCACCTGTGCATATTCCCCAGAGCACGACCGACTACTCCGATTCTGCGCGGCCAATTTCTTTTCGGTCTCATCTTTCGTTATTGAATCAGCAATGCTGCGCCTATTTTGATCCTCACTCCGAGATCGCTCACACCTTATTTGTACTCGCTTGGAAGAAGGGTACGTTAAGCAATGATATTGCTCGTCAGCTTAAAATCACACTAACAGCAATTAGAACCGCGATAGTATCAGGCCCTGTAAAGTATTCCGCGCAAGGCGAAATGTTTTGGTATGACAACGAGAAAAAACTGGTAATGCTGGATGTCGATTTGTGGCGCGAGTTCTGTTTGTCTGGGCACTGGATTAGAGATTCGCTCATTCTGCGCTGGGCAAATCTCTGTGAACACTTTGCTAAAAAATTCGATCCATCCGTTGATCGCGGTCTAACACTTCCGTATCTCGTAAAAGAAAATCTTCCAGAAAAAGAGCAAAGTATTGCACGGCGGATGTACGAAGAGCATGACGACCTAACCTGTGTTTGGAGTGATAAATCCATAACTCTCGCGACGATGGATGTCGATCATGCTTTACCGTTTTCTTTGTGGCGTAATAACGATTTATGGAATCTGTTACCTGCGGCTAGCGCGGTTAATAACCAAAAGCGCGATAAAATCCCGACGCCTGAGTTGTTACGTAAGCGAAAAGAGGTGATTGTAGATTTGTGGCGTTTTGCCAATCGTGTCGAACCTAAAGTATTCAGTTTTGAAGTTGAGCGCACGCTCGGAAAATTCCGAAAAGTTAGTTGGGAAGAGGAGTTGTTTCAGTACCTATCTGAACGGGCTGCTGCGGCGATTTATCGTCGTGGTGAAACGGCATGGGAATATGGCTAGAATTGAGGATGATAGCACCGCTTATTTCTAAGCTGAAATTCATATCACAACGAATGACCATTATGAAAGATCTTGAGTTAGAGGCATTTGAATCGCCCCTAGTTATCTAGACACCCATTTGGTTCAAAAAATAATCCTTTTCATAGTCCCTTGGCGACAAGTCATTACTATTACCATGGCGACGCGTGGAATTATAAAACAGCTCAATATAATTAAATATATCTGCCTTTCCTTCTTCTCTTGTGCGATAAATTTTACGGCGAATACGTTCTCGCTTTAGCAAGGCAAAGAAGCTTTCTGCACAGGCAT
>NZ_JAWUWR010000062.1:0-24867 GCF_034111725.1 Thalassolituus sp. | reverse complement strand
CCACTGAATTTGTTTCGGCGGATAACGCGTATCATCAATGTTATGTCCTTTCATCAAGCGCTTAATTACACGCAGCTGATCATCGCTATCCAAAATTTGAAAATGCTGTGGCAGCTTGGCTTCTTGCCAATGCTTTTTTAGCAAACGGTGCGCTAAGCCGTGGAATGTGCCCACCCACAATCCATTTGAAGGAATGTTGAGTAAGTGCTCCAACCGGCCACGCATTTCTTTAGCGGCTTTATTGGTAAAGGTCACCGCCATCACCGCAAACGGTGACACGTTCTCAACCTGTAACAACCAAGCAATACGGTGCACCAGTACTCGAGTTTTACCCGAACCGGCACCAGCAAGCACCAATTGGTGCGGAGAACTGGCAGCCACAGCATTGCGTTGGCCGTCGTTCAAAGAATCTAAAAGCAATGAAATATCCATGCGCGAAGTTTATCAGATTAGCGATTAAACCCAACGCATTACCTTAGGAGTAACCGAATAACGAAGCAGCCTACTGTCAGCACCGACTTATGTAGAGACGAGCTTGATTTAATACTCGCGCAAGCCATTACATACTGTGTGGCAATTGGATTTTATCTAGAAGACTGCAAGCAAGGCTGCGTATAATCAAGATCATTGCCTATTGGCTGAGATAATTGCGTGAAAAATAAACCTATATTGGCTGAAATCGCCAATGCCGTACCCGCCTTGCGAAAGTCTGAAGTAAAAGTCGCCGAATACGTATTGGCAGCTCCTCAGCACGTAATGCATATGCGCATTGTCGATTTAGCTCAGGAAGCACAAGTGAGTGAACCCACCATTGTGCGTTTCTGCCGCGCCATTGGTTGCAACGGCTTCCAAGAGTTTAAGGTGCGTATCGCCCAAGAAATCGCCATCACCAACAACATCGGTCAATTTGCCATCGTCGAAGACGATAGCATCGAAGATATTTGCAGCAAGATTGCAGACACGACTATTCAGCGTCTGCTACAAATTAAAACCCAGATGATCCCTGTCCAAGTCGGCAAAGCAGCAAATGCCATCAGCACAGCGCAACGAGTCGAGTTTTATGGCTTTGGCGCATCAGGTGCTGTTGCCATTGATGCTCAGCACAAATTCTTTCGTCTACAAGTTGCCACTGCCGCCTATAGCGATCCGCATATGCAGTCGATGTCGGCAGTGACATTAGGTATCAATGACGTCGTGGTTGCGATATCACAAAGCGGACGCACGAGAGACCTGCTGCATTCGGTTCAATTAGCACAACACCAAGGCGCTAAAGTTGTTAGCTTAGCACCAGCCAACACCGCATTAAGTTTGGCTGCTGACCTCCCGATCCATATCAACATCGAAGAAGATACCGACCAATTTACACCAATGACCTCGCGCATAGCGCACCTCATGGTGATCGATATGCTTGCTGTTGCGGTAACCCAACGACGAGGCCCAGAATTCGCCGCCCACCTCAATGCTATTAAACGCAGCATCAAATCGTTACGTCTTGATAATTAAATAGACGCAATACGCCATATTTTAAATATGCCTTAAGATACATTTTGAAACAATTCAGTAACTCCAATTAGCTTGCCTTTAAACTCTATAAATATAGGGATTTTTTGACTAATCGAACACCCGTCTAGTAACCCGCAAGGTTGGATTTCCACTCCATTCCTGTCATCTTATTGCAAACAATAACAAGTAATATCACAGCCGGAAATGTGATCCCAACCAGAGACGGATATATGGAACAGATGACTAAATCAGAGCAAGTAGAAGCTGTATCATTCGACCAAAATGGTAATGTCGTTGTTAATAAAGAGACATCCATGTCCAAAAAACTGGTTGCACGGCGTGCAATCGAAGCGCACTTAGAGAAGAAGCGTTTAGAACAAGATTTAGAAGCGTATTCTTTTGAATAATTAATACTTCACTTAATAAAAAACCGGCTAATGAGCCGGTTTTTTATTGTCTGTAAATTGTGCTTTTTTAAATTCAAGACATAAAAAAAGCCGGTCATATTGACCGGCTTTTTGTTACAGAGGCTTCACTTATTTGTTAGTGAATTCTGGGTATGCTTCCATACCACACTCTGCCAAATCAACGCCTTCGTATTCTTCTTCTTCAGTAACTCGCAGACCCATGATGACTTTCAACAAGCCCCATACTACTGCTGATGCTACGAATACCCATACGAAGATAGTGATCGCGCCAACCAACTGACCAACAAATGTTGCGTCGCCGTTGGTCACTGGAACAACCATCAGACCAAACAGACCAACCACACCGTGTACAGAGATAGCGCCTACTGGATCGTCGATTTTCAGTTTATCCAAAGTAAGGATAGACAGTACTACGATCACGCCACCCACCATACCGATCAAGGTCGCTACGAATGGAGTTGGAGTTGAAGGCTCAGCAGTGATTGCTACTAGACCAGCCAATGCGCCGTTCAGAGCCATGGTTAGATCCGCTTTACGGAACAATACGTAAGCTAGAAGTAGAGCACCGATGAGACCACCAGCGGCCGCTGCGTTAGTGTTAGTGAATACAACAGCAACTGCGTTAGCGTTAGCGATATCGCCAAGCTTTAGAACAGAACCGCCGTTGAAACCGAACCAGCCCATCCAAAGGATGAAAGTACCTAGAGTCGCAAGAGGAAGGTTAGCACCTGGAATAGCGCGAACTTCACCGTTAGGACCATATTTACCTTTACGAGCACCTAGCAATAGAACACCTGCCAATGCTGCAGCAGCACCTGCCATGTGAACAATACCAGAGCCTGCGAAGTCAGAGAAACCGAAGTCATCACCCAAAGAGTACAGACCGAAGACAGAACCGCCGCCCCAAGTCCAGTTGCCTTCCACTGGATAGATAACAGCCGTCATCACTACAGCAAACGCTAAGAAAGCCCATAGCTTCATACGCTCAGCAACTGCTCCAGAAACAATAGACATTGCTGTTGCAACGAATACTACTTGGAAGAAGAAGTCAGACGCACCAGAGTAGATAGATCCACCTTGGAAACCATCTTCACGAGCTGCAAAGTCAGCCAAAACTGCTGCTGAATCAACTTCAGTGATACCGCTTAGGAAGTAACCACCACCGTACATAATTGCATAACCACACACCATGTACATGGTGCAAGAAATTGCATATAACGCGATGTTTTTGGTAAGAATTTCAGTCGTGTTTTTTGCGCGCACTAGGCCCGCTTCGAGCATGGCGAAACCAGCCGCCATCCACATTACTAACGCACCGCACACCAGAAAA
The DNA here is from genome assembly GCF_034111725.1 of Thalassolituus sp. Classification (GTDB taxonomy): domain Bacteria; phylum Pseudomonadota; class Gammaproteobacteria; order Pseudomonadales; family Oceanobacteraceae; genus Thalassolituus. Next base: position 21,606 of record NZ_JAWUWR010000062.1, on the reverse strand, counting down.
TAAAAGGTGTCCATGGCGTATTGAAGTTCGTATACGTTATTTTCCATTATAAGCCCCCCGCATCAGGCCTCTAATTCTTTTGAAGTGGACTAAATCAGATAGCGTCTGCGCCGGTTTCACCGGTGCGGATACGAATGACTTGTTCCAAGGATGTAACGAAAATTTTGCCATCGCCGATCTTGCCGGTGTTGGCTGCTTTAGTGATTGCTTCGATGACTTTCTCAACTAAGTCTTCAGCAACCGCAACATCAATTTTCACTTTAGGTAGAAAATCCACCACGTATTCAGCACCACGATAAAGCTCAGTGTGACCTTTTTGACGGCCAAAGCCTTTCACTTCAGTCACTGTGATGCCTTGAACACCGATCTCAGACAGTGCTTCACGCACATCGTCCAACTTAAACGGTTTAACCACAGCAGTAATGAGTTTCATAGAAAACCCCTTTTAATTAACACTTACTAGTTTCAGAAATGGCCCGTGCGGGGGCACGGACCATTGTATGCTTTTTACATGCTGATAGGCAGGCTGTAAGACACAACTAAACGAACGTCGTCATCAACAGCGTTTTCAGTTTCTTGATCCACAACCTTGCTCAAAGTGAATGCTAGGCTGTCGTTGTAGGCATAGCTCAAATCAAGGTGAGTATAATCTGCATCATCATCGCTAGAAGTCATACCAACAGTCGCGCTAAACGCATCCATGCCATAACCTAAAGTCATGTAGCTATAGTCTGATGGGTTGCTGCTTAGTGGGTAGTAGTAAGAGAAAGAAGCACCCATGTAACCTAAAGACAAAATCGCGTCAGTAAGGTCAAAGGTATTACCTTCATCACCAGCACCTGGGTAAGAGTATGTCCACACAGACAAGTCATAAGAAAAATCTTCTACTTCGCCGCCGTAACCGATGTACAAGTCGTATTCGTTTCCAGCATTAGAGTCACCGCTTGACGTCCAAACACCAGCGTATGCGCCAGCGATAGAAGCTGTAAGATCACCAGAAACAGCTGCAGCGCCGTTGCCTAGATCTTGGCCGCGCCACAAGTACATGCTAGCAACGGTAGCAGAAGCTGAAACTTCAACTTCTTCAGCAAAAGTAGAAGTAGCAGCTGTCATACCAGCAGTCATAACACCAGCAAGAGCGATAGCTTTAGTTAACTTTTTCATAGTTCTTTTTCCTTCATTCGTTGTTCAAACAATTTTATGGTGTGTGCTTAGCGCACTGTTTTATTTCTGTGATAGTCCTATAGCAGACGCTGTGCCAACTTTAGAAAACCCAATAAAATCAGTGACTTAATTGAAAATTGCGGAATTTAGTCACAATTCGGGACACCAAAATGACGCAAGCACCATAGAAGAGCACCACGATAAAGCACTACCACTATCCACTATGCACTAATTTATTGCATTAACTAAGAAAGCTAGCAGATTGCAGCCGTGATACCATTTATCTGAATCAAAAATAGGAAAAACGGATGAGTCCAGAATCCATCAAAAACCGTATCGAACAACTCTTGCAACAAGGGCCACTGGCTGGCCTATCCGGCGATATTAAGCTGGCTTTGCAAGCACAGCTGCAAAGTCTACTAAGCAGTGCGAATTTAGTGAGTCGCGAAGAGTTTGATATCCAAACAGATGTGCTACGTCGTACCCAAGCCCAGCTCACAGAACTGGAAACTCGGGTAACCGCATTAGAAGCCGAAAGAAATAACGGCGGTTAAATCGCGAGTAACTCGCGTGCTTCTTTTGAGTGCGCGAGCTCCTCTCCTGTGCCTGAAGCCACGACTCTACCGCGTTCAAGAATAATAAATTCATCGGCCAATTCCGTAGCAAAATCTAAATATTGCTCGACCAAGACAATCGCCATTTCACCGCGATCTCGTAACAATTCAATAACGCGCTGAATATCCTTAATAATCGAAGGCTGAATACCTTCTGTTTGCTCATCAAGAATAAGTAATTTAGGTCTAAGTAGCAGCGCTCTTGCAATCGCAAGCTGCTGTTGCTGCCCGCCGGATAAATCACCACCACGGCGATGCAGCATTTGCTGCAGAACTGGAAATAGCGAATAAATTTCTGGATCAATAGAACGCAGAGATTTAGGTAACGCTGAGAATGCCGTATAGAGATTCTCTTCTACCGTTAGCTGCGGGAAAATATCGCGTCCTTGTGGAACATAAGCAATCCCATTACGAGCACGATCATAGGGTGCCATATTCTTTATCGATGATCCCATCCACGAAATATCACCAGAAAATGGCGATAAATGTCCTGACAGTGCTTTCATCAAGGTTGTTTTACCGACACCGTTGCGACCAAGAACACAGGTAACATTGCCAATAGCTGCCGTCATAGATACGTCGTAGAGCGCTTGGCTCGCACCATATGACACATTTACGTTTGATACTTCTAACATAATATCCTCGCCAGAATGCCTGAGGCCTCAACGGCCTAAGTACACCTCAATAACTTGTGGATTTGCTTTTACCGTGGCCAAACTGCCTTCCGCGAGGACGTGCCCTTCGTGTAGCACAGTGACTTTGCAATCAAGCGCTTCGATAAAATCCATGTCGTGTTCCACTACCATGAGCGAATGCTTTTTCGCTAATGTTTTAAATAATTCCGCCGTCTTCATGGTTTCTTCATCCGTCATCCCTGCAGCGGGTTCGTCGATTAAAAGCAACTGCGGCTCTTGACCCAATAACATGCCAATTTCTAACCACTGCTTTTGACCATGAGATAAATCGCCGGCTAAATGATGAGTGCGATCTGATAAATTTACCAATTCGAGAATTTCATCAAGTTTTTCTTTTTGAGCGCCACTCAAACGATGCACCAACGCCTGCCAAATAGAGCGCCCACCTTTTAACGACATTTCCAAGTTTTCGAATACCGTTAGACTTTCAATAACGCTCGGCTTTTGAAATTTTCGTCCCACTCCAAGGTTGGCTACATCGGCTTCGTCATAGCGAGTAAGATCATGCTGATTGTTAAAAACAATTGTGCCGCTATCGGGTCGAGTCTTACCTGTGATGACGTCCATCATAGTGGTTTTACCTGCGCCATTAGGGCCAATAATGGCTCGCATTTCTCCCGGCGCAATAAACATAGAAAGAGAATTAAGCGCCTTAAATCCGTCAAAACTTACGCTCACGCCATCCATATACAAAACACTGGGGTTATCTATATGGTACTGTTTGCTAAGGCTCATGCTTTATCCCCTTCGGCTTCTTTCATCGCAGCCTGTTGCTTGTTCTGCGCATGCTTATCTTTTAATTGGGCCCATAAGCCCACGACACCTTTAGGTAAATACAAGGTAGTTAACACAAATAAGCCGCCCAGCAAGAATAACCAAAGCTCGGCAAAAGCACCGGTAAAATAGGTTTTTGCATAGTTAACTAAAATTGCACCAATAACGGCACCAAAAAGCGTGCCCCGCCCGCCTACTGCAACCCAAATAATCATCTCGATTGAATTAATCGGGGCGAATTCACCTGGGTTAATAATCCCTACCTGTGGCACGTATAAAGCACCCGCCACACCGGCCAACATGGCTGATACAACAAATACAAATAACTTATAGTGCTCAACACGGTAACCTAAAAAGCGCGCGCGCGACTCGCTATCTCGGATAGCCACTAACACGCGACCCAACTTGGACGTTACGATAAAGCGGCTAATTAAATAACCAACAATCAAAGCTATGCCAGAGGCAAAAAACAAGGCGGCACGTGTGCTATCTTGTTGTAAGTCGTAACCGAGAATATCTTTAAAATCGGTAAGACCATTATTACCACCAAAGCCCATGTCATTGCGAAAAAAAGCTAATAGCAAAGCATAGGTTAATGCCTGTGTGATAATGGAAAGATAAACCCCAGTAACCCGCGAACGAAACGCCAGTGCACCAAAAACAAAAGCCAATATACCGGGAACCACCAAAACCATAATCATAGCAAACCAAAACTGATCGAAGCCTTGCCAGTACCATGGCAGCTCTGTCCAGTTTAAGAACACCATAAAATCCGGTAATTCTGGATTTGAATACACACCGCGATCACCGATTTGACGCATTAAATACATACCCATGGCATAGCCACCTAGGGCAAAAAAGGCTCCATGTCCTAGGCTTAATATTCCGCAATAACCCCAAATAAGGTCCACCGCGACAGCCAACAAGGCATAGCAAAGATATTTACCGAGCAAAGTCATGGTATAGGTCGAGATGTGAAAGAAAGATCCTTCCGGTAATAGCAAATTACTCAAAGGAATAGCAATGGATAGAAAAAGTAAAACGCTCAACAAGTAACGCCCGGCTTTATCATTCATCAATAGGGTCGCCAGCGGCCCCAATTTTACGGTTTGATTCGTCATAATTCGTTACCTTATCCGTCAGCCGTTATCGGCTGCACGTCCTTTGAGAGCAAACAGTCCACGCGGACGTTTTTGGATAAACAAAATGATGAAAATAAGAATAAATATCTTAGCTAATACTGCACCGGCAAAAGGCTCTACTAATTTATTCGCAATACCTAACGACATAGCGCCAACAAGAGTGCCCCACAAATTACCGACACCACCAAATACCACCACCATAAACGAATCGATAATGTAGGCTTGACCGAGATTTGGCCCGACGTTAGTTAGCTGACTTAATGCCACACCGGCGATGCCTGCAATACCAGAGCCTAAACCAAAGGTAAGCGCATCCACCCAACCGGTACGAATTCCCATGGAACTCGCCATAGGACGATTCATGGTAACAGCGCGCATTTGCAAACCAAATAAGGTGCGCTTTAATACTAAGGCCAATAAACCCAGCACCAATAAGCTAAAAATAATGATGTAGAGACGATTAAAGGTAAGCTCTAATGCGGGGTTAATCATAAATGTACCCGCCATCCAATCTGGGGTAGCCACTTCGCGATTTAACGGGCTAAAAATTGAGCGTACTGCTTGTTGCAATACCAAACTTAAACCGAAGGTCGCCAATAATGTTTCCAATGGACGGCCATATAGATGACGAATAACACCACGCTCAATTGCAACGCCAACCGCACCACTCACTAAGAAGGCGGCTGGAATCGCTACCACCAGTGATAAGCCAATATGATCCGGCATTAATTGCTGCACCACATAGGTAGTATAAGCACCCAGCATAATCATCTCGCCATGCGCCATATTGATCACGCCCATTACACCAAAGGTAATGGCAAGGCCAATAGCAGCAAGTAGCAATACTGCGCCAAGCGCTAAGCCAAAATAGAGATTTTCGATATAGCCATTAATGGTGACTAACTTTTCGATATCCGTTACAACGGCATTTGCTTTGGCTACTTCATTAGTGTTGCCTGCGGATTCAGAGCGAGCAATAAACTGTGTCAGCGCAGCACGAACTTCAGGGTAAAGGGCCTTATCCAGAGCCTCTAAGCCTTGCATACGTGTATCGGGGTCGGTGCTATCCAACTGTTGCATACCTAAGACTAACGCTAGAACTTCAGCAATATCGCGTTTTTCTTCCTTTTTAATAGCATCTTTTAGTAGTGTGCTATCAAGATCGCTAGCCGATTTTAATAAGTTTCTTGCAGCAGCCATGCGTAGTTCAGGGTCGCGCGCAGATATTTGTAAACGCGAAATTTCAGTGCGTAACACGCCGCGCAAACTATTATTGACGCCAATTTTTTTCGCATCACGTGGGCTATCGAGCACCACCAAATTGCTAGTAAATAGGTCTTCAAACGAATCGTCGTCATGAGAGATTAATAATTCGTTGGTTTCTTTAAGATAGTACAACTGACCATCTAACAAGGTTTGTAATAGGGGTAAAGTTTTCGGATCATCAACTGCAGCAATCGTGCTAGCCAACGCCGTTTTTTCTGAATAATTTGCTGTAATTAATTGTTGGCCTAAAGATTCTAAAGAGGCCACCGTAACAATAGGTGAAGACGCACCTGAATCTCCAGCCATTGCCAAAGAACCACAGCACATCAAAGACAGAAGCAACATGGCCTGCCCGATGAAATTGCGCATGATATTTTTCCTGTATCTGAAATCGAGTAGGGCCTATCAAATAGGCCCTACTTCCATTCGTCACTAGAATTAGTGACGAATAAATAGCGAGTAATTAGTATTTACTCACCCGCTACCGATGAACCACCACAAGTCTTAGTCACTGTGTTGTAGTTACCACAATTGATTGGAGCAGTCCAATCTGAGATCAGGTTTTTGCTTTCAGGTAGGAAGTCCGTCCATGCATCGCCTTTCACTTCAGCATCCGTTGCCCATACTATTTCAAACTGACCATCTTCTTGAATTTCACCGATTAATACCGGCTTAGACAAATGATGGTTTTTATTCATAACGGCTGTACCGCCCGTTAGGTTCGGTACTTCGATACCGATCATAGCGGCTTCTACTTTATCAACATCGGTGGTGCCCGCTTTTTCAACTGCTTTAGTCCACATATTGAAACCGATGTAAGTCGCTTCCATTGGGTCGTTAGTTACGCGCTTATCGTCTTTAGTAAAGGTGTGCCATTGCTTAATAAAGGCATCGTTTTCTTTACTATCAGAACTCATGAAGTAGTTCCATGCCGCTAAGTGGCCAACCAATGGCTTAGTGTCAAAACCAGAAAGCTCTTCTTCACCAACAGAGAATGCAACAACAGGGATATCTTCCGCGCTAACACCTTGGTTTGCTAACTCTTTATAGAAAGGAACGTTGGCATCACCGTTAACGGTAGAAACAACCGCAGTTTTCTTACCAGCACTACCGAATTTCTTAACATCAGAAACGATGGTTTGCCAATCGCTATGACCAAATGGTGTGTAATTCACCATGATATCGGCTTCAGCTACGCCTTTTGACTTCAGGTAGCTTTCAAGAATTTTGTTGGTAGTACGTGGATATACGTAGTCTGTACCCGCAAGAACCCAACGCTTAACACCGACATCATTCATCAAGTAATCAACGGCAGGAATTGCCTGCTGATTTGGCGCTGCACCGGTATAAAACACATTGTAAGAAGACTCTTCACCTTCGTACTGCACAGGGTAGAACAACAAACCGTTCAACTCTTCAATAACCGGCAATACGGATTTACGAGATACCGATGTCCAGCAGCCGAAAATAACATCAACGTCATCTTTAGAAATCAATTCGCGCGTTTTTTCTGCAAATAATGGCCAGTTAGAAGCAGGATCAACCACAACGGCTTCTAGTTTCTTACCAAGCAAACCGCCTTTTTTATTTTGCTCGTCAATCATCATTAACACGGTGTCTTTCAGCGTTGTTTCTGAAATAGCCATCGTGCCTGACAGTGAGTGCAATACGCCGACTTTAATTGTGTCGCCAGCATTCGCTAAGTTAACGCCTGCCGCAAGTGCTGCAATACCAAAGGCTGCCGTTGTTTTTGCTAGATATTTCATGCCCAGTTTTGTCATCGTTTTTTTCCTTCAACAGTGATTAAACTTTAATTATTCGCACCATCATTGGCGCTTTATATTTTAATTTCGCTTTCGTTACAGCAAACGGCATACCAACTTTAAAAAGCTGAAATATCGCTAATTTTGAGCAATAGCTAGGTCTTATCCACAATAAAAAGGATAATAATAATATACATGCACCAATATAGATCGACTAGAAACCTATGTGTTCTTATTTGGCGCACTACGCACCAGAGTGATCCATTTTTATATTTATGCTGTATTCACTTTTTGCCATCTGGATTCTATGTAGGGTAATTTCTCGAACCGTATTTCTACTTAGTTCAATATGATTTCTCAGCGCCTGCTCAGCTCTACTCTCATCACCAGAGATTATTAACTTTAATATATTTCCATGTTCCTCGTAGGTCACATCGATGCGGCTTGCACGCGTAAAATCCAAACGTCGAATAATACGTAAGCGCTCGCATACCTCACGATGAATAGCACTCATTTGCTGATTGCCATTCAGATCAACTAGTGAGAAATGAAAGTTTTCATCCATATCTGCGATAAGCGCACTATCCCTAACCCTATCTTCTTCATTACAGCACCAAGTACTGACTAGCGGCGCTAGTTTTTCATTCACAGCTGACTTGCCGATTAACCGCCGTACTGATTCAACTTCAAGTAAAATACGTACATCGTAAAGATCTTCGAAGTATTGAAAATCAAATGGTCGAACCTGCCAGCCATTACGAAACTGAACCTGCACATAGCCGTCGCGCTCTAGCCGATATAACGCTTCTCGTACCGGAGTGCGACTTGCATTCATGCGTTTAGCCACTTCAGTTTCGCTAAACCGATCCCCTGGCAGTAGCTGAAAATCAAATAACTCTTGGCGAAGCTGTTGATATATCTTTTCGGCTACATTCATTGCTCATCCACGCTGGCGATAGGTACGAAAGATCCAGTGTTAAAACAATTCTAAAATATTATTTGGTTGAATTAAGATGCTTTATATAAGCACGCCAGCCGCCGAACTCACTGATATGGGTAGCACTTGCGACAGCTTCTGGCTCACAGATAAAGCCTTTTACTAAACGACCATCGGCTAGTTCGAGAGTACCGATTCCTAAAGGCTGAGGGATTTCTTCCACAAAGCTACCAAATCCGGCCAAGTCGATACGCCATAATTCAACAATTAATTGATTTCCAAGTGTTGGATCTTGCGCCAAAGCGCTATCACTCACCCGAACTAAACCGGGTTTAGGCGGTACCGTATTGGCTAAAGCATATAACTGGTATTTATTGGCGGTCAGCGTTTGTTCTAACAAGGTTGCATAGCGGCTAGTTAACTGATGATTTAGCGGCATTCCTGTTAAATGCGCCCCAACAACAGCAACAACAATAGATTCGTCTTGTTTATTGCCAAGCAATACTGGTGCTTCTGGCAACGCTATAAAAGCCTGCCAATGCGCAGCGAATTGTCCTAATGCAATTTCATGCCACGCAGGTGCAATTAAGGTAATACCAAATGGCAAACCATCGCTGCGTAATTTCGCGGGTAAGGCGATGGCGCAAAGATCAGCTAAATTAACAAAATTGGTGTAAGTACCAAGCTGGCTGTTAACTAATACCGGCTCGGCATTAACGTCGGCCATGGTTGGAAAGCGCGGTGTGGTCGGAACAAATAAGGCATCAATATCGGTAAATAATGCATCTATTTTTCTTACTAGATCTTTACGACGATATTCAGCTTTAAAAGCATCGACCGCTGTGCCGTTAATACCGCCTGCAACAATACTTTTGACCACAGGGTTTATGCCCGGTAAGTCTTGCGCTAGAAATTCGCCGACTGCAGCGTAACGTTCAGCAACCCAAGGCCCCTGATAAAGTAAATTAGCTAACTCAAATAACGGCGAAAAATCTGTTTTTACTAATTCGTAGCCCAATGCCTCGGCATGCTCACATGCCTGCTCATAGGCAGCGGCTTGTGTGTCGTCACCAAACCAAGGTGCCTCAGTAGGAATAGCCAAACGCTGAATGCGAGTATTACGAATCATAGTGCGGGTGCGAGAATAGGCATCGGTACTATCAAAGCGTCCTGCTACTTCAAACACGCGCTCAGCATCTAAGCTATTAAGCGCAAAAATAGAAACACAATCCAAACTGCGACACGCAGGTACAACGCCAGTGGTACTAATAGCACCGACGCTCGCCTTTAAACCAACAATATGATTAAAGCCAGCAGGGACACGACCAGACCCTGCCGTATCAGTGCCTAACGCAAAAGCAACATAACCCTTGGCCACAGCAACAGCAGAACCAGAGCTGGAACCACCACTGATGTAATCTGAATTAAAACTATTTTTGACTGCGCCATACGGTGAACGAGTGCCAACCAAACCCGTCGCGAATTGATCGAGATTGGTTTTACCGATCACAATCGCACCCGCTTGTTTCAGCAAATGAACGGCGATTGCATCTTCGGTTGGTTGATACGCAAATTCAGGACAGGCAGCAGTGGTTGAAAATCCAGCAACATCAATATTATCTTTAACAGCGAACGGGACGCCGTATAAGGGTAAAGAGTCACCATTTGCTCGTTTCGTTTGCAGGCTCTCAATTTGCGCTAGCAGTTGTTGTTCAGTACCGAGTTGGATCCATACAGAACTACCGGCATCGGCTTCCAATGCGGCGATCTGTTCACGCAACAGAGGCAATAGCAGCGCTGGGTCAGATCCTTGTCGGTAGGCCGCTGCCCACTGCTTGATATTCCAACCTAGTCCTGCTGCTTTTTGCTCGACACTCTTTGTTACTGACATCCCACATCCCGCCTGAATTCAATCTTGTATACAAGACTTAAGCGACACTTGTGCCAACTTAGCGAAAATACAGAAAAGACCGACAACCTATTGATTTAATTAGATTTTATATAGAGTGGAATGAAAAGTTGGTGTGCAAGGAAAATAGAAGCGCATCATTTTAATGCGATATAGAAAAAACGCACCAGAACAGACAAGCCAATCCCGAGCGCAAAGCAGCACACTTATTAAACAAAACTCATACCAAAGATATAGATTAAAGCTCGGACGGGAAGCTAAGCGTTGGTGACACGCTGGAAAGTTTCTTGCAGAACACGCACATCGTTCGCGGCGCGGTGGCGCTCAAGGCCAAAGTCGTTCCAGAGAGATTTTTTGGTATCGTGCCAGCGTTCCATTTCGGCAGGTTCCAGAAGTTTGTTAATGGTTTCTATGCGGAAGCGCTGGACCAACTCCGCTTCGTCAAACAAGCGACCTATCCAAGAGCTATCAAAGCTCCAAGCATCGGAATAAAGCGTCTGGCCGCGTAGTTTTTCATTGAGAAGAAGGGCAATCTCTCTAGGCGTACTGCCTTCTTCCTGCAGATGCTCACGGGAAATACCGTGGATGAGTTCTGCTTTTGGATCCCAGTGGTCCCAACCAAGCGCAGGTTTAATCAGATAGCTCTGCACCTCACGATCTTCCAGCGCGAATCCCACCTCAATCGGGTAACTGCCGCGGCCAAAGCCTGATGCTTCGACATCAATGATGGGTGGTATTTGGATGGTCACTCGATTCCTACTTATGCTTGGACATTTTGTACAGTGTAGACAGGGTTTGCGAAGGGCTATATGAATCAGTGCACACTCTTTAAACCCGCATCATTAATTAAATTGGGCCGCATTCTGAACGGTTAAGGGGTAATGTTCAATTTTACGATGCAATTTTATAATTCAATTCTGACCCGTTAATTTTGCCGCAGGAGCGACACGCATGACTTCAGCTATGGTCGTTAAACCGGCGGCTACTTTATGCGCACCACTTAAACGCAGGCTATGCATCCCCTCTTTCATCGCCGCTTGGCGTAGCTTTTGGTGGTCCGTTTGCTCATGGATAAGTGGCTCTAAGGATTCCGTCATTGGCATGACTTCGTAAATACCCATACGCCCTAAGTACCCTGTACCGCGACACTCTAAACAGCCTTTAGCTGCATAAACATGGGGCGGCGTTTTGACCAACCAAGGGGCAGTAAGTTGCTTCCAAATTTTCTCATCAACGGGTTCTTTTACTTTGCAGTGCGGGCAAAGTGTCCGCACTAATCGCTGCGCCATCACTCCCAAAACGCTGGTACGAATCAAGTAAGCCGGTAATCCCAACTCTTGTAGTCGAGTAAACGCTGAAGGCGCATCGTTGGTGTGCAAAGTAGAAAGCACTAAGTGACCTGTTAATGCAGCCTGCACGGCAATCTCGGCGGTCTCTAAGTCTCGTACCTCACCAACCATGATAATGTCAGGGTCTTGGCGTAATAACGCCCGCACACCGCTGGCAAAAGTGAGATCAATACCTGGATGTACTTGCATCTGGTTGAACAGCGGCTCCACCATTTCAATCGGATCTTCAATGGTCGAAACGTTGACTTCTGGCGTCGCCAACTGGCGTAGGGTTGAGTATAGCGTCGTGGTTTTACCCGAGCCGGTTGGCCCAGTCACAAACACAATACCGTGATTATTGGTGGTCATCTGATTCCAGCGACGACGATCTTCTTTACCAAAGCCCATTTCAGAGAAGCTGCGCATGAGCACTTGCGGGTCGAACACACGCATCACCAGCTTTTCGCCAAAAGCGGTCGGCAATGTGGATAAGCGTAATTCAACTTCTTGGCCGTCTGGGGTTTTGGTTTTCAGGCGGCTGTCTTGGGGTTTACGTTTTTCCGCAATATTCATACGCCCTAGCGATTTAATCCGCGCCACCACAGCCAAAGCCACTTCTGCCGGTAATTCATAAACATTATGCAGTACGCCATCAATACGGAAGCGCACATGGCCAACCTCGCGGCGCGGCTCTAAATGGATATCACTGGCGCGCTGATCAAACGCGTATTGCAGCAGCCAATCAACGATATTAACGATATGTTCATCGTTGGCATCCGGCGCTTTAGCTTGGCCAAGCTCCAGCATAGATTCGAGATTCTGCACCGCGCTCACGCCGGCATGGTGCTTACGTGCACGCGTCACGGAATTCGACAACTGATAAAACTCGACACGATAACGGCGAATATCCGCAGGCGATGTTAGTACGCATTTCACATGACGGCGGGTGACATGTTCTAAATCGACAACCCAGCTGCGAACTTGCGGCTCTGCAGTAGCGACGACAACTTCATCAGTGCTGACCTTAATCGCCAGAATTTGATGGCGATCAGAAAAAGCATAAGACATAACGTCGGTCACGGAGCTGACATTGATCTCGAGCGGATCAATCTGATACGACTCCATATTAGAGCGCTCAGCTAACCATTCAACGATGGCATATTCGTTAAGAACGCGTGCTTTACTCGACCCCTGTACGCGCGCATCGGCATAGCCTTGGCGCGCTACTAAGGTAATAGGATGCAGATGAGTTTCATCGTGTTGGCGACGAATCGACAACGACATCTGATGGTCTTCATCATTCAGCAAACCATCTCGGCGCATGTCTTCCAACAGGGTGAGCAATGCGATGGGGTGATCTGCCTTGGCTTGCATAAGTTTGGTTCTCTACGCGGTTATCAAATGACGGAATTCGCTGGCCATTAAATTTAGGTCGTCAGCATTCGGCTCTTCATCGAACAAATAGCATTCAAGCATACCTGTTAATACCAAGCGAGTGGCAACGGCGGTCTTTATCCAGCCGCTCTTCCGATCCGCCGCTTGGGCATAACGCGTTATGACCAACATTTGCACAATGGCCTCATGCAGATCGGGCCAGTTATTAATGGCGCTGGCTTGTTCAAAGCGGCGCGCTAAATCGTCAGGTAGCCAATGGCGCAACAGAGCACGGCCGACATGACTGGAAGCTTCTTCAACTTCTGGCCAAGGTAACTCATACAAGGCACGCGAAGCATTTAATAAAGCGCTCGCCAGTGTTGAGTTTTGCTGCCACGTTGCGCATTCCGCCGACCAGCTAGAGTCTTCGAGTTGAGCTGCGTTTTTAGCCAATTCCCAAATAGCGAGTCGCAGGGTTTCGAGTACTGTGCGCAATTCTTTCGTAGCACTGCGTTTAAGTGTGCGACCGCTCCAAGACAATACTTGGCGTAAACCTTGGACGTGCTGAATCGCGGCAACCGCGGCTTCTCGTTCTTCTGCCCAAATCGCCTGCTCTAACGTGCGTTGCAACGCATTCATCTCAGCGTTTAACCACAGCGGTAAAGCCTCGGCCATGCGTTGATCACAAAACACGGGAAGCTTCGCCTGCCACTGCGGCGCTAAGTCGGCCAAGCGATAGCCACGTTCAGCTTTACTAATATCGCTGATCCACAAGGGCGCGACGCTTTGCATCTGTGCCACAAGGGTCCAGAGTAAATTGGCATTGCCTTGCTTTAATTCCACCTCAACTTCTAATAATGGCTGCTCTAATTCGCCGGCCACAATAAGGCCTTGATCGATCACCACTTCGATAGACGTATCGCTACTCGCATCCGTCCAAAGCCAAGCTTGACGTTCGAAGTGCGTACCGAAAACGACGGCTAACGTAGTAGCATCAACCCCTGCTGGCCACGCATCCTGAACTTCCGCTTGCTCAAATAAGCTTACATCTAGCGCCGGTGAACTTAACGGCCAGTTCCATTCGCCACGAATTTGCAGTCCGGCCTGCGGTTGCCCGCGAGTCTTTAACGTCTGCTCAACTCCGCCTTCGGCATGACGAATGCGCAACGCTGCTTTTGCCTTAGAAAGCGTACAGGCAGGCGTATCGTAGTAGTCATTTTTCAGCGTAGAATGATCGGCCGGAGTCGCAACTTGGTTTAAAAAGTCGGTTAATGCCGGAAGGTTTGCCTCACTGAGGCGTACTTTGAGTTCGATTTCTTTAGTCATGGCGCTATTGTCGTGAGCCGGTCCTTATAACGCAAGCAGAGGTGTGTCATGTCTGGTATTCAAATGCCTAATACGGTTGAAAAACTGCGGGCGCTTATTGCTGCAAATAGCATGAGTTCTGTGTTACCTAACTACGACAACAGCAACCTCGGCGTTATTGAATTACTGGCCAGCTGGTTTGGCGATCTCGGTTTTAAATGCGAAGTTATCGCCATCGCCGATAACCCAGGCAAATACAATTTAATTGCCACCTTAGGTACCGGAACCGGTGGCCTAGTTCTGAGCGGCCACACCGATACAGTGCCATGCAACCCTGAGCGTTGGGCCTCCGATCCATTCACCCTAACCGAGCGCAACAATCGCTTTTATGGGTTGGGCACTTGCGACATGAAGGGGTTTTTCGCCTTAGTATTAGCCGCGGTAGAGAAATACCACACCCAAAATTTTCATCAGCCATTAATCGTACTCGCAACCGCTGATGAAGAAAGTTCGATGAGCGGTGCGCGTTCGCTAAGTAGCAGCCAATTTTCCCAAGGTCGTTATGCCGTTGTTGGCGAACCCACTAGCCTGAAGCCGATTCGAATGCACAAAGGCATCATCATGGAAACGATTCGCCTAGTCGGTAAAGCTGGGCATTCGTCCGATCCAAGCCTCGGTGTTAGTGCAATGGATGCGATGCATAACGTCATGGGCGAGTTGAAACAGCTACGCATTGACCTCGCCAGTCGCTATCAAAACGCGCATTTCGCCGTTAATACGCCAACGCTCAATTTGGGTTGCCTGCACGGTGGCGATAACCCCAACCGTATTTGTGGCAGCTGCGAACTGGCGTTCGATTTACGCGCCTTACCGGGCATGAGCAACGACGATTTACGCGCTGAAATTCTACAACGACTCAACCCCATTGCCGCTGAAAATCGCGTGGAGTTAACACTAGAGTCGTTATTTCCGGGCATTAATCCGTTTGCCGAAAGCGAAAATAGCGAACTCGTGCAAATTGCCGAGCGTCTAACGGCCAGTACCAGCAATGCCGTGAACTACGCAACGGAAGCGCCTTTCCTGCAAAACCTAGGCATGGAAACCATTATTCTTGGCCCAGGCAGCATTGATCAGGCCCACCAAGTGGATGAATTTATCGCACAGGATCAAATCGACCCTTGTGTAAGCTTACTCAGCCAATTGATCGAACACTTTTGTTTAACGCCTCGCGGATAACAAAAACGAGCAAACAAGCCCAATACATTGGTTTAGCGCGCCTGTCGTGATTAAATCCAGATAGAACGCCGAGAAGAGAGCCCGACAGTGACAGCAGACAGCACCGAATACGTGCAATGGTTTCGTAATTCCTCCCCGTATATTAATGCGCATCGGAGAAAAACCTTCGTCATCATGTTTGATGGTGATGCCATTCTGCACCCAAATTTCAACAGCATAGTGCAAGATATCGCCCTACTTACTAGCTTGGGTGTGCGCTTAGTCTTGGTGCATGGCGCACGCTTGCAAATTGATGCGGTGCTGCAACGCCTGAATATCGAAAGCCAATTTCATAATGACTTACGCGTTACGGATACCAATGCGCTCAACGCTGTAAAAGCGGCCATTGGTATTGTGAAAGCGGATATTGAATCGCGTCTTTCTGTGGGTGTACCGGGATCACCGATGCACGGAGCACGCATTCGTGTGGTGAGTGGCAATTTCGTCACGGCAAAGCCGCTCGGCGTTATCGGTGGGGTGGATTTTCAACATACCGGCGAAGTACGGCGTATTGAGCACCAAGCGATTAGCAATTTATTAGATCAGCATAATATTGTGCTGCTGTCATGCGCGGGCTATTCGCCATCGGGTGAAATGTTTAACCTCAGTGTTGAAGACGTTGCTCAACAAGCCGCGATTAGTTTGCGTGCCGATAAACTGATTATTCTGGGCGAAAGTGACGGTCTGCCAGATGATGGCGATACGCATACTGAAATCACCTGCCGTCAGTTAGAGCAAATTTTGCACGAATTAAAAGGCAGCGAGCGTTGTCATGCCGATGCTGCGCTGAAATGTGTGCGTCAAGGTGTGCCACGAGTTCATATTTTAAGTTATCAAGTTGATGGCGCTCTGCTGCAAGAGCTATTTACTCGCGAGGGTAGCGGCACACTTATTACTCAAGAAGCCTACGATCAATTACGCCCGGCCAATATTGATGATGTCGCAGGTATTTTGCAGCTGTTACAGCCGCTAGAAGAACAAGGCATCTTAGTGCGGCGTTCGCGCGAATTACTAGAAACCGAAATTCATCGTTTTAATGTCATCGAACGCGACGGATTAATCACGGCCTGCGCAGCGCTATACCCTTATTCCGATGATCAAGCCGAACTTGCATGCGTGGCGGTGCATAGCGATTATCGTGGTAGTAATCGCGGCAATCGTTTGCTTGAGCAAATTGAGCAAGAAGCACGGCGTCGTCAATACAAACAACTATTTGTATTAACAACTCGCACGGCGCATTGGTTTATTGAAAATGGCTTTGTGGCTGGAGCGGTGAGCGAACTACCGCAAGAACGCCAACGCTTGTACAATTTCCAACGTAATTCCAAAGTGTTTTTCAAAACCCTGTAAAACACAGGAAGCTCATCATTGGATATTTTGGCACTGCCTCATTTAGGCAAAGAAGTACATCGGCGTTACGATGACTTAGGCATTATTCAAGTCTACGAAGACGGCAATAAACGCTACCTAAGCTTCGGTACTGCCGATGAACAAAGCTGCCAGCTCAAAGAGAAACCAGGCCAACCGCAACACGGTTATGCCCGTGCAATGATGGCCTCACTCTGCCTATTAAAACCCGACCAAGCTGTACAACAAGCCAGTGTACTCGGCACCGGCGGCGGACTCATGGCACGTTGTTTATTTGAACAACTCCCCAGCACTCAGATTCATACCGTTGATTTACGCCCAGCTGTTATTCAAATCGCCCATCAATACTTCGGCCTGCCGCGCGATAAACGCTTAACCACCCACGCTAAAAGTGCGATGGATTATCTCAATGCGTGCCCAACCAACAGCCAAGGCTTACTGCTAAGTGATTTGTATTTGGCCGACGGGCTGGATACGCGCCAACTAAAACCTGAGTTTGTTAGCGAATGCCGTCGCGTCGTGAAAAATGACGGTTGGCTAGTATTGAATTTATGGAAAGAACATCGTGAAGATGGCCTATTTTTACCCCAGCTAAAAGCTCAATTTCAAACGGTATTGCACAGCACTACAAGCGACGGCAACTGGATTATTTGGGCCTGCCAGAACGCCAATGCAGCCCCTGACAAACGTGGCGCGCAACTCATCTGTAAGCGTTTATCCGAACAAATGGGATTTAATCTATGGCAAGTGACGAAGGGGTTTTATCGATTTTTTTAGCCTTGTATCAAGTACCGCCTTACAGTAACGTCCTGTCTATTCTACTTTTCGACGACAATAACAAGAGCACTCAATGTTCCAGACACTTACCCAAATCGGCTTACCGATTGCCCTGATATTAATCATGACTGGTGTTGGCCTTGGATTAACCCCTAGAGACTTCACACGCGTATTCATTAAGCCTCGCGCTTTTTTGATTGGTGCTGTTTGCCAAATGCTGTTGCTACCGTTAATCGCCGTTGGGATTATTGCCGCAACCGGCTTACATGGTGAGATTGCAATTGGCTTGTTTATACTCGCTCTCTGCCCAGGCGGAACAACTTCAAATCTATTTAGCTTAATTTCCAAAGCCGATGTTGGACTATCGGTATCACTCACCGCCGTAATTGGTTTCATTACCCCCTTCACCATTCCGTTGTTAGGTGCTTGGGCCATTGGCTATTACAGCGATGCAGGCACAGCCTTTGAACTGCCGATATTGTCCACATGGATTAAGCTGATCGTCATTACCGTTATTCCAGTCCTTATTGGTATGGGCATCCGCGCCAAGTGGAAAGCCTTCGCCATCGCTGCCGAGCCTTATGTTTCGCGCTTCTCTATTATCGTATTAGCACTAGTAATCGCCTCTATTTGCGTAAACCTAGGCGAGAAGTTAATCAGCTTTGCTGTTCAAGCTGGGCCTGCCGCATTGCTACTTAACATTAGTACCATGGCACTTGGCTATTTCGCCGGACGTGCATTCCTGCACATTGAAGCGCAAGCGCGCACTATCAGCCTAGAAGTTGGCTTACAAAATGGCACTTTAGCCCTATTGGTCACTACGGGAATTTTGAACAGCCCTGAAATGTCGATTGCTCCTAGCGTTTACAGCTTGCTAATGTTTGTGACGGCAAGCGTATTTACCATGCTGGTTTTGCGAAAAGATCGTCACGCGAAAGTAACGCCGCAGTCGCGATAGGCAATGGACAATAAAAAAGGCTTCATAAGAAGCCTTTTTTATTCGCTCGCAATTCACCTAGGAATCAATCCTCAACAGGCAATCCGCTCGCAACACTTTCAGGAATCATCCAAGTCATATCCAAGGCGTTCCAGTCGGTCAACGCTCGTAAGAACTCAAGCAAATCGTTGAGTTCTGATTTGGTCAATGTAATTGGCTCTAACTCGTTGGCATCAATAATTTTCTGACGCAAGACAAGATCGTTATAACCATCGAAATCCACTTGATCGAATTCATCATTTTTCGGTAACACAGCTTGACGCGTGTTGTAGTTTTCTAATGACGTAATTGGATCTAAGTGATGCTGAACGACTCCTTTCAGCGAATTATAGGCGCCATCGTGACCGTACGGCTTGGTAATCCAAACGTTACGTAAAGAAGGTGTACGGAACTTAGCAAAATCAGCTGCTGCCGAAGTCGCCTCTGCACGACCTCGGTCTTCTAGCGGAGTTCCAGCTTCAGCGCCAGGTCCAATTTGTGGCATCGCTATACCGTGAAACTGATGATCTGTTTGGAATAAACCACTGTGGCAACTTGAACAGTTCGCTGCACCATAGAACAATTCCATACCGCGAATTTGCTTATCTGTTAACGCATCAGTATCGCCACGTACGTATTGATCAAAGGCACTGTTAGTTGAGCGGAAAGCAAAACCTTGGAATGCACTAATTGCGTTGGCGTAATGCTGAATGCGGATATCATCAGCCGAGTTAACGTCATCAAACGCTGCGTTGAACAAGTTAACGTACTCAGGAATTTCAGCCAAACGCGCTACAAGCAGATCCCATACAGGAACAAAACGGCCATCACCCGGGCGAATTTTGTTAGCGATTTCGTTTTCGCCAACCTGACCAGCCATCTCATTGATGTTCACAATTGGAAATAGCGATTGACCAGCAAGCACGTTATTTAGATTTGGTGGCGTTTCAGGGCCTGAAGGTAGCAGCAAACCGTTATCAACCTTGCTGTGGATACCATTCCAGTTCAGGCGTTCGAACTCTTTCGCACCTAGATTGAACAGGTGGGGGGCGTGGCGTCCAATGCGTGATGGAATCGCACTATCGCCTTCTCCTGTTGATCGGTAATTAGCAACACCAACACCGCCCTCACCAACACTGAGCGACAAACCATCAGCTCCGGCTGCCAAAGGGTTGTGGCAAGTGGCGCAAGAAATGTTCTTGTTACCACTCATAATTTTATCGAAAAACAAATTTCTACCTAATTCGACAAGAGCCGCCGGTGGGGCACCATCGAAGTAGAAATCAGAATTTTGTGCGGGTGCTGGAAGCTCGACTGCGTTTGCCGAAGACATCAATAGAGCTAACGTTCCTCCAGCTAAAAGAGACAAGCTTGAGAGTATGCTTTTCATTACGACCGCCTTGGTAATATGCCATTTCCGTGCAATAGATGCTTACTGAGCATACCGGTCTTCAGGCAATTGATAATGCTGGCCTCAATGGCTGATACGGACATCGCTCCAAATTTTGATCCACTCTTCAAAAACCACTAATGAAGTGTGTATTTGGCGAAATTTATCACTTTTGTAAAATTTTGTAAGTAGGATTTTCCTCCATAAGAGACAATAAAGGACAAAGGTGTACAAATGTCAGATTCTATTTGAATCCGAAGCATCTGTAGTCCGTTAACTGGACACCCGCAAAGGGAGTAGAAGTAATAGCAAAAGCACATCGATGAGTGGGTTGGCTAGACGTATTTATAGAACCCTCAGCTGGAGTTGGTTAAATACTTTGGCTTAGTTTGGGCATAGCGACAACCTTCAGATGCTTGTATCGTATGTATAGGTAAATCTTATTAGGCCCAACTGAACAAAAATTTATAGACAATTAGAATGCTTGAGGTTAATTCCGTAAAAATAGATTTTCGAATTTATTAGTTTTCAATTAATTAGATCGAAAAGTTCTACCGTCTGATGTTTTATAAGGTTCGTGTTCAAATCGCCCGATACGGTTTTCTCTACTTTTAGTTTCCACGGCGAAGTGATACGATCAAAAGCAGAACAACCGTTAAACTATAAGAATAAAAATAACTGTTAGCGGCTTTCTCCCAGCAGCTAACTATCCAATTAATTTCTTCTAAGAAAAATAATAGGAAGAAGAAGCCATATGGATTCCTTCAAATCTATTGTATTCCGTGCCCGCTTGAAAGCGATGGCGCTAGGTGATCGTGTATGATTTTTAACTCTGCGATTTTCTTCTGGTTTTTTGCCAGCTTCTTCGCGCTCTTCAATTTCGTATTTGTTGATCGCAAAAAGATTATTTGGCTGCTGGTAATAAGCAGTCTAATTTTTTATGGAACTTGGAATTACAAGTTTATTGGCTTATTGGTATTTAGCGCCCTCGCCGACTACCTCATAGCTCAGAAAGTAGAAGCCAGCAGTCATGACCCGGTAACGAAAAAACGATGGCTCATACTCAGTATTACAATTAATTTATCCATTCTAGCCATATTTAAATACAATAATTTTATTTTACAAAGTGTACAGGAATTTATTCGCCTGTTCGGCGGTGATGTTAGCGTCCCGATGCTAAGCATCGTGTTGCCTGTTGGTATTTCTTTTTATACCTTCCAGAGCATGAGCTACACCATTGACGTGTACCGTGGTGACATGAAAGCGCATCGTGGCTTTTTAGTGTTTCTCGCCACACTTTCGTTCTTCCCCCAGCTTGTTGCTGGCCCGATTCTGCGTGCCAAAGAGATCCTACCCCAGCTAGTAAATATGCGCGTACCAACGGCGCTCAATATTCGTATGGGTTTGCTTTTGGTTCTCCTCGGGTTACTTAAAAAGACAACCGCCGACCTGATGGCTGGCCCAGTTGGTGTCGCCTTTAATGGCCAAGCCGATGTCAGTACCTTTGAAACATGGATTGGTTTGCTCGCGTTTTCTGCTCAGCTTTATG
>NZ_JAWUWR010000061.1:0-23803 GCF_034111725.1 Thalassolituus sp. | reverse complement strand
CGGCGATTGCGACTTACTTGGCGTTGGCGTGGCGTCTATCAGTCAAATTGGCGATCTTTACAGTCAAAATGCGGTGTCGCTAGAAGACTGGCAAGAAGCACTGGAAAACGGCGGACTGCCAGTCAGCAAAGCCTGTACAACCAATGCCGACGACCGCCTTCGTCGTGACATCATCATGGGGCTGTTGTGCCACCTTGGTATCCACTTTAACGAACTGGATCAGCAACATAACATCGACAGCCGCACTTATCTCAGGCAGGATTTAGCTCGGTTGCAACCCATGTGTGATGACGGACTCGTAAACATAGACGAGCACGGGGTGCAGATTACAGATTCAGGTCGCTTACTGGTACGTCATGCCTGTATGGCCTTCGACCCCTATCGGCAGCAGGATGACCAAACCCGTTTTTCCAAAGCTATCTAAGAATTGGACCAAGCGCCTCTGGTGGGCGCAATGGCCCCTTTATGTACTGCTATTTCTGGGAGTGAGCCATAGCCTCAATCGCCACTTATTAGATGAGGGCAGCAAGCTCCCTAATTTAGCTCTTTATAACCAAGCCGGTGAACCGACAACACTTAAGTGGCCGCAGCCTGAACAAACCATCGTTTTATATGTGTTTGCACCTTGGTGCAGCATTTGTCGAGTCAGCATGCCCGGCTTGAATTTAATTCCACCCGAACGAGCTAAGGTAATAGGCATTGCACTGGATTGGGATAACGCTAAACAGGTCGAAGATTTTGTTGAATCAACAGGATTCAGAGGCGAGTGGTATTTAGGTGGAAGCAAAATAACAGCGGCTCTTAAGGTTACCGGCTACCCTAGCTACTATGTCGTATCTGGCGATGGCGTAATTAAGCATCGAGATCGAGGCTTAACCACACCACCTGGGTTGTGGCTAAGAACGATGCCTGATAACTAAAGGCTTAACTTTAAGCGCAACGATATCAATAATTAGCGAACTCATTTTCAGGTCGCCAAATCTTCCAGCGGCCATTCTCATGTTTAAAAATCACCCGCGTTTCAAATGGCTTCTGAAAAGACTCTTGACTGCGTCGCAGCGTCCGCGCAGCACGGAAGGCTGGGTCTCGTACCCAGCTTTCAATATCATCGACATACCAAGCCACCACCGCCTCAGCGTAGGTATCGCCACCTTGCTGCTGCGGCTCCGATAACGACATGATCTCTTTCACCCGCCGAATACCATAATAAAACCCCTCCGGATCTTCGTCGTTCAACGCACGATAATCCCAGGTAAGCACAACGCGTTTTTTCCCCGCGCCCATGTCTTCCATGTGCATCATTTCGTCTCTGGCGACCATCTGATGACGTAACAGGGCCGCCAAAGTCACAGCATCGCGACTCGTAGAAGCACGCTCAACTTGCATCGGCAAACGCATAGGCGTCCAAAACAAGCGCTCACCAGCAAAGCCCTGTTGTAAGACACTCGCTGCCATATTTGGGCCAAATGCAGGTTGAGTTAGGCCAAAACAGGAAAAAAGTAACAAAATTGTAAGAATCAGTGGTTTCATCTTTGCCCTCCAACCCTTAGGATAGCCGCTCTTTTTTTGATCATGTAATTTGTCACGAAAGTGTCATTGATTTGTTATAAATTTTGGCAAATCAGAGAAAACGGGAAGAACCATGCAGCAAGCCATTGCCCCCCTGCGTACCGAAATCGCTGAAGCGTCGCTGATTGCGCGCATCACTGACGACCCGCAAGAGATTCAGCAGGCGCTTGAACTCCGTTTCCGTGTCTTTGCCGAAGATATGGGAGCCGATGTTGAAGGCGCCCACCTAGGCATAGACAAAGATCGCTTCGATGACCTGTGTATGCACTTGGTGATCAAAGATGTGAACAACGACCGTGTGGTTGGTTACAGCCGTATTCTGACCAATGAACTGGCAAAAAAAGCCGGCGGATTTTATTCATCGACTGAATTTGATCTCAGCAACATAGTGCGTGATGGTCGTACTTTTATGGAAATTGGTCGCACTTGTGTCGATCCAGACTTTCGTAGTGGCTCAGCCATTGGCATGCTTTGGGCATTTATCGCTCAATACCTCGATGATCAGAATATCGACTACCTTATGGGCTGTTGCAGCATTCCCTTGTCCGATGGCTATGCCCGTGCGGTAGCAGTCGTTAATCACTTGCGTGAACATCATTACACTAGCCCTGATCTGCGTGTGACGCCAAAAGTGCGTATGCCAACCATTGATGTCGACATGGACGGCAAACACTTAGTACCGTCATTGCTGCGCGCCTACTTACGCTTAGGCGTTAAAGTGTGTGGAGAACCATACCTAGATAAAGACTTCAACGTTGCTGATGCGCTGATTCTGCTGCACCGCACCGAGCTTGATCACCGCTATTTGCGTCGTATCCTCAAAGGTTAACTCAGCATTCCGCAGGCATGCTTAGAATGATGCGTGCCTTTGCGGTAAACTTCAGCCTTACTTCAATCTGTGAGGCCACATGAAAAAAGCCATCATGCGCTGGTTATCATCCCCGCGTATCTTCCGCCATACCATCAATCTGTTTACCCCGTATATTGGCGCTGGCATTAAAGCTACCTATTTATCGCCGGACTACCGCGAAATCCATGTGCAGATGAAATTGCGCTGGTACAACCGTAACTATG
This sequence comes from Thalassolituus sp., assembly GCF_034111725.1. Classification (GTDB taxonomy): domain Bacteria; phylum Pseudomonadota; class Gammaproteobacteria; order Pseudomonadales; family Oceanobacteraceae; genus Thalassolituus. The sequence continues at coordinate 21,160 of NZ_JAWUWR010000061.1, read as the reverse complement.
TTGGCACCCACTTTGGCGGCAGCATATTCGCCATGACAGACCCCTTCTACATGTTGCTGTTCATGAATATTCTCGGGCCAAAATACATCGTATGGGACAAGGGTGCGGATATCGACTTTGTAGCTCCCGGTAAAGGCACCATAAGCGTACGCTTTATCATCACTGACGCTATGCTAGACGAAGTTCTAGAGAAAACAGCCAATGGTGAGAAGTTTGAGCCAACCTACGAAGTACACGTCATCGACGAAGCAGGAGATCTGGTAGCATCTGTGCAGAAACGACTTTATATGCGCAAGCATCCACGCCACCGCTAAACGTCGCTCAATAAAGCTAAGTCATCCCAGTCTGCTACACTTTTTGTATCGACGTGTGTGCTAATCACACACGCTCACGATTCAACAAGGTAAACGTTATGACCACCATTACCATCAATCAAGCCGCAGAAACCATCGCTAATCTGCTGGAAACACTTGAAAACGCTTATTGGGAAGCAGCAAACTGTGAAGAAAAAGATCGGGTATTCAATCTCGCGCAAATACTCAATGCGGAATACATCGAGCTATTAAAGATCAGCGTGCAGGATCATCATTATGAATACGAAGTTATTTCAATCGCTCCGTCTGAGTTACTGCAAGCATTGAATAGTTTCGCCTTTAATTGCCAACAACAAGTCCGTCGACAAACGACAGCGTCTCGTCTGCAGAGCCTGCTCTCTCAATTCAGTAACAACCTCAATTGAGACCACTTGATTATTGCGTTAGAAGCGATCTGATAGACGCCAAGTCGACCGTTTGACTGAAACGATTGCGACCTGCGGATTTAGCTGCGTAAAGCGCTTCATCCGCCGCTTCCATCAATACCATAACATCGTCGTCCACACGCGGCTCACACCACGCCAAACCCATGCTCACTGTCACATAAGGGTTTACGTCTGAGCCCGCATTAGGGATCGCTTGATATTCAATGGATTGACGTAAGCGCTCAGCCACCACTGCCATACCATCAAACTGGATAGACGGCAGTATGATAGCAAACTCTTCGCCGCCAAAACGAGCTACCAGATCACGTGGACGCTGCACTTGCTGGTTCAAGGTCTGAGCAACTCGACGTAAACATTTGTCGCCTTCTACATGGCCGTAGTTATCGTTATAACCTTTGAAATAATCTATATCGATCATAATCAAGCCAATATTGCCGCCCTCTCGTTGAGCGCGACGCCATTCTGCTAACAAAAAGTCATCTAAATAGCGACGATTCGCCACCTGAGTGAGCGCATCGGTAGTGGATAAGCTCTCTAAGCGTTTGATCTGCGCTCTATGACGCAAAGTCACCTCAACACGCGCTTTGCAAAGTTCGGAGTTCAGTGGCTTGCGGATATAATCTAGAGCACCCGCCTCCAACGCAGCCAGTTCAGCCTCATCATCGTCCGGCCCCATGATGAGCAAACTGACATTACGGCTAAGAGGGCTCTCTAACCACTGACTACAAAAAGACGCCACCTGCTGACCAACAAATGCCATATCGAGTAGTAAAATATCTGTCTGATGAGATGGCTCGCTCAGACGATAAGTTAACTGCTCCTGATTCATCGCACTCACCAATGTGACTGCAGAACCTAAGCAGGCACCTAGCTGCGCCTGAACAGCTAAAGTTTCGTCAGCAATAATAATGATTGGATCTTGCGTCATAAGCATTAATATCCGTCAACGTGAGATCAGTATTATCGACCAGAATACACGAAACTTTGGCACTGTTAATAAAACTTAACAAATATTTACTGGACGTCAGTTTTTCACACATTCAACCCTAAAGATTCGTCAATAATTTGCCAAGGATATCGCACATAACGATATTTAAGTAAACTAGAAGTCGCTCAATATGGCGTTAAAAGTACACTGTGAAATAAACGCCCTGAACTAAAAATCGTAATAGAGACTCAAATGAAGCCATTACTGTTAATTATTTATTCACTCTTAACCGTTGCTTGCACGCCACAATCAGATGAAAGTGATAGCCCTAAAACACTGATAAATCGGGATGTAAACCTGCCCGACTTTAGTGTTTACAATGATGTAAATGAAAAAAAAGCAGCATTCTTTGGTTATCTTCTACCACTTATAGCGCAAGCGAATTTGGATGTTCAGGCAGAACGTGAAGAAATGATGGCGATGGAGAAACGTCAACCGCTCGATCGTAAAGATAAAAACCGCTTAAAAGAACTCGTACTAAAATACAAAGTGGATGAATCATTGCCTGCAAAAGAGAAAATTCGGATATTGCTTGATCAAGTCAATGTGGTGCCAGCGTCACTTGTACTTGCTCAAGCGGCCAATGAATCCGCGTGGGGAACCTCGCGCTTTGCCGTCGAAGGCAACAATTTATTCGGGCAATGGTGTTTCCGTAAAGGCTGTGGTCTAGTGCCAGAAGCACGCGGGGAAGACGCTAACCATGAAGTAGCTGCATTTGAAACGCCATTTCGTTCGATCTCAAGCTACATTCGCAACCTAAACCGCCATCCTAGCTATCAAGAACTACGCGAGAAGCGCAACGAGTTATTTTCTAAGCAGGGTTATGCGAACGGTGAACAACTCGCCGAGGGACTAATGCATTATTCAGAACGCGGAGAAGAATATGTCAACGAAATTCAAGCTATGATTCGTTACAACAAACTGAACCGTTACGATCCAAAAAATCCAGAGAGTTAAACTGCATGCCCAACGACGTCATAGACAAGATGGCAGAAAGTCCGAAAAGTAGTAGCCCTACACAAATAGGCAGTAGTGATGACCCTTTAATACATGACTTTAAAATTGTTTTTAGACGCCGTGATTGGCTTTGCTTATTTAACGGCGATCAAGATGGGCAACTGAGTTGGCTATCCACCGAAGGATTAGTTGTTACTGCAGACAGACGCTTGCCCGTTGGTTGTCAAGTGTGGATTAGTTTGCGCTCGGCCTATCATATTCTGCATCGTATTCCAGCGGATATTGTGCGAGCAGAGCCGTGCAAAAATAGTTTCCGTTACAGCATGCGCTTCCTACTTGATGAACTACCGGAAGAGGGTCGTCGCGGCGCTCGCATGGTTTTGCAACAATTAACTCATAGTCTGCAGCATTAATTAACTTAATGATTTCAAGGAGTATATTGTGCAGAAATCTGTTTTAGTCGTTAACTGTGGCAGCTCGTCTATTAAATTAGCGTTATACGCCGACTGCAGTGCGGGCGAACCTGTTATTACCGCCTTAGCCGAGCGCTTAGGAGCTGAAAATGCCTCCCTCACCATCGACGGAGAATTAAGTCATAGCGAATCCGGTTTGATGGATCACTGCGCGGCATTAAGTCGGTTTATTGAACTAGCGAAATCACGGTTGAATAATCTTGTAGGTATTGGTCATCGCGTTGTTCACGGTGGAGAGGCTTTCCATAGCAGCACACTGTTAACCGAAACCGCATTAGCTGAGTTACGCCCTCTATCTGCCTTAGCCCCATTGCATAATCCCCGCAATCTTATGGGCATCGACCTATGCCATGACTTGCTGCCAGGCATCCCTTCAGTCGCCGTATTTGATACTTCTTTTCATCAGTCTATTTCCGAACACGTATATCTGTATGGGGTACCCTACGACTGGTACGAACAAGATCAAGTGCGGCGTTACGGTTTTCATGGCACCAGTTATCGTTATGTGGCACAGAAAGCCGCCGATTTATTGCAACAACCGAGTGAGAACTTACATCTGCTGATCGCCCATTTAGGCAACGGTTGCAGTGCCTGTGCCGTGCGTCAGGGTAAGTCGGTTGATAGTTCTATGGGACTAACACCACTCGAAGGCTTGGTCATGGGAACCCGCAGTGGTGATATTGACCCCGGTTTAATTGAACATATGCAGCAATCTCGCGGTATGACGCTGGAGCAATCAATGAACATATTGAATAGAGAGAGTGGACTTAAAGGTCTATCCGCTGGACTCAGCAACGATATGCGCACCCTACTTGAAGCTGAGAAAAACGGAAGTGAAGCGGCTGCCAGAGCCATTAAAGTCTTTTGCTTTCGGGTTGCACGCAATTTGGCCGCGTTATCAACCTCCTTGCCGACCATAGATGCGGTAGTATTCACCGGCGGTATCGGCGAGCATGCAGCACTTATTCGTCAACGGATTTTGGCGGCATGGCGCCCTATGAATTTCAGACTTGATGATGCGTTAAATGCTCGACACGGAGATCAATACGGTCGCATTAGTCAAACGGGTAGCCCATTGGCAATGGTTGTCCCTACCAATGAAGAGCGAATGATTTCCCAAGACACCTATCAAAAGGTTACCCATGATTAACATTTTTATTGCTCCAACCGATATTGAAAGCGGTTTAACAACCATTAGTCTCGGCTTAATTCAGGCGCTTGATTCACACGGCCTGAAAGTAGGGTTTCTTAAACCCGTCGCACCAGACTATGCTGCCAGTGAACGCTCAACGCACCTCGTTCGTTCTGTGTTGCATTTGGAAACACCCAATCCAATGAGCTTGCAAACGGTGCAGCAAAGTATCAGTGAAGGGTTGTTAGACCGAGTTCTTGAAGATGTCGTCGGTCTACATGCACAAGTAAGCCATGATTGCGATGTCATACTTATCGAAGGGTTAACCCCTGATCGGAAAGAGCCATACACAGCAAAACTCAATGTCGAGATCGCGAAAGCTCTAAATGCTGATGTATTGTTTGTCGCCAATGCCGAAGGTCGCAGCATCAATCAACTCCGCTCCGATTTGCGCTTACAAATCAGCCTGTTTGGTGGTGCCAAAGCAAATATCATGGGCTGCATTATCAACAAAGCTGGAGCGCCTGAGTTAAAAGACTCATTGCCAACCGCCGAATCGGCACCGGAAACACTCCCACCCGCAGGCTGCAGTGCGCACGAGTGCGATAACTTACACATGGATAACTGCCCTGTTTTAGGGGTTATCCCTTGGCAGGCCGACCTTCTAAGCCCTAGAACCTTAGATATTGCTCGGGCATTGAAAGCCGATGTGATACACCAAGGAGAGCTTGATAGCCGACGCGTCACACGAGTAACGCTTTGTGCTCGCTCTCTAGTCAATATTATTGACTTGCTGCGCCCTGGAACACTAGTCGTTACTCCTGGCGACCGCGACGACATCATAGTTGCGGCAGCCATGGCGGCAACCAATGGAACTCCTCTTGCAGGCCTATTACTGACCAGTGGCTATGCTCCCAATAAAGGTCTAGACGCCCTATGTCAAAGAGCATGGCAAACAGGACTACCAGTACTGAGCGTCAATACCGACACATTTGCAACCGCCCGAGCCCTTACGCAACTGGATACCCATGTGCCAATCGACGATGGTGATCGCGTACATCGAATCATGAATGTCATTGCTTCTCACCTGCATGGCGAACGCCTGTTAGAACGCATTGGCGCACCCCACACGCCACGTTTGAGCCCAGCAGCTTTTCGCTATCAATTGGTATCACGAGCGCGCGCTGATGTCCGTCGTATCGTATTGCCTGAAGGCGAAGAGCCAAGAACTGTTCAAGCGGCTGCTATTTGTCAACAGCGAGGGATTGCCCAGTGTATTCTGCTGGGTAAACGCGACACGATTGAACAAGTCGCACGCGCCCAAGAAATTGAACTGCCGGATGACTTGTTAATCATCGACCCTGAAGATGTCCGCGAACAATACGTTGCCGGTATGGTTGATTTACGCCGTCACAAAAACCTCACAGAGCCAATGGCTTTGGCCCAACTCGAAGATAATGTCGTGCTCGGCACGATGATGCTGGCACTCGATGAAGTCGACGGCTTAGTCTCTGGCGCCATTCATACAACTGCCAATACTATTCGCCCTGCGTTGCAATTAATTAAGACGGCACCCGGCGCAAAATTAGTATCCTCAGTATTTTTTATGGGCCTACCAGACCAAGTTTTGGTCTATGGCGACTGCGCTGTCAATCCCGATCCGACAGCCGAAGAACTTGCCGATATCGCCATTCAAAGTGCTGAATCAGCAACCGCAATGGGCATTCCCGTGCGTGTTGCCATGCTGAGCTACTCGACGGGCGAATCAGGCACTGGCGCAGACGTTGAAAAAGTGCGCGCAGCGACGCAAATTGTTAAACGCGATCGCACCGATATCGTGATTGATGGACCGCTCCAATACGATGCTGCGACCACCGCCAGTGTAGCGCACAGCAAGGCTCCAAACAGCCCTGTTGCCGGTCAGGCGACGGTGCTAATATTCCCCGATTTAAACACCGGAAATACCACCTACAAAGCCGTTCAACGCAGCGCCAATGTCATTAGCATTGGCCCTATGTTGCAAGGGCTTGCTAAACCCGTTAACGATTTGTCGCGCGGCGCATTGGTAGAAGATATTGTCTACACCATTGCTCTGACGGCAATTCAGTCACAACATCAAACGAAAGGATAATCCACGCATGTTTCCGCTATTTAAGGGTATTGTGGCCAGCCTACTCCTGCTGGTAAATACGCTGTTTTGGGCCTGTTTTTTATTTAGCTTTACGCTATTTAAAATCATTCTTCCGATACCGGTCATTCGTCGCCTAATTACAGCCATTTTGGATACCATCGCCAATGCCTGGATTTCATGTAACTCCGGCTGGATGATACTGACCCAACGTATGGATTGGAAAATTGAGCGCCCGTCCAATCTCGATAAAAAAGGCTGGTATTTTGTCCTCAGCAATCATCAAAGCTGGGTTGATATTTTAGTGCTACAACACTGTCTTAATGGGCGTGTTCCATTGTTAAAATTTTTCCTAAAGCAAGAATTAATAAAAGTACCTATCATGGGAGCCGCTTGGTGGGCACTGGATTTTCCATTTATGAAACGCTACAGCAAAGCGTATCTGGAAAAGCACCCAGAAAGAAAAGGTCAGGATTTAGAAACAACGCGTAAGGCGTGTGAAAAATTCAAAGATCTTCCAACCAGTGTTATGAATTTTTTGGAAGGTACGCGCTATACAGAGCAGAAGCACGCCGAGCAAAAATCGGAATTCAAACACTTACTGAAGCCCAAGGCCGGCGGAATGGCATTCGCGATGAGCGCAATGGGTGACCAATTCAAATCCATTTTAGATGTGACTATTTATTACCCTGACGGCATCCCAACCTTTTGGGATTTCATGCAAGGAAAAATGCCGCGCTGTAGCGTCGTTATTGAAGAAAAGGCAATTCCTAAGGAGTTGATGAACGGTGATTATGAAGCTAGTGATCGCTACCGTTTAGATTTTCAACTTTGGGTACAGCAGCTGTGGGAAGATAAAGATCGTCGTTTAGAAAGCATACGCAACCAATATAATTGATAGTTAGGCGGCGCAACTCACGCGGTTGCGCCCGCTGCCTTTCGCTTCGTATAAATGTTCATCCGCGCGTCGTAAAAGCGATTCATAGCTCGATCCCATCGCAGGCACTTCAGCTGCTACGCCGATGCTGACCGTAGCAACATCATGATTCGACTTTTCATGCTTTAATCCCAAAGCTTCTACGCCACGACGAATGTCTTCCGCCATACGGCATGCTTCTTCGCTCTTGGTTTCTGGCAACAAAATAACGAACTCTTCGCCGCCATATCGCGCGCATTCATCACCAGGACGCTTGCAATATTCGTTGATCTTTTCTGCCACAGCGCGCAGGCATACGTCGCCTTGCTGATGGCCATAAAAATCGTTGTAACGCTTAAAGGCATCTACGTCGATCATGACAATTGCCACCGGTAACGAATTACGCATGCAACGATTCCACTCTTCGAACATTTTTTCTTCGATAAAGCGGCGATTAGCAATACCAGTCAAACTGTCGGTGGTCGATAACTGGTGCAAACGTAATCCTAAATACTTCAAGCGCTCCGCCTCTAACGCTAACAAACGATTCTTAATGTAATCAGTACGAGCAGACGCCTCAATTTCAAACGATAAATACCCACCCATGGCTATTAATATCATCCAAAAAAGTATGTAGTAAGGTGCGATGGCATGCGCTAATAAATCAACAGGGGTTGGATTAATAGGCAGAGGAACATTAGCAACAAAAATTGCATAGGTTATTAACATCGCTAACGATGCGACTAACATGATACGAAAATTCACCCGCAACGCCATCATAGCGAAGACCTGCATAGGCACCATGCCCATATGATAAAAATAGCTCATCTCTAATTCAACGTAGGTTACGTTCCAGAGCAGTGAGGCAAAACAAATGTAGGTACCAAGCCCGACCAAATACAGACGATAAATGCCAATTGCTGTTTTAAACGTAAAAAAAACAAACACGGCCAAAATAGCCGTAATGCTAGTTCTAATCGCGAGAAGGAAGATACCACTCTCTCCGCCAAAATGAAGATCCGCCCAACCAAACAATAGAAAAATAGCTAGGCCGGCATAGACAATTCGAAGATCACTTTGAAGAGTTTGAGTAACACTGTATTCCGAATATGCACTCTCTAGACTATTAGGGAAACGCATAAAAAAACGACCACGCTTCAGCAATACCAGCAGCATGTTAATTTGGCCCTCAATCGGACCTAACGTCGCACTATCTTGTTCGATGCCGCTTTTATGCACTGACATTACCATTTGTTATAGTCTTTACATATTTAGAATAGGACATCTGGTGTTACAATGTAGTGCCCGTCATCACAGATTAGTCTAGTAAAGATCTCTTAAAAGTCACTGAGGTTCCCATGAAGGTATACGACGACATTAGCCAATCCATCGGTAACACACCACTTGTTCGCATAAACAAGTTAACCTCCCACCCACATGTTTATGCCAAACTCGAAAGTCGAAATCCAGCACAATCGGTTAAGTGTCGCATTGGCGCCAACATGATTTGGCAAGCAGAGAAAGATGGTGTGCTAAAGTCCGGCATGGAAATCGTAGAACCTACCAGTGGCAACACAGGTATTGCGCTCGCCTTCGTCGGCTCAGCTCGCGGCTACAAAGTGACATTAACCATGCCAGAAACCATGAGCATGGAGCGTCGTAAAGTGATGCTGGCATTAGGAGCTAACCTAGTTCTGACAGAAGGCGCAAAAGGCATGAAGGGCGCTGTCGATGCCGCTCAAGCCTTGGTCGATGAAGCACCAGACCAACGTATTCTTCTGCAGCAATTTAACAACCCTGCCAATCCAGCAATCCATGAGCTAACCACAGGTCCAGAAATTTGGAACGATACCGACGGATTAGTCGATATTGTTGTCGCTGGTGTAGGTACTGGCGGCACCATTACGGGTATTTCGCGTTTTCTAAAGCAGCATAAAGCCGTGACATCTGTCGCAGTAGAGCCCGCCGATTCGCCAATTATTACCCAAACACGCAACGGGGAAGAGATAAAACCTGGCCCACACAAAATCCAAGGAATTGGCGCCAACTTTATTCCCGGCAACTTGGATATCAGTATCTTAGATCGGATTGAACAGGTAAGTAACGACGAAGCAATGAAAACCGCTCATGAGCTAATGTCAAAAGAAGGCATCTTGGCTGGTATTTCTTGCGGTGCTGCCATGACCGCCGCTCTGCGCCTTGCAGCAGAGCCTGAAAATGCCGAAAAAGTCATTGTCGTCATCCTGCCGGATTCAGGCGAACGCTACCTGACTTCTCCATTATTTGAAGGTTTCTTCAAATAGATATCCGTAAGTCATGACTTGCTCTTTCGACCTAAGCGATCCCCAAATCTTATTAGATGGGGCTACGACTTATTATGCACAGGCGATATCCTTCTCCTGTGCAGATCAGCTATTCGCTTCCTTGTACGCTGAACTTCCTTGGATGCAAGAAAGTATCATGATTTACGGACGAGAAACCCTCAGTCCACGCCTTCAAACGTGGCATGGTGATGAAGGCATCTCTTATCGTTATTCGGGTAAAACCTTTACAACTCTTCCCTGGACGCCAACGCTGTCACATCTGTGCCATTCCATTAATAAAGCTTTTGACTTACAACTCAATTCAGTTCTCGCGAATCTCTATCGTGATGGTCAAGACAGCATGGGGTGGCACGCCGATGACGAAATGGAACTTGGACAGAAGCCGATTATTGTATCTTTGAGTTTGGGCGCAGAACGTGATTTCGCGGTGCGCCGAATCGGTGAACAGCGTCAGGCGGGAAAGCTGGCATTAGCTCACGGCAGTTTGCTAGTAATGGAAGCGGGCATGCAAGACCGGTGGCAGCATAGCCTGCCCAAGCGTCAGGGAATAAAACAACCGAGAATCAACCTAACGTTCCGTGAAGTCTTACACAGCCGCATCAATTTGCCATAATCGCTTCTAAGCGAAACATGATAACCGGGGTGGTTTCGTAGCCCTTATCGCCACTCCACTCTAATTCTGGCGCCACCTCAAAAAACATCCAAGATTTATAGACTTGACGACGATAGCGCAGCCCGACGCTGTAATTGTTAAAGGTTGCTCCGTTCTCAGTATTTCCTCGCGCCTGACCAATCAAAGCGATTGCAGCCTTTCTGCTTAATTCTCGATATGACCCTAGGCCATAGCGCAATTCAAAAAAATCATCATTGAGCATATAAGAAGCTTTCGTTTCTAATCGCAATAAGCGTTCGGTTGATAATGGGTAATCAAATACCAATGACGTGTCTTCGCCATAGCCTGTACTAGTAAAATAAGACAGGGTCTGGGTGATACGCATATTCCAATGATCAAAATACGCTAGGCGACGAGCGCGTAATCGCACAAATGGATCCGGCGGCACCGCCCACTTCACACCAGCATCAATGTTCGTGCTCCAGTATTCGGTTTCACGAATAATAAAACGCAATGCCGCGCTGTATGTTGGGTTTTCGAGGCTTTCTAAAGGGTCACCTTCGCGCGCTTGCTCGTCTTCTGACTCCAATAACAAATTCAAACGCTCATTGGTGTGCGGTAATACCAAGCGAACGCTAGCGCCGAACTTGTAATCAACAGGATCACCAACTTCACGCCGTGTATAAAAGGAGACTTTAGCAAGGCTCCCTTTAACACTCTCTTGTGCTAGCGCTTCATCAAAGAAAACATCGACGAAAAAAGAGTCGATTCCACCCGACAGATTATCAAGATAATTAACCACCCAACCGCGGGAGCGATCCATCATATCGTGGGGAGTTTGAATCTGAGAGCTATCTACTTCACGGGGAATATCTGGCAGCATCATTTCGACTTGCGGCAGCAATATGGGCGGCTGCATTGAAGCTTCGCTAGAAGCTACAAAACAGAACGCTAACACCCGCCAGATGGAATACATAGCTATACGGGATCGTGGTGAACCAGAATCTCTGCACGCGGAAAACGCTCTTGAATTTGTGCTTCCAAGCGATCACCTATTGCATGTGCTGATTTCAGCGACTGAGAACCGTCCAGTTCTAAATGAAATTGAATAAACTGTACGACCCCAGATTGACGTGTGCGGAGATCGTGGTAGCCCCGCACGCCCTCACAATTTGAAATCAACTCAATCAAGGCATTTTCATCCTCTTCTTCTAGCGCACGATCCATAAGGACATTTAAGCCATCCCGGACGATACCGTAAACGCTGTAAAGCAGTACTAAAGCAATGACCAACGCGACCGCTGGATCTAACCAGTAAACCTGCCAGTAAGCGGCCAGCAATGCCACCACAACCGCAAGGCTAGTTAAAATATCACCGTAATAATGCGCAGAATCGGCTTTGATCGCTAAGGATCCTGTCTTTTTGTATACCCAACGTTGATATAAAACTAAAACTATCGTCGCCATGGTAGAAAACAACATCACACCTATACTTTCGCCAAGCGCGTGCAGTGCCTGAGGATTAGCCAAGCGATCAAGAACGTGCACTAACAAAACGACCGCCGAACCCAAAATAAAAGCGGACTGCACTAAGGCCGCTAAGCCTTCGGCTTTATAGTGACCAAAAGGGTGGTCGTTATCTGCAGGCATTAGGGCATAACGAATAGCAAAAAAGTTAACCATCGAGGCAATAATATCCATCGAAGAGTCTAATAATGACGACAGTACACTGGCTGAATCACTGGCAGACCAAGCAAAGATCTTAGCAATAAGCAGTATGATGCCTGTCGCCATTGAGGCGAGTGCTGCTCGTTTAATATGGACAGAAAATGGGTGAGTCATGATAAGAACGATGCCATTAAAAATCGTATTATGCCAGATGTGATCCGAATTGGTTGTGCTTACTGGCGGATTTCAACAGTAAATAGCTGCTATACTCGCTAACTTAACAAAAGAGTGTGACGCAGGTCAGATTGAACCTTGCTGTAACTTGACCGATCTTGCGCACTTTATACATAGTGGAACAGTCGTAAAACACTGGGTGAACTCATAATGTCTATAAAAAATGCTCTAGTGGTCGATGATTCAAAATCTGCCCGAATGATGTTGCAACGTCTCCTTAGTAAAATGAATGTGCGAGTCGATACTGTGGACAGCGCAGAAGCAGCACTCTTGTTCCTAGAAGATGCTCAGCCCGACATTATTTTCATGGATCATATGATGCCTGGCATGGATGGTCTGGAAGCTACACAAATAATCCGCTCCAATCCCAAAACCTCGGGCATCCCCACCATCATGTACACCTCAAAAGAAGGTGAAGACTATTTCAAGATGGCTCTGTCGCATGGAGCCAGTGGTGTCTTGGGTAAGCCAGCGAATCAAGAAGCCGTGATGGCGGTGATTAAATCATTAGATGCGCCTGCAGCGAACGATGATACCAAGGATACAGCGCATGCGATTCCTCTTGTAGAAATCGATCACTTAATTCAAAAGCACGTTAAACAGGCGTTCTTCATTGCCCGTCGCGAAATCACCGCAGGTATTGATACCACAGCGCAACAGTTACAGCATCATCAGCGACACCAATTAGAAATTATTCAGCAGCAGTTACAAGCGCGTACGCAAGAAAGCAAACAGGCACTCGAACAAGCTCTAGATGCCAATGCTCTGTATAAGCTAACCCAACCATTGAATCAGCGCTTAGCGATGGCCGTTGCCGATAAGCTGATTAAGAAAAATGCCGATGATGTGGTTGCTATCATGCACACCAACAAAGTAGAGCTAGAAGCTCTGGTCGGAAGTCAAAATAAAGAGCTACGTCGTGTGATACGCAGTGCCAGTATTATGGCTGGAACAGTAGGTGCCTTGCTCGGCTCCGCCATCGGAATCCTAGCGGCTCTAGCAACAAAACTGATCTAACGCATGAAATTATGCCGAATACTTCCTAGACAGGTGTATTCGGCTCGTTTGGACCCCCTTCGCTCTTCCCATTCCTATGCCGCCTGTTTAGACTGAGATTAAGAACTTAGCCAAAACACTCTGTGTGCGGCTGGGTATTTCATTCCACCGATCATGGATAGCCAAATGATAAGAATAATTGGATTAGCCGCCATTGTTGCATTGAGTGGTTGTGCCGCTCCTGCCCCTTTAGTGATTGCCGGCTCTGGTGTTCATGCCATTGCACGCCACGACGAAAATATTAAAGTGCGTTCTGCTGCAGCACTCAAAGACGAGCCAGATCTACTCACCTACTCAATGCAATCTATTGGTCGTGGTAAAGCACCTGAAGCCATTCAGACGTACATGCTGGGATACAATAATCCAGATTACAGCACCAATATGAAATCATTGGCCCTATATCAAATCGCATTGATTTACATGAACCGTTTTAACGATGATCGTGATGATGAAAAAGCGCGTCAATATTTACAGCGCCATCGCGAAGAATTTCCTAATTCACTACTCACCACTCGCATTCAAGATCACATAGAAATGCTGCAGAAACGTGATGAAGCACCAGTGACAGACCACGCGGCACAGTTGCTCAAAGAAGTGGATCGCGAAGCTTTATTGGCACAAGATTTAACGCCATACGATGCTGATCTAAATCCAATGAGCGAGCGTGCAATTGCTGAAGATCGCACGGCGGATGCAGAAGCCGTATATAACATAGTGTACGAAAATGTCGCATCTGGCGAAGAAATGCGCGCCAAGTCTTTGTATCAGTTAGGCCTTATTTTCATGAGTCCATATAACAAAGATGCTAACCGCATGAAGGCTTTAGATTACTTCCGTAAAGCGAACGAAGAGTTTCCCGATTCAAGCGTTCGTGAAAAGGTCGATATGAAAATAACTGAACTGCTTAATCGTCAGAATTAATCATTTCACAGCCCAGTAAAAAGCTATTTTTACTGGGCTATTACAACCTAGCTTTCGATGCAATTACTCTATCGACCAAGTAACGTCATCTTCATCTGTTACACAGCTATTAAAGTTATCGATATTAGCGTCATTGCATACTAAATCGGTAGCAACAACATCGCTGCCATCAGTAAAGACCTCGACTAATAGCCACTCGTCATTATCAATCGCAGTATTGAGATCGCTGCATTGACTATATTGGCTGCAGTTAAGTTCTTGAGCTCCATCATAAAGAGTAATCACTCCGGTCGAGTCATTGTCCAAGGCGCCACCTAATAAAATGATTTTGTAGGTATAACTACTGCCTGTGTAATCAATCGGAGAACTGTCGTCAGTGACTAAACTCGCTGCCGTAATCGCTCCCGAACTAGACCGAGTTTGTTGCACGGTAATATCGTAGCGATAGCCCCAATCGTAACTAAAATCGGCAATATCAACCGGTAAAATCTCCCAATTATCTGAGCTATTTAAGCGATATAAATAGCACAAGGATGCCGTAGATTTGCCACAGTCACTCAAAAAAGGAGCGATTTGCCAATCGACTTCAGTTTCCCCTTCACAATCGCTACTAAAGTCTTCTTCACTACTAGAACAAATAACCTGATCTAACGTTAACTCACCCGCATCCACACTAAATTCACCAACAACGATGTACTGATTGCTAACAGCTGTCGCCAATACTTCACAATCGCTTATACAGATAAAACTTTTCTCACCACCAAGATACCAAGCATCTGCGCTCAATTGAGTTATTACACCATTCTCTGTGTATAGGTTAATTTGAAAAGGCGTATCCGTGGTCACCACCGTCACATCTTCTTCGATGCTGTTATATGAATAAGAACTGGGATTACCATTGCTATCAAAAGACGTGGTCACATTAATGGTGTAACGATGACCCCAAACAAAATCGGTAAATCCTGACAAATTAGCGTCCGATACTCCCCAGCTATCGGTGCTCAGCTCGCGTGTACGAAAGCAAATATCAGCGGAATTCTTATCGCACTGTGTCTTGTAGTAATCAACCTGTAGCGTTTCCTCTTGATCACTCCAATGCCGTCCTAGCTCCGGGCACCCCGAAAGGACAAGTGTTACCGCCAATAAGTGCAGATACAGCATAAACTTCATATCAATCTCTCATCTTCAATTAACGGGGCCGCATAGTTTAATAACAAACGACGTACCACGGTTTCTGGTTCATTGTGAACTCGAGCTAGCAAGGCACGACAACAAATGTCATCAACGTGGCCAGGGCTTACATCGGTGGCAAGGTTAAATTGGCTCTGTAGTAGGGATAACGCCGCGCGATGAACCGGCATCACAACGGCCAATGCCTTAATTTGTCGATCGATCTCTGCGGCCATCGCATTGGCATCAGCCAACATGTCGCCTTTTAATGGCGAGCCGAAGCATACACGAACATGTCCTTTATAACCGGTTAGCCCTCGAATAACACTTTGGGTATCTTCGTTAGCTGCTTTGGCATAAGGCGCGCCCTCTGTGCGAGCAACCAACTCCCTCGCCTTTAATACGTCACAAGGATCCCATTCATACTGAACTAACACGGGCACAGGACGCAGAGAGGTTAGCGTCGTCGCAAAGTCATCTTTCAGTTCGCGACCACTGAGCGCAAGCATTTTCAGAACCGCTGTATCCGTTTTGTCGCGACTGTCTTTCGCACGTCCTTCTCGTTGCGCTAACCACACCGAGTGACCTTGATCTAACGACTGCTTGATGTAACCCGATAATCGTTGGAGTTCAGTTAATTTCTGACGCTTACTGGCAGCAGAGCGTTTAACCACGAAGCTTTTATTCAGACGCATAACATCGGCTAACACTGGATTACGCAATAGGTTATCACCAATGGCAATACGAGCTGTGGGCCAACCTTGACGATGCAATGAAAAATTAATTAAGGTCGGATCCATTGCGATATCACGATGATTCGAGAGCCACAAATAAGACGCTCCACTCACCATTCGATCAAGACCAGAGACCTCAACCCGCGACGTCGTTTTGCTAATCAGCTCTTCAATCCAACGCACTAGCCAAGTCTGCACCTCCTCGACACTCGTCATCGCACCCAAGCGCCGCCGAAGGTGCCATCCAACCAACCAATAGAGTGCAGGCTTCGTCCATGCAGGGCTCTTCGGAAAGCGATAAGCCGCCAAAGCTCTTCGCAATTCGTGAGACTGACTGAGCTTAGTAATAACCCCCGACACTTCATTATCGTTGTACGGACGTATGTCAAAATACGGATCATGCATGGGTTGTGACAACCTCTAAACCAATGTTTCTATAATGCCAAAGGTAGCCCACAACGTCGTTAGGTAAAACAAGAAAACTGTGTTTTCCGAGATATTGAAGCTTGGATTGGTGTATTCTTCAAATAGCGACTTGTTGCGATAGGCAGCATCAGAAAGCGCCACGACAAATAGGTTCAATAAAACCATTTTTATCAATCAATCGTCATAGGGTAAATAATGATCGATCAATGGGACCCATCACTGCCCACAATCACTCGTCCTGATTCCGCAACGCTACAACGCCTTGCAGAGCAAAGTACGGTACTGCGCGAACAAGGCAAAGATGCCTTAACGCTAACTGCTGAGGACTTACAGCAAGGAGCCTGTTGGATTCAACAAAGCGAAGATATCTGGTTGGACGTCATTCCAACATTGAGTGATGACACCTTAATTGAACTCGCCTTTTTTTATACTCAGGCCGAAATGATCTTATCGGGTTTTCAAGCGAAAGCCAAAAACCCAGCGATATGGATTTTTCGTTATTTACGCCAAGTTAAACGCTTACCAGAAAAAGCCGTTATCCGAGAATTGAAAGCACTGACCGATAATCGTTTTATCCCTTATGGAAGCGTTTTGTGAGAGGCTGGCTAAATACCTGCAACGCCTGCCTCATATCCTGCAGGCGAACAGGTTTAGTTAAATAACCGTCCATCCCCACGTCTTCACATAGTTGCCGTTGCTCTTCCATTGCATCGGCAGAGAGAGCAATAATTGGAATATCACAGATATCTGGATTTGCTCGAATGGCGACCGTGGCTTCTACACCATCCATAAACGGCATATGACAATCCATTAAAATGATGTCAGGGCGAGAGTTCTCTAAATAACGCAATACTTCCCCACCATGTGCAACTACAGCCACCTCGCAACCGAGATGACGCAATATCTGCGTAACCACCTTCTGATTAACGGGATTGTCCTCTGCCAATAAAATATTGATGCCTTTGAGCAATGTCTTATTATCGCTCTCCTCATGATTAAAGCGCGTGATAATGTCGGACACAGGACGCGTTTTATCCAGCAAACGAAGTAAAATTCGCTTCACTTCTTCTTGTCCTATCGGCCATTCCCAAGAAGCATCCATACCGGAATTAGAAAGGCGATGACTACCCTCAAAAAAACCGTCATCGGCGGTCACTGCAATTCGTCCTCCCTTCTCTCTAACTGCGTCTCGCGCGCTTTCAAACTCAGCTTTCCGATACAATGCATTGGAGATGACCAGCACGCTAGGCTGATGCTGACCGAGTTCCGTCGTCAAAGATTCCATATTTTCAAACTGACGAACGAGAAAACCCATCTTGCGAACAACCGATACCACCAAAGCACGATTAATCGCTAAAGAATCTGCCACCCATATGTCGTAGTCTTTTTTGATAGTAACTGAAGCTGTCGCGGCTAGATTTTCGGCCTCTATGGCGGCGATAGGCAAAGTAATATCCATCCAAAAACAAGAGCCAATTCCAGGACTGCTCACAACGCCTATTTTACCACCCATTAAATTTGCTAGGCGCTGGCAAATATTCAACCCCAACCCTGTTCCCCCTTGATTTGCCGATATTGCACCATGGGCAAAGCTATACTCTTCAAACAATGACATTGCTTGATCTGGAGGGATACCAATACCACTGTCTTCAACGCTAAAACGCAAGGTGGCATTGTTATCGACTTGGCGAACCAAGACAGTTCTTAACAGAACATGGCCTTCATCAGTAAATTTAATAGCATTGGTTAAAAGATTCATCAGCACTTGTCGAATCCGCGTAGGATCGCCAACGACATGAGATGGCACGCCATCTTCAAAGAATAATTGTATCGCTAACGATTTTTCGCGTGCTTTAGGGCTAACAATTTCAATCACGCGCAAGGCCATATCATTTAAATCGAAAGGAGCCGCATTTAGCGTTAGTTTATTTGCTTCGATTTTCGACAGATCCAACACATCATTAACGATCGCAAGTAAATGTTCGGATGAGTGCGATATTGTTCGTAAATACCCTTGCTGTTCAGATGTCATTTCAGTGCCTTCTAAAAGCGACACCATCCCCAGAAGGCCGTTCATCGGAGTGCGTATTTCATGGCTCATACTAGCCAAAAATCGGCTTTTTGCAGTGCTAGTATCTTCAGCAAATTTCTTTTGCTGCTTGAGTACGCTTTGAGCATTTGACACTTCAGTGATATTGCGACTAATAACCAATAAAGAAGCTAACGTAGTTGCTCGTACAATCGGTACTAATTGGTTGGACAAGACTACTTTTTTTCCGTGTAATCCTATCAGTTCAATTTGATAAGACTGAGGGGTAAGAGTCTCGATCGCGAGAGAGAGAGAATTCAAAAATACCGAATGTTGCTCTGGCGCTAAGCATTCGCCGATCTTATGCCCCACCAACAACTCACAATCGAAATATTCCGAAATGCGATTACTTTTAATGATGGTGCCGTCTTGAAGAATTTCTAGAATAGAATCAGGTAGATGATTCCAAATTAGCTGTAACTGTTGCGCAGATTGCAGTAAATCTGAACGTTCCGACTGAAACCGTCGCCGAGACAATTCTTGAATAATAATAATGGCAATAAGTACGGCAATAACAGGCAGAATCCAGTACCAAAGCATAGCAATATCCCTTGACCTGAACCGGCCAGCCTAAATTAACGCTTAAGCCGCTACATTATTGGTTAATTGCAATACAAATTGCGGTTGATCTGTTGGCCAACTTAAATGAATCCAGCCATCTCGCGCAGCCGTACCTGAAACGCCTCCCAGAGATATGCAAATGCGTAACACATCCTTCGCATCGCTGTCTTTCAACAGACGATTGACTGACGCTTCATACTGCATTTGCGTAATAGCGACTGCAGCAGGTTGATGCTGACTGATCAACCAACCAAAATGTATTGGATCAGATGTCACCATTAGATCCCACCCAGCTCGTCGAACGCAGGCCGCAACATCAGCAGATAGATCATCTACATCCGCTAATAGCACTAATTTATGCCCGCCCAGATCGAGCTCTTCTGGTATTGGCATATTGTTGTTATTCAGAAAATCGACAAAGCTGTCCACTGGGATGCGATTATCTCCGCGCCCTGGAAGCTTGTATGCGTCGAGGTGACCGCGCTCGATCCAGCGAATGACTGTACGGAAGTTAACTCCGCAGTATTTCGCTACCTCGCCTGTTGTAAGTGCTTGTTTTTCCCGCACAGCAAACTCTCAATTTGGTAACTACACTGAATTCAGTATAGATAGCCCAGCGTTATTGCAAGGTGAATTCGACGGATTTTTTTAATCCTGTACCGTAATTGTGATTCTGCACATGGGTAATGATTCGCACCCAACAACGGTGTATAGCTGAAATAGGGGTTCCCATGCAGGTGAATGTTCTACTCGTCGATGATGAAAACGGCATTATTCAGGCACTAAGACGCATGCTACGTCCGGAGCCCTATCAACTATTCGAAGCTCATGATGGTGAAGAAGCGCTGGAGATCATTCAACGTGAAAAGATTCACCTAATGGTCACAGACTATAAAATGCCTGGTCGCGACGGCATCTCTCTATGCGAAGAGGTGCGGCGCCTATCCCCTGCTACCTATCGATTGCTGCTGTCGGGTCAGGTGGACTACAAAGCACTACAGCAAGCTTGGAAAGATGGTGTTGTTCATCGCTTTGTTGCTAAGCCATGGGACAACCATACGCTCACGATGCACATCCATGAAGGGCTCAAGCAACATGCCCTTTTGCAGCGCCTAGAACACATGCAAGAGGCTATTGTCGCCGATCAAGCCATGCTACTGACCGATGACAACTGGATTGTGCGGTTGGCCAACCCAGCTTTATGCCGAGCGCTAGATTGCAGAGAAAGTGACCTACTCGGCGTTAATTTGTTTTCCGCCAGCCTTTCAACCATTGCTATCTCGTTGGAGGCCGAAGTCACTCGTCAGCTCGATTCAGATCAGGTATGGCTGGGGTATTTCAACTTATTGAATCAGCATCGAGACCAAGTACCCAGTTGGATGGCGATCAGTCCATTAGGCAAACGCTATCGCCTATGTGCACTTAATTTAGTCAACGAGCATGATATTAATAGCGTCGACCCCGCATTGGCCGTCTCTAGCTATCCCAACACTCACTCACGAAAAGACCAGCCAATCACTAATGACCCTAAATTGCTTATTATCAGTGCCGACGCCTCACGCATCAGCGACAACACGGCAGCAAACGACTATTTTCGCCGCTTAAAAGCTTTGTGCCCGCCCAACGCTACGCCCTACTATTCGCAAGAATTACATCGTTTCTTAGTGCTACTTCCCGGTGATATCAACAACCAAGTCTGCCAAGAGTTGTGCACGAGAATTACCCGTGAGCTGCCGGCTAGTCGTAATGAGTTGCCACCTGAAATCAATATTGAACAAAAGCCAGAGGGCACAGATGATTGGGAAGCTTGGTTACGCAGTCATTTACACAAAGATACTGAAAAGACCTCAATTATCCCTGATGCCGAAGTCGAATTTAAAGCCCTACCTATATTCAATGCCCAAGGAGGTCTAGTCGCCTTAGAAAGCCATAAATTGGGCGAATATTCAAAGACTGAATGGGAAGGTTGGTTTAACCAATTAATGAGTACATGGGATACGAGGTTTACCG
>NZ_JAWUWR010000060.1:0-30619 GCF_034111725.1 Thalassolituus sp. | reverse complement strand
TAGGCATAGCAATAGATACAACTGAAGTATCGTGCTCAGCGCCGTGAGAAAGTGCCAAAGACTCAACGCCTTTTGGTAGTTTCAGGTCGCTCAGGTGGATGTGACCACCAACTTCAAGAGCAATCAAATCAACTTCAATGAACTCTGGCAAATCGCCAGCGTTACAGATGATGTCTAGGCTAGTTAACTGGTGAGCAACTACGCCGCCGCCAGTTTTAACGCCAACACAGGTATCTTCGTTGATGAAGTGCAATGGAACGTGAGCTTTGATCTTAGTGTTTTTGCTTACACGTAAGAAGTCAGCGTGCCAGATCATATTTTTAGCAGGGTGGCGTTGAAGATCTTTCAGGATAACCTGTTCTTCTTTGCCAGCCACGTTTAGCGTAATAACGCTGCTGTAGAACGCTTCGCTTTCTAGCAATTTGTTCAATTCGTTCGCTTTCATGATGATAGCTTGTGGCTTACGGTCGTTACCGCCAGCTTTACCACCGTAAACGATAGCAGGTACGCCGTTTTCGCGACGCAGGCGGCGGCTCGCACCTTTCCCTGCATCTTCGCGAAGTTCAGCAGACAATGTGAATACGTCTGACATAATGTAATTCCTCAATATGGGTATATGAACCATCAGGGTTTGCGACCAACCCTGACAGCCAAAAAATCAAACTAGCGGGTTCGCTTAGCGAAACATCGCGCTGATTGATTCTTCGTTATTAACGCGTCGAATGGATTCAGCCAGAAGACCAGCGATGGTCAGTTGGCGAATCGTGCCCGTCGCTTTTGCTGCTTCAGACAAAGGAATGGTATCTGTTACCACTAATTCGTCTAATTCTGCATTCGCTAGGCGCTCGATAGCGGGGCCGGATAGTACAGGATGTGTACAGTAGGCCACAACCTTTTTCGCGCCGAATTCTTTCAAAGCTTTGGCTGCTAAGCACAGTGTACCTGCGGTATCCACCATGTCGTCGACCAATACACAAGTACGACCGGTAACGTCACCGATGATGTGCATAACCTCAGAAACGTTCGCTTTAGGGCGACGTTTATCAATAATAGCGAGATCCACGTTCAACTGTTTGGCGATAGCGCGAGCACGCACAACACCGCCGATATCAGGAGAAACAACGATCAAATCTTCAAATGCTTGGCGTTCCATATCATCAATAAGGATCGGCGAACCGTAGACGTTATCTACAGGAATATCGAAGAAGCCTTGGATTTGGTCGGCGTGAAGATCAACGGTCAGTACGCGATCGATACCAGCGCCAGACATCATGTCGGCGACAGCACGGGCACTGATAGGCACGCGGGCGCTGCGTGGACGGCGATCCTGACGGGCGTAGCCGAAGTAAGGAACAACCGCAGTAATACGGCTTGCTGAAGCGCGGCGTAAGCCGTCGGCCATCAACAAGATCTCCATCAGATTGTCGTTCGTTGGCGCGCAAGTAGGCTGGATGATAAACACATCCTTACCACGAACGTTTTCATTGATCTCGATGGTAATTTCACCATCACTAAACTTACCAACAGTGGCTTCGCCAAGGGGAATATCGAGACGCTCAACAACGAGCTTAGCTAGCTCCGGATTAGCGTTACCGGTAAATACCATCAACTTAGACACAGGAGTCCCCTTTGATGTTGAAATTTAATGATGGAAATGGAATCAGAATTGGCTGAGGTGGCAGGGATCGAACCTGCGAATGACGGGATCAAAACCCGTTGCCTTACCACTTGGCGACACCCCAGCAACTTAAGACGGTCTGAATAATACCCTATGGGCGGGTGAAATATTAACACCCTTAGCCACGAAGGCTTTGTATCCAGCCGGTAACTGCCCAGAAACTATGATAGCTTCTGCTTCAGAACTAAAGCTTGAATACACACAAGCTCCAGTGCCCGTCATCTTAGCAAAGGAAAATTTATTTAGCAAATTCAATGTGTTACCAACTTCTGGATACAACATTGAGACAATTGCTTGGCAGTCATTTCTGCCCCCTTGCTCAAGCGCGGTGCGAATATTAATGGCGGGCGTGTCCCTTGTCAAACTGTTATGTGAAAATATTTTTGCAGTATTTACATGGACTTGCGGGCACACCACGAGATACCAAGGTTCTGCCAGTTCTGGGGTCGGTGTTAGCACCTCGCCAACGCCTTCAGCAAAGGCTGCTTGGCCCATAATAAACACAGGAACATCAGCACCTAAGCCCAAGCCAATAGCGGCCAATTCCTCTAACGATAGGTTCAATGCCCATAAATTATTCAAAGCGAGCAGGGTCGTTGCCGCATCTGAGCTGCCACCACCGAGGCCGCCGCCCATGGGCAGTACCTTATCTAATTGAATGTCAGCACCGACATCGTACTTGGCTAATTTTTGCAAATGGCGGGCGGCACGAATAATAAGATTATCTTCAAACTCCACTCCTTCAATGGCCGGCGATAGCGTTAGCTCAGAGTCGTTTCGTATTCTGAAGCGTAATCCATCACCATAATCCAAGAATTGAAATAGGGTTTGCAGATTGTGATATCCGTCGGCGCGACGCCCGGTAATATGCAGCATTAAATTCAGTTTGGCTGGGGCTGGCACAACCAGCCAAGTGGTATCAGTCATGCAAAGTCCACTCACGAATAGCGAAAGTAAAACGGAAATCATAGCCAGTGACTTTGACTAGTCCAGGTAGCCAATACCCGTTTTGCTGTTGGTAGCGGCTGTAGCGAACCTCCCAACCGTGCTGGCGTAGCACACTTAATAAACCGTATTCATCAAATTCAGCGGTAGATTTGGCATTTGGGCTAGGTTGACCTTTTACCCAATAGCGAATATCGCTAACAGGAAAATTCCAGCCCATATAGGTTTCCATTAATTCTTCTGGAGAGTCGGCAAATTGTGGAGAATCCCAGCCGGGTAGAGTTAAAGAAGCCGAATACGGGTCGCCACTTAAGCGCGTAGCACCTTGGCCAAAAGGACCAGCGATATAAATATCGTAATCACGATTATCTTGATCCCAATCTAAATAACCAGTGACGCTGTCATCAGGTGAACGTACTGATAACTTACCGCGTACTTGCCAATGCTTTAGTTCCGTTAAGTTGTCTTGCAGCGCTTCTTTACCCTCTTTAGGCATGAGTGCTGAACAACCAGAAAGGCTGCTGAGTATCAGCAGCCACAATAGTGGTTTTATTCGGGGTAATATCATATTAAGCAGATGGTAATTCGAGGTTTAGGCGTTCCAATGTGCGCTTAATAATAGTGCTATCAGGCATTTGCTTTAGACCTTGATTCCAGATTTTCCAAGCTTCATCCTGTTCTCCAATTGCCCATAAATATTCGCCATAATGCGCAGCAATTTCGTGATCCGCCATCAATTCAAAGGCACGCTCCAATAATGGCCCTGCATCTTTGATATTACCCTGACGGAAATATAGCCAGCCCAAACTATCAATGATTGCCGGATTATTAGGCGACAACTTTAAAGCACGTTGAATTAAGGGTAAGGCCTCGTCAAAGCGATCAGTGCGATCAACTAAGCTATAACCTAACGCATTCAATGCTTCCGAGTGGTCTGGCTCTAATTTGATTAAATAGCGTAAATCACTTTCTAATAAATCAAAGTTTCCTAACTGCTCTGCCAGCATTGCTCGTGTGTATAGCAGATCAGTATTATTAGGATCTGTGGCAAGCGCATGACTAATTAAGTTCATGGCTTCGTCTTTTTCGCCGTCCTTACTTAACAGTTCTACTTCAATGCGCGTGAGGTTCGTGTTCTCTTTTGGATAGGCACGGCGCATATCGTTTAGATAAACTCTTGCAGCATTTAATCCTTGCTCATCACTGATTAAGCGCGAGGCATTCAGGTGTGCAGGAAGGAATTCTCTGCTTTCGGTGACTTGCTCATAATGACTAATGGCGAGTTCAGGATCCTCTTCAGTTTCTGCAATACGCCCCAGATAAAAATGAGCTTCATTTAAGTATTGCTGGCGATCTACGAGCATTGATAAATATTCACGCGCAGCGGCAATGTTATCGAGTTCTTCCTCAATTAAACCCAGTGATAAAATCACCGAGCTGTCATCTGGGAAGCGTTCGTTGACCTTTAAAAAAGCATCTCGTGCAGCTTCAAGGCTGTGCTCTTGTAATAATAATTTGGCATGTAATATCGCAGCAGGTTTGTTGTCTGGATGATTCTTTTGAACTTTATCCAGCCATTTTACCGCGTCAGCGTTATGCCCAGTGGCGGATAAAATACGCCCTTTTTGCACAGCAGCACTGATCTGTTCAGGGTCTAGCTTTAGGGCGTAATCAATGTGCTCTACCGCAATATCAAACTGATTTAGGTTTTGCTCCATAATCGCGCGCGCATACCAAAGCGTTGCGTCAGTAGGGTAGCGTTCGCTGTATATCTCAAGATCATTGAGCACAGCTCGCTGCTCTTCAACACCAACTGAGCCTGTAGTGGCTGCTAAATAATCGAACTGACTAATCCCCGTAAGTTGCAGTAACTTTTCGAGATGGACCATAGCTTCGCTATATCGGCGTTGCTCAATCGCTAAATGCGCTGCTGCTTGTTGCGCGGCAGGATTTTCAGGGTCACTTTCTAGCCATAGTCCTGCTGCTTCAACGGCATGCGGTACGCTGCCGACAAACTGAGCGATGCGTAATGCACGTTCAGCAACCGCTGGATCATTGGTTTTTCGCGCCTGATCTAAATAATTGTAGAGCGAAATATCATAACGCTGACGTTGACCGGCGATTTCGGCTACCAGTAAAGAATACAGCGTTGGTGCAGGGATAGGCCGATACACTGGCTCTTCTGCTGCAACAGGCTGTTCAATGGCGACGACATCGTCGGCAGCGCTTTGCTGCGACGAATTAAGGCTGGCACAGCCGTGTAGGGTAGATAAAGCCAGTGCACACACTAGCCATGGTGCTCGTATTCTTTGTGTCATGCTCGCTACCGTAAAAGAGTTCTGTTGTGCGCGCTGATCACTTGCATTGTCAGACATATGAATAACAAACCTATGGATTCTGCTGCTATTTAGAGTCAGATACCGATTTAAGTCAAAGATTTCAGCGGTAAAGATATGTTTAGACGGCGAATAGGCCTAGATAAATTAGTGTTAATGGGTCTCTGCCGTTTATAATCGCCGCTTTTGTAATTGGGGTTGCTTGTTTTAGTTAAGCAACTCTCTGGAGAATTGGCCGCAAGAATGGGTATTTGGGCTCTCGGCATTAACCACAAAACAGCGCCTGTCGCGGTTCGCGAGCGCGTAGCATTTGACCCTGCCAGCATGTCGCAGGTGTTAAATACTATTCAATCGCTTGAGTCCGTTTCTGAAGTCGTGGTGTTGTCTACCTGTAATCGCACTGAGATTTATTGTTCTTCAGAAGACGCCGGCCCAGCGCAGATAATCGAATGGCTATTACAACACCATAATGTTGGTCGCCATGAAATCGAAAGCGCGCTCTACAACTTAGGTGCTGATGAAGCAGTGCGTCATACCATGCGGGTCGCTAGCGGTTTGGATTCCCTGGTATTAGGTGAGCCGCAAATTCTCGGGCAGATGAAATCGGCCTATGCCGTAGCGCAAGAGGCTGGCACGGTGGGCGCTGAGTTGGGACGTTTATTTCGTCAGACTTTCTCGATAGCCAAGCGTGTGCGCACCGACACCGCCATTGGCCAGAATCCGGTATCTGTTGCTTTTGCTGCAGTGCGAATGGCGCAGCATATCTTTGCTGATCTAAGAAACAGCCGTGCCTTATTGATTGGTGCTGGTGAAACGATCGAACTGGTTGCTCGTCATTTACACCACGCTGGGGTTAAGAAAATGACCTTAGCCAACCGCACCTTGGCTCGTGCTCAGCACTTAGCGCAAGAGTTCCATGCGGAAGCGGTATTGCTCGAAGATATTCCCAATGTTTTGGCCGACGCCGATATTGTTATTTCATCTACGGCCAGCCCGTTGCCAATTTTAGGTAAGGGCGCCGTCGAAAAAGCACTGAAGAAACGTCGGCATAAGCCAATGTTCATGGTCGATATTGCCGTGCCGCGCGATATTGAAGAAGAAGTCGCCGAGTTAGCGGATGTCTATCTTTATACAGTTGACGACCTGCGCGACATCATTGAAGAAAACGTGCGCTCGAGAGAAGATGCAGCCATACAAGCGGAAGAGTTAATTCTAGCGGGCGTAGAACACTTTATGCGCGAGCTAAAAGCGCTCGATGCGGTGAATACAGTCACAGATTTGCGTTCACATATTGAAGCGTTACGTGATGAACAACTGGAAAAAGCTTTAAAGCAGCTGCAAAACGGCGCAGATCCCGAGCGCGTGCTGAAGCAGTTTGCACATACCTTTGGCAACAAAATGATGCATCGTCCTATGACCGCTTTACGCAAAGCCGGTGCAGAGGGGCGTTTAGAATTACTCGATTGGAGCCGCGAGCTGTTTCAGCTGGATGGCGATGATACCTCTGAGATAAATAACTGAATTCATGAAACCTTCGATATTGCAAAAATTAGAACAGCTTCGCGATCGTTACGAAGAAATCGGCTACCTGCTGTCGTCTCCTGAGATTATTTCGAATCAGGATAAATTCCGTGCTTTGTCGAAAGAGTACAGCGAACTGGAAGACGTTGCCGCAGCCTACACTTCGTATGAGCAAGCACAGCAAGATCTAGAAGAAGCCAAAGCGTTGGCCAGCGACCCTGATCCTGAAATGCGCGCCATGGGTGAAGAAGAAGTCGAAAGCAGCCGAGAGCGCTTAGAAACACTCGAAGCCGATATCGAAATCTTGTTACTGCCAAAAGATCCAGATGACGGCCGCAACGTAATTGTAGAAGTACGAGCAGGCACCGGCGGTGACGAAGCCGCTATCTTCGCTGGTGACTTATATCGCATGTACACCCGCTTTGCTGAAACACAAGGCTGGCGTAGCGAGCTAATGACCGCCAGCGACGGCGAACATGGCGGTTACAAAGAAGTGATCGTGCGCATCAGCGGCACCGACGTGTATTCACGTTTGAAGTTTGAATCGGGAGCGCACCGTGTACAACGCGTGCCTGAAACCGAAAGCCAAGGTCGTATCCATACCTCGGCTTGTACCGTTGCCGTGATGCCAGAAATCGAAGACGAAGCAGAGATCGACTTGAACAAGTCTGATCTACGCATTGATACCTTCCGCGCGTCCGGTGCCGGTGGTCAGCACGTTAACAAAACTGACTCCGCGATTCGTATTATCCATTTACCGACCGGTATGGTGGTTGAGTGTCAGGATGAGCGCTCACAACATAAGAACCGCGCTAAGGCGATGGCTGTACTGGCTACGCGTTTACGTGATGCGCAAAAACAAGCCGCTCATGCAGCGCAAGCGGCCACTCGTAAGAGTTTGGTGGGAAGTGGTGATCGCTCCGAGCGAATTCGCACCTATAATTATCCTCAAGGGCGTGTAACGGATCACCGTATCAACCTAACGTTGTACAAGTTAGACGAGATCGTACAGGGAGATTTAACCCCTGTAATAGAGCCGCTTATTCGTGAACATCAAGCTAACTTGTTAGCGGAAATGGCAGGCAACTAAAATGTCGGTGAGTGTTTGATGACAACACCCAAGACCAGTTCGTCAACAAACCTCCCTACCATAGAGGCATGGATTACTGGTGCGCGCGAGCAATTAGACGAGCATACAGAGAGCCCACGCCTCGACGCCGAATTAATCCTAGGACATGTGTTAGATAAGGATCGAACTTACCTATACACCTGGGGTGACCGCCTGCTAACCGTCGAACACTGTTTAACCGCCGATACCCTGTTGCAACGGCGCTTACTCGGCGAACCGATCGCTTATGTGCTTGGTGAACGTGAGTTTTGGTCTTTGGTGCTCGACGTCGCTCCATCAACATTGATTCCTCGTCCTGACACCGAAACATTAGTTGAATGGGCGCTGAATCTAGCCTTGCCACATGATGCCAAGGTGATTGATTTGGGTACAGGAACCGGTGCAATCGCACTAGCTCTAGCTTCCGACAAACCAACTTGGGTTATCAGTGGCGTTGATTTTAATCCTGAAGCCGTCGCTCTTGCTCAGCGCAATGCATTAAAAACCCAACTGAACGTCGCCTTTCATCAAAGCTCATGGTTTTCAGCAGTTCAGGGACCGTATGACTTAATTGTAAGTAATCCGCCCTATATCGATCCTGTTGATCCACACCTTAGTCAGGGCGATGTACGTTTTGAACCGCGCACCGCGTTAGTTGCTGATGATCAAGGCATGGCGGATATTTACACCATTGTTCAACAATCCCCGCGTTTTTTAAATCTTGAAGGTTGGCTGTTGCTAGAACACGGATTTGAACAAGCCGACGCTGTATGCAATGCCTTACGCGCGCGCGGGTTTACCGAAGTAGAAACCCAGCTAGATCTCGCCGGGCACCCGCGTATTAGCGGTGGTCGCTGGCTAGGTGACGATTAATTCGGACATATAACGAAGGGGGCGGGCAGTATATGAACGACGATCAGTTATTACGTTACAGCCGCCATCTCTTGCTATCCGACATCGACGTCGACGGTCAGCAAGCCTTGCTAGATGCACATGTTATGATTATTGGCCTTGGCGGCTTGGGCTCGCCGGTTGCCTTGTATCTCGCCGCTGCTGGTGTCGGTAAATTAAGTTTGGTCGATGACGACCATGTAGAAATCTCCAACTTACAGCGCCAAATAGCGCATCAGCAGGCAGCCGTTGGGCGCAGTAAAGTCGAATCGGCGGCAACCAGTTGCCAGCAATTAAACGCCGATGTGGTGGTTGCAACATACCCACTTCGAGCAACGGATGAATGGCTGAATGATCATCTATCAGACGTTAGCTTGGTGGTGGATTGCAGTGATAATGCGGCGGTTCGTTACGCTATTAATGCACAGTGTGTAGCGCATTCCACTCCTTGGGTGTCGGGTGCTGCGATTGGTTTTAGTGGCCAAGTCGCTGTGTTTGATCCCCGTAATAATCTTAGCCCATGCTACGGCTGCTTATACCCCAGCTTAAACGATCAACAACTCAGCTGTGCCGAGGCGGGTGTTCTATCGCCCTTAGTTGGCGTCATCGGCAGTATGCAGGCGCTTGAAGCTCTGCGCTTAATATCACCGTTCGGTAGCCCGCAAGCAGGCTGGCTAGCCACCTATGATGCCAAAGCAGGTCAGTGGCAACGCTGGCAGCTGAGCAAACGCCCTAACTGCCCACATTGCAATCCCGGCTGAACTAAATCTCTAAATTCGTTGCATAGTCGTATCTTCTGTTCGTGGGAGGTTCGACGCCATTGATTCAATCTTGGCCCAATAATACTTTATGCTTATATGGTTATTTTGCTGGATCGGAGTAGTCTAAACGGTATTGGTAGTTAAAGTGACTAAGAAAAGGATACTTGTTTATGGCACGGGTTATTGTACTGGGCGCAGGAACGGGTGGTATGGCAGGGGCTTACGAGATTCGTGAAGCCATTGGCAGTCAACACCAAGTAACCGTTATCAACGAACGTGAAGACTTTCAGTTTGTACCTTCTAATCCGTGGATTGCGGTGGGTTGGCGAGAACGTCCGGATACCAGCTTTCCGATTCGACCGTATCTTGAAAAAAAGAACATTGAATTTATCCCTGCGGCCGTTACCGCAATAGACCCAAAACAAAACAGCCTTACGCTGGCTGACGGTCGGGTCGAAAATTACGATTATCTTGTTATTGCCACTGGCCCGAAATTGAACTTTGCCGCCATCGAAGGCGCAGGCCCACACGGTGGTCACACCCAATCTATTTGCGCACTTGATCACGCCGAAACCTGTTTTGAAGATGTGAAGGCGCTGGCCGAAGAACCCGGCCCCGTGATTGTTGGCGCTATGCCGGGCGCCTCATGTTTTGGCCCCGCTTACGAATACGCTTTTATTCTTGATAAAGAACTGCGTAACCGTAAAAAGCGCGACAAAGTTCCAATGACCTATGTGACCAGCGAGCCTTACATTGGCCACCTTGGTTTAGGCGGTGTGGGTGATTCTAAATCTATGCTCGAAAGTGAATTGCGTAATCGTCATATTCAGTGGATTACCAATGCCCAGGTCACCAAAGTTGAAGCGGGAATGATGTTCGTTGACGAATTAAACGATGATGGTTCGCTGAAAAAACAACACGAACTACCGTTTAAACACTCGATGATGCTGCCATCCTTTGCCGGTGTTGATCCTGTTGCTGCGGTAAAAGAAATCTGTAACCCGAAAGGGTTCGTGATAATCGATGAACACCAGCGCAATCCTACTTATCCGAATATTTATTCGGCAGGTGTCTGCGTTGCTATTCCACCGGTTGAAGTGACCCCTGTGCCAACCGGCACACCAAAAACCGGTTACATGATCGAATCCATGATGACCGCCATTGCGCATAATCTAAAATCTGATTTAGCCGGAGAACTAGCAACGGCAAAAGGCACGTGGAGTGCAATTTGCCTTGCCGATATGGGCGATACGGGCGCAGCCTTTGTGGCGATTCCGCAAATTCCACCGCGTAACGTCACTTGGTTTAAAAAGGGTAAGTGGGTGCATGTGGCGAAAATTGCCTTTGAAAAATACTTTATCTATAAAATGAAAACTGGTTCCTGCGAACCCATTTATGAAAAGTACACGTTAAAGGCCTTGGGTATTAATCGCTTAAAAGATGAATAGCCACTAGCACACGTAAACTAAGCCACGCCTAGCGTGGCTTTTTTGTATGTTGGATTGTTTGAGTCAAAAGCGAATAACAGAGTATTCTTGCAATACGTTTCTAAGGTAACAACACGATGACATCCCTTCGTAAGCCATCCGACAAATTGGGTATGCGCCCGGGCAGTTTGATTCATGTGGGTGATAGACATCACGATGATTCTCTTATCACCGTTGTTGATTACACCCCCGACGAGATAACGACCATTACTGCCACGACGGCTGAAGAGATTTTTGCCTACCGCGAGCGTAAAAGTGTTACTTGGGTGGTGATCGAAGGCTTAACCGACGTTAGCTTGATAGAAAAAATCGGCGAAGAGTTTGGTATTCATCAACTCGTGCTTGAAGATATTCTAAATACTCATCAACGCCCTAAGTTTGAAGAATACGACGACTATTTATACATAGTGCTTAAATGTTTGGTGCCTGCCGAAACGAACGAATTTAGCGTTGAATACGAACAGATCAGTTTAATCGTACTTAACGACTACGTATTTACCTTTAAAGAAAAACGCGATGCCTTGTTTGATCCTATTCAAGTACGGTTAAATTCGAGCAAAGGCCGGTTTCGTAATCTTGGTGCCGATTACTTAACCTACGCCATTTTAGACACCGTAGTGGATCAAAACTTTGTGGTGATTGATTCGCTCGACGACGCCATTAACGATATCGAAGATCAGTTGCTCGATTCCCAATCGAACAAAGAAACCCTCAACACCATTCAACGCTTAAAGCGCGAAATTATTACCATGCGCCGTCAAGTTGCGCCGGTGCGCGAGCTACTGGCTGCTATGTTGCGTAGCGAAACCAAACTTATTGATACGCAAACCCACATTTTTTTGCGCGATGTCGCCGATCACTCTATGCGTATTGTCGATTCGATAGAATCCTACCGCGATATTTTAACCGGCCTGTTGGATGTTTATATTTCTAGCGTCAGTAATAAAATGAACGAAGTGATGAAGGTGCTGACCATATTCGCTTCCATTTTTATTCCGCTGACGTTTTTTGCCGGAATTTACGGTATGAACTTCGAGTACATGCCCGAGCTTAAATGGAAGTGGGGCTACCCAGCATTATGGTGTGTGTTCTTGCTGATAACCGCCGGGCTGTTAGTTTTCTTCAGACGAAAAAAATGGCTGTAATCACAGCCATTTTTTATTCGATGTTGTAGCTTAATCGTTATTCTTCGCCAAACAGCGAACAGTCGATTAAATCGCACAAGCAATGAATGACCACTAAATGAACTTCTTGAATACGCGCCGTCACATTCGATGGTACGCGTACTTCAGCATCATCGGCGGTGAGTAGCGATGCCATGTGGCCGCCGTCTTTACCTGATAATGCAACCACCAACATATCGCGCTCGTGTGCTGCTTGAATTGCCTGCACTACGTTAGCCGAGTTACCGCTGGTGGATATTGCCAACAACACATCGCCTGGGTTACCTAAAGCACGAATTTGCTTCGAGAACACTTCGTTATAGCTGTAGTCGTTAGCGATGGAGGTGATGGTCGAAGAATCGGTCGATAGTGCAATCGCCGGAAGACTAGGGCGCTCGCGCTCAAAACGATTAAGTAATTCTGAAGAAAAGTGCTGGGCATCGCCGGCAGAACCGCCGTTACCACACGATAAAATCTTGCCACCGCTAAGCAGGGCGTTAACCATAATTTGTGCTGCGTGCTCAATATAAGGCGGCAGCTCTTCAGCGGCTAATGTCTTGGTTTCGATACTGGCGCCGAAGTGGCTAATGATGCGATCTTGCACAATAAAGCTCCGAAATAGCAGGAAGCCATCATAAAGAAAAAGCCGATAGGTAGAAAGGTTTGCTTACTCAACAGCCCGTTTAAAACGCATTGCTAATCCATTCGAAGATCACCGGGTCGCCCGTGCCCGACATGACATCAAAACGACATGGCGGTTCGCGGCTACCAAAATGCTTTTGCAGGTAGTGTAGTGCAGCACGACGCAATCGCTGCTGTTTGTGGTAAGTAATGGTTTCTGCACCAGTGCCATGCTCGGTGGTTTTACGATAACGTACTTCCACAAACACTAAGGTATCGGCGTCGCGCATGATGAGATCAATTTCGCCGCCGCGCGTGCGGTAATTGCGGGTTATGGGCACAAAGCCACGTTGTATCAGCCATTCTTCGGCGTCTAATTCGCGGCGTTCGCCTGCGGCACGATGACTGCTATCGCCGGTTTTGCCTTTGCTGGCGCTCGACTTAGCCTTGTTGCGGGGTATCCACATGGTCTGGCCTCCTTGCCTGACACCTGTTTAATCGTTTTAACGCTTATTTGAATTCTTCTTTCATTCTACGGCGAGCTGTACTGGCTCGCCTGCGCGGAAGCGCGTGCATTCGGTTTTGCGATGAATACGACGTTGATCATCCAACGTTAACGCACCCGTTGTTCCAAAAATTTGGCTCTCGGGGAATGCCTCTAACTGCTTCACACGCGCAATCAAACGGTACGAATCCACGCCCATTGCATACAAGCGAGCGTAACTTCCTTGCCCACCTTTCACCGATTTTTCTACTTCGTTATACAACTCGGTATGACGCAATAACCACGGTGCATCGCAGAAACGAATGCCATTTAAGTCGCGGTCGCGTTTTGGATCAACCGCCCCAGAAAATACATGCGACGTGGCATACACCGGAAGATCAGCGGCAAAGTTAAAGGCCAGCGTTGGTTTGATTTGGCGTGCTTGGGCAGGCAAAGCCACTAAGAAAACCCAATCGACATCTTCACGACGGCGTGGCTCAAACTCAGTGCTCTGACGCAATAACGAACGCATGGTTTTATAACGCTGCTGGCTGTCTTCAACGTTGAGCAGGGCTTTAATTTCAGGGTTAAAGTCTTTTTGCGGCGCATAAAAACGGTTCTCGCCGATTTCACCACCTAACTCCAACCAGCGCTGTTCAAACGCCGCGAAAATACGTTCACCCCAATTGCCTTCAGGAATCATCACCAAAGCACGACGATGACCATCTTGCCAAGCGCGCTCAGCAATTTGAACGGCTTCATCTTCTGCGGCTAAACCAAATTGATAAAGATTCGCCGACGGGATTTGAGATTCATCGTCACTGCGGTCGCCGTAATTTAACGCCAGCGTTGGCATTGGCAACATATGCGCGGCTTGCAATGCTTGAACCTCCGGCTTACTCACAGGCCCAACCAACCATTGTGCGCCTGCTTGTTGCGCATCGGCGTAAGCACGGCTGAGGTTATAAGGTAAGTTGTACACTTCTGCGGCAGGAGTAACGCCCATGGCATCGGTAGTTACCGTTGGCTCTGTCACGGGTACATCGCCCAGCAGCAACGGATTTTGGGTAAAAGCGGGTTGTGGCGCGGGGGCTTCAGCAGGGTATTGCTCGCTGTCTAACAAGGTAATAGCAGGTACTAAATAACCCTTACTCAGCGCCGCAAAATACGCTGCCATAAAACCATCGCGAATCGCAGCACCGGTGCGCTCTAAACGACCTGTTAACGGCAACAATAACGCCACACGGGTCGGGCGGTTGGCGGCAATGTCTTCTAACATCGACAACGAACCGGGTAACTGCATGCTCGCCGGATGCCCAAGGTTGGCATTACGCCAAGCAGTAATCGCGGCTAAATGTTCATCCAGCGTATAGGTATTGCTTTTGCTGATTGCCGCTAACTGCAACCAACCACCAAAACGTGTATCGGGGGATTTTTCTGCCCAAGTGAGTAACTCGCCATCGGGGATTTGCATTAAATCCAACCACAAGCGCTCTTGGTTGCTTTGTTTTATATCGCCAACCAACACGCCAGAGATAAAATCTCGCTCGCGCGCTGCTTGCAAAAACTGGCCATCGGCTTCGTACACTGCTGCCGTTAACCAACCGGCTTGCTGCTCTTGCTGCGGCGTGGCCGAGTCGATACGGGCAGAGAACTGATCGAGGTAGCTTTGCGCCAACACAGTATCGCCTTCGCCAATCGCAACGCGAGCCGACAGCAATAACCAATCTAATTGTTGGCTAGGTGAGAGCGAACTGCCTTCGAGTAGTTGCAATTGCAGCCCGGCATTGCGAAACTCGCCTGCATTCAGATTTTCGACAACCAGCTCAAAGCGCTGATTGTTATCCAGTGCGGACTCCAGAAAAGCTCGATCATCCTGTTGAGGAGTCGTCGAGCAAGCACTTAGTCCGATACAACCGCTAATTACCGCTACGGTGGCAAAACGGCGTAACCAGAATTCAGGTAAATATCCCTGCATGACCTCTGTTCCAAATATACAAGCCGGCACGTTATACGTAGTCGCGACTCCGATTGGTAATCTCGCCGACCTCAGCGTACGTGCGCAGCAAGTGCTGAGTTCAGTCGATGTAATTGCCTGCGAGGATACCAGACATACGCAAAGATTACTGCAGCATCTGGGCCTTCGCAAAGCACTGTTGTCGGTACACGACCACAACGAACGGGATCGTATTGAACAGGTTGCTAGCCAGCTCAGCCAAGGCCGAAACATCGCCTTAGTGTCGGATGCCGGAACCCCGCTGATCTCTGACCCCGGCTACCCGCTAGTGCAAGCCCTGCGCGAACTGGGCCACAACGTAGTGCCGATTCCGGGGCCCAGTGCCATCATCACCGCACTCAGTGCCGCAGGCCTACCAACAGACCGCTTTTTGTTTGAAGGGTTCATGCCGCACAAAGCCAGTGGCCGCCGCGAACGCCTAGCACCGCTAGCGCAAGAAACAGCCACCATTGTGTTTTATGAATCGAAACACCGCATTATCGAAACCCTAACCCTTATGGAAGAATGTTTCGGCCCCGACCGTCTCGCCTGCGTCGCGCGCGAACTCACCAAAGCCTTTGAAACCTTCTACCACGGCACACTCGGTAATATTCGCACCCAACTACTGGCCGACGCCGACCAGCAAAAAGGCGAATTCGTGGTGATGGTCGCCGGTAACCCAGAACCTATTTCAGGCTCAGAGGTTGATACCGAAAAACTGTTTAAATTACTGCTAGCCGAATTGCCACCGAAAAAAGCCGCAGGCATTATTGCCGAACTGACTGGCGAGAATAAAAAAGTGTTGTATCAGAAAGCGCTGGAGATGCAGGGGAAGGTGTAGGAGCGGGTAGGTTACCGACCCCAACGCCGAATTGTAGGAGCGACTCTACGAACGTATTTTGTTCGTAATCGCGACCAAGTTGTAAGAGCGAAACTTGGTCGCGACCTGAGTGCCTCCTACGCTCGGCAGGAGGTTTTATTTTCCTCGACCAGCTTCTAGAATCGGAAGGCCAGCTTCTGTTGGGATATAGATCCTTTCGCCTTTTCCGTCATGAAGACCTTTAATCCATATGTACCTAAGGTACTCTTCGTTTCCTTTCAGCGATTCGCCAATTATTCGGTTTGCTTCTGCAGCCGCTTTGGCACTTTCGATATCGGCCAAGCCTTCAGCTTTGGCCCTAACTACTTGCGCTTCACCTTCGGCCTGAGCTAATGTCACTCGGGCTGTAGCTTGCATCAGCGACGCTGTTTCTTGTGCTCTGGCTTCTTCGATCAATATTTGCTTTGACCACTCGGCTTCTTTGAGAGCAGCCCTTCCATGCATTTCCATTCGATACAAGTTGTACTTTGGCCAACCCCACATTAACAATCCAATGGATATAATTACTGCAAAAAATAGAAATGCTAATGTGCCTAGCGCTAATGCTTGCCTGTTTTGATACACCTGAATTTCCTATCGGTGAATGATGTTGCGGTAATATAGGACATTTATAAGCGGGGGCCAATTGATTTTATGGACCACTGTAGGTTTTGATATGGGAATGATTAGGT
Organism: Thalassolituus sp.; assembly: GCF_034111725.1. Lineage (GTDB taxonomy): Bacteria > Pseudomonadota > Gammaproteobacteria > Pseudomonadales > Oceanobacteraceae > Thalassolituus. The sequence continues at coordinate 14,077 of NZ_JAWUWR010000060.1, read as the reverse complement.
GAGGAGGGTTGGCGAATGATGTCGAACATGGATTTTTATTTTTTTGCGTAATATTGGTAGGGAATGACTTGGATATATAGGCGTTATTTGCATTCGACTTCAATTAAGGCTGTCTATCTTAATGGTATTCGACTTGCCTTTTGGATGCATTGATAAATAGCAGAGTTTAACAACAGGATATCGATCTAGAGCTTGAGACGGGTCTCTATTGAAAGGGCGCTATAAAAAATGAAGTGCAGTAGCCTAATATCCACTGATAGTATAAATATCAAGACTCGATATTAGGATTGGATGTTAAATCCTCCATGTATTTAAGAAATAGTTTGTTGGCGCTATTTCCAAGACTAAAAACGCCAGAATTACTGATTAAGAGGTGTTTTTTATTTGGAATGAACTTTACGATTTTACCACTTTCGATTTGAAAACCGCCAATGATGTCTTCTGGTGGAACGTCATCTTTTGGTGTTGAAGTTCTTTGGTCAATCAAATAGATCCAGCCAGATTCTTGAGCTTTGGCTTGATTTATAAACTCATTCTGGTGAACTAATTCAGCGTTAATAAAGCTAATAAGTGTGATTCTAAACTCTTTGTTTTCCTGAAAATTTTGATGGATTTTCGATTCGTCATTTGGAATGCCGGGCAAAGAGCCCAAGATGAAATTTGATGTTAGGCCTTTTGATGCAATTATTTTTTTAGAAGCTAAGGTTAGTAAAAATGATGTAGCCCCATTGGCTTCGGCTTCTACAATGTTAAGAGTTAGTTTCGACATGATAAATTCTCTTTAAGTTCGTCTAGCGAGTTGCCAATTTTCTTCTGGTCCCCTTGAATCACGTCGGTACAATGTACCAGGCTGTCCGTCGCTTGCAGGTACAATATTCGAATTACTTATTTCTCCCGTCTCAGCCCCATGCGCATCGGTCTTCTTCGCCTGTACCTGATCGGCTTCCATGTCAGAAAACTTGGCGCTATTACCTTTTGTTTTCCGCTTTTTGGCTTGCAGCTTCAGCGACCGCGTTGCTTTCGCGAAGTCTTGCAGTAAATCCCCAACTTTTTGGAATTTCTTAATTAGGTGCGCTTTGCTGCCAATGGCGGCCACAGCTCCAACACCACCTGTAACCGCGGCCACTATGATGGTGAGTATTAATTCAAAGGCGGCGGTGCCTGCGACATTGGTGATCCCAATGGCGTGCTGGGCTTCGGTGCCGATTTTTTCGGGATGCCAAAACGTTGGGCCTGCGCCTTGGCGCATGCGGTAGCGGTTGCCGTGTTTATCTTCTAACTCGAAATCGGCCATATCCCTATGTTCTTCCCATTTAGTCTATTATCGCAGGGGGTATTTAGCTGCGACTTTAGCAAAACAATGAGAGGTGATATTAAGTGGTTAGGAAGTTGGCTTCAATGGGGTTCTTTATTCTTAGTTTGCGTAATCTTGTCTGAGATAAGACTTATTTGGGTCGATTCTGATTACGTGTCCGTATTTTTAGCATCACTGATGCAGTAGAGAAAATCTAATACACTATTCAGAAATAGTAACCCTTACAAAATTTTACACTGTCAAACAGCTGCGAATACACTCTCTTTGGAATGTAACCCTCTGATATTATTAATATTTTAAACTCATCGAAAAAACCTTTCTAAATACCACTAATAATTCGATTTTTCCATTTTTCTTCTGGCCGCTAGAGTAAATTTTCATTCTAACTCGTCCGCTAGCGGACACAGGAGATCAGTATGAAGATTAAGATTCAAGCTCGTCACGTGGCTCTAACTAAAGATTTAAAAGACTATGTGAAACGTCGTATTAGTTACGCGCTGGGTTCTCGTGACGATAAAATCGAGCGAATTGTAGTGACTTTGTCAGATGTCAACGGCCCTAAAGGCGGTGAAGACAAACGCTGTAAAGTCTTGATTAAGCTAGATGGCAAAAATGATATTGTGATCGACGATAAACAAGAGCATTTTCATTCTGCTATTGACCTTGCCGTTGATCGAGCTAGCCGAGCCGTTTCGCGTCGAATTGAGCGATTACAAAATAAAGCAAGAAAGCTAAAACATTCCTTCAGATCTAAAAGTTCGGAAGAGCGTGAGACCGATCGCTTGTACGAAGATTATGAAAATGAGTACGGATATTAGTTTAAGTTCTAATTTATACGAGAAATAATAATGATCAGTCAGCGTTCGGCTGATCATTATTTAAAAAATTTAATATATATTTTTAGTATTTATTAAAAATGCTAGTTAATTCCTAGGTTCAATTGTTTCGCGGCTGCCTGATCATCACCCAATGGCGGACTTTTAAATCTTTCATAACCCCCTCATGAACTACTTCAAACCCATAATGCCGGTAAAGATTGATATTGGCTTCGTTGTGGGTATCTAAGTAGCAGGGCTTTTGTTCGTAATCCGCGCGTTCCAACATGGGCGTTATTAATTGAGTAGCAAGGCCTTGGCCACGCACTTCTTTTGTTAAACCCAAAATGGATAAGTAATAGTGGGGTGCGTGCATCAGTGTTTGATGCAATTGTTGCATTTGCGCGCTGGCTCGAATTTGTCGCAGTATCGCTTTAACCCCCTGTTTGTTGAGCATGGCGATGCCACCGTGACGTATCTCATCCATTAGGGTACGTTCAGCATTTTTTGATGCTAGCCACAAAGCGGCACCCACTATTTGGTCGTTGGTGTGAGCCAACGTGACTTCACCATTGGCGAGCGAGTGGCTAACAAGAAAACGGAAGGTGTAATACGACAAGGCACTGGAGTTTTGTTCATAAGGGAAGAACGAGCACATCAGTGGGTCGTGAGCGAAAGCTTGAGCCAGTGTTGTTGCTACGTCGTCGATTGGCGCGGTCATCTTCGCTATCCTTGATTACACGCTGCTAGAGATTGATGGAGCTGGTACGCTATCAGTGCCGTTCGATGGGCGCAAGTTTATGACTTTACTTGGTCAGTTTTCCTGTGCCCCTGCTATGTAAGTTCTTCTGCTTTTCTCTGCTATTTTCGATTGATTCACTCATGAGATCTTATCGTTACAAGAATATAGTTTACATATGAACTATATAATGTTCATATGTAAACTACTTTGGCGAAGTGGGATTTTTATCGGTGGATAAGCGTTTATTTTTTTTACTCAACATGGCGCAAAAAAAGCTATTTAAGCATATTGATAACATGTGCGAGCAAGAGCTTGATGCATCGATAACGCAGTTAGCCGCTCTGATGTATATCGCGAAAGCGCCGGGTTGTGGACAAAAAGATCTAGCCCAAGCGCTGGATTTAAATAAATCTGCGATCACTGGTTTGATTGGCCGAATGGAAAAAAATGGATTAGTGCAACGTGCCGGTTCGGATGATGATGCGCGGGCCGTCAAACTTTGGCCTACGCCTGAAGGCATAAATAAAGTAGAACGATTAAAGCCACTAGTCGACCGTTTAAATAATGAATTTCAACAAGAATTTAGCGCTGAAGAAATAGCTACAGTACTACGTTTTTTTAATTTTATTCTTGAACGATTTTAATTACCCATAGGTTGTATAAGACGGGGCTTTATCATGTTAATTCGAACTGAAAAATTAAAAACTGCCGCTGGTCATTCGATTGTTTCTCGGATTTTTTCTGCTCAATTAAAGGATCAACCGCTAGCCAATGGTGTTTGTATTATTGCTCCTGCTGCGGGTGTTGCTCAGTATTTATATGACGATTTTGCCTATTGGTTGACTGCGCATGGCTATAACGTAGTGACCTTCGATTATGATGGTGTCGGTTTGTCGGTCGATCGACATGTTCAGTACAGTAAAAGTGATATTTTAAGTTGGGCATCTAACGATTGCCCGGCAGTATTGGCGTTTGTTGAGCAGGAATTTCCTACTCAAGAACGCACGTGGATCGGGCATAGCGTTGGCGGCCAAGTGCTGGGTATGATGGCGAGTACCGATAAAATTGATCGCGCTATCACCGTGGCCTGTGGCACCGGAACCTGGTGGTATAACGCTGCGCCAACCAAACGCGTTGCGTGGTTTTTGTGGTACTTCTTAGTGCCTGCGACGGTGCCTGTATTAGGCTATTTTCCCGGCGATAGAATCAAAGTGATGTGCGATATGCCGAAGGGCGTAATGATGCAATGGCGTCGTTGGTGCTTAAACAAGGAATATGCCATCGGCAGTGAAGGGCAATGGTTGCGAGATCGTTTTGCTAACGTAAAGACCCCCATAACCTCCATCGCTTTTAGTGATGACGACATGATGTCGAAGAAAAACGTCGACTTGTTACACCGGTATTTTGTGGGGGCACCAATGACCCGTATTACCGTAACGCCAAGCGAAGTTAATCAGAAGCGCATAGGACACATCGGCTGGCATCGTAAACGTTACGAAGAAATGTGGGATAAGGTGTTTACACCCTTGCTTGCGGCCTAGGATTAGAGTGGGTTACGGCGAATGGAGGCAGAAGGCTTCTTCCGCTATAATCTTGCGCCCCCCTTTGTTCGGAACCCTAGCATCGTGACTCATGTTTTAATCGTTCATAATCCTGTTTCAGGAAGCGGTAGTATGCCCTTGATAGATCGCGTGATTGCAGGGCTTCGCCTCGAAGGGATGACGGTCGATTACTATGCCACTCAAGCAGCTGGCGATGCGACTCGCTACTTATTAGCGTATGACGGCGAGTTAGATATAGTACTTGCCGCCGGTGGTGATGGCACAGTCAATGAAGTTGTTAACGGCCTTGTTGATCGCGATGCCAGTTCTTATCGTTTAGCGCTTATCCCTACCGGTACAACGAATGTGTTGGCTAAGGAATTAGGGATTAGCCGTAACGCCGTCAAAATCGTCAGAATGATTCGTGATGGCGCAACCCGTTTGGTTTATCCTGGGCGAATTAACGGTCGTCGCTTTTTGCTAATGGCAGGGGTGGGTTACGACGCTTGGGTTGTTGATAACGTGAACCTTGATCTTAAAAAGCGCGTGGGGAAATTCGCTTATATTCTTTCAATGCTGAAGCATTTAAAGCTATTTGGTTCTAAGCGCTATCACCTAAATATTGACGGAAAGGAATACCAAGCGAATTCTGTTGTAGTAACCAATGGTCGTTATTATGGTGGCTCGTTTGTGATTTCTCGACACGCGGAGTTGAGTCATCCGAAGACCCAGATATTAATGATGTCGAGCCAAAATCCAGCGCGTTTTTTGCTAACACTGTTGGCTTTACCCTTTGGAATGCTGGAGCGTATGCCTGGCATCGTATCTGTCTCTGGTGAACACATCGTTATTACGGATTCCGATCATAACGAACACAACCCTGAGCCCGTGCAAGCCGATGGCGACTCGCTAACGCAGTTACCGCTTGAAATTCGCATGGAAAGTATAGCGTTGAATATTATCGCACCAGTTCGATAACCGCTTGGTCTGTGTCGCACTAGGCAGGCAGTCTTGCCGAGACATCAATTATGGTTTTGTGTAGCCGCCGCGTGGTTTATGTAGCACTAGGCAGTCTTGCCGAGACAGTCGATGAGGATTCGTGTAGACTCCGGCGCGGAGTTGACTAGGCAGTCGCCGCTTGCGTAAGTAAGGGGAGGAAAGTCCGGGCTTCATAGGGCAGAGTGCCAGGTAACGCCTGGGAGGCGCGAGCCTACGACAAGTGCAGCAGAGAGCAAACCGCCGATGGCTATTTTCGGATAGCACAGGTAAGGGTGAAAGGGTGCGGTAAGAGCGCACCGCGCGACTGGCAACAGTTCGTGGCATGGTAAACTCCACTCGAAGCAAGACCAAATAGGTTCCCTATAGGCGCGGCCCGCGCTGGGAACGGGTAGGTTGCTTGAGCCTGTGAGTGATTGCAGGCCTAGACGAATGACTGTTCAAGACAGAACCCGGCTTATCGGTTGACTCCACTTGAATACTAAAAGCCCGATCAAAGAAATTTGATCGGGCTTTTTTTTGCTTGCAAGCCGGTTCTAGGAACAGTCACTGTTCAAGACGTCTCATGTTAAAACTTAGGCTTATCGGTTGACTCCACTTGAATACTAAAAGCCCCGAGAACTTGTTTCTCGGGGCTTTTTTATTGGGTGCTAGCCGGTTCAGGGGACAGCACTGATCAAGACGGCTCATGTTAAAACTTGGGCTTATCGGTTAGCTCCAAAAGGTGCTGGAAGCTCCTGAAATATGGAGTTCCCAGCCATCCTTTCGAACCTCAATTCTGAGGTGGTACAAAAAGTGGTACAAAAACGCCGTCAAATATACTGCTTATGAGGGGGCCTGTTGATTTACGTCACTTTCCACGACAGCTCATTTAAAACCCCAGCTCGTCTTAATATTATTTAAACTGTCATAATTGATTCATCAAAGTCCCTTAATCTGCTTCACCTTATTAGTTGGAAGATTAAAAAAAGGGGCTTATTAGATGTTTCGCAAGGTCTGTTTTTTCCTCGTTGTTGGGTTTACTTTTATTGGCTCTGTACAGGCTAATCCTGATGTCACTTCGCGTGAATACAAGCTTATGCTTGATGCCTCTCTATTTAGCTATACGACAGAATACAGCGATGTTCAGGATTTAATGGCTGATGTCAAAACGGTTGTTGAGGCAGCCATAAATCGCAATGTTAGCGGTACGGCACAGTTAACACATGACCGTCAGGTTGAGTTTTTTGATACTCAAGGAAGCTGTGTACTCAATAACATTGATTATGCTTTTCGTGAGCGCATTGAAAGTGGTCAGTCAGAAGTTACGTTAAAGTTTCGTAGCCCTGATCGATATATCTCTGACTTTGAGGATTTATCGTCATCGACCATTGGCGCACAGACTAAGTTGGAAGCTGACGTAGGTGTTAGTGCAGATAATAACTTTAAGTTTCAGTACGGTCATTCTACTACAGCAGAAAACTCTCGCACGATTAACCGCATGGATGATATTCATGCACACTTTCCTGGGTTTGCTAGTAATTATGGTTTTAGTGACAGCACAAGCCTCAGTGTTGTTAGCAATCTGATGATTAATGAGCGTGTTTATAAAAACGTATTTATTGATCTAGGCCAGTTTGATGCCGAGTTCAGTATTACGCTTTGGTATATAGGTTCGCCATCTCAGAATACGATACCTGCCGTTGCTGAGATTTCATTTAAATACGCCGATAGCTCGGTAAATTATACAAAAAAAGTTGTTAATAGAGCTCGCGATGCATTTATTTCCATTCAGGGGCTTAGTCAATGGGTGGATGCCAATGCCCAGACTAAAACTCGTTTCGTTTACCAATATGATCCTTCTTTTTGCCAATAATTAAATATAGGAAAAATAATGAAATTTAATAAATCATTACTAGCCACGGTGATTGCATCTATCGCTTTAACGGGTTGTGGCGGTGATTCGTCTAACAATAATTCATCGGTAGTTGTTGATGAGAGTCCTGTCGCTGAAGCTTTTACCGATAATTTTCCTGCGGATGGTGTCGTTCTTCCTTATAGCGTATTGCGCGCTGATCTGGTTGATGTAAGCACGGCTTTACCATTTGAAATACGTAATGGTGGCTTTGGTTCGGCAATGACGAAAGATCCTGCCAGTGACAACCGTTTTTATGCATTAACGGACCGCGGCCCTAATGCGACCTTTAATACGGGTGCATATGGCAAAGGTAAAAAATTCCCTACACCAGATTACACGCCTCGTATCGGTTTGTTTGAAGTGAGCACCAGCGGCGAAATTTCGTTAATTAAAACCGTGTTATTAAAACGTCCTGATGGCACGTTAATTACCGGTTTACCGAATACTTCTGCATTGGGTGGAACGGGTGAAACCCCTTACAATGCGGATGGATCGCCGGTGTTGGTGGATGGCAGCAAGCCTTACGATGAAACCACAAATCCCGTTAAGCTAGATGATTACGGCTTAGATCCTGAAGGTCTTGTTGCATTAAAAGATGGTTCTTTTTGGGTCAGCGATGAATACGGCCCGCACATGGTTCACTTTGATGCGGACGGTAAAGAAATTGATCGTATTAATGCGTTCGCTAGCGATACACGTGTAACCCATCATTTGCCAGCTGAGTTTGCTTATCGCCGTGCTAATCGTGGTATGGAAGGTTTAGCGATTACGCCAGACGAAAAAACATTGGTTGGTATTATGCAATCGACCATGCAATTGCCAAACAAGTCGGTTCAGAATATGGATATTACCCGTATCGTTACGGTTAACGTTGAAGATGGGGCGATTCATCAGTATCTGTATAAGCAAGAAAAAGGCGCTAACTCTAACTCAGAAATTGCAGCGCTTAGTGCTACTGAATTTTTGGTTATCGAACGCGACGGTAGTTTCCTTTACGGTGGTCCAGATGGTGCTGATGCGGCAACCCCTGATGCTATGAAACATGTTTATCGTATTGATTTAAATACAGGTACTGACATCGAATCTATCGCTGCTTCAGGCGATTTAGTTCAAGACGAAGATCTTGGGTTAACGATTGCTGGTAATACGCTGGAACAACAGGTTCTAGCGGATGGCGACTGGTCGACGTTAAGCAGCAATAACATTGTGCCGGTAGAGAAATCTTTGGTGGTGGATATGGTTGCTGAAGTGAACTATGCCCACGATAAAATGGAAGGCCTTTGGGTGATCAACGATCAGTACTTAGGCATACTTAACGATGATGACTTTGCCACTTGGTCTACCGCTGAAGGTGATTTAGAGCAAAAGATGTTGGACACCAATACGATTGACGGTAACCACCTGTATATCGTTCCGGTTGACCTGTCTGTTGCTCAGTAAAAAATCATAACGGCAATTCTCTGATAAACTAGCGCCAATATTCATTGGCGCTAGTGACATGCTGTTTTTCTATTTTGATTCCTCGGTAATTCCCTCGGTTGGGTTTCCTCTTTTACTAGTGGTTTTGAGCGTACTTGCTTTGCTACTCGATCGCTTATTGGGCGAGCCGGCGCGCTTTCATCCTTTGGTTGGCTTTGGCCGCTGGGCGAGTTGGTGGGAGCAGCGGTTAAATCAGGGGGGCGGCAAGCTTGGTATAGTCATAGGTGCTTTGGCTTTAGCGATTGTGCTATCGCCTTTATTACTCGTGGTTTGGCTGTTTGCACTTTTAGCTGATGTATCGCTGGTGGGCTGGTGTATTGCTCAGGTGGCTGTACTGTATTTATGTATTGGTTGGCAAAGTTTGCAGCAACACGCTTTGGCCGTGTGGCAAGCATTGATGGCGAGCGACATTGATCAAGCTCGCTTAAAGCTCAGTTGGATCGTCAGCCGTGATGTTGCAGAGTTAGATGCTGATGAAATTGCACAAGCGGATATTGAAAGTGTTTTAGAAAATTCTTCGGATGCTTTATTTGCTTCGTTATTTTGGTTTTTTATCGGCGGGGCAGTTTTTACATTGTTGCACCGTTGGGTAAATACCTTAGATGCTATGTGGGGCTATAAAAATAATCGGTTTTTATATTTTGGTAAAACGGCTGCGCGTTTGGATGATGTGCTGGCGTATATCCCCGCGCGCTTAACCGCGCTGTGTTTTATTCTAGTCGCTGGCAAGCACGGTATGAAAGCGATGGCGTGTTGGCGAGTTCAGGCGCGTGATTGTGATAGCCCTAATGGTGGTGTGGTAATGACGACAGGTGCGGGCGCGTTGAACGTACGTTTAAGTGCGCGGGCATGCTACCACGGTGTCTGGACGGATAAGCCACTAATGGGATTTGGATCACCGGCTACCCCGGTGGATATACCAGTGTCGATTTTATTGGTAAGCCGTGCTTGTATATTCGCTTTAAGCATGTGCGCTTTAGTTGCGCTAGCTTTTGCATTAGCGAGCACGTTATAAATGGCGATTCAAATAAAGCCGCTATTGCAGAGTATTGCGCATGGCGCGAACTTGTCTTATGCGATACAAAAATTTGGCGGCGAGCGATCACAATGGTTGGATTTATCCAGTGCTGTTAGCCCGTTCAGTTGGTGGGCGGAAAATAAGCATAAAGTCATTATTCCTGACGCTGTTTTTCACGATTTGCCATCATTTAACGATGAATTAAATCAGGCAATAGAATCTTATTACGGTATTGCTGGGCTTGCAGTCGCGGGAAGTCAGGCTGCTATTCAAGTTTTGCCGCAGTGTTTTACTCGTGCAAAGGTCTGGGTTTTAGCAGGGGCTTATGGTGAACATGCGGCTTGCTGGCGTGCCGAAGGGCATGCAGTTGTAGAATTAACCCAAGACGAGATCGAAGCTAACTTTTTAAACGGTACGGATTTGCCCGATGTTTTAATTGTGGTTAATCCGGGGAATCCTAGTGGTGAATTATTTTCGTCAACTGATTTGCAACAGTGGGCAAAACAATTAGACGCTGTTGGTGGTTACTTGGTGTGTGATGAAGCCTTTATTGATGCGACGCCAGAGCAAAGCATCTTGGCGGTTGATATGCCGGCTAATATGATTGTCTTGAGATCATTAGGTAAGTTCTTTGGCTTAGCGGGTTTGCGCTTTGGCGTGTTGTTCGCCAGTGGTGATATCAGAGCCGCACTGGCCCAGCGTATCGGACCGTGGCCGCTTGCGGGTGCAAGTCTGTGGTTGGCGCAACAAGCGCTTGAGGATATAGCGTGGCAATGCGCTCAACGCCAGCGTTTGCAAGAATGCAGCAGAGCAATGAGAGAAGCTTTGACGAGTTTCAATCTGATCGGGAGCACTTCGCTATTTTGTACTTTAGCGTTGCCTGACGTTGCCGCCGCGCAAGTTTTATTGGCTGAGCATAAAATTTGGACGCGTTGTTTTCGTCAGCAAGGATTATTGCGCTTGGGGTTAGTACAACCGCATGAATTAGAGCGTTTGCTTTCTGCGCTGAATCACTTATAGCTTTTCAACCTTAATCGCTAATAATGGGTTAGTGGTTACCTTCCTCGCGCATCATTTTCAAAATCTTAGTTTCCATCATAGAGTATTCAGGGTGGCTACGTAATTCTTCGCGCGTGGTAATGCTCGTATCATTTTTAAATGGCGGGTGCAGAATTTCTTTTACTCGCCCAGGATGGCTAGATAGAAAAACGATTTTATCCCCTAGTAATAATGCTTCTTCAACATCATGCGTTACCATGATGACGGTCATACGTTCTTTGCGAATGACCGATAGTAATAGTTCTTGCATTTGCCAGCGGGTTTCCGCATCCAATGCTCCGAACGGTTCATCCATTAATAATAATTTGGGGCTGTTGGCAAGCGCCCGTGCCAAAGCAACACGTTGACGCATTCCCCCAGATAGCTCGTGTGGCCATGCGTTGGCAACCCGTGTTAAGCCAACTTGCTCAATAAAGTGATCAACGGTGCCTTCCCGCATGGCACTGACATCGCCATTAATTCGTAAGCCGTAAGCGACGTTTTCACGCACGGTGAGCCAGGGAAACGAGGTGTACCCTTGAAATACCATGCCGCGTTCGCGGTTTGGTTTGGTAATTAATTCACCATTTAAAGTGAGGCTTCCTTCTGATGGGGTTTCTAAACCTGCAATCATGCGCAATATGGTGGACTTTCCGCAACCTGACGGCCCAAGTAATATACATACTTCTCTGGGGGCGACCGCGAAATTCACATCGCTAACAGCGATTACTTGGGCGTCGCGCCCAGGGAATGACTTCCCCAGACGCTCTGCTTTTAAACCCAACGTTAGGTCTTTTATTGCTATCTCAGGTGCTGTCACAATTATTCCGTCTTTAAACCAGCGTCAGTTAGTACACTCGCTAATGGCGCGGTAACGACGCCGGTTGTCCAGTCGTGTGAGGCTTTGGTTTGTCCGAACTTATTCCACCAAGTATTAGTAGTATTCCAGTGCTCGACGATTTGGCCATTTTTCATACCTAGCGGAAGCTCGCCTGGAATGAGGCCCATAAAGCGTCCTGCTTCTTCTTTATCGAAGACAAAAATACCGCCTTTTAGAATCTCACCGTCGTTACCGATGACCATGGCCACATCGTCTTCACTGAATTTAATCGCGTCGGCAATGATTTTATTACCTTCAATAGGATTAGCTTTCCACCAGTCGACGGCGGCAAAGTAGGCTTTCATCGCCAATTTAGCCGCTTCGGGGCGTTCTTCTAAGAGCTTTGAGGTCATGTACATGCCATCGCCCAATAGTGCAGTACTGATCCATTTGTCTTCTGCTGAAGTTGCCATGATCTTTGCTTCAGGCATGCCGGCAATCGCTTGGCTGCCAAACGGTTCCCAGAATTCTGCGGCCGCTACATCGCCACCTAACATAGCGCCAACGGCTTCATCCATAATGACGTTAACAAACTCGACTTGATCAATAGCTACGCCATTTTCTTCAAGCCAAATACCCATGAAAATTTGCGTTAGACCGCCCTCTAATACGGCGACTTTTTTACCAATTAAATCTTGCGGTGTTGCTATATCAGAGCGCATCAAAATTTTATCGGTGCCGTAAGAAGGGTTTGTGTACGTTACTAGTTTAACGGGTACACCTTGATCAACGGCGATAGGGCCATACTCTACGGTGCTAGAGGTAATGTCTAATTGTCCTGCGGTCATTAAACCAAAACTTTCGTACGGATCTTCGATGATCTGAATATCCAGTTCTAACTCGGGTACAAGGTTTTTTTCTTTGGCGATATACCAAAAACCGTAACCAGGCCAAGAAAAGAGAGAAACTTTCACCATTTCTTTTTTCACGTTTTCTGCTTTAGCTTCTGGCTCTGGTGTACTTTCTTTACTGCATGCCGCGATGCTAGCGGCGGTGAGTAGAATCAATAAGGGTCGAAAAATCGTACTTTTTAAGGTGCTTTTCATCATCTTTCTCCTAGGGGTAAAATCGTTTAACGGCGACGTAGATAAGGAAACATCACCCAGTGCAAGCCACGAAAAGCTAAGTCGCAGAGCAAGCCCAGTAATCCAATAATTAAAATACCTGCCATAATTTCATCGACGTGAACAAAGCGTCGAGCGCGCATGATCATGGCACCAATGCCATCGGTTGCAGCGACGATTTCGGCAATAACGAGGTAGGTCCAACTCACGGCTAACATTTGCCGGCAAGCATCGATAATACTGGGTAAAGACGCTGGTAAAATTACCGTCCATACAATAATACGGCGACTGCCTCCGAGGGTTTTTGAGCTCTCGATGAAGTCGTTGGGCGTCTGCTTCGTTGCATCGCATATAAGCGTAATTAAGAACCAAATAACGCCCAGTATGAGTAAGGCTATTTTTTGTGTATCGCCAGTGCCAAGCCACATTAGAAGTAGTGGAATGAATGCTGGAGCCGGTAAGTAGCGGAAGGCCGATACTAATGGGTTAAACATGGCTTCTATCAGCGGGAACGACCCCATGAGTACGCCGATTGGTAGCGCAATTGCGACGGCTATGGCAAAGCTAATAAGTATTCGCTGCAAGCTTGATAAGACGTCGAACGCGAAGTCACGCTCGGTAAATAGCGTCCATAAAGCATGGATTACCTGATCAGGCGCTGGAAATAATGGATTGTCAGCGCTAGCGGCTAGTTGCCAAATCAATACAAATGCTAACCAAGCAATGATGCCAAGTATGATTTTGGTCGATGTAGATACGCTTTGTTTAAACTCAAACAAGAGGCGTGTTCTTTTTTGTATTTTATCGATTCTATGCAGCATTTATCGGTTGCTCGTCAGAATGCAGTTAAAAAGGAGAGGGCATTAACACCGACGGCTTCCCTGTTTTTTAACTGTGTTGCTACATTTCCTTCACCATATTCCTCCGCTTGGATGCGTCCGATACGATGTTTATGAAAGGACACCAATTGAGGCCAGAAGGTGAGTTCTTGTGGGCAGTTGCCTTGGTACATATCTTTGTGTAGAGACGGCAATTTGTACCAGCCCAATGTTGGCTTTTCGTGATGAGCGTTGTGATAACAAAAATTAAGTACTAATAGATTCAGCCACGGCATCTTATGGGAAAGTAGATTGCTGTAAGTGTTTTCTTCTTCGTATTGGCGATTACCTTTTTGCGGCGGCATAAAATCAGGATTGTTTAATAGATAGAAGATTTCGTAACTGTGCTGAAAGTTGTCCATGAAGCGCAAAATAGTTAGGAATAATGTATAGGCCAAAAAGTAGCCCAGCGCT
>NZ_JAWUWR010000059.1:0-24969 GCF_034111725.1 Thalassolituus sp. | reverse complement strand
AATCGGGGGGCGATGGCATTTAAACCCCAGCGCCACACTGTTATCATGCCTAGTCTTAACGCGACGTGATTGCTCACCGTCGCGATTTTTTATATTTGGGGAAGACGATGAAATTGACCATAGCAAAGATGGCGCGATTGTTCGCCGTTGGGGCGCTGACAGTAAGTGGTAGCTTGGTTCACGCTGGTGGTTCACTCGATTTGAGCCTATCAGATGACAACGTACGTTTGGCTTACGATGCCACTCAGCTGAGCACAGGTATGCACGTTAACGCTGCGATATTGCATAACTCTAGTGATGGCGACATCATCTCTGCAGGTGTGCATGTGGTTGATGTTCGTAACAATCAGAGCGATCTTTATATTGGTGTTGGCGGTAACGCCTACGCCGTGATTACTGATAACGCCGATGGTGCTGCAATTGGTGTGGGTGGTTTTTTCCGCTACAGCATGCCGTTTAATCGCGATCTCGCGTTAGCTGGTTACGCCTACTATGCGCCGCCAGTTATTTCGTTTTCAGAAGTCGAAAATATGGTCGATTCTGATATTCGTATTCAATATAACTTGCTGCCAACGGCGCACTTGTACACTGGCTTCCGTTATACCAGTGTTCAATTTGAAAATGCCAATCGTCGCTACAAGATAGGCGAAGGTTTGCACCTTGGCTTTAAATTGGATTTCTGAGGACGCTTACTTGTCTAAGTGGATCGGTTTTACCAATCAAAAGTTATATCAAGTACGCTTGCTGCTCGAGCAACGAGAGCGCTTGGACGGTCCTGAGGCCTTGCTTGATGGATTAGAGCAGGGCGCTCTGTACTTGTTGTACGATGCTTACGTTTCTTATCTAAACGAGTTGGCTGAGATGGCGAATTATCGTCAGCCAGTTGCCACACTTGAAGATCTATTAGCACATACACCGCTCGTAACGGGTGAAATGAAAGAAATACAGTTTCTTCGTGCTGACAGTTTTTCGTGGCTGACTGCTATGCTCAAAGCAGTTGCCGAACAGGCGCAACCAACTTCATCAAGGACTATTGAAGTCGACACCTTCGATCCGTTTGGTGATGCAGCAAGTTTAAATTCCATTACTTTGCTTCAAGATAACGCGTCACCTGCTAGCAAATGGTTAAGTCAGTTGAGTGATTTGATCGATGCTCAACGCGAGAATCGCCAAGAAAGCTAAATAGACAGTTTAAGGATTACAGTTACGTGCCACTTTAACTTAGTGTTAAGGGTGCTTGCTGTGATAAACTCCCGCGCCCACTTTTGAGAGGCGGATATGGCACGCTTTTTTGAAATAGTTGAATTATCGAACGGTGACATTGCGTTGCGCCGTGCGGATGAACAAGACGGTGATGCACTTGTGTGTATCCACTTTTCTGAAGACGCTAAGGCTAGTTTACAGGCCCATCATATGGATGTGGCTCGCGTAATGCTTGAAGCTGGAGTGCGTAAGGTCGGTGAGCTATCTGGCATGGAAGTAGAGCGCGAGGATTTCGATGCTCCAGAACACCATCGTAGCTTGCACTAATTGCTTAAGTTTTAGCTCGCGGTTACGACGCCAAAAAAGCCCCATCCAAATGGGGCTTTTTTTATGTTTTGCATACAGTTAATCGTTTTGATTATGACTTCATAGCGAACGGGTCAATACAACATGGCTGCCGCTATTGATCGCTAAACTTCGAATCTCAGCGCGATCCTCAGTGCTGAGATCTCCACACCATTCAATAATTAAGTGACTGGTTTTTGCCTGCAAAATACGTTGGCAAAGTGTTAGTTGCGATTCGCAGTTGCTATCCAGGTGAACCACGGGGGAGTCACTAAGACCCACGCTTTTAAGCCAGTGCTTGTTCATGCTGAGATTTGGACTTAGCCACATTAACCAACGCTGATGGGCATTGCAGTGCGCTAGCATAGGTAAAAGTTGGAAGGGTTGAATGGCTCCGCCTTCACTTACTATCACCTCCGTTAAGCTACCGCTGCTTGTGTGGCCTAACTTTGCCTGCTCAACCATGCGACCTAATGATGGCGTGATACTCGTGCTCGCAGACATTGCTGGCTGTTCAATTTCAAAGCTTAACTGGCGCATAACAATCCCCTTAATCAAACGTACTACTTAACTAATCGATTAACTGCGACGAACCACACCAACGTACAAGCCTTCAACCGCAAACTCAGTCTCTTTCAGGTCGACCTCAATCGGTTGATATTCCTCATTTTCAGGGAATAGTGTGACGTGGTTTCGATTCTTTTGATAACGCTTAACGGTCACTTCTTCACCAACACGGGCAACGATGATTTGGCCATTTCGGGCGGTATCTACCTTGTGTACTGCGATGAAATCACCATTCATGATGCCAATATCTTTCATACTGTCGCCGTGCACCTCGAGTAAAAAATCGGCTTCAGGCTTGAAAAAGGAGGGTGGAATTTCACAGTAATCGTTGATGTGTTCTTGCGCCAAAATAGGCGCACCAGCTGCCACTCGACCTATGATAGGTAAGCCGAGATTAGCCTCTTCAACAATACGTAAGCCGCGCGACGCGCCTGGCATCATTTCGATGGCACCTTTACGAGCAAGAGCTTTTAAGTGCTCTTCAGCAGCGTTAGGCGACTTAAATCCTAGCTCTGTGGCGATTTCAGCGCGGGTGGGTGGAAAGCCCGTTTCTTCTAGTGAAGAGCGGATGAAGTCCAGAACCTGTTGCTGCCGTGCGGTGAGCTTAACCATGATGTTTTGTCCAAGCTGTTAATTCATACAGTAAGTGGAAATATATACAGTGTTTTTCGCTCTGTAAAGCCCCAGAAACCGCTAAATACTAATTTTTATCATTGTCCACTGTGCTCTTAGCTCGGAATTTGGCGGTTTCTTACTTGCGAATAAAGCGTTTTAAACGTATGTTTCAAACACTCGTTAGTTGGATTCTAAAGACATGGCACAGAAAGATACGGCGAAGTGCATATTGGATGCCGCCGAAGAATTATTCTCAGAGCGGGGGTTCGCAGAAACCTCCCTGCGTAACATCACGACCAAAGCCGGTGTTAATTTGGCGGCTGTGAATTATCATTTTGGTTCAAAGAAGTCGCTAATTCAGGCGGTGTTTGCGCGCTTTTTAACGCCTTTTTCTGAAAACCTCGCTGAAGCATTAGAAGCTTATAAATCCCGCCAGGTGGACGACGGCATTGAGCTGCATGGTTTATTGGTTTTATTGTCTGGTGTTGCGTTGCGCAGTGGCGGTAGTCGGCCACAGCGTTTGGATATTTTCATGCGTCTACTCGGTTTGGCGTATACCCAAGGCCAAGGACACTTACGCAAATTCTTGAAGTCTGAATACGGCCCAGTGTTCCAACAGTATATGGCGCTAGTGACCGCGGCTACGCCTGAGTTATCGGATGCTGATCGCTTTTGGCGAATCCACTTTATGTTAGGTGCCACCATGTTCACTTTATCGGGCGTCGATTCATTAACAGCGATGGCTGAGCATGATTTAGGTGAACCAACCAACGTGGCGCAAGTCGTAGATCAACTCTTGCCTTTCTTAGGGGCTGGTTTAAAAGCTCCGGCTCTGAAAAAATCGGTATAGTTGTTTTTTAGCGTCAGCTTCTTGGAGCAAACATGTCGGACGAATGTCTGATCGAAATATCTATTGAAGACCAGCTTCTGCGTTTAACCAGTGCAGGGCTATGTATTCAATATCCGGTATCGACGGCGCTGAATGGAGCGGGGGAGTCCGAGGGGTCTAATTGTACTCCTCGTGGATGGCATAAAATTAGAGCCTGCATTGGCGCTGGACAGCCGCTTAACAGTGTTTTTGTTGGCCGTCGTCCCACAGGTGAACGTTATTCGCCTGAGCTTGCTCAGCGTTACCCTAATCGAGATTGGATCTTGTCTCGTATTCTTTGGTTACAAGGGCAAGAAATCGGTCGCAATCGCTTTGGTAATGTCGATAGCGCACGTCGTTATATCTATATTCACGGCACACCAGATAGCGAGCCTATGGGAGTGCCGCTTTCGCATGGTTGCATCCGCATGCGTAACCAAGATGTCGTTGATCTATTTGATCGTGTACCTGCGGGTACTCCCGTTTGGATTCAGGCACACAGTTTTAGGACTATCCCATGTCGCAACCTTTAGTCATTCAAAATAACGCTATCGGTGTGGTTGCTGATATTGAAGGGTTTGAGTTAACCGCGAGTGATAAAGCGTTTTTAATGCAGCCAGAAATTTGCGGTTTAATTTTATTTAGTCGTAATTATCAATCGCCGCAGCAATTGCAGCGCTTAACCCAAGCCTTACATGAAATACGCCCTGATTTATTGATCAGTGTGGATCAAGAAGGCGGGCGAGTGCAGCGTTTTCGCGAGGGCTTTACACGGTTGCCCGCGATGCTGAGTTTTGAAAATGACTACCAGCAAAACCCTGACCAAACCCTGCAAGATGTGCGAGATCTTGGTTGGTTAATGGCGGCAGAGTTGCTGCAGCACGGTGTCGATTTAAGTTACGCGCCAGTACTGGATATTGAACGCGATTGTTCACGGGTCATTGGTGATCGTGCTTTTGGCCATAACGCTGAAAGCGTTATGGCATTATCGCAGGCGTGGGTAAGTGGAATGCAAGATGCTGGAATGTACGCGGTTGGGAAGCATTTTCCTGGGCATGGAGCGGTTATTGGTGATTCGCATCATGAGTTGCCTATTGATGATCGTCCGGTCAGCGAGCTTAACGACGATATTGCACCGTTTAAGTATTTGATGGATCGACAGCAGCTCGTCGGTGTTATGCCAGCACATGTTCGTTATCCTGCCGTTGATGCTGACAATACCGCTGGATTTTCAGCGAAATGGCTACAAGGCTGTTTACGCAATGATTTGCAATTTACCGGTGTTATTTTCAGTGACGATCTATCCATGGCGGGCGCAGCGAGCGGTGGTGATTATTTTCAACGCGCCAGTATTGCTGCACGTGCGGGATGTAATGCTTTGCTTGCCTGTAACAACCGCGACGGCGCCGAGCATATTGTCGCGGCAGTGCGCGAGCTGCAGAGCAACGGTTATCGGAGCTTAAGCCTAGTGCAATTAATACCCGCCAGTTATGACATTGATCCAGAGCACTATCAGGCAGTAAAAGCGCGCCTGTTATTGGCCGGACGCATTGCCTAAAAAGTTGATCAAATGAATTTAAGTACGACGTATTAGAGAATTATGATGCAAGACATTCCCGTAGTGACATCGCCAATGCAGCCACTCATTGCCATTATCGGTGGTACTGGATTAACCGAATTAGAAGGGCCTGAGTTAACTCAAACCCATGACATCAATACCGCACTGGGTAAGCCCTCGTCATTGATTCAAGAAGGAACTTGGAATGGCCAGCGTGTATTGTTTCTGGCTCGTCACGGGCATCCTCACGCTGTGCCACCGCACAAGGTAAATTATCGCGCAAACATACTCGCCCTCCAGCAACTTGGTGCGACCCATATTGTGGCGGTAAATGCCGTTGGTGGTATCCATTCTGATATGGTTTCTGGCCGTATTGCTGTGCCGCATCAGATCGTCGATTACACCTATGGACGCGAGAATACCTTTTTTGATGGCGACTTCCGTCCCCTAGATCACATCGATCTTACTCACCCATACGATGAAAACCTGCGCCAAGCTTTGCTGTTGGCGGGCGATAAAGCCGGTTTGAGCGTCAGTGATTTTGGTGTGTACGCCGCGACACAGGGCCCAAGACTCGAAACGATTGCTGAAATAGTACGTCTTGAACGTGATGGTTGTGATTTGGTCGGTATGACTGGCATGCCAGAGGCGGTTTTAGCCCGTGAACTCAACCTTCCTTACGCCAGTATTTGTTTGGTGGTGAATCCGGCAGCGGGCAAAAGTGATGGCGAAATCACTATGGACGAGATTCGTGCCGTCATTGGCACAGGGATGGGTCAAGTGCGCGACATGTTGGGCGCGCTACTGGAGAAGTTCGCTCAAAGCTAATGCTTAATTATTGAGCTAGGCTTGAGCTTAAGGCTGCCCATATGGGTGGCCTTCTTCGTTTTTAAGGGGTCTTAATTAGCCACTATTTTTAAATCATGGCCATAATCAACCGTTTCTTTTCGTTCTGTAAAGTAAGTAACGGGATGTAACAAAGTGTTGCGACTCGAAAATATCCCTCATATATTGAACAAGCTATCAGGTATCGCCGGGAGGGTATTTGACAGTAAGGGCGGCCGTAGCGCTGTTGATCGCCAGTGATTAAAGATTAGACATTTATCGATAATTACTCGCCCAAAACGAAGTACGCTCAATAATAATAATAATTACTGACACTGAATTTCACCTTAATAAGAATTTTTTGTGTCGCAGATCGAGGTCTTCACATGATTGCTAAGTCGTCACGTTCGTCTTGTAAGTTTTTTGCGATTAGCCAAGTGTCTGTACCTATGTTGCTAGAAATGCACACCATTTTTAATAATTACTACGAGAATGCCGATCTAGATACTTTCATTTTGGATATGAGTAAAAAGTCGGGTGTGTTTGTATTAAAAGATCTGACCAATAAGCGTATCGTTGGCTTTAGTACTTGGACTGAAATGCCAATTACCTATAAAGGTGAGCAGGCAATCGGTGTATTCAGTGGTGACACCATTGTCGAAGAGGCTTACTGGGGTAATAAAGCAATGCATACTGCATTTGCGTTGCAGGCCGTAAAAACAAAATTAAAAAATCGTGGCGCTAAAGTATTTTGGTTGTTGATCTCTAAAGGCTACAAAACCTTTTTGTTAATGACTAATAATGTTCCTGTACATTACCCAAGCATAAATCCAGATAACCAGCGTAATGCTGATTTAAAAGAAGTCGTAGACACTTATTGCAAAGCTTTATTTAAGGCCGTATTACTCGATCGGAGTAACCTTCACCACAATGCCTAGCATTGGATGGTCGAGGTAGTGCAATTCGCCGCTGCGCATACGGCGGGTTTGACGAATAATGGATGCGCGCAATGGAATGCTTTGCGGTTGAGCTGCCGATTGTTTACCTGCTGGTAACCATTCGTCAGATTGCTGGCTGTTAGGCAGTGTTAATACATCCAACGGTGACTCTGCTACATCCTGATAGTGCTGCACTAAAATGTCGGTATTAAAGTGTAAATAACGACTGCGGTGCAGGCTGAACAGCCCTTCAACTTCGATATCCATGCCGCGCTTTAACTCAATATGTAGCGGGTGTGGCAGTGCCAATCCTTCTTCTTGAATCGGTTCAGCCCATACCTCATGCCATACTACCTTCATATCACTACGATAGTTGATACGGTCGATGGCATCATTGAGTTCAGGTGCTGCTAACTCTAATTGCTTAGCGGTTGGTACACCGGAAAAATCATATCCAGCCAATAGCGCATCGTAGCGCTGTTGGAGTGCGCTAGGGTTTAACCACCAGGTCATAGAGTTGATGGAATCAATCAAAGGCTCACTGCCAGTACCTGTCTCGGTAGCAAGATCTGTGTCGGTATCGCTGGCGATGGCTGAAGCCCAGTGCTCTTGCGCCATATTTGCCTCATCGAGATAGGCAACGATCATCACCTCAACTCGATACCACGGAGTTGCACAAGCCATCGAGGAGCATAACAACATGAATGTCGCGGGAAGAGCGGTACGCATTGTATTAACCACGAGCTGAATCACGAATTAGGGTCCTTTTGCAGGTCGGTAAGAATCTGGTCGACGGTTTTGAATCGACTTTCGATAGTGTCCATTGGGAAGAAGAAACGCAAGGTGTGTCCATCTTCAAGCCGGAAACTGGCCGAACGTGTTTGCACTAGTTTAATCAACACAAACGGGTTGATCGAGGTTTCGCTACCAAATTCGATCTTACCTTGGCTAGCGGACGCGTCTAAGCGCACGATGCCCAATGGTGTTAAGCGCAATTTGAGTGATGTAACCCTAAATAGTTGCTTCGCCGGCTCTGGCAGCAAACCAAAACGGTCGATCATCTCTACTTGCAGCTCTTTCAACTGATGATCATCGGTCGCACTAGCAATACGTTTATACAGGGTTAAGCGGCTGTTGACATCGGGTAGATAATCGCCCGGAATTAACGCTGGCGTATACATATTAACTTCAGCACCATGTGGCATGGATAAATCGACTGACGGTTCTTTGCCCGAGCGAATGGCTTTTACCGCTTGCTCTAACATTTCCATATAAAGCGTGAAGCCGATAGCTTCGATTTGCCCGCTTTGCTCATCGCCTAGTAACTCACCTGCACCACGAATTTCTAAATCGTGGGTCGCCAGCATAAAGCCAGCGCCTAAATCTTGAGCTGCTGAAATTGCTTCCAAGCGCTTCTCCGCATCTTTTGTCACTTTACGGTCAATTGGCGTGAGCAAATACGCATAGGCTTGGTGGTGCGAACGACCAACGCGACCACGCAGCTGATGAAGCTGCGCTAAACCGAACTTATCGGCGCGATCAATAATAATAGTGTTGGCGGATGGGATATCGATACCGGTTTCAATAATGGTGGTACACACCAGCATATTAAAACGCTTGTGATAGAAGTCGCTCATCACGCTTTCTAATTCGCGTTCTGACATTTGTCCATGAGCAATACCTACGCGCGCCTCAGGAATAGACTCGGCTAAATCCCGTGCTACTTTTTCGATGGTCTTCACTTCGTTATGTAAATAATACACTTGGCCGCCACGTAATATTTCACGCAGTACGGCTTCTTTAATGGTGGCATTGTCGCTTTGGCGAACAAAGGTTTTAACACTCAAACGTTTCGCTGGCGGTGTCGCTATAATCGACAAATCGCGAATGCTCGCCATCGCCATGTTCAATGTTCGCGGAATCGGTGTTGCGGTTAAGGTAAGAATATCGACCTCTGAGCGCAGCGATTTAATACGCTCTTTTTGCGTCACACCAAAGCGGTGCTCTTCATCAATAATCAATAAGCCGAGATGTTCAAATTTCACATCTTTTTGCAGCAATTTATGCGTACCGACAACGATATCGGTTTTACCTTCCACCATACGCTCAAGTGCAGCTTGGGTTTCTTTGGCAGAATTAAAACGGGAGAGCACATCGACTTTTACCGGCCATTCAGCAAAGCGGTCGGCGAAGTTCTGATAATGCTGCTGTGCTAACAAGGTAGTGGGCACCAAAATCGCAACTTGTTTGCCACTTTGCACAGCTAAAAAGGCAGCTCGCATCGCTACTTCGGTTTTACCAAAACCGACGTCACCACACACTAAACGATCCATAGGTCGTAAATTGGTCATGTCGCCAATAACGGCATCAATCGCAGTTTTCTGATCTGGGGTTTCTTCGTAAGGGAAGCCGGCAGCGAAGCGCTGGTAATCCTCATCTGGCTCGCTAAATGCAAAGCCTTTACGCGCTTGGCGACGCGCGTAAATGTCCAATAATTCGGCTGCCGTATCACGGATTTTTTCCGCTGCCTTACGCTTCGCTTGGCTCCACTTATCGGTACCTAATTTATTTAGCGGTGCATTTTCATGTTCTGCGCCGCCGTAGCGAGCGATTAAATGCAAGGCAGAAACGGGAACATATAATTTGTCGCCGTTTGCATATTCAAGTAATAAAAATTCGTTGACTTGGCCCCCAGCGTCAAGAATTTGTAGGCCCATGTAACGACCAACGCCGTGATCCAAATGGACGACAGGGGCGCCTTCTTTTAATTCGGATAAATCACGAACGACTAATTCGCGGTCGGGTTTTTGCGTTTGGCGGCGACGGCGTTGTTGAATGCGCTGGCCAAATAATTGGTTTTCGGTAACAACGAATAAATCGTCACCGATTTGTGCGCCTTGCTCTAATGGCCCAATAATTAAACCTAGCGGTTCGGCGCCGTCGATAAACTCTTGCCACTCAACGACATCTTGCGGATGAATATGAATGCGGCCTAACAGTTCGCGCAGCGCTTCACGTCGCCCAGCGGACTCGACGCAAAATAAAACCCGACCATTGGTGTTGCTTAACCAGGTTTGTAAGCGCTGCAGCGGTTGCTCTAAGCGTGAATCAACACTGACATCGGGCAGTGCTTGGGTATCGAAGTCGACAGCCCCCGAACGTTTTGGCGCACCCTCTAAAAACCACTGAATTTGTGGATAGTCGTTCAGTTTTTCAAATAGTTGGTTGGTGGCTAAAAATAACTCGGCGGGCTCTAAAATGGGGCGAAGGCGGTCGTAGCGACGACTTTCATAGCGTTGCTCAACGTCTATTCTAAATTGGCTTGCAGCTTCTTCTAAACGGGCATCGTGAATGATTAGCGTATTTTTCGGTAAGTGATCAAAAATATTACCGAGATCATCGCTAAAAAATAGCGGCAAATAGTATTCAACACCGGCCGGTGCTATGCCTTGAGTCACGTCGGTAAATACAGGGCATGCTTTCGGATCATGCTCAAAAAAATCAAACCAGCGCGCTTTGAAAGTTCGAATAGCAGCCGTATTTAGTGGAAATTCGCGCGCCGGTAAAATACGAATGGCATCGACTTTGTCGATTGTGCGCTGGCTTTCAGGATCAAACGTTCGCAGCGAATCAATTTCGTCGTCAACTAGGTCGATGCGGAAGGGCAGTTCTTGGCCCATTGGATAAATATCCATAATGGCACCACGAACGGCAAACTCACCGTGTTCATAAACGGTATCGACACAGTGATAACCCGCGATTTCGAGTTGGCGGCGAGTGTGCTCTGGATCAAAGTTGCCGCCTACATCCAGAACAAAGCTCTGTCCTTGATAAAAACTGTTAGGCGGTAAGCGATGCAGTAGGGTGGTGACTGGAACGATTAGCACCCCCTGTTTTAGATCATGAAGCTTACTCAGCGTCGCAATACGTTGGGAGACGATATCTTGGTGTGGTGAGAAAATGTCGTACGGCAAGATCTCCCAATCAGGGAAGTGCAGAACAGGCAAGTGCGGAGCAAAGAAACGTATTTCTTCTTCAAGGCGCAATGCACTACCGGTATCGGTAGTAATTACCAGTGTTAGGCCAGCCTGCTGCTGTGCGGCGGCGGCAATGGCTAATGCTTGGCTGGCGCCCTGCAAACTCCCCCAGAACCGACGCTCGGCAGCGCGATTATGAATTTCAGGGCTGAGTGGACTGACCATGGATGCTCCGCAGAAGGTGTAAAAAGGCGGCTAGTGTAACGAATGGCATACACCCTGTTAACCAAAATGGTGATATTGGCTGTGCCAAACATTTGTGAAACGGATTGTATCTGGGCATAATGTGCCCCCCGAATTTTGCCCACTGATTTTTAACGGAAGGTGAACCCGTGAGCCAAGACAAACACGACGTCTGTTTGCAGGACTGGATGGACCGTGAAGCCATCGCTGAATCTATGATTCCTCTTATCGGTACTTTGTATCGCAAGAAGAATATCGTTACTTCTATTTACGGTCGCCCGGTTGTTAACCGCTCCGTTATTGATCTGCTTAAGGCGCACCGTTTTGTGCGTCACATGGAAAAGCAGGCGCTGTCAGTACATGACACTTTCCCTGTGGTGAAAGCATTACTGGAGTTGGATGTTGCTCAAGCGCACATAGATATCGGTAAGCTAGCGGTTAAATTCTCTACCGAAGCCAACGGTCGCGACGCAGCAGCATTTATCGCTGATGAATTAAAAGACGTCATCGGCCACGCGGCACCGATCTCTGAAGATCGTGACGTTGTTCTTTATGGCTTCGGTCGTATTGGTCGTTTGCTAGCACGCATCATGATTGAAAAAGCGGGCGCAGGTAATAGCCTACGTCTACGCGCTATCGTGGTTCGTCGTGGTAAAGGTGATGACTTAGTTAAGCGTGCGAGCTTGCTACGTCGTGACTCAGTACACGGTACTTTCCGTGGTACTTTGAGCATTGATCACGAAAACGAAGCCATCATTGCAAACGGCAACTACATCAAGATCATCTACGCCAATAACCCTGCTGAAATTGATTACACGCAGTACGGCATTAAAAACGCATTGGTGATTGATAACACCGGTGTATGGCGCGATGAAGCTGGCCTGTCTCAGCATTTAGAAGCGAAAGGTACTGCTCGTGTATTGCTGACTGCTCCTGGTAAAGGCAGTTTGAAGAACATCGTTTACGGTATCAACAACGGTGATATCGAAGCGTCAGATAAAATCTTGTCTGCAGCTTCTTGTACTACCAACGCGATTACGCCAGTGTTGAAAGTAATGAACGATGCCTACGGTATTGTGAATGGTCACGTTGAAACCGTGCATTCTTACACCAATGATCAAAACTTGATTGACAACTATCACAGTGGTGATCGTCGTGGTCGTTCAGCGCCACTGAACATGGTTATCACTGAGACTGGTGCTGCTAGCGCAGTAGCTAAAGCATTACCTGAATTGAAAGGTTTGTTAACTGGTAACGCGATTCGTGTACCAACGCCAAACGTATCTATGGCCATTTTATCACTGAACTTGAAGACAGATGTTACGGTAGAAGAAGTCAATAACTATCTACGCGAACAGTCTTTGCACTCAGTGGTACAAAAGCAAATTGATTGGGTTAATTCCCCAGAAGTTGTTTCAACTGACTTCGTGGGCAACAGTCACGCAGGCATTGTGGATGCGAAAGCAACTATTGTTAACGGTAACCGTGTAAATCTATACGTTTGGTACGATAACGAGTACGGCTACAGCCGTCAGGTTGTGCGTATTGCGCAGCAAGTGTGTGGTGTGGAATATCCAACCTATCCAGCGCGCGGTTAATTTATAAGCAATTAAATTAACTGAACGAATGTAAATTCCTTGATATAAAAAAGCCGTTGCCTGTGCAACGGCTTTTTTTTGTCTAAGCTTTGAACAATATTTGAAAAGGGCCACGACAAACGTCGTAATCGCGCCACAATTGGCAGCATCATCGGTGGATTATTCGATGTGTGGTCTTTATACTTAGCGCGATTTTTTACTTGGGAAAGAAGTCCAAGTGCTTGTTTCCCGTGCAAAAAGATATTTTACGCTCCGCGAACCTGACTTGGGTCTTTGTTGTGCGTGTTTTTTTGCATCTATGAGGAGCATTCACATTGGAACTACACGTGATTAGGCGAGGCGTATGATCAATATCAAGAAGGGTCTCGACTTACCAATCACCGGCAACCCTGAACAAACCATTACAGATGGCCCAAAGGTAACGCAAGTTGCTGTTATGGGTCCTGATTATGTTGGTATGAAGCCAACAATGGCGGTTCAGGAAGGTGATCGAGTCAAGAAAGGCCAGGTGTTATTCACCGATAAGAAGACGGAAGGGGTGCAATATACAGCGCCTGCTGCAGGTGTGGTGAAAGCCATTAACCGTGGAGCGCGTCGTGTATTTCTGTCTGTTGTTATCGAGCTCGATGGCGACGAAGAAGAGACCTTTACGAGTTATACGCCAGAGCAGTTAAATTCTCTGGATGCAAAAGATGTTGAAGCAAACCTGATTGCATCAGGGTTGTGGACTGCTTTGCGTACTCGACCATATTCGAAAGTACCGGCGTTGGGTAGCCGTCCAAAAGCGATCTTCGTGAACGCGATGGATACGAACCCGCTAGCAGGCAACCCTGAATTGGTTATCAAAGGACAGACTGAAGCCTTCAAAAATGGTTTGCGTGCATTGCGTCGCTTAAGCGAAGGAAAGTTATACGTATGTAAAGCCCCTGGCGCTTCCATTCCTTCTGCTGGTGTTGAGCAAACGGAAGAATTTGCTGGTCCGCACCCTGCGGGTTTGCCGGGCACTCACATTCATTTTTTACACCCTGCCAGTGCCAATCGCATGGTATGGACTGTGGGCTATCAAGACGTCATTGCGATCGGTAAGTTGTTTACTACGGGTAAACTATTTACCGATCGTGTGATCTCGTTAGCCGGTCCGCAAGTGACTAAGCCGCGTTTAGTTCGTACGCAATTGGGTGCTTCGCTTGCTGAAGTGACTAAAGGTGAATTAAAAGACGGTGAAAACCGCCTGATTACAGGTTCGGTGTTTGGTGGACGTACTGCGTCAGGCGAATTGAACTTCTTGGGGCGTTTTCATAATCAGGTATCTGTATTGCGCGAAGGCCGTGAGCGCCCAATGCTGCATTACTTAACACCGGGTACTAACCGTTTCTCGGTAATGCCGATCTACTTATCAAAATTGATGAGCAAGGTATTCGACTTTACAACCTCAACTAACGGTAGTGAGCGAGCTATGGTGCCGGTTGGTGCTTACGAGCGCATTATGCCTCTCGATATTTTGCCAACTCAGCTGTTACGCGCTTTGATCGTTGAAGATATGGAAAGCGCCGTTGCTCTGGGTGCGCTGGAATTGGACGAAGAAGATATCGCACTGTGCAGCTTTGTTTGCCCAGGTAAGTACGAATACGGTCCGATTTTGCGTAAAAATCTCACCCGAATAGAAGCGGAGGGTTAATTATGGGCCTGCGTAGTATGTTAGATAGTGCCGCACCTCACTTCGAGAAGGGTGGCAAGTTCGAAAAAATGTATCCGCTGTATGAGGCGATTGATACTGGCTTATATTCACCACCGAATGTAACCAACAATACATCGCATGTACGCGATGGTATCGACTTAAAGCGCATCATGATCACAGTGTGGATGTGTACTTTCCCAGCGATGTTCTTTGGTATGTACAACATTGGTTTGCAGGCGAACGACGCCATTGCAGCCGGTGCTGGTACAGCGATGGAAGGCTGGCGTGAAATGCTAATTGCTCTTTTGGGCGGTAGCGCACACAACGCAGCCAGTATCTGGGACAATTTTGTTTACGGTGCTGCCTACTTCCTTCCTGTTTACGCGGTGACCTTCATAGTCGGTGGCTTCTGGGAAGTAGTGTTCGCAACCATCCGTAAGCATGAAGTGAACGAAGGTTTCTTCGTGACCTCTGTGTTGTTCGCTCTGACTTTACCGCCAAGCATTCCATTGTGGCAGGTTGCCCTTGGCATCAGCTTTGGTGTTGTGATTGGTAAAGAAGTTTTCGGTGGTACAGGTAAAAACTTCCTGAACCCAGCTCTAACGGGTCGTGCTTTCTTGTTCTTTGCTTACCCTGCGAACATGTCTGGTAACGCAGTATGGACAGCAGCAGACGGTTATACCGGCGCAACGGCGTTGGGTATGGCAGCTGAAGGCGGCGTAGATAACGTTGTGCAAGGCGGCATTAGCTGGATGGATTCATTTCTCGGTTTTATTCCAGGTTCGATGGGTGAAGTCAGCACTCTGGCCATCATGATTGGTGGTTCTGTATTGCTGATCATGAACATCGCGTCATGGCGTATCGTTGCAGGTGTCATGATAGGTATGGTGGCAACATCATTACTTTTAAATAACATTGGCTCTGACACGAACCCAATGTTCGCGTTGCCTTGGTATTGGCACTTAGTGGTTGGTGGTTTTGCATTCGGTATGTTCTTCATGGCGACTGATCCGGTGTCGGCGTCTATGACGAACAAATCAAAATGGTACTACGGTGGCTTGATTGGCTTTATGGTTGTGTTAATCCGCGTGATCAACCCAGCTTTCCCAGAGGGCATGATGTTGGCCATTCTGTTCGCAAACTTGTTCGCACCTTTGTTCGACCACTTTGTAGTTCAGGCAAACATGAAGCGGAGGATTGCCCGTGTCCAGTAATAACGACAGCATTCAAAAAACCTTAGTGGTTGCGATTCTGCTGTGCTTAGTGTGTTCCATTATCGTGGCAGGTGCTGCAGTTGGTTTGCGCAAAGAACAGCAAGTAAACAAACTATTGGATAAGCAGAAAAACATCTTAGCTGCCGCCGGTTTGTTGTACGGTGATAAAAGTATTGCTGAACAGTTCAAGCAAGTAACGACTCGCATTGTGAACTTAGACGCAGGCCGTTTTGCAACGGATGCCGAACTAGCTGAAATTAAAGCGGCAGGTCTTGATCCGAAAAACTTCGATCAACGTAAGTCGTCAAAAACGCCAGCTTTGTCGCGTGCACTTGAGGGTAGTGAAGATCCTGCCAGCATCAAGCGTTTAGAAAAATACGCAGCGGTATACATTGTGAGTAACGATACCGGCATCGAAACCATCGTATTGCCAGTTCATGGCTACGGTTTGTGGTCGACACTGTATGGCTTTATCGCCCTGAAAGGCGACATGGATACCATCGTTGGCTTAGGCTTCTACTCACATGCTGAAACCCCAGGCTTGGGCGGTGAAGTAGACAACCCGAAGTGGAAATCTCTTTGGGAAGGTAAAGAGCTATACGATGACCAAGGCAACGTTGCTATTACCGTTGTTAAAGGCTCAGCTGAAGCGGGTAGCTCACATCAAGTAGATGGTTTATCTGGTGCTACTCTGACTAGCCGCGGTGTTAAAAACTTAGTGCGTTTCTGGGTTGGCGATCAAGCATTCGGCAGTCTGTTAACCAAACTGAAAGAGCAGGGGGCTTAATATGTCTGGTATGTCTGATATTAAAACCGTTCTCACGGAACCATTGTTAAGCAAAAACCCGATTGCTGTTCAGATTTTGGGTATTTGCTCGGCGTTGGCAGTGACAACGAGTTTAAAAGTGACCTTGGTAATGTGCGTCGCCTTGACCTTGGTTACTGCGTTTTCGAGCGCGAGTATCGCCTCAATACGCAATCATATTCCTGGAAACATCCGTATTATTGTGCAGATGATCATCATCGCATCTCTGGTAATCGTGGTAGACCAATTTTTGAAAGCCTACGCTTACGACATCAGTAAGCAGCTTTCGGTATTCGTCGGTCTGATCATTACCAACTGTATCGTGATGGGTCGCGCTGAAGCCTTTGCTATGAAGAACGGCCCTGTGCTGAGTTTCTTCGATGGTATCGGTAACGGTTTAGGTTATTCCGTGGTGTTAATCACTGTGGGAACTATTCGCGAATTGTTCGGTGCCGGTAAATTGTTGGGTTTTGAAATCCTGCCGTTAGTAACGGATGGCGGCTGGTACCAGTCTAACGGCTTGTTATTGCTACCACCGTCGGCGTTCTTCATTATCGGCGGCTTTATTTGGGTATTGCGCACCGTTCGTAAGGATCTGAATGAAAAACCAGACTTCAAAATTTTGCCTAATACCGAACATTCAGGAGGCCACTAATGGAACATTACGTCAGTCTGTTAGTTAAGGCAGTTTTTGTTGAGAACATGGCACTCGCCTTCTTTCTTGGCATGTGTACCTTTTTGGCAATCTCGAAGAAAATTGAAACAGCGATTGGTTTAGGCATCGCGGTTGTTGTCGTCCAGACAATTACTGTTCCTGCAAACAACCTGATCTATACCTACTTGCTAAAAGAAGGTGCTTTGTCTTGGGCTGGTGAAGATTATGCCAGTGTCGATTTAAGCTTCTTAGGTTTGTTGACCTATATCGGTGTTATTGCAGCAATTGTTCAGATCTTAGAAATGGTTCTGGATAAGTACGTACCTGCTCTTTACAACGCGTTAGGTGTGTTCTTACCATTGATTACTGTTAACTGCGCTATCATGGGTGGCTCGTTATTCATGGTAGAGCGTGACTACAACTTTGCAGAAAGTACCGTTTACGGTATTGGTTCTGGGTTAGGTTGGGCACTAGCGATTGCCACATTGGCTGGTATTCGTGAAAAATTGAAGTACAGCGATGTACCTGCAGGCCTGCAAGGCCTAGGTATTACCTTCATGACCGTAGGTCTGATGTCTCTGGGTTTCATGTCATTCTCTGGCGTATCACTGTAAGGAGTCGATTGTGGAACTTGAAATCATACTCGGCGTTGTCATGTTCACTGGGATTGTATTGGCACTGGTGGCCATCATCCTTGGTGCACGTAGCAAGCTGGTCAGCTCCGGAAAAGTAAAAATTCTGATCAACGGTGAGCGTACCGTTGAAACAGAAGCTGGCGGTAAGCTGTTGCAAACGCTTGCATCTAACAACATCTTCTTGTCGTCAGCTTGTGGTGGCGGTGGTACTTGCGCTCAGTGTAAGTGCATCGTGACCGAAGGCGGTGGCGAAATGCTGCCTACTGAAGCGTCTCACTTTACTAAAGGTGATGCTCGCGAAGGCTGGCGCTTGTCTTGTCAAACTCCGGTTAAACAAGACATGGTCGTAGAAGTACCTGAAGAAGTATTCGGCGTTAAAAAGTGGGAAACAACGGTTGTTTCTAACCCTAACGTTGCTACTTTCATCAAGGAACTGACCTTGCAATTACCTGAAGGCGAAAGTGTAGACTTCCGTGCCGGTGGTTATGTGCAGCTTGAGTGTCCTCCATACGAAATTAACTTCTCTGATTTTGATATTGAAGAAGAATATCGTGGTGATTGGGAACGTTTTGGCTTCTTTAACCTGAAAGCGGTTAACAAAGAAGACACCATTCGTGCTTACTCAATGGCGAACTACCCAGAAGAGCGTGGTCTGGTGAAATTCAACATTCGTATCGCGACACCACCTCCAGGCACTAAAGATATCAACCCAGGCATCATGTCGAGCTATGTGTTCAACCTGAAGCCAGGCGATAAAGTGACTGTGTATGGTCCATTTGGTGAATTCTTCGCCCGTGATACCGATGCCGAAATGGTATTTGTTGGCGGTGGCGCAGGTATGGCACCAATGCGCTCGCATATTTTCGACCAGCTGAAGCGTTTGAACTCTACGCGTAAGATCAGCTTCTGGTATGGCGCTCGTTCATTGCGTGAGTTGTTCTACAAAGAAGATTACGACATGTTAGCGGCCGAGAACGAGAACTTCGTTTGGCATGTTGCTATGTCTGATCCTCAACCAGAAGATAACTGGGATGGCTTAACCGGGTTTATTCACAACGTACTGTTTGACGAGTACTTGAAAAACCACCCAGCTCCAGAAGATTGTGAGTTCTATATGTGCGGCCCGCCAATCATGAACCAATCTGTTATCAAGATGTTGCTGGATCTCGGTGTCGAGCCAGAAAACATCATGCTGGATGACTTTGGTGGTTAATCACTGAGGTTATGCAAAGAAGCCGCGCTTAGGTGCGGTTTTTTTGTTTTTGGAGGCAATTTACTTGTGAATTTAAAGAAAAAGTTATGTGATATGGGGTGTTTCTAGGGTCGATTTACAAAAAATAGTGATGCAAGTCAGGCATAAGACTCGGTTTTTCTTCACTAAATCCGGTATCATGACGTTAGAATGTAATGCAGAACGGCTACACTTATCTGTGTCCTTACTATGGTGTAAATAATATATGACCAACCCCGAACAGAAAGAACATGCTCCTATCAATTGGACTGCGGTAATCATGTTTGCGTTCACGACACTTGTGACGGTGACAGTAGTCCCTTGGTATGGATTTACCCACGGATATGAAACCTCCGCGTGGGTTGCTTTTACTGCCTTATTCTTCTTTACAGGCATGTCAATTACCGTAGGCTACCATCGTCTGTGGTCGCATAACGCATTTGAAGCCCATCCTATTTTAAGAGTCTGGCTTGCTCTCTGGGGTGCTGCTGCTCTTGAAAATACCATTCTTGATTGGTGCTCAGGTCACCGCAATCATCACCGTTATTGTGACGATGTGGATAAAGACCCGTACGCAGCGACACGTGGCTTTTGGTTTTCACATATGGGCTGGATGTTGCGTGAATATCCAAGCAGTCATAGTGATTTTTCTAATGTGAAAAATCTAAAGACAGATCCTATTGTGATGTGGCAGTACAAGTATTACGCACCGATTATGCTCACTATGAACATAGGTGTACCTGTGCTTCTTGGTCTCATCTTTGGTGATGTTTGGGGCATGGTGCTATTAGCTGGCTTCTTCCGTATTGTTGTCAGTCACCACGCTACTTTCTTTATCAACTCCATCGCTCACATCTGGGGTGCTCAACCGTACACAGATGAGAATACCGCTCGCGATAACGCATTTTTTGCACTGTTGACTCATGGTGAGGGATATCACAACTATCACCATATCTTCCAAACGGATTATCGTAACGGCATCCGTTGGTTTCACTGGGATCCAACGAAGTGGTTCATTAAAGCCTGCTCTTGGGTCGGTTTAACTCGTAACCTACGCAAAGTGCCTGATTTTAAGATTCGTCGTGCCATGGTGAAGATGCAGTTCAAACGCGCTCAAGAAAAACTGGCTAAGGCTGAAAACTCAGAGAAGTGGACAGTGTTACTAGAAAAAGAATACGAAGAATTTCGTGAAATGCTAAACGAGTGGACCGAACTTCAAGCAGAACGCTTGGATGAAACTCGCAAGCATTTGCGTGAAAAGTGGGCCGCGGCAGCAATTCACACACGTTTTAAAGAACTTGATTACTCTTTAAAGATGCAAAGCAAGCGCCTGCAAGCAATTATGGCGGAAGCTCGAGTTGCTTAACTGATCCGCGCAAGCTGAGCAGAAAAAACCACGCCTCGGCGTGGTTTTTTTTGGGCTGCTACAAAAGTGTATAGGGCAGGGTTTACTGGGTATTGCAATTAATGCCTTAGATTCGTCCATGTCGATCTACCGACGATGCCATCGATGATTAAACCGTTCGATTGCTGAAACAACGTGACGGCAAGTTCGGTCGCAGCGCCAAAATCGCCATCAATTGAAAGTCTATAACCTTTGGCGGCAAGTAACTTCTGCAATTCGATGACCGCATCACCGATGGCGCCGCGCCTTAGCACCACGGTATTTCCACCTTCCTGAATAGCCACCCGAATACCTTCTAGGTTAGCTATTGCCGTTTTCGATTTCTGTAGATACTTGCGTCTATCCTCCAAACCGTTTTGACCACCATTAACAAGCGTGGTTACCTTGATTAAATCATCGCCATCCGCAATCTCATTTATTTTCCGGTGTTTCCAATATTCGCAGGCGATTTTTAATGAAGTAACAGGTTCGGCCGCAATTTCTGGATGCTCTTCTAGTGGTAAATCCAATATATCCCCGATTTTTTTATAGTTATAGCGACCCGTTAATTGGATCAAGCCACGTCCCTTATAACGCTTGCCATCGCCTGCGTGTATATTGCCTAAGTCGGTTCGGCCTTCGTATGCTGCGCCCGAGGCAAATTCCTCAGTGGTGCGGAATCCCGCACATTCATGGGTTATTTGTCCCATAAAATGGGCAATGCGTAATTTGGTATTAATATCGTAAGAGTCGAGAATTGGAGCAAATACAGCGGATATTTGTCCTACAATATGCGCTTGTGCCTCCGCTTTCGATCCTGAAAAGCGAGGTGCAACGGCTAAAATAAAATTGCCATCGACGGGTATCATTCACTTGCCCTCCGTTATAAATGATTTATTCAGTACACTGAATAAAACGATTCCAGCTAAGCAAACTACTTATTTTGATGCTTCCCATTTTTTAGCACTCACGATCACTAGGCGCAAGTGAACTGTATATTGGCTGACACAATACACAGGTAACTGGCTTATATTAAACCTCCTTATCGCTGCAATCTAATAACGCCTGTACAGACGTTGTCATAAAAAATCGGTACTATGTCGCCATCCTTATGGGTACATATATTATGTGCTAACTCAACTACAGGAGCAGATGATGGCTAACGTTGTTATTACCGGTGCAAACCGCGGAATTGGCCTTGAACTGGCTCGTCTATATGAAGCGCGTGGCGACTCAGTAACGGCGATATGCCGTGAAGGAAGTGAAGAGATTGAAGACATTGCCGATCAAGTGATTGCAGGCATTGACGTGACCGATGAAGAGAATCTTCCTAAGGTCGTGGGCATGTTGCATAAATTGCTGGATGGCCCTGTGGATATCCTCATCAATAATGCCGGTTTGTTCACCAATGAAACGGTCGCAAATATGAGCCTAGCGGGTATTCGCGAACAAATGGAAGTGAATGCCATAGCACCACTGAACGTTACTATGAACTTCCTGCCGCTTATGACAGAAGGTAGCAAGGTCGCGAACATCACAAGCCGCATGGGCTCAATCGCCGATAATACATCCGGCGGGTATTTTGGTTATCGCGCCTCGAAAGCAGCGCTGAACGCAATTGGTAAGAGCTTGGCAATTGATTTAAAACCCGCAGGTGTCGCAGTGGCCCAAATTCATCCGGGTTATGTACAAACGCGCATGGTCGGTTTTACTGGCGATATCACACCGGCTGATGCCGCAGCGGGTATTGCAGCACGTATTGACGAGCTAACACTGGAAAACAGTGGTGGCTTTTGGCATTCCAATGGCCAGGCATTACCCTGGTAACAACACGTTAAGGACACATGATGGCTAAGCCTCGTATCGTTAAAAAGCAACACAGCCGCTTGTTAGGCGATTTCCTGATCGACTGCAGTCAAGATGCAGCTTGGACAGACAAACTAAAAAACCTGACGTTAGAAGGTAAGTTAGATACCGCGATTGACGGTTTTCCAGCCGAATTTTTAGGTTTCTGCCCAGAAGCTGAATACTTAAAACTGCAATACTGCATCGAACGCGTTGAACTGGCTGATGTGCCGCGTGCTGCTTCATGTTGGTGGCCTGTAGATGAAAACACACATTACTATGTGTGTTACCCAGCTCAGTTCCCACAAACCACCGTATTTATGGCGATGGATTTTGACGAACACGGCGCTTGCTGCAACTAAGCACCAAGCATCTGAGTGAGGATGGTTAAATCAATGCAGCCATTGGCATTAAAACCCGATGTACTCAAACAGCGTTTGCGTGAACAACGCGATTTGTTTAATCAATCTCACTCAACCCGCCTGCATCGCGCCATCAGTTGGTGGCAGGCGGCGTTAGATCACAGCGCTGATGACGACATGCGTTTTATAGCAGCATGGATAAGCTTCAGTGCTTGTGTTGTAACTGACAGAGACAATCTAAGCCTTGCAGAACAGTCGGCATTTAACGACTTTATTGTCCGCTTAGTTGCGTTAGATAGTGACGAACGAATTTACGACTGCCTTTGGCATCAATATTCAGGCTCAGTAAAAGCCCTGATTAAAAACCCCTATGTATTTGCGCCGTTCTGGCAATCGCAATGCTCTGGTGACGAACACTGGAAATCGCTGTTCGATCAATCCTCAGTCGCTGCGTTAAACGCATTAAGCCGCCGTAAAGTACCCGAATTACTCGCCATCGTATTAGATCGCTTATGCGTACTGCACCAACAGGTAGTCAATGGCGGAGCAACCTACAAAAGCCAAGTGAATCGAGATCAAGTTATTGATGGTGGTAATTTACTACTCACATTAATGCCAATCATTATTGCCATTATGCTCGACGCCGCCGACCAAGAATGGGGCGAACTTGCGTATCCCGTTGTCGGTAACGCTAGCTCCTAACGTCATAACATCACTTAGCGTTAGCCGCATTTAGTTATGGAACCTGTGAACTCGTCCTTTGTCCAACCCAGTACATGCATCATACACACGCCGTGTAAGGGGTAATATCATGGTCAGTAAGCAAGCATACCAAGAGCAATTGGAGGCTCGTTTGCTCGTCATGCAGACGGAAATCGACCAGCTAAAAGTAAAATTGCGACAGGCGGAACGTGCGCTAGACGAATATAACGTCGACTTTGATTCGGACAGTGCCTTGGAGGAAATGAACGAATACTTCGAAGAAATCCGAATTACCCTTTACGACCTTAAAGCCGCAAATGATGAAGTATGGCAGCCTTTAAAGACAGGCGTTGGCGAAGCGTGGAATGCGTTTAACGACAACCTAACTGATATTCATCATCGAATAAAATAGACCCACGTATCCTTCCCGCAATAAATGCAAAGCCAGTTAATCGACTGGCTTTTTTAATGGGCTTCATATGATCTTCACCGTTTTAGTCGACGAGTCTGAACCGTGCTTACTTTCTTAGAAAGCTTGCGTAGTTTGCCGGACGCTGATAATTTAAAAATCTTCTAGTTCAAGCACTTGCACTGAGTGGTTTACAAGATAGTGCGCACGGAATTCTAGAAAAACGCGCATGCGCACTAATAAACTAATGAAATTGACACCCCTCCCTAAGTTGGCTAACTTAGTATTTTAAAATGGGAGGGCAGGATATGAGTGATATAGCAATTATTGGAATTGATTTAGCTAAGTCGGTTATTCAACTGCATGGAAGTGATAAATCTGGGCGATGTATTTATCGTAAAAGCTCCGACGACATCAGGTTCTTCCATTTTTAGCAAAGTCACCACAATGTTTAATTGGCATGGAGGCCTGTAGTGGGTCTCATTATTGGGCGAGAGAAATCCAAAAATTGGGGCATAACGTTAAGTTAATTCCCCCACAATTTGTTAAGCCTTATGTTAAAACGAATAAGACAGATGCTGCCGATGCAGAAGCAATATGTGAAGCTGTCACTCGACCTAATATGAGATTTGTACCTATAAAAAGCCCAGATCAGCAGGGCATATTATTGGTCCATCGAGAAAGAGACGGTTTGATAAAAGAACGAACAGCCGTTATTAATAGAATACGAGCTGTGTTCTCTGAGTTTGGAATAGCTATCCCTGCAGGGCCAAAAAAACTCAAGGAATGGATGCTTAAGTCATACGGAGATCATGAAACTGAGTTATCCAAAGTAATGACTAGGCTGATCGAGAGAATGACAGAGCGATTGTCCTTAATTGAAGCAGAGATAGCGATTCTGGATAAAGAAATCGATAACCAGAATAAAGTCGATACAAGATGTAAGCGGTTATTAGAAATCCCAGGAGTAGGTCGACTTGCGGCATCAGCGATCGTCGCAAGTGTTGGAAATGCCAAAGAGTTTAAATCAGGTAGGCAGTTTTCGGCGTGGTTAGGTTTAGTTCCTCGACAGTACTCCAGTGGAGGAAAACAAAACCTTCAGGGAATCAGTAAACGTGGAGATGCCTACATCCGAAAGATGTTGATTCATGGGGCAAGAGCAGTAGTTCGACATATGAACAAGAACAATGCTCCCGTTGAATGGATAGAGCAATTAAGTATGCGTAGGCATAACAATGTCGTTATCGTTGCGGTAGCGAATAAATTAGCACGTATCGTTTGGGCTTTATTAAGCAAGGAACAACGATACGCC
>NZ_JAWUWR010000058.1:0-22345 GCF_034111725.1 Thalassolituus sp. | reverse complement strand
AAACCTATTAAAGGCAGAGATCCGACGACCCTGTCCTGTCCGATAAATGGCGTCTCTCAGGTGTTATAACGACGTCTGGCCGTGTCATGGCAATAATTGAATCTAGTGATCGTAGTCGTGTTTTAAATGCGCTGTCTAGCTGTGATTATGATCGAGATATATCGGAGTGGTTTTGCGTTTTGGATGGTCAGGTTATAGCGAGCTATACAGGCCCTGTTTGGGAACCGGATCAGCCATCAACAGGTTTGCCGTTTGTTGAATAATATTATTAGTAGTGGGGCTGCAACGCAGTCCAAGAGGTAGGTGTGCCGTAGGACGTGAGTCCTGATTGTGTGTGCAACAGTCCGCTTGCGGATCTTTGTGCACGCAACGCGAAGCGGTTTTTTAGCGCTTTGCATTCGCAAGCGAGCGCAGCGACCTGCGAAGCAAAGCGCAATTACGTTTCTGTAACACGTAATTTAAAAGGGGGGTTAACCCTCTCCAACATCATTAAAAACGTTATTTAGGTGATTTTTATGGCACGTTACGAAAATAAACGAATGACTAGAATTTCTAAACCAGAGACTGGTTATGACGTTTTTCAAAATGAACGTTTAACTGTTGAATATGATCTTTCAAAAATGCGTTTTTTATGGCGTGGTGTCGATACTATTCGCCAGTTGTATAACGCCTCTATTCGTCCTGATGTTTTCGATCAAATCTCCAATCACTGGGACAACAAATCTACTGACGTTATTAATATCGGCGGTATTGATTGGAAGCTCTCCAGCTCCGGAAAAAGGTCTGGTTATAAATTTATTTTAAAAAATCTAAATTATGGTTTTGTCGTTCTTTTAAAGAGCTTTTATTGTGAAATGGACCAACATGGTCCCCATCTTAAAATCGAGGCTACTCCTCAGGTTATATATGAACTCGGCCTTGAACGGCTTACGAATGAACTCCGTAAAATAGCTAATATGTTTTGCGATG
Source organism: Thalassolituus sp. (assembly GCF_034111725.1). Classification (GTDB taxonomy): domain Bacteria; phylum Pseudomonadota; class Gammaproteobacteria; order Pseudomonadales; family Oceanobacteraceae; genus Thalassolituus. Next base: position 21,376 of record NZ_JAWUWR010000058.1, on the reverse strand, counting down.
CCGTAGAGGCGTCTGGTGTGGCCGTCCATCTTGCTCTTGATGTCAAAGGTCTGGATGTTCCCGAAAATTTTGAACAGAACCTTGTCTGTCGGTCTAAACGCCAATTATCAGTATCCGGTATTTCTAGTCTCGGGTTCGAGAACATGTCAACCGCTGCCTATACATATGGCAATAAAGAAACGTTTATGTTTGGCGATTCCGATGGCGTTCAATTTTGTCTTTACAATAAATCAAAGGAGGCGGTCGTATCAGACAAAATCGATTTTATGCAAATGATATGGCGTGATACTCCAGGTCTGACTGATCCATTTATCCCTGAATACAACGACGGTCGTGACACTGGTGAAGGCGATATTGTTCATCGTCTAGAATTTCGTATTCATCACCGTATTATTAAGGAGTTTGAAAATGGGCATTTCAATAAAACTCAGGTCCTTGATGATAAGGGTAGGGTTATAAAGCCCGGTGAGCTGGTCTGTATACGTGAAGCCCGTGATTTAACGCGGCATTTAGATGGGTTTTGGCGATACTGCCTCAAAAATTTTAGATTGCAGCACAGCACTACCTACATTCATCCCATTTGGCAAAAGGTCGAGGAGGATGTTAACTGGTTCGGTTATGACGACGAATTTCTATATGTCAGAGATCAGAAAAAATCAGCGGGTGTAGTAGGGCGGCGTAATGTCGCTATGATGATTGGTAACATGATTAAATTGGCTGCTAGAAAGGGTTTGACTGCTGATCATTTGACTACTCAAATAATGTCTTTAGGTTTGGATAGTGATATTGCCGATTATTTTGGGATGCATTTGTACGGTAATACGTCGCAGGTATGGCATTCCCTCTATGATTTTGTAGAAGGTCGTCTCACTGACCATCGTCTGAATGGTGTTTCTGGTCACAATTGGTCTACCGCTTATGATAATTGGTCCAATGCACATGATTGAGACTTTAAATCAGGCAATTCAACTCTGGTATAGTGTCCATGGCCATACGCTAAAAGACGCTAGATATCGATATTCAAGGACTCTCGCAATATCAGATAGGATGAACAATCCTTTACTGTCTGATTTTAGTGCTTCTATGTTTGCTGAATATCGTTTGTCTCGTGTCGATGAGGTTAGTAATTCAACATTGAATCATGAGCTTCGCTATCTTCGTGCCGTTTTTTCTGAACTCGTTCGGCTTCAGTATCTAACCGAAAACCCATTGTCCCAGGTTCGTCAGTTCTCCGTTGTTGAAACGGAACTATCCTATCTTGATCGTTATCAGATTGAATCGTTGTTTGCTGCGCTTCGCCAGTCTCGGAATGAATCTGTCTATTGGGTAGCTCGCATATGCCTTTCTACTGGCTGTCGCTGGATTGAGGCTGAATCATTGAAGGTTCATCAGTTAGTCACCAAACCAAAACCCGGCATTAGATATTTGAACACTAAGAATGGTAAGAAAAGGTTTGTCCCTGTCGATCCCGTATTCATGAATGAACTGATGCTGTCCATAAGGACCTCGCAAGACAAAACGTTGTTTCAACCTTGTCGATCCGCTTTTAGGTCTGGTGTGAAAAGGGCTGGGTTAGATCTAGCAGAACAGCAAATGACTCATGTCCTGCGTCATACGTTCGCGACACATTTTCTGATGAATGGTGGTGATCTGTTCGTACTCCAGCGAATTCTTGGTCATTCCGATATAAAAACGACAATGCGTTACTCTCACTTTGCTCCTGACTATCTAGATCAAGCTGTAAAGTATTCTCCGACTCTTTTAACTATCTGATTTTTAAGACAAAAAAAAAGTTCCTAGATCGATGATTTCGATTCTGGAACCTTCTGTTTGTTCGATTTACTGTTGTTCTATACAGTAAATTAAGCGGTCACTAACATGTAAGTCGTTGTTTTTAAAGTGGTAGCTATGGACGGACTTGAACCATCGACCCCAGCATTATGAATGCTGTGCTCTAACCAGCTGAGCTACATAGCCACTTCACACACTTGATGATGCGCGTTGCGCATCTCAAGTGGCGCGTATTATGCCACCTTTTTAAATGCTGTCAAACATTTTTTTGTGATTATTTTCAATGAGTTAGGTCTGACAGGATAGGGCTGAGTTGTTACTGATTTTTTATACGAAAAAGCCCCAGTATCTTGTGGACACTGGGGCTTTTGGCTACGTAGAAGCAGGGTTAGATAATACCTTGCTCTTGTAGGTCTGCGATCAGGCTTTCAACGCTTTCGTTTTCAGCCGCTAGGCTCACATCAGCGCCGTCAGCGCCACCGGCTACCAGAGCAACCAAACCAGCACTCTTCAGCACTTCGGCGTCTTTCGCGTTTGCGATACCGGCAACACGTCCCATTTCAAACAAGCGACGATCCAGGGCGCTTACCAGTTGCTCGGCGTTAGTGGCGTTGATGGCAACAATCGCTGGCTTCTGATTAAAGCGACGTGCTTTTTCGTCGGCTGTTAGTGGGCCACGGTCTATGCTGTCGTCGGTGGCTTCGCCAACGATCATGCCTGCACCGATGGTGACGTTGGTTAGGCGATCAATAACGATGAATGCGCCAGTGCCGGGAATACGTGCATAGCTGTCGAATGGTACGGCTTTATCAAGGCTAACTTGAACTAGACCGATTTCATTCATCTGAATTTCTTCAGCGCTACGCTGTTCTAGGGTATTCACATCAATCAGGTGGTGAACATGAGTGAAGGTACCCGCAGTCGCGCTTGATGCGAATTTCAGATCGTATGGTTTGCCAACGGTCATTGGTTTTTCGGTCATCCATACGATGTTAGCGTTGAGCTTGTTGCTAACAATCGGCTGGTCGTCGATTTTTACAATGATGTCGCCACGGCTGATGTCGATTTCGTCTTCTAGGGTCAGGGTAACGGCCTGTCCCGCGAAGCCTTCTTCTAAATCGCCATCAAACGTGACGATACGCTCAACTTTGCTGGTCTTTTGCGACGGCAGTGCCATAACGGTTTCGCCCGGCTTGATGGTGCCAGCCGCGATTGTGCCGCAGAAACCACGGAAGTCGAGGTTAGGACGGTTAACGTACTGCACTGGAAGGCGGAAGTTAACCAAGTTTTTGTCTTTGGATACTTCAACAGTTTCCAGAATTTCCATTAAGGTCTGGCCGGTATACCAAGGCGCGCGAGTTGAGCGATCAACCACGTTGTCTCCATCAAGGGCTGACATAGGTACGCAATGTACGTTTGGCAGATTCAGCTTGTCGGCGAATTCTTGGTAGTCTTTTTTGATTTCATGGAAGCGTGCTTCGTCGAAACCCATCAAGTCCATTTTGTTGATTGCAACAACGACGTGCTTAATGCCCAGTAACGACGCAATAAAGCTGTGACGTTTGGTCTGAGTTTGTACGCCATAACGCGCGTCAATCAGGATGATGGCAAGATCACAGGTTGATGCACCAGTGGCCATGTTACGAGTGTATTGCTCGTGTCCTGGGGTATCGGCGATGATGAACTTACGCTTGGTAGTACTGAAGTAGCGGTAGGCTACGTCAATGGTAATACCTTGTTCACGCTCTGCAGCCAAACCGTCCATTAGCAATGCTAAGTCGATTTTGTTGCCGGTGGTGCCTGATTTAGCGCTGTCTTTTTCGATGGCGGCTAATTGATCTTCGTAGATCATTTTCGAGTCGTGTAGTAGTCGACCGATTAACGTAGATTTACCGTCATCGACGTTACCGCAGGTCAAGAAACGCAACATCTGCTTGTTTTCGTGCTGTTTCAGATATTCAAGGATATCGGCAGCAATCAGTTCAGATTGGTTAGACATTAGAAGTAACCCTCCTGTTTTTTCTTCTCCATCGAGCCGGATGAATCATGGTCAATTGCGCGGCCCTGACGTTCAGATGTAGTGGTGAGCAGCATTTCTTGAATAATCTCTGGCAACGTTGCTGCTTCTGATTCAACGGCACCAGTTAATGGGTAACAACCTAAGGTACGGAAGCGTACGGATTTCATTTCAGGCACTTCGCCTTCGGCTAGTGGCATGCGGTCGTCGTCGACCATGATTAGCATGCCATCACGTTCTACCACGGGGCGTACATCAGAGAAGTACAGTGGTACTAGTGGAATGCTTTCTAGGTAGATGTACTGCCAAATATCCAGTTCGGTCCAGTTCGACAGAGGGAATACACGAATGCTTTCGCCTTTGTTTACTTTGCCGTTGTAGATGTTCCACAGCTCAGGACGTTGGTTTTTAGGGTCCCAGCGATGTTTGCTGTCACGGAATGAGTAAACACGTTCTTTTGCGCGTGATTTCTCCTCGTCGCGACGAGCGCCACCAAAGGCAGCGTCGAAGCCGTATTTATCTAACGCTTGCTTGAGAGCTTGCGTTTTCATGATGTCAGTATGCTTAGACGAACCATGAGTAAACGGGCCTACGCCTTGTTCGACACCTTCTTGGTTAGTATGAACGATCAAGTCCATGCCAATTTCTTCAACCATTTTATCGCGGAAAGCGATCATCTCTTTGAACTTCCACGTGGTATCTACGTGCATCAAAGGGAAAGGTGGTTTGCCAGGGTAAAAAGCTTTGCGTGCTAGGTGCAGCATTACCGCAGAGTCTTTGCCAATGGAGTACATCATTACTGGATTGTCGAATTCTGCAGCCACTTCACGAATGATGTGGATACTTTCCGCTTCCAGCTGCTTCAAGTGAGTCAGATTGTAGTCGGTCATAGTCGGCCTGATTGATAGAAAACGGGCGAGTTTAGTTTGAACGCAATATACCAAGGTGGCTGGCATATAAGAAGGTGCAATCAATAACATTTAGCTATATGGATATGGTGTTCCGCTTGTGTGCTGGAACATAGCTAGGCACCATCTTGAAAAACCGAGAGAGAATTGTAAATGAGTGATGAGTTTTTAGTGGACATTCGCACCAATACGGGTGTTTTAGAAGCGCGAAGCTTGAATCTTGATCACGATTGGGGCGTGCTCATGTGTCACCCACATCCATTGTTCGGTGGCACTATGGATAACAAAGTGGTCACAACGGTGGTGCGGGCGGCCCGTGATGCAGGGTTAAATACGTTGAGATTTAATTTTCGTGGCGTTGGTAAGAGTACTGGCGCTCACGCCGATGGTCAGGGCGAGCCAGACGATGTGCGTGCCGCGTTGAAATATGCCAAAGAGGAGTTGGGTTGGGCTAAGGTGATTCTGTCTGGCTTCTCGTTTGGTGCTGGAATGGCTTGTTTGGCCGCCGTTAATAAACCTGAGTGGGTCAATGGTTTGGTGCTAATGGCTCCGGCAGTACATCATTTTGATGCGCCAATGATCTTGCCGCATGATTTTGAAACTTGGGTGTTGATGGGCGATGCCGATGAGGTTGTGCCGTTTAGAGAGGTAGATGATTGGGTATCGCGGGTGATTCCTGCGCCGCACTTTCAGATATTTACCGATGGCAGTCATTTTTTCCATGGCCGATTGACGGCCCTCAAGCAGTCATTTTCAACTATTATTGCTGAGCTTATCGCTTAGCCTTGTCGAGTTAGGCAGGAAGATTGCTGTGTTGGCGTTTGCACTTTGACCTAAGCTTAGATAAATTGCGCGCCTCGAATTTACGCCTATCTAACTTGCCCCTGTGACGGAGAGTGCCTGTGTCTACCCCTTGGGAACTGTATCAAGCGGATCTTCAACGCGATGATTTTTCATATGACGCTGCGCAAGAGATGGCAGTAAAGCATCTCCAGCGCTTATATGACGACTTGGTCGCTGCGGATAAGCGTCGTGCTGGCCAAGGGGCTGTGAGTAAGCTCGTTGGTAAGCTCAATAAGAAGAAGCCTGTACCAGAGCAGGGCATCTACTTTTGGGGAGGTGTTGGCCGTGGTAAGACCTACTTGGTGGATACCTTTTACGATGCACTGCCGTTTAAACGTAAGATGCGCACTCACTTTCATCGCTTTATGCAGCGAGTTCATAAAGATCTGACATCACTGACGGGTGAGAAGAATCCTTTAATGATTGTTGCTGATCGCATTGCGAGCGAAGCGGTTGTTATTTGCTTCGATGAGTTCTTTGTATCCGATATCGGCGATGCCATGATTTTGGGCGGCTTGATGCAAGAGCTGTTTGATCGCGGTGTTACTTTGGTTGCAACCTCCAATATTGTGCCTGATGGCTTGTATAAAAACGGTTTGCAACGTGACCGTTTCATGCCAGCGATTCGATTATTAAATCAGTTTACCGAAGTTGTGAATGTCGATAGTGGCGTCGACTATCGTTTGCGTACCCTAGAGCAAGCTGAGTTATACCATTTCCCACTAGATGGTAGTGCTGAAGCCAGTTTGAAAACCAGTTTTGACGGCTTAATTCCTGATCCTCGTCATGTTGTAGAAAATACTCAGGTGGAGATTTTAGGGCGTAAGATTCCAGCTAAAGCAGTATGTGACGATATCGGTTGGTTTGAGTTTACGGCGTTATGTGACGGTCCGCGTTCGCAAAATGATTACATCGAGTTGGGTAAACTATTTCACGCCATCTTGATTTCAAATGTTCCCGTGATGGGCACCAAAAATGACGATTTAGCGCGTCGTTTTATCAACTTAATTGATGAGTTTTATGATCGCGGAGTTAAGGTGATTATGTCGGCTGATGCGGCTATCCCTAATATATATGAAACAGGTAAGTTAGAGTTTGAATTTCAGCGTACTACTTCCCGTATGTTAGAAATGCAATCACACGAATATTTAGTTCGCGAGCATCGAGCTGAGTAACTTCGCTTCGTATTAGAATTTTTACCAAGAATTTAAAAAGCTCCTACAATACAGACAGCAACCGCTGTCTGTATTTTTTGGCTGGATAATAGTAATAGTTATCAATAGCCATTAGAGGGAACCGTTATGCGTATTCAGAGATCAATAACGTTTGCTGTATTTTTATTTACGCTACCATTATATTCGCAGGCGGAGCTATCTCTTTCCGCTGGGTTATTTAGCGATTACATCGCCAATGGTGTTACTCAAACTGAAGGCGACCCAGCGCTGCAATTGAGTCTGGATTGGGCCATTAGCGACAATGTATATGTTGGTGCTTGGGTGAGTAATGTCGATTTTGGTGAAGGGAATGATAATACTGCCGAAGTTGATATGTATGCAGGTATTGTATTATCGATGTCTGAACAAATCGCTATTGATTTAGGCGCAGTTTATTACCAATATTTTGGTGATAAAGAATCGGATGAATTAGCGTTTAACGAAATTTATGCGTTAACTAGTTATGAATCTAAGGTTGATATTTCTCGAACTTTTTCTTTTTAAGCCTTTCTCGCGGCAAGCTGCGCTTAATTAGCGCAGTTTCTTTAGGCCAAATTTCTTACTTAAAATCGCATCTAACCAGCTGATGGGTAACAAGCGTCGTATTAAAGGCAAGGCCATACTGCCATTACCAATGCGAACAACGGCTCCTGGATTGTCTTTTAATATGCTGAGTAAGGTAGCGCAAAAATCAGCAGCTGTGGTGGGGTGTTGCTGAGAAGCCATAGCACGCGCTTCAATATCTGCTTTCACTGGTTCGTATAAAGAATCTTCGGCAATCAGTCCTGATACACTTGCTAATGAGTTGTCGCCAAAACTCGATTGAATAGCACCGGGCTGTACCGTGATAACTCGAATTTTAAATGGTGCTAATTCCATGCGCATAGCGTCAGAAAGAGAGTGTAGCGCCGCCTTAGTTGCACAGTAAGCCCCGGAAAATGGCGTAGTCAATATGCCCGAAACAGAACCAATATTCACAACTTGAGAACCGTTGGCCGCTCTCAATAGTGGGAGTGCGGCACGAGTAACTGCAAGAGGCGCAAAGACATTGGTTTCAAATTGGGCAAGAAGTTTATCGTGGGATAGTTCTAAGACTGGCCCCATCGCCGCATAACCAGCGTTGTTTACTAGTAAATCTATGTGGTGCACACGCTCAGTAACAATAGCCATTGCTTTTGCTATTGCGGCATCGTCGTTGACGTCTAGGGCAATCGGTACCAGCCGCTCGTGCTCAATGTCGTTTAATGATTCTATTTTACGGGCAGTGGCAAAAACGAGGTCGCCGCGTTCAAGGCAAGCTAAAGCTAACGCCCGTCCTATGCCGGTAGAGCAGCCTGTTATAAATACAGTGTTAGTGTGTTTCAGCGTGGTCATCTCGAATCCTTCTCTATCTCGACCGAGTCAGTGCGATTTGGTGGTCGAAACTTCGTTAGCGTTTTTTATTAAGTTAACTTTTCAGTAGATTAGAACACTTTAACTGCGGGACAAAATTTATCCGCCAGTGTTACGTTCAATCATTGTAAGGTCGGGGTGAATGCCAAGGTACTGAATTTCTTGTTCATCCAACCACATCCTAGCATCGCTTTGCTTCAACATGGCAATCGTTGACAAGGTTCCGGCTAATAAACAACTCGGGGCAACAACAGAAATAGAAGCCCAGTACGACACTGGCATTCCGGTTTTCGGTAACAGTAAGTGGCAGTAACGCTTACCTGAGTGTTCAAAATAGCGTTCGTAGTCGCCGCTAGTGGATAAGCCGCCTTGCGTTATCGCTAGCTCCGCAATGGCATTTTCAGGTGCGCGAGGATTACGCACACCGACTTTCCAAGGGCGGTTGTCGGGTTGCGGCCCAATAACGTGTAGGTCGCCACCGAGGTCAATAATGCCGTGCGTTATTCCCGCAGATTTGCAGATTGCTGCGGCGCAGTCGACAGCGTATTCCTTACCAATACCTCCAAAATCTAACGACATGCCTGCGGGAAGAATAATGCTATTCGAATTAAATCGAATATGTTGAAAGCCAACATATGCAAGATTTGTCGTTAGAACGTCAGGCGATGGGATAATGCCATTGCGGAAATCCCACAGTTTTGACAATACCCCTGCGGTGATATCAAACAGACCATCGCTTAACTCGAATGCAACGGACGAATAATTTAATAAGTAGTGAGTTTCTGAGTCGATGGTAGTTTGACGGCTACCGCTATTGTTTATTTTGCTAAGAATACTGTCGGGAAGAAAGCGACTGTACTTAGTTTCGATGCGGCGAACTTCTTGTTCTGCGGCTAGTGCTATTTTTAGTGTATTTTCTTTATTTGAGTCGATATACGGCAACATCACCTCGCAGGGTGATGCCATAGCCGTAAATTTGTGACGAAGTAATTGCAAATTAATACCGGTATTCAATACCCAGACTTACAACTTGGTAATCGACTAAAGCCGGAGTTTCGGTAGAACTGGTTTGGATAAGTGCCAAGTTTTCAGCGGAGTCATATTGCTGAATATCTAAGCTTACTAACCAGCGCTGCCATTTAACTTGGCCTTCGATACCATAAGTAAGGGCCCCAAACGTTGATAAACGGGCGTCGGATGAACTTAATTCATTGTCTGGTGGATTTTGCTCCAGCCGATAAAAACTAGCAGCCGTTTGGCGATAGTAGCGCAGGCTTGGGATTAGGTTGAACGTCCATTGATTGGCTTTCCAACTTTGCGCCCAGCGGGTAGTAATTGTATGCGAACGTATGCCCCAATCGTCGGTGTAGTAGCGATAATCTAGGTGCAAGGCGGCCCCGTCACCGACGTTAAAATATAAGCGGTAGCGCCCATCAAGCGTTACTTGATCGCGTTGCCCCGGTCGCCTGTCTTCAAATTTATAGGGATCTGATAAATAGCCGCTTTGATGTGTATAGCCAATACCAGCTTGCATGACGCTGGTTTTTGTTAATACTCGCGAGATACCTTCATAAATAGAAATAGTGCGTTTGTCGTTGCCATCAGCATCTTGGCGAATACTGGATAAATAAGCATCCGTTGGCGATAGTGTATCGTTAGATACGCTAATTGAGCCGTGAAGTGTTGTTAGTTGATCTGCTAGCTCTAACTGACCTTCAAGACCTAACGCGATGGACTGGTAATCATCTTCGGTTGAGTAGGCAATACTGCCACCAATGCTGCCTTGGCTGAAGTAGCGGGTAGGGGCAACGCGCAGGTCGGTGCGCTGTTCATCAATACTCGCGCCTGTCATTAACAGCACGCTATTACCATCGGTATTTTCGTAGGTTTGCAGTGGCGAAGCACCGGTTAGGGTTTCGTATTGTAAATCGGTATTAATATACCAGTTACCGGTTATTGGGCGGCCATAATGCAATTGATGAACGTCTATTTGATAGCGTTCTATTGTTGGGGTAAATGTACGCTCACGCGGAGCGTCGGCTTCTTGGTATTGGCTATAACGATAACCAATTTTACTTTCTTGCGGGGCTGCTAAGCTGTTGCTATTCGTGCTGATAGGCATTGCGGCAGCGGCAGCCAGGGCGGCTAAAACATTTTTTCTATTTGATGTCATAGAGAATCTGTACGGCAATTAATTGCATCCGCATCCGCCTCCTACAGCCTGACCACCACCTGATGAACCTTCTTTACTAAAATTAATATGGCGATCGAAGGCGGCTTTTTGCCCATCAATATCCCATGCCATTATATCTCTGGCCAAATAGCCGCGTTCCCACGGTTGCACGTTACTGCAAGCGGCAACGCCCAAAACCAAAATCATCAAGAAAAAAACACGTTTCATCGAGCTTTCTCGTTTAACAACTGCATTACTTGGGTGCGAATTTCGGTCATGTCAGAAGGTTTGAACCCCATGTGTACGGCGCGCATGATTCCGTTGCGGTCGATCAAATAGGATGTCGGCATACCACGTAAGCCGTAGGCATTCGGCGTAGTGCCATTGGCATCGTGGAGTGTTGGATAGGATACAGGCACTTCCTTTAAAAAATCTAAGCCACTGGCTTTATCTTCATCTAAGTTAATAGCCAATACTTCGAATCCTTGTTTATGCAGTTCGCCGCGCAACTCATTTAATAGAGGAAGTGATTTGCGACAAGGGCCACACCACGACGCCCAAAAGTCGAGATACACCACTTGGCCGCGAAATTGACTCAAACTATAAGTACCTTCACCTACAAGCTTAGGCAAAGTAAAAGCGGGTGCCGGTTGTTTGGTTTCCGCGCCAGCGAAGCTTGCAAAGCTCAGCAACAATAAACTAAAAAGTACACCAATACGCATGTCTCATTCCTTACGCAAAAATATTGAATGCATCGCTCGCTAAGGGATAGCTCTCGGCCAGAACATTGTTATTAACTCCAAGTAAGGTACGCAGGGAGTAGTTCACGTGTTCTGGCGTCAAGATAAGATCATTTGCCCCTGTACCTGCAATACCGGTTTGTAGATTAATGGTTTGAGAATTAAAGTCACTGGTTGATGCACCAAATACACGTCCGCCAGTGGCCGTCGGGTGAATAACCATCATGCTGGTTACTGGCCAATGATCTTTACCGTTGCCTGAATTGTAGTATGGAGTGCGACCAAAATCAGAGCCAATAATGACGGTTGTTTTATTGGCAATACCAGCAAACTCTAACGCCGCCATTAAATAATGTACGCCTTCCAGTAAATCACCTAATTGCGGATAAGCGCTGGAATCGTGATTACCATGGGTATCAAAACCGCCAATGTTTAAATTAGCGCTAGCAGCTAAATTACTTTTAAACGCAGCAACAACGACTTGTGCTTGGTTTTTTAAACTATCAGAACGATTTTCGTGCCAGTTTTCATCAGGTATGACATTGGCCTTGATATCGTCTAAATGCACACTGAGTTCGCCAAGATTACTTTCTTCGCTTCGAATTCCAAATAATTGGCTTAACTGCTTACGCCGTAGGGGTAAGGTTTCATTTTCTATTTGTCGCGCTAAACGTGCTGCGCGAGCTTCTTTTACACGATCGTATTGATTGATTGTGCGGGTGCTGTCGCGATACAAAAAGCCGATGTCATTGTAATACTTATTCGGATCAGCAAGCTGATCAATAAAGTCGGCATTACTGGCGCGAGCACGAGGCACTAATGAATCGGTAAAGTCATAACCGCCATTACTAATAAACGCCATCGGTAGGTTTGGTGCCACCGTTGCTGCGTAATAAGCCGATATACTTGGGTAACCTGCATCTAAGTTGCCTGACCAGATAGCGCGGTTGCCTGAGTCGTGGTTATTGGTGCCCGTATCTATGCCATTAATCACTGTCATGCGGTTGGCATAAGTGGTGAAAAAACCATCAAATTGTTCGGTAATTCGAGTAAGAACATCGACGTTATTGGATGCCGTTTCCGGTACGGCACTCCAGCGAATATCGCCAATTTGTTTGGTCGGATCGATTGCCACTGAGTTCGTTGAGCCCTCGTGGCGGTCGGATTGATCTGGGTAAGCTTGGTTCAGACCTTTGGGGTCGCATAGTGATGTTGGGTCCCAACCGCCGCTGGCGTTAACCACGACGAGGTATTTATCGAGTGCAGTGGCAGCATGTGCTTTGGGCGACCATAACGGCATGTGTGCCGTCATTCCAGTAGCAGCCATCAATTGCAAAAAGTTACGGCGTTTCATGGCATGCTCCTTATTCGTACACAAAGCGATAGTCGGATAATAAATAGGCGATTACCGCAATCCATGCGCGGATAACGTAATTGCTGTCTTGTTCGATTCGGTCTTCTTCAGGTAAATCGCCATCCGTCCGGCCGTCTTTGTCGCGGTACCAACGCGCACGGCATTCCCATTCAAGGTAGGTTGAAGGGCGCGGGTCGTAGGCATCTTTATTTTCAAGCATTTCTTGGCCTTCACTAAGCACTGCCGAGAATAAATCGTAAGTTGCTTGTACTTCTGCAGAGTCGGTTGCCACTTCTTCACCAATTAATACCCAGTGGAGGTAGGCGATGTTGCTTTTAATTCGGGCCACCTGCGCGGTTAATATAACACCCTCGTCATTGCGAGGGTCCGTGCTGGTTTCGACGTCGACGAACAGCTTGCGCTTATCGACACTGCGAGTGAAATCGAGTGCGGCTGCGCGACAGGCCATTTCGCTCGCCATGCGGTCTTGAATGGCAATAACAAGGCCGCTTGGTTCGGTAATGCGTTCCGTGATGGAGTCTGAGTCCATGCCTCCGTACATAATACGATTGTCTTCGGATCTGAATTCATCCCAGCCGAAACCGAGAGTTGCATTGAGTTTTCGTTGTACTTGCTCTGGGCTAAGGAACTGGCTTGAACCAATGTGATCCGTGACGATAAGTTTTGCTTCGTCGATGGCAATTGCTCGGTAGTAAGAGCTTAAAATAATGCCTTTAACTGCCGTTTTAATGCGCCAACCGTCGGCCACCATTGCTTGGCCGATGGCGTTTAATATGGTGCGTTGGCTGGTGTAGGCAAGCTGTTCGTCTTCTGATGCATCTTCGCCGGGGGCTAGTAGTGGATCACTACCAATCAAGCCAGTATAAAGCGTACGCACAGTGGCGCGTACATAGCGCGGATCGTTACTAATTTGAGTGCCCAGCCACTGCAACATGTTGCGGAAGTAACCGTCGGCTCCAGAAAGCGGAATGGTTTTACCGTTTAAACCGGCGGGCTCAATGTCTGAGCTATCCCATTGGTTTGAGGAGGTACTGCCCGTGACTATGTATTGGCCGCGATCGGTCCAATGCTGGAAGGCGGTAGCGACAGGATCCATCACCTGATGGCAGGCATAGCAGGCTGGATCCAGTAATGTTGGATTGGCTGAACCGTTACCGGTACCATCGCCGGGGCGGTCACCCTCAATTTGCAAGATATCGGTGTCCATAAAGTAATCGAACACTATGCGCGAGCGGTGGCGATTACGGTTGGTTAGCGTAGTTGGATACCGATTTAAGAACATGGGCGATGTGAGTGCGCCTGCATGCGGAACCCCGCCCGTTTCGTGCTCAAGTGCGCGGGTAATGCGTGCAGGTTTAAAATCGGTAGGATCATAGTAAAGCTGGACATCGTTTTCGTCGCATACAGGATCGGTGGTTTGCGCAAACGTTACTGCTGGATCGAGCAGTTCAGCGTCGTACACTTGTTGGCTGTACCAGTTAACCATCATGTAATCGGCATTCACGTAGAGAGTATGCGAAAGGTCGCTCATAGCCGCATAACGAATCAGTTCAAGTGGCGCGCGAGATACTGCGTCATTGGTAATGGTGCGAACACAGCTGCGTATTGAGCTTAATTCATCGCCAGGGTAAGCGGTTTCGTACCACTTACGATTAGGGTAATCATCATTGTCGAGTAGGTTGATGCCGCCCTCGTACAAATTCGAACTTAGATATTTGTCGGTAAGGAGTTGCTCGTTAAAGAACTCCATTAATCGTTCATAGAATACCGGTTCGTTCATTAATACATCGAGCACACTGGATAAGGCACTATCGCCTTCGCTTTGCACTGCACTGGTTTCAGTTGTTGTGGGTAGGCGACCGGCAAGTTGCAAGGTCGCTTTACGCAGTGTCAGTACAGCATCTTCGTTGGTAACACCGTTTAACGCTGTTGCCGCAGCGGAAAGATTGGAACCATTGAATGCGTAGAGTATGTATTCGGCAGTATCGGTAGCGCACTGATCAACGCATTGTTCAGTTTTTGAGATCGGCATGGTGCGAGTGATTTCGTCGGCCAGTACCTCAACGCTGGTGCAGGTGGCACAAGCCACGAGGGGACTCCCAATAGAAGTACCATTGCCATCAACGCCGTGACACGAAGCGCATTGGGTATCGTATTGGCGTTTGCCCTCTTCATTAAATATGCCCGGTAGACTGCCGTCACCGCCGTTTGAGGCTCCGCCGACATTTCCGCTATATTCATTTTTGCAGCCGCTCAGTAACAGCAGCGAAACCGCTAAAAAGGCGAGAATTCCTTTCTTCATTGCTTGTACCTCATTAAGTCCGCGAGCATAGATGTTATCGATTCGCGATAGTTCCCTACAATATCACTAGGTAATGCATGGTTTTGTGATCTATTTCCGGATCTTACCTTGTCTTTGTATCGCCCTCGTGTCGATCTGTAGCATTCTGTTTTTGTCCTATCGAATTAGTTATCTCGAACGAGATATTAACTGCCTCGCCGGAAGATTGGCGTTATTGGTGGTTAGATTGGGCCCGTAAGGATAGCAGGGCGGCTTAATCTGTGATTTGCCACTGACAACTGAGTCATTAATACGGCGATTTCGTAAGCCTGATCTACACTATTTCTCAGGAAGAGGAATAAGAACTTATGTTGAAACAGATTTCTATCGCGTTGTTTATGATGCTATTTGTGTTGGGTGCTCGTGCGGAACAGATACCAGGGGTATTTGAGGACGGGGCACCGATGATCGATGTGTTGACCTTGTATTCAGGCGAATCTCTCGATCGGTATTTAGAGTTTTATGAAGATGTTGATCACAGCGCTAAAATAGATGATCTGTCAAACGAACATTGGCAGCAATTAGATCATGGATCTTTAGCGTTTGGCTATACGGATTCTGTCTATTGGTTTCGCATGGTGTTCACCAATCCGACCGCACTTAAAGTCGATCGGTTAATGAGTATTTCTTATCCCGTTCTGGATTATATCGAGGTTCATCGTCGTCAATCAGGCTCTGAATGGACAGTGGATACACTCGGTGATAAACAGCGCTTTTATGATCGTATTATTCCTCATCGCTATTTTGTATTACCTATGAGTTTGAACGCCGGAGAAACCCAAGAATGGATTTTCCGAGTTGATACATCTAGTTCTATGCAATTCCCCGTGAGCTTATGGGAAGAGCGCGACTTCTTTGTGCATGACCAAAATCAAATACTCGGGCTCGGGCTGTACTACGGCATTATGCTCATTATGGTGCTGTATAACTTGTTTGTATTCTTCTCAGTTAGAGAAGTTAACTACTTGTATTACGTACTCTATGTCGCCTCTATGACGGGCTTTTTAGGCAGCTTGCAAGGGGTTAACTTCCAGTATCTTTGGCCAGAAGCAACAGAATGGAACGATCAAAGTATTATCGTGATGCTGGCAGGTGTTGTGATTTTTGCTGGTATATTCACTCGTAACTTCCTCTTTTTGAAAGAGGGGGCTGTGTGGTTTGACCGAATACTCCTTACTCTGATTCTTGCCTGTGTTTGCATCGTGCTAATGAGTAACTTCTTTCCTTATCACTTGATGATACGGGTACTTATTGTAACGGCGGTGATAGCCATATCCTGTGCTTTATATGTAGGGATTTTACGTTGGGGGCAGGGATTCTCTGCTGCGCGTTATTACACGATTGCTTGGTCATCTATGTTGTTTGGTGGGGCTGTTTTGGCGTTGAATAAGTTCAATTTTTTGCCACGTAATTTCTTTACCGAAAACGCCATTCAAATTGGCTCGGCGATGGAGGTGATTTTATTATCGTTTGCTTTGGCCGATCGTTTAAATCAAGAAAAGCGTGACCGCTATGAAGCACAAATTTCCGCACTCGAACACGAGAAGCTAGCGCGTAGAGCTCAAGGTGAGGCTCTAGAGCAAGAGCGAAATGCACGCCATGCCCAAGAGAAAGCGCTAGAACACGAGCGAGCAGCGCGCGAAGCGCAAGCGTCAGCACTTGAGATTCAACGTCGTGCTACCGAAACCTTAGAGGTTCGTGTCAAAGAGCGCACTCTTGAGTTAGAAAGTGTTAACCGTCGTTTACAATTAATGAGTACAACCGATGCATTAACGAATGTACGAAATCGTCGCTATTTCGATCAGGTAATGGAGCGCGAATTTGCTAGGGCAATTCGCGAAAATGAGCCTTTATCGGTGGTTATGTTAGATATTGATCATTTTAAACGTGTAAACGACGATTTTGGTCATCAGGCGGGTGATGAAATTTTGCGATCAGTTGCTCAAGCTATTCGTCAAACCGTGAATCGAGATACCGATTTAATTGCCCGCTATGGTGGTGAGGAATTTGTTGTTATTTTGCCAAATACGGAGAATACACGCGCTAAGGAATTAGCAGAAACAATTAGAATTTGTATCGAGAATTTAGACTTCGATCGTATCGGTGCCAACCTTCGAGTGACCATCAGTATTGGTATCCACGGTGGTACGCCGAATCGCAGTGATACGCAAGATGAATGGGTTAAGTTAGCTGATGAAGCACTATATTACTCTAAAGCGAATGGCCGTAATCGGATTACTGTATACCAATAGATAAAAACACAGTCGTCATAATGGATATTAAAAAGCCCCATCAGATCTCTCTAATGGGGCTTTTTATTGGGCTTTATATTTACAGTTATAAGCTTCGATAGCCAATTCGAAAACCACCCCAGTGGCGGCCGTTAACATAAATAGGCGCGGACAGATCATGCATAACTTCACCAGTGTCTCGTTTATAGGTCTGCAATAGGAAGTGCTTGGTATTGGAGCCACATCGAGATCCCGTACGATCGTTGAAAATACGTTTAGTGCGGTTGTTGGCTAGGTCGGTGGCTAGATCCCCCGTTAGTACTTTGGAAAAACGTTTGTTGTGGGTCGGAAAATAACCGTTACGATCAACTGCTCCGGCATACGCTATATGATTGTACTGATCTAATATCGGCTCCTGTATCGCAGGAAGTACGTCGTCTGTAAAGCGATCGAAACGGGTTGAGAATTTTTGTGGGTTAGTTTCTGAAATAGGCGTGTATTGTTCATCAAAGAGGTCTGCCATTGTTATTTTTCCATTTTCAATGGCGCGTTCGAATACCTCGCGTATTTGTTGTGCTGAATTTAAGGCGGCAAATTTTGCACTGTCGTGATGCTCCCCTAAACTGGCGACACCAAAGGATTCATAAATGCGTTCGGCTGTTTCAGATAAAGACAATGATTTTTCAGAAATTGACGCTATCTCTACTTCGGTTAGAGCTAAGCGATCACTTGTTTGATGAACTATGGTTGAAATCTCGTGGATGCTAGTACTGTTGCTACCAACGTTACTTGCCAATGATCCTATGCTAGCTTGAATATGTTCAGATCTGTCGTAGATGTCATTTAAATGCTTACTGACGTCTTGCGTCATACGAACGCCAAGATCTATCGTTTGAATTAAATCTTTACTATTGGTAACGGCATTTTTAATTTCTAAATTAATTTCATTTACGGTATTACCAATTTGTTCTGTAGCGCTAGATGTTTTAGCGGCTAAGGCACGAACTTCATCTGCCACTATAGCAAATCCTCGTCCTTGCTCTCCTGCACGTGCTGCCTCAATGGCCGCATTTAAAGCAAGTAGATTTGTTTGCTCCGCAATGTCACTAATAATGCGCGTAACAGTTTTAATCTCTTCGGATTTTGCTTCGAGTTGAGAAATCAATTCCGCATTGGTATTGACTTGTTCTCGCGTGCCTTCCATTTGCGGAATGGTTTTGGCAACAGCTTCTTTTCCGGTCAAATTAATTGATTTAGCTTCGTCTGCTGTTTTTGCTGCTTCTTTGGTTTGGTTAACCATTTGCTCAACACTGGTAGTGATTTGATTAGTGCTGGCGACGATTCGCTGGGTATCGATGACATCGTCGTGAACTTTTGCTTTTAGTTGATCCGCAGCGAATGACATTTCTGCCGCTGCAATCGCAATTTTACCGCCGTGTTCTGACAGTTGTGTTTGCATTAATTGCACAGCGTTTAGGGAGTCATTTATTTGCTGAGTGTCTTTACCGAGAGCAGGGTGCGGGCTCATTTGCTTTTTAGCACCGCTCAGGGTTTCTAATAAGTCTTGATTGAAGCGTTCGAGCGGTCGTACGAAGACCCATAGGGTCGCTCCAATGCCACAAAGTCCAGCTAGTAATGCGACAAACAAGGTTGATAGGCTGGCGGGTATGGGGACTTTAGGTAAAACCTGAGTAGTGACAATGCCGATAACACTTACGATCGCTATGGGGGTAGCCAATTTGACTGGTTGTCTTAGCATGCTGATCAATCTCCGTCGCATTATTCCTAAAGCTTAGTCAACGGTGGCCCTAAGGGAACAGCAATTAGTCTAAGGAGAAGATGAGGAGCAAGTTTATGGAACTGGATTTCGAAAATTAACTGTCATAACTGGCGTTATCAGTAGATACGTTAATATGGGCTACGCGGTACTTTTATTTTTTCTGGGGGAGGGAACTAGTAAAATTTTTGCCGTGGTCTAAGAAATCTTGAGCGAGAGTTGAAATTGACCTTATCACTAATGGGGCCCAAGGAGAGACTCGAACTCTCACGAGCATAGCTCACAGCGACCTGAACACTGCGTGTCTACCAATTCCACCACTTGGGCCCTACGTTATTGTTGCAAGGCGCAACGAATAACGGAAAGTAACATCACAACAATAATTTGGTACCAGAGGCCGGACTCGAACCGGCACACCCGCAAAGGCGGGGGATTTTGAATCCCCTGCGTCTACCAATTTCGCCACTCTGGCAAATCATCATCGGTCAGTGGCCGCGTATATTACTGCCAAAAGAAAAAGTGTCAACAGTTTTTTTCTAATGATTTCCTTAACTTAGTGCTTCATCTCCGGTAATCTTGCGCACCTATTGAATAAGTGGCTGTTAGACCCCAATTAGGTCTACTGCGGCGACAGAGCTACGTTATTGGTTAACTTTTTAAATTATGAAAACCAGAGATTTCCATTTCGATCTGCCTGACGAGCTGATTGCCAGATACTCCATGCCCGAGCGCAGTTCCTCGCGACTCTTGGTACTCAATCCCACGGACGGGCAGTGTAGCGATTATATTTTTCGCGATCTTGAGCAGATGTTGAATCCGGGTGATTTGTTGGTATTCAACAACACGCGCGTGATTCCCGCTCGGTTATTTGGCGAAAAAGTCAGTGGCGGTAAGTTGGAGGCGCTGATTGAACGGGTTCTAAATGAACACGAAGCGTTAGCTCATGTTCGTTCGTCGCGGTCGCCGAAACCCGGACAAATTATTATTTTAGGCGGCGTTAAAGTTGAGATCGTTGGTCGTGAAGGTGCACTTTTTCATCTACGTTTTCTTGATGATCGTCCACTGTTCGAGATTTTAGATGCGGTTGGTCATATGCCTTTACCGCCTTACATGGAGCGAGCCGATACGGAAGAAGACCGTGAGCGTTATCAAACGGTCTACGCGAAAGCCCCTGGAGCGGTTGCAGCCCCCACTGCGGGCTTACATTTTGATGAACCTTTGTTAGAGCGGTTGCGCAACAAGGGAGTAGAGTTCGCCTATGTGACTTTGCACGTCGGCGCAGGAACGTTTCAGCCGGTTAAAGTTGATAATGTGCTCGAGCATGAAATGCATGCTGAGTACATCGAAGTAACTCAAGATGTCGTCGATGCCGTTAAGTCAACGCGAGCCGCTGGAAAGCGCGTAGTGGCTGTAGGTACAACTTCGGTACGTAGCTTAGAGAGTGCGAGTCAGAACGGCGAGATAGCGCCGTACGCGGCGGACAGTCGCATCTTTATTTACCCGGGTTATCGCTTCCGCAGCGTTGACGCCATCATTACCAATTTTCATTTGCCGGAATCAACACTGATTATGCTGGTGTCGGCTTTTGCTGGCCGCGACAACACTATGGGCGCTTATGCGCACGCAGTGGCGAATAGATACCGCTTTTACAGTTATGGCGATGCTATGTTTTTGCCTTGCTCGGCACCTGTGCCGGCTGAATTCCAACAGGATGCCCAATGAGTACAGATACGTCACGCGAATGCTTTATGCAGTTTGATTTACACCATCAAGAAACAGAGGGTAGCTTTGCTCGCCGTGGCACCTTGCGTTTTCCGCGTGGAGAAGTGCAGACACCAGCGTTTATGCCGGTAGGAACCTACGGCTCTGTTAAGGGCTTAAATCCAGATCAAGTTGAGGATTTGGGTGCCGAAATCATTCTTGGCAACACCTTTCACTTGATGTTGCGCCCAGGCACGGAAGTGGTAAAAGCACACGGTGACTTACATGATTTTATTGGTTGGGATAAACCGATTTTAACCGACTCAGGCGGTTTTCAAGTATTCAGCTTGGGCGACATGCGCAAAATCACCGAAGAGGGCGTCACCTTTGCCTCGCCGGTTAACGGGGACAAAGTATTGATGACCCCAGAAAGCTCAATGGCAGTCCAGCGCGATCTTGGTTCTGACATTGTGATGATTTTTGACGAGTGCACGCCATATCCTGCAACTGAAAAAGAAGCGGCAGATTCGATGCGCTTATCCCTCCGTTGGGCTAAACGTTCGAAAGATGCACATGGCGATAATCCATCGGCGTTATTTGGCATTATCCAAGGCGGTATGTTCGAGTCCTTGCGTGATGAATCATTAGCCGGTCTGTTGGATATCGGTTTTGATGGCTACGCGGTTGGGGGCCTGAGTGTTGGGGAGCCTAAACCCGACATGATGCGAGTGCTGCGTCATATTGCTCCGCAAATGCCAGTGGATAAGCCGCGCTACTTGATGGGCGTAGGCAAGCCAGAAGACTTAGTGGAAGGGGTTCGTCGGGGTATCGATATGTTCGATTGCGTGATGCCGACTCGCAACGCTCGCAATG
>NZ_JAWUWR010000057.1:0-19369 GCF_034111725.1 Thalassolituus sp. | reverse complement strand
ACTAAACTAAACAAAACGACCTGCCATTTTCTCTATGGCAAGAGTCGACACCATCGATAAGGGACTAACGCGATGAACTTAGTAAAATCCTCTCAAGGATTGCAACTCAATACCCCAGGAATCGGCAAAACCCTCGTTTTTACCCCAAATACCGAAGATGATGCTCTTATTCTAGAAAGAGCTGCCAAAGAAGGGTACTACTACCCGCTAATGGCATTGAAGCACCTCAGTGCTTTATCCACCGGTTTAACCGGTAAAACCAATGTATTCATCCCCAATATCAATGACTATAAAACCAACAGCTTTCAGCAAGTGGTGGTATTTGTTCCTGGTATTGTAGCTACTGTAGAGCGTCGCCCTGACGATGTGTTAGCCATTACCCGTCTGGATCTTAGTGACGAGTACAAGAGTATTGCTCGCGGGAGTCAACAGAAGCCCGGAGTGTATAGTGTTACGAAGGATGGTGACGCCGTTAAGGTAGTGTTCAGAAATAATGGTCGAATCACCTCCAAGGACGATAGAAATTTAGTGATATCCGATACTTCATATATGGATCCTGAAGCTGCCGCAAAAGAGGCGGTGAAAAGGCTCGAAACCTTACTCGGGGGAACAGCTGCGTTAAAGTGTGACTTTGATCTGTTTTATTCTCCTCTGGGCAGTAAGCTTAAAGGGATGCGTAATTACAACTCTGTAGTGGTGAGCAAAACCTATGGTTTTTCTGGGTTGCTGGCGGATGCTATGGAGCAGTCTAACAACAAGAATGGCGTGGTTTGGGCTTCTGAGCGGGGCGGTTCAGTGGTTCTTACTCAAGCTCTAATTTCCTTAGCTGCGAAAAATATCTCATTTCAGAAGCAGAATCATATCGTAAAAATGTGTTGGGCAACTTCTGATCCAAAACCAGCGTTTCAGGCGGCTATACAAATGGGTATGACGGCAGATAAAAATTTGCTGAGAAGCAATAGTCATATCAAGGCAGCATTGAGTGCTACCATCGGTAATGCACAGCGCGCCGCGGATAAAAGAGATCCGTACAGCTGGGATGATTATGGTAGGGAGTTAGCCAATGGAACGATGGCGACCAATACTGTTATAGGTATTGGAGTGTTAGCAGGTGGTGCTGCCACAGGCTCTCCATTGTTGGCGACAATGGGCACGGTAACCGGAACTTTAGGGGCCCTGCAATTTGCCTACAATAGAATAAAAAGCAATATGGGCGGAAGATAATGAGTATATTATATTGGTTGAAATTCTTCCCCTTTGCAAAGGCACAGTACGAGCGCCCTATAATTAAAGAGATTAGTGGTCCTTATTTCTCCAAACTTTGGGCGAATAATTGGCGATTCGTTGATTCAATATTCTTATTTAATGCACCGTGGGCTAATCCGGTAATGGGATTTGATGGATGTGGTCGTACGGTTGGTGGTAAACAACCAAGGCCAATCAATATACTAGCTGGTGATTTGGAACGTGTTTTTGGCGGTGCAAGTGACAGCTGGGACTTAGATTTTTTTTACGAAAATACTTGGTATTTTGTAGGCCCTTGGTTTACTGGCCCACAAGCAAGTTTAAGAGCTAGCAGTTTATTGGTTTCCGCCAGTAGGGATTCCGAATTTATAGAGTCAAATATTTTCCACCCTAGAGTGTTCGAAGAGGCTATTGCCAATTATCTTGATAAAACATATGGCTATGATAGGTCAGGTAAAAAACCGCATTATCGAGGTCCGTTAAACTGGCGAGTGTTACCAATTTCATCGAGCCTCCAGGCCGTCGTGTGTGATATTCATCAGATACACAATGGGAGCAAAGAAAATCCTAGCGTGTCACGTCTAGTTTTTTTTCCTGTTTCTAAGCATCAGTTTGTCAGAGTGCTCTTTGATTTTGGTGGCATAAGCATTCACGACGAAATTAGAGCCAAACCACTTTTCGCACTTTGCGATTCAATAATCGACTCAATGCGTTTAAATGTCGGAAAGTCGACTCAGGCCCAATGGGATCAGGTAAAGGCAACTTGCCCTGATATGTCTTTGACTGAAAACTTTGGCGAATTACCGTGGCCACTAATCAAAGAGAAGCCAAGTAAAAAGCCAAAAGAGCGAGACATTACACCAGGTGATGAAGCCAAGAGGATGCCTTTTAAGCCGTAATGGTTGTTATCGTTTTTTCCTGAAACGGAGGTGTCTTTATAGGCAGGGGTGATACCCCTGCTTAAAGGTAAATCGAGTAAATCTTGCAATGCTTCAAGTAATTGAAATAAAAACCGCAAAACGATTAATGTCCCTGCTGCATTAAATCTGTTTCATCCTGCAGTTTTACAATCGCCTTCAACCCTATACACTCCGCCTCAAGATTTTTTGTCGTTCGACGTTACCAATAGGTAGGGATGATTATGCTATTAAAAGCTTTAAGAAATGGTCTAGGGTTGATTTTTGTCTTCGTTAGCTGGCTGACGAATCCAAAACCTATGAAACGCAGCGAGGCCGATCAGGCTGCAGCGCAGGCAAAAGCTAAAGATTTGGCGCTCTATCAGCTCTACGCTTGTCCTTTTTGTTTAAAGACTCGTCGTGCGATGCATCGCTTGAATGTTGATATTGAAAAGCGAGACATTAAGCACCTTCAAAATCGCGAGGCATTAGAAACTCAAGGCGGCCGCGTGAAGGTTCCATGCTTACGTATAGGCGAGGGTAGTGATGCTCAGTGGCTCTATGAATCGAGTGATATTATTCAGTATCTGGATGGTTTGTTCTCTAAACAAAAATCGATCTAAGGGCTTGATCTAGGTTTTTGTACTGCTTGATTACGGTGTGCATCGCATACCTTAATCAACACCTGCATGAGTACGCAGCCCTTGAGCGTTAAAGGCATATTGTCTACACTGGCGCACTTTTAATTAAGCTAATTTTTTAGGTCAACACCATGAACGATACAGCATCGCAGCCAGCCTTACCGGATCATCTTTCGAGCAATCCTCGCAGTCCGCATTATGTGAAGGAAATTTTCGAGCACAATATCGGTATTCGTTTGAATGGCAAAGAGCGTAATGATGTTGAGGAATATTGCATTAGCGAAGGTTGGATCAAAATCGCGTCGCCAAAGGCTTTGGATCGCCGTCGACAACCGCTTCTAATGAAGTTAAAAGGCACGGTTGAAGCCTTTTATATTTAAGATTTTTAACGATACCCAGAGCTATTGTTAGGGCTCTGGGTTTCTAGCCCGCATCTGCTATGTGCGTGGACTTACCTCGGTAGAATCATTCCCTAAAACTAAGCATTCGTCTTAGGTTTAATCTGCTCCATAAATACCGCAAAACGGCCACTACCATCACTGTTTAAATGATGCGCATGTATTTTACTCATGGTGCCTTTTTGGCAGTACAGCAAGTATCGTCCAGCTTCAGGCAGGGCATTTACGCGCCCCTCTAGCTCAAAGAAGGGAATCTCAATGACGGTGTTGTTAGTTAGTGTGAGAGGCGCCTCTTCAATCTCGTTAGGGTGGCGAATATCAATAATGATGTCGCTGACGCTCGGAGTGTTAACGATTTCGACGTTTTCTAATCCGCTTTCGCTACCGTTTAAAACTTCGTCAATACGCTGGTATGAGGCTTTTTGTAACGCTGTCTCTAATACACCCATATCGAAGGCTTTTTCAGCGTCCTCTACTCGTGAGCGATCACCCACGGTGGTTGGGTTAATTGAAATAACACCGCAGTATTCTGGCATGCGGGCGGCGAAGGTTTCGGCGCCAATACGACGGGTGATATTGATAATGTCTTGTTTATCCATTGCAGCTAACGGGCGTAAGACCATGTGGTCGCATACGCGGTCGATGACGGCGAGGTTCGTAATGGTTTGACTGGCAACTTGAGCAACCGCTTCGCCAGTAACGATGGCAGGCAGTCGTAAGCTATCGGCAACGCCTGAGGCTGCGCGCAGCATCATACGTTTAAGCACAACGCCCATTTGACTGGTTTCTACCTTAGTTAAAATTTCGGTAACGACATCTTCGAATGGCACGGTGACGAATTTAACGCGATGACTTTCTCCGTAGGTGCTCCATAGATAATGGGCTACCTGCTTCACGCCAATTTCATGAGCGCTGCCTCCTAAGTTGAAGAAGCAGAAATGCGTTTTTAGTCCGCGACGAGTCATTAAGTAGCTCGCCACGGTAGAATCGAACCCCCCAGAAATAAGGGATAAAACCTCACCTTGGCTGCCGAGAGGGTAGCCGCCAAGTCCTTTGATGTTGTTAGTAACAACCTGAACTTTATCGTTGCGAATCTCTACATGGACAGTCACTTCGGGATTCTTTAGCGCAACTTTCAATGCGCCGGTCTCTTTCAAAAATCCTCCCCCCATATACTTTTCAGCATCTATTGAAGAGAAGTCGTGAATTCCCGAACGCTTAATGCGAACGCAGAAGGTTTTGCCTAACACTCGTTCGGCATGGACATCGCGAACGCGCTGATAAGCGTCGTCGAGGGTTTCAAAAAGATATTCAGAAACTTCAAGTGAAAAGCCAATGCCTGGGGTGTGGCTTAGTATTTGAACAACCTTGCGGTGGGTCGCTTCATCGTCATGATTGACTAAAACAATGAGACTGTCCCAGCGATTTTGTACGTCCGCAGAGATCCCTTGCTTGCGTATGAGAGTCTGTAAATTAGCCCGTAAAATCTTCGTCATCTGTTTTCTAACGGATGTCGACTTAATGGTGATTTCAGGAAACAGCTTAATTACGAACTTCATCATGTTGGGGACCGGACGTGCCAAAAAGTGGGCGATTATAGCCCAATTCTCAGAACAGTGGCAGGTTTGCCCAATCGGCTCTAATTAAACTTATAGATTGGCGGATTCTGTGGTTGGACTTTGAACGCACTCAAACTACCTTCTATTTGCGCGCGATAGTCTTAATACGAGAAGTAGAGACTGTGTGAAACAATAAACTGAAGGAGTAGAACATGAGCAAACGCATAGCATTAGTTACCGGTGGTACTGGTGGTTTGGGGAAGGCCATCTGCAAGCAGTTATCGGATGATGGCTATCAGGTGATAGCTGGATATTACTCTGGTGGTAATCATGACAAGGCACAGAAATTTCAGGAAGATATGAAAGCCGAAGGTTACGAAATCGCCGTTGCGTACGGCAATATTCGCGACTGGGCTTCTTGTGAAGCGTGTATTGACGGTATTCGTAAAGACTTCGGCACGGTTGATGTATTGGTTAATAACGGTGGTATTACGCGCGATACTACGTTGCGAAAAATGACTCCGGAACATTGGGATGATGTTATCGCTACCAACTTGACGTCGGTTTTCTATATGACGCGTTTGGTTATCAATGACATGCTGGCTAAAGGCTGGGGGCGCATTGTTAATATCAGCTCCATCAATGGTGAGAAAGGTCAGTTTGGTCAGGCGAACTATTCAGCAGCAAAAGCCGGCATGTATGGTTTCACTAAGGCGGTTGCGCAAGAAGTGGCAGGAAAGGGAGTGACGGTAAATACCGTGTCTCCGGGCTATATCGCCACCAGTATGATTATGGATGTGCCAGAAGAAATTCGTGAAACCATCCGTAAAGATATCCCAGTTGGTCGCTTTGGCGAGCCAGAAGATATTGCTCGCGTTGTGAGCTTTTTAACGGCGGAAAGCGCTGGCTTTATTACCGGTGCAAATATTTCTGCCAACGGCGGCCAGTACATGCATTAAGGGTGGTTGGTTAGTCTGGACTGAGCCTGAGTACATGTTTTTCTGACTCGCCGTGAATCCATCCGTGGAGGCTCGGTTTTGCCATTCATGGCAAAAAATGGTCAGATCAACATGCACTCAAACTCTACGACCAAATACTCTAGCGGCTTAAAGCTCGGCAGGAGCTCGCATACCTAACCGCCGGGCTTGCCATACCATCCCGTCAGCATCGTTGCTAGCAATTAAAGCTCAGGCTTAATTTTCTTATGTCTCGCGCTGGCGTGACGCTCGCGCATTTCAGTATCAATATAACGATCTGTCGTTGCCATGCTGGCGTGCCCAGCATCCTCGCGAACATGTTCTTTGGGTCTGAATTTCACATCCTCAGAAATGCCGGTATGACGCAACCAGTGGACCGTTGCTACGCGTAGCTCTCGCGCCTCTTCTTCAAGGCCATCGGATTTCATTCTATCTAACGCACGATCGAAGCAGGCTTGTACCATGTAGCGAATTTGACGAGTACTGGTCACTGGGCCGCGTCCACGTAATTTAGCCACAAGCGGCGTTTGCTCACCGACATAGGGGAGAGGTGGAAGCCCAAGGTGAATGCGATAGCGTCTCAGTGTTTTCAGCATGTCGTCGGATACCGTTACCATGCGTGCCTTGTTGCCTTTACCAACAACTCGCAACCACCAGTTGCCATCTTGATCTTTTTGGAAGTCACCCATTACTGGAGCGGAGCGCTCATCGGCAACTAATTCTGATATTCGCAAATACATCCCAAATAAACAGTTCATAACAAACAGGGTGCGCTCGTGCTCGGCGGGGTGTTCTATGGCTAATTGCTCGGTGGTTTCTAAAATGAAATCCCACTGCATGTTGGATAAGCGGCGCACAGGTTCTTGATAAGCGTGGCGCTGTAAGAATTTACTTTTTTGGCGAATTAAGGCGACGGGATTAACTTTTAAATAATCTTCTTGCAGCAAAAAATTAAAGTAAGTCGACAGTACTGCGAATACAGATTGCAGTGATTTCTGCGAAAGTGCGGTTGATGACATGCGTCCTATCTTATCGGCCTTACTCACGAAAGGCCGCCATATAGTGCTGGCCTTGCGCTCATCTTCAGGGCCAGTGAAGCGAGCCGCTTGACGGTCGCCCGTCCATGCCTTCGGTGGGTCTTGGCAGAAGTGAATATAGGCTTCTATGTCTTGGCGACCTAGATCTGTGAGCGTGACTTTTTGAATTAACCAGCACCATTGCAATAAACGTTCGATTTCACGGCGATAGCTATTAAAGGTTGCTCCGCTGCCGTTGTACGCCGTTAAAAAGGTTAGGGAATGGACAAGATCATCAAAAGCACCAGGAAGTTTTTCAAGTTCTGGAATTCGCTTCATTGTTTTTCGCGCGTAAGCGAGTGGGCTGCCTAGGTATTCGAGCTGGTCGATAACCGGCTGTGGTGCTGTGGAGCTTGGTGCTTTAGACATGCAAAGACCCGCGAGAAGCATTAAGTGGCGTTTGCGTTAGAGTACGCCACTCCAGGTTGCTGTTCAAATTATCGGAAATAGCTATGCGTGAATATTGAGGGAGAGGCTGATCACTTAAGGTAACTTTTTAGAATCGACAGTACCTCATCAACCTCTGTTGCGCGCTGCTCTGGTGAGAGGTCATTAGCCCCTAAGTGTTCGCGAATATGGCTATTTAGTACCTCCATCATCAAGCCATTTACCGCACCACGTATGGCGGCGATTTGCTGCAGTACCGCAGTGCAGTCGGGAGCGCCTTCCAATACGCGTTCAAGTGCTTCTGCTTGCCCTTTGATTTTACGCACTCGTGTTAACAGAGGTTTTTTAGATTCAGTAATGTGCGACATTTTACTTTCCGATTGCGTTGCTTCTGGTTGAAAATAGTATACTGGGGTACAGTATACAAATCATAGAGAATTAAGAAGTAATTGCATGACATCAACTCACAATATTGACTCGCTTAAACACACCCATATATTCGATGAGGGCAATCCTCTGGCAGAGCGAAATACTCGCTGGGCGGTGTATTTAACCGTAGTAATGATGATAGCGGAGATATCTGGGGGCTGGATCTATAACTCCATGGCTCTGCTCGCCGACGGTTGGCATATGAGCTCACATGCATTGGCGCTAGGCCTTTCGGTATTCGCCTATGCTGCTGCACGCCGTTTAGCTAACGATAAACGGTTTGCATTCGGCACATGGAAAATAGAGGTGTTAAGTGGCTTTGCCAGCGCCTTATTCTTAGTCGGCATTGCCGCCTTAATGCTGTTTCAATCAGTAGAGCGTTTATTATCGCCACAGCCCATTCATTACAACGAAGCTATTTCAATTGCTGCCTTGGGCTTGCTGGTTAACCTTATCTGCGCATGGTTGCTAAAAGATGATCACCACCATCATGGGCATGACAACGGCCATCATCACGGGCACGACCATTCGCACGATCACCATCAAGATCTCAACTTGCGCGCTGCCTATATTCACGTATTAACCGACGCGGCAACGTCGGTATTGGCAATTATCGCGTTATTTGGTGGTAAGTTGTGGGGCGCTGATTGGTTAGATCCTGTTATGGGTATTGTCGGTGCTGGTTTGGTAGCTATCTGGGCCGTTGGCTTATTAAAAGAAACTGGGCGAGTCTTACTGGATGCCGAAATGGACGCCCCTGTGGTGGAAGAAGTTAGAGAGGTTATTGCGGATATTGAATTCTATATCGAAATTACCGACTTGCACGTATGGCGAGTGGGCAAAGGAAAGTACTCTTGTATTCTCGCGGTAGCTTGTGCTGAACCTTTAAGTCCTGATTTCATCCGTGAAAAGCTAAGCATTCACGAAGAATTGGTGCATGTGACGGTGGAAATTAATCCGTTATAACTCAGTAGGCCCGCTAATATTGAATCGAAAGTAGCGGGCATTCTTGTATTATTTAGCTTCTGAGATATTTTTGCGATATCGGCGAGTGAGTCGTGCTGTTTTAATTTGCTGCAATAATAATGCTCTAAGCGGCGATATGTTTGGGTCGCACGGCTTACCTAAGCTGAGCTTATTTAGCTGATATTTAACTACGGCCATATTTGCTAACGACGCAACCGCTTTGTTTTTCCAGCGGATAGGTTTTAGCTGAGGCGCATTATTCAAACCAGCAGCCCAGTCAAGAGGAAGGTTTGGGTCTATGGCTAGCGCTGTAGCCATACCGATCATGTCTATTCCGCTTGTAACGACTTCCTCGGCAACCGGTCTGCGACGAATGCCGCCGGTTACCATAATTGGCATTTCTGCTACGACTTGAATATCTTTGGCAAATTCAAAGAAATAAGCTTCACGTGCAAGCGTTCTTCCATCTTTTGATACACCTTGCATGGCGGGGGCTTCATAACTGCCGCCAGAAAGTTCAACCAGATCAACATTCAACGGGTTGAGCATTTCTATCACTTTCTTAGCATCATCTGTGCTAAAGCCGCCGCGCTGAAAATCAGCTGAATTTAATTTTACGCTGACGGAAAAATTTGCAGACACAGTGCTACGAACCGCTTTTACTACCTCAATTAATAAACGCGCACGATTATCAATCGAGCCTCCCCACGTGTCATTTCTATGATTTGTTAGCGGTGAAAGAAATTGACTGAGTAAATACCCGTGCGCTGCATGAATCTGCACACCAGTAAAACCAGCTTCTTCACTTAGCTCTGCAGTGTTAGCAAAACGTTTAATAACATCAGCGATAACAGCTTCGGTCATTTCAGACGGCATACCGAAATGCTTCGACATTGAGCCTAGGTCGAGGGCAATAGCGGAGGGCGCCCAGGTCTGCTGGCCAAGATTTGCCATCATTTGTCGACCAGGATGGTTTATTTGCATCCAGAACTGCGCGCCATTAACTCGACCTGCATGGGACCACTGTTTGAATTTTTTTAAGTTATCTGCATTTTCGAGAACAACGCCACCTGGTCCTGTCATGGCTCGGCGGTCAATCATAACGTTACCAGTAATAATTAATCCGGCCTTTCCGTTAGCCCAAGCGTCATATAGCTTGATCAACTGAGCAGAAGGAGCATGATGACTATCAGCCATATTCTCCTCCATTGCAGCCTTGGCTATCCGGTTTGGTATGGTGGTGCCATTGGGGAGCTGCAATTCATCGTACAAAGTCATGAAATAATCTCGTTTTTTAGATGTGTTATGGTAACTCTAAGGTTGTCGTCCACGATAGCGGTAAAAGGTAGTGAGCTTACGCGTCTAGTCATGAGTCGATATCCTTGACCCGCGAGTGACTCATAGCTTTACAGTACATGGTATTGAATTAAAAAAGATATGAATCAAATTGGTTTTGACATAGTCACAATTTTTATCAAACTTTAGAGTGATGGAGGATTGTATGGAAAATAAACCCTTTACTGATGTTGTTTGCGGAATGAAAGTAGCTGAAAACTCAGCCAAAACAGTTGAGTACAAACACAAAAAATTCCATTTTTGCAGCCAAGGTTGTATGGATAAATTTCGTGGTAACTCAGAGCACTATTTGAAATCACTTGAAGAACCATCATCTAGCGGCGATAGCAATAAGTCTACTCACTCGAAAAAATCCGTGAATAAACAGGGCTTATATACCTGTCCAATGCATGCAGAAATTAAGCAAGATGGTCCAGGCTCATGCCCCATCTGTGGTATGGCACTTGAGCCCATGGAAGCCTCAACTGAAACAGACAACAGCGAACTGAATGACATGACGCTGCGATTTTGGATCAGCCTTGCACTCAGCTTGCCTCTATTACTGATTACTATGAGTGATTTGATTCCTGGCTTGAACTTGGCTGAACGTATTGGAATAAATGCTTTTAATTGGCTGCAAGCCGGCCTTGCAACGCCCGTGGTGTTGTGGGGTGGTTTTCCATTCTTTCGCCGAGGGTGGGACTCATTTAAAAGCTGGAATCTAAATATGTTCAGCTTGATTGCATTGGGTACTGGTGCATCGTTTTCATTTAGTGTATTTGCGTTATTTTTCCCTCAATTACTGCCAGATGCTTTTAAAATGAATGGTATTACACCGCTGTATTTTGAAGCTGCGGCAGTCATTATTACATTAGTATTGCTGGGGCAAGTATTGGAACTACGAGCCCGTTCACGCACCAATGATGCTATTAAATCCTTGCTCGAACTCGCACCAAATACAGCGATGCGAGTTGATTCCGACGGCAATGAAGAAGAGGTAGAACTGGATCAAGTCCATGTTGGTGATATTTTACGGGTAAAACCCGGCGGTAAAATTCCAGTCGATGGCGAGATTACCGAAGGTCATTCCAATATCGATGAAGCCATGATTACTGGTGAGCCTGTTCCGGTTAAAAAGAAAGCTGGCGATTCGGTCACCGCCGGTACCGTAAACCAAACGGGTACGTTTTTGCTACGAGCCAACGGTGTAGGTGCCGATACTTTGCTCTCGCGTATTGTAAAAATGGTCAATGAAGCGGGGCGCTCCCGTGCGCCTATCCAAAAATTAGCCGATCAAGTTGCGGGCTGGTTTGTTCCTGCAGTGATTGGGGTTGCCGCTCTGGCGTTTACAGTATGGGCTGTATTTGGCCCGTCTCCTGCGTTGGCTAATGCCTTGGTGGTTGCTGTATCCGTGCTCATTATTGCCTGCCCTTGCGCTTTAGGCTTAGCCACTCCAATTTCGATCATGGTCGGTGTCGGTCGTGGTGCCACCGAAGGTGTATTGATTAAAGATGCTGAAGCGTTAGAACTCATGGAAAAAGTCGATACTCTAGTGGTCGATAAAACCGGCACTCTGACAGAAGGTAAACCTAAGGTACAAAATGTAGTTGCAGTAAAGGGCATCGATAATAACGACGTATTGAAATATGCCGCTAGTTTGGATTCTTCAAGCGAGCACCCTTTAGCTGTCGCCATTGTTAATTACGCTAAAGAGCAAAATATTTCTCTAGACGATATTAAGCAGTTTGAATCGGTTACCGGCAAAGGTGTAAGTGGTCAGCTAGATAACAAACGTTTATCCCTCGGCAATGCGCGCATGATGGAAGATGCTAACGTTGATGTGTCTGAATTAGCCGACCAAGTGAAAGAGTTTCGTGAATTAGCACAGACTGTCATGTTTTTAAGTGTGGATGGTGCGTTAGCAGGCATTATTACCGTTGCTGATCCGATTAAATCAACATCTCACGAAGCCATAAAAACACTGCATGCCGCAGGCCTGAAAATCATCGTACTAACAGGCGACAACGAGACGACCGCGGCGGCGGTTGCAAAGCAGCTTG
Organism: Thalassolituus sp.; assembly: GCF_034111725.1. Taxonomy (GTDB): domain Bacteria; phylum Pseudomonadota; class Gammaproteobacteria; order Pseudomonadales; family Oceanobacteraceae; genus Thalassolituus. Next base: position 7,400 of record NZ_JAWUWR010000057.1, on the reverse strand, counting down.
GGCTGGATGATTTTAAGGCGGATGTACTCCCTGAAGACAAATTAAATTATTTAAAAGCACTGCAAGCCAAGGGCCATATCGTGGCGATGGCGGGTGATGGCGTCAATGATGCGCCCGCGTTAGCGCAAGCTAATGTGGGTATTGCTATGGGTACAGGCACGGATGTGGCAATGAACAGTGCTCGCGTCGTCTTGGTAAAGGGCGACCTGCGAGGCATTGCTAATGCGCGTTTGCTTAGCCAAAACACCATGGCCAATATTCGCCAGAATTTATTCTTTGCGTTTATTTATAATTTTATAGGCGTGCCAATTGCAGCGGGTATTCTTTTTCCTTGGTTCGGTATTTTACTCAGCCCTATGATTGCCAGTGCTGCAATGGCATTGAGTTCGGTGTCCGTTATTAGCAATGCTCTTAGATTGCGGAATAAAACGTTGTAAAACGAGTTATCTGATTCAGATCAACGAAATGTTCGCTAATGAGATAAACCGGTTGGTTTAGTAGATTAGGAAGAGCATGCTGCTACATCAGTAATATTTTCTCAATGACGAGAATGGAGGTGATGGTTTGACGCACGTAACCAACACCAATAGCTTAGATGCTTCGGCTAAACATGCTCTCAAGCATGAAAAGTCTCATCGCGGGCAGATCACCAGCGTACGCGGCAGTATTATCGACGTATATTTCGGTGATTATTTACCGCCGATCCACTCTGAACTGATCACTGGCGCAAATAAGCAAATTATTATCGAGGTGCTGGCTCACCACGATGCTCAGCATGTTCGCGGTATCGCACTAACGCCAACCCAAGGCTTAGCGCGCGGCATGACGGTGGAAGACACAGGAGCGCCCTTAAAAGCGCCCGTCGGAAAAGGCACACTATCGCGAATGTTCGACGTGTTCGGGCAACCGATTGATCACGAAGGCGAGCTAACCGATATTGAATGGCGCTCGGTGCATAACGAACCGCCATCCCTCACTGAACGTTCCACCCAATCTGAAATATTTGCCACCGGCATTAAAGTTATTGATGTGCTCGTTCCGCTGGAGCGCGGCGGTAAAGCCGGATTATTTGGTGGCGCAGGCGTTGGCAAAACTGTCTTGCTTACAGAAATCATCCATAACATGGTCGGAAAGCAAAAGGGCGTCAGTATTTTTTGCGGCATCGGCGAACGCTGTCGGGAAGGCGAAGAGCTGTATCGCGAGATGAAAGAGGCAGGCGTATTGCCCGACATGGTTATGGTGTTTGGGCAAATGAACGAACCGCCCGGCAGCCGTTTTCGCGTTGGTCATGTGGCATTAACTATGGCTGAGTATTTTCGTGACGACGAACACCGCGACGTCCTCTTGTTGATCGACAATATCTTTCGCTTTATTCAAGCCGGTTCTGAAATTTCGGGATTAATGGGACAAATGCCATCGCGCTTGGGTTATCAGCCGACCATGGCAACAGAATTAGCAAGCTTGGAAGAACGCATCGCCAATACCGAAAATGGAGCCATTACCTCTATACAAGCGGTGTATGTACCCGCAGATGATTTTACCGATCCGGCTGCCGTGCATACCTTTTCGCACCTATCTGCCTCCATTGTGCTGTCGCGTCAACGCGCAAGCGAGGGGCTGTTTCCAGCCATAGATCCACTGCAGTCAAATTCGAAAATGGCAACGCCGGGTATTGTTGGCGAACGCCACTATCGTCTCGCACAAGACGTTCGTAAAACATTGGCACAATATTCAGAATTAAAAGACATCATTGCCATGTTGGGCTTAGAACAATTAGCACCGGCAGATCGGGCAGTGGTAGGGCGCGCAAGGCGCTTAGAGCGCTTTTTAACTCAGCCATTTTTCACCACTGAACAATTCACCGGATTATCTGGAAAGCTGGTCAGCCTTGAAGATGCGCTCGATGGCTGTGAACGTATTTTAAACGACGAGTTTAAAGACTACCCAGAAAGCGCCCTGTATATGATTGGTGCGATTGATGAAGCCACTGTCAAAATGAAGTCAGCTACCGAAAAAGATAAAGAGCAGTCAGACTCAAAGCAAGATGAGGTGCCTAGTGAACATGCATCTTAAAGTACTGCTGCCTTTCGAAATATTCACCGAAAAAAACGATGTAATACGCATCGTTGCCGAAACCATCGAAGGCTCATTTGGCATATTGCCACAACGTCTCGACTGCGTTGCGGTGCTAGAGCCGGGGATTCTAACCTTCGAAACCGAGAGCGAAGGCGAAATATTTATCGCCGTAGACGAAGGCGTACTGATTAAAGCAGGCACAGACGTTTTAGTATCAGTGCGGCGAGCAATTAAAGGTGCGGATTTAAATCAGCTACATCGGGCGGTTGAGGAAGAATTCCTTAACTTAGATGAAGAAACTAAAGAAATGCGAATCGCCATGGCAAAACTAGAAAGCGGCTTTATTCATAAATTCGCGGAGTTTCGCCATGACTGATCATTTCGAGAAAAATATCGGCGTTAAAGCAAAGCGAAAAATAAGGGCCAAAAACCACGCCAAAAGCGGGGTATGGTTCGGCTTAGGCATGATGGGATTGGTGGGCTGGTCGGTCGTGATACCAACGCTACTTGGCGCTGGGCTGGGCGTATGGCTCGATACTCATTACCCAGACGGACGATCATGGACATTGGCGTTATTGGTTGGAGGGTTGACCTTGGGGTGTTTTAACGCATGGCACTGGATTTCTAAAGAAGATCAAGCAATACGAGATGAACAAAATGACGACGATAGCATTACCTGATTTTTCTATTTTATTCGCTTCAGCGTTTGTGGGGTTTATCCTTGGCAGCTTCTTTTTCGGCGGGTTGTGGTGGACGGTACGCAAATGCCTAAATTCTACCAGCCCCGCTTTGTGGCTAATCAGTAGCTTGATAGTAAGAACCAGCGTTGCAGTGGGCGGGTTCTATCTTGTTGCGACAACCTCTATTTTTCATGCGAATGCAGCCAATGCCAACTGGCAGCCATTAGTATTTAGCCTGATTGGCTTTGTGCTAGCGAGGCTAATCATTACACGAATTACCACGAAAAAAGAGTCGAGTAAGAAATTGAAAAAGATGGAGACACAGGATGCGTCTTAGCCCAGATGAACTTATTTATTGGCAACTGGGGTTCTTTGAAATTAACGCCACTATCGCCTTTACTTGGGTGCTAATTATGGCGCTAGCGCTTGGTGCTAAATTTATTACCCGCAATCTTTCTACTAACTTACATCGTTCTCGCTGGCAGAATTTTTTAGAAATTATTGTCACCGGCATCGGTACGCAGATCGAAGAAGTCGGCCTGCACGACTCGAAGAAATATCTGCCATTTCTCGGTACCTTATTCTTGTTTGTGGCCGCTGCAAGTATCAGCACAATTATTCCTGGCTTTGAACCGCCTACCGGGTCGTTATCAACAACGGTGGCCCTTGCCTTGTGCGTTTTCATCGCGGTGCCATTGTTTGGTATTACAGAGCAGGGCATTGGAGGGTATCTGCGTTCATATGCCAGTCCGACAATTATTATGTTGCCCTTTAATATCATCAGCGAAGCCTCAAGAACGCTGGCGTTAGCCGTTCGTCTGTTCGGTAACATGATGAGTGGGGCGATGATCATTGCCATTTTGCTAACGATTACGCCGCTGGTATTTCCAATTGTATTAACCATGCTCGGATTACTTACGGGCATGGTGCAGGCGTATATTTTTAGCATTCTCGCAGCGGTTTATATCGCGGCGGCAACCCATTCAGACAAACCAAAAGCGCTAGCGACAGAAAAAGCGACCGCAGATTAACAACACATAAATTATCCAAGGAGTGAATATGGACAGCATGACGATGATAGCGATGGCCTCTATTATTATTGCAGGCATCACCACAAGCTTTGGCTGCTTAGGCCCGGCGCTAGCAGAAGGCAAAGCCGTTGCCACTGCGCTAAGCGCGCTGGCCCAGCAGCCGGATGCCTCAGCCACAATTACTCGAACCCTATTCGTCGGGCTGGCCATGGTCGAATCAACCGCAATCTATTGCTTTGTTGTGTCTATGATTCTGATTTTCGCCAACCCGTTTTGGAATTACGCCATTGCCCAAGCCGCAGGACAATAAGCCATGTTGATCGATTGGTTTACCGTATTTGCGCAGGTCGTTAACTTCCTGATATTAGTCTGGTTGTTAAAACGTTATTTATATCGACCTATTCTTAACGCCATAGATGCGCGCGAAAAACTGATCGCGGCAGAACTCGCTTACGCAGCCAAACAAAAAGAAGACGCCCAAACAGAGCGTAAAATATTTGAAGCTAAAAATGCCGAGCACAACAAGCAAGCAGCACACCTACTGCAGCAAGCTCAAGAAGCCTCGGATGCTGAACGTGATCGACTTATATCCGAAGCAACAAGCGCTGCTGATGCGATGCGCAGAAAACAGCAAGAAGATATGGCGCGTGATGCCAAAAGCTTCAAGCAAGCACTCAGCCAAAAGGTGAGTAACGAAGTATTTGCCATTGCTCGAAAGACCTTAAGTGATCTAGCAACCAAGAACCTAGAAGATAGTATTGTCGACGTGTTTATAAGCAAGCTCAATAATCTTGCGAGCGATACAAAAACCACTCTTTCAGAAGCATTAACAACAACCAATACATCGGTACCCCCTGTTTTTTGTAGCGCCTTTGAGCTATCTAGAGCGCAGCAAGAAAAACTAAAATCTGCGATCAATGAAATATTTTCTGAAGACATTCCTCTAGAGTTTAAAACCGATGTTGCTCTTATTAGCGGCATCGAGCTAAGTGCCAATGGACAAAAATTGGCGTGGAGCATTGCTGAATATTTAGCAGCATTAGAAGAGGGTGTTGATGCCCTAATTGAGCAGAAGCCAGTTGAGAAAGCGTTATGACAGGCGAGTCCAATAGCTTTGATAGTGCTAATGCCGACAAGCTTCTCGATGATGCCTTTTTAGATCGTACGCTTGCGAATTTCAGCCAAGTGCGGGACAGCTTCAGTCAAGAATTACGATTGCATGAGATCGGCACCATCACCAGTGTCACAACCGGCATTGCCAAGATTGCTGGGCTTCCCAATGCTGGATCAGAAGAATTAATCGCTTTTCCCGGCGGTGTACTTGGCATTGCCTTTAATATCGATGCCGAAGAGATTGGCGTAGTGCTGCTGGGCGATTATTCGCATTTACGAGCCGGTGACGAAGTGCGGCGCACCGGTCGAGTCATGGATGTTGCTGTGGGTGATGCTTTGCTGGGGCGGGTAATTAATCCACTAGGGCAACCGCTGGATAATGGCGGGGCTATTTTAACCAGCGAGCGACTACCTATTGAGCGCCCAGCAGCAGCGATTATGGATCGCGCACCAGTGACTGTGCCGCTGCAAACCGGCGTAAAAGTTGTTGATGCCATGATTCCAATTGGTCGGGGTCAGCGTGAATTAATTCTTGGTGATCGCCAAACCGGAAAGACCGCAATAGCCATCGACACTATTCTCAATCAGCGCGATCAAAACGTTATTTGTGTTTATTGTGCTATTGGTCAGCGAGCATCCGCTGTGGCGAAAACCGTGGCCGTACTCAAAGAAAATAAAGCACTCGAATATACCGTGGTCGTGGTCGCTGAAGGTAACGAACCGTCCGGTCTGCAATATATAGCGCCCTACGCAGCGACGAGCATCGCTGAGTATTTTATGGAGCAAGGGCGTGATGTGCTGATTGTTTATGACGATCTCACCAAGCACGCACGAGCTTATCGCGAATTATCGTTATTATTGCGCCGTCCTCCAGGCCGAGAAGCATTTCCTGGCGATATTTTTTACATTCACTCACGCCTATTAGAACGCGCAACACATTTACGCAAAGAGCGCGGTGGCGGTTCGCTGACGGCATTGCCGATCATTGAAACCGAAGCGCAAAATATTTCGGCCTATATTCCTACTAATTTAATTTCGATTACCGATGGTCAGATTTACTTGTCGCCATCTTTATTCGAACTGGGCGTATTGCCCGCCGTGGATGTGGGTAAATCCGTATCTCGGGTGGGCGGCAAAGCGCAACGAGCAGCGTTTCGGGCAGTGGCCGGCGATATTAAATTGGCTTACGCCCAGTTTGAAGAATTGGAAACTTTCGCAAGATTTGGCGCAAGACTAGACGACAACTCACGGAAAACCATTGAGCATGGGCGTCGTATTCGTGCGTGCCTCAAGCAGTTTGAATCTGCGCCCGTGCCTGTGCCAGAACAAATCGCCATCTTACTAGCGCTAACGTCAGACTTATTCGACACCGTACCGCTGAAAGATATGGATAAAGCTGAAACTGCGGTTCGCAAAGCAGCGACGACCCTATCAAAAGAACTCTGCAAACGATTTGAAACGGCAGATAAATTAAGTGCAGAGGATCGCAGTACGATTGTAGAGCTTGCTCGCGTTGCCTTGGCAGAACTTTCATTGCCAAAGAAAGACGCTAAGCCATGACAGATACCGCTGCAAATCTTCGTCGAAAAATCGACAGTGCCACCGATTTAAAAGGTGTTGTACGCACCATGAAAGCATTGGCGGCATCGAGCATTACCCAATACGAAAAATCGGTGCTGGCACTGACTGATTACTATCGCACTGTAGAGCTAGGATTAAGTGCGAGTTTCCGTGCTAGTTCGATAGCCCAACATGCAGATACGGATCTAAGTAAAATCGATATTAACGAAAGCGAAGTTGAAGTGATCGGCGCCATCGTATTTGGTTCCGATCAAGGTTTAGTTGGACAATTTAATGAAGACATCGCCCAGTTTGCTGTTAAATCGCTCGGCAAATTGCCGGGAAAACCAACTATTTGGGCTGTAGGCGAACGAGTTCAAACACGGCTAGCGGATGCACAGTCAAGGCTGGGAGTCGCCTATAATTTGCCGACCAGCGTCATCGGAATAGCGCCTTTAATTGGCCATCTTGTTGCCCAAATTCAACAAGCGACCGAACGCCTAGAGAATAGTCCGAAGGCCTATAGCATCTACGTATTCCATAATCGTCCGACGTCAGGCGCACTTTATGAGCCGGCGTTGCAGCGATTACTACCACTAGATCAGCAATGGCTGCAAAGCCTAGCCAATATTCGATGGCCAACGAATAATCGGCCAGAGATACTTTGCCCAATCGGCGAAGCAGAGCGTCAGGTTAATATTCGAACCAGAAGGGCGCTTATTCGAGAGTATTTGTTTATTTCTATATTTCGCGCCTGTGCCGAATCACTCGCCAGTGAAAACGCCAGCCGTCTAGCCGCAATGCAACGCGCCGAAAAAAACATCGAAGAACTGCAAGAAAAACTCGGGCGTGAATTCAATATGCTGCGCCAAAGCGCCATTGATGAAGAACTGTTTGATGTGGTGGCAGGATATGAGTTGTTATAGCAGCCCCACGAAAC
>NZ_JAWUWR010000056.1:0-34845 GCF_034111725.1 Thalassolituus sp. | reverse complement strand
CTATTCGGGGTGAAGAACCGGGCAGTAAAAAGCGTTATGCCGGGCTCATTGAAACCGCCGACAAGGCTGAGATGGTGTTTAAAGGGCTAGAAGCGGTGCGCACCGATTGGACCCCGCTGGCACGTCAGTTTCAACGTGAACTGTATCGGCGAGTGTTTTTTGCTGAACCTTATGAGGATTGGCTGCGCGAGCAGGTTAATGCCTTGTTGACGGGCCAAAGCGATGACTTATTGATTTACCGTAAGCGCTTGCGGCGGCCTCTGCCCTTATATCAAAAGAATCGTCCGCCACATGCGCGCGCAGCAACCATGTTAGATGTCTGGCGCGAGCAGCAAGGGCTTAAACCGAAATTCAGTGACCGTGGTGGTTGGATTTCTTACAAGATCACTATTAACGGCCCCGAGCCAGTGGAAATTCAACGGTCACTAGTGGACTATGGGCACTACTTAGAAAAACAGCTAGCGCCTATCGCCGATGCTATTTTTCAGTTTACTGGTGATGATTTTTTACGCATCGCGGGGCAGCAGTTAGATTTGTTTTAACGCCTTATTTTCAATGCGGCACACAAGGATATTTTATGATTAGAACGTTACGACTTGATCCGCAGGGTAGCCAACATTTGGGTGGCAGTGAGCAAATTGATTTATGGCGAACCCAGGGCGGTATGCTTTGGGTCGATTTACAAAGTGAAGCTAAATCGGATGAAACGAGTATTTTGGAATCTCTTGGTTGCCACCCTTTGGCCATTCAGGACGCACTGCGAGATCGTCATCCACCGAAGATTGAACAATTCCATGACAGTACTTTCGTATTGTATCGCGGTATTGCTACTTTCAACTCGGAACTTGAGCATGAAGCGCAAACGATCGCGTTTTTTATCAACCCGACCTTATTAATTACCAGACATCCGCAGGAGGCGACCAGTGTTGAGCGTCTTTTTAATGAGCAAGGTGCTGCGTTACTAAAAGCAGGCCCAGGTCATTTAGCGTTAAAAGTTATGCATACCTCCGCAGGTCTTTATCTTGAACGTTTATTAGAGTTTGAAGCCCGCCTGAGTGATGTCGAAGATACTTTGTTAGAGCACGGTAGTGATGAGTTGATGAAAGAACTGGTTTTCTATCGCTCGCGTTTGGTGAAGTTGCGTCGGTTGTTTAATTATCACAAGAATATTACCGATGAATTACGCGGTGATGAGTTTAGTTCGATTGCCTATACTGACGAGGCAATGAGCCATTCGATTAACGACTTGCATGATCGTTTCGACCGTCTCTACACCATGGCGCAGATGTTTTACGATATTTGTGGTGACTTAATCGACGGTTATATTTCGATTTCTTCGCATCAGTTAAACCGTACGATGCAGGTATTAACTGTGATTACAGCGATTTTTATACCATTAGGTTTTTTAGCTGGCCTATACGGAATGAATTTTGATCACATCCCTGAATTGCACATGGCGAATGGTTACTACGTTCTTTTAAGCGTGATGGGAACAATTGCAGTGGGTCTCCTTGTCTTATTTCGTAGGATGCGGTGGTTATGAGGTTTTTTGCGCCAAAGGTTGGCGCAAATTGGTAAAGATGGGTATGGCCACTTCATTTTCTAAGGATAATATTATATTCTTGCCGGGCAGTAGCAGTGCCTCACTCGGCGAATGTTTTGAACATTTTTTTTGTTAATTTGTCCACTCAGCTGCTTAAGTTCTTGCCACTAATAGAATAATAATAATGCTATTTAATACGCCGCAGTTCTTTTGGTTTTTTGCCATATTTTTTGTTCTGTATAACTTCGTATTCACTAGCCATAAAAAACAACTGTGGTTGTTGTTGGCCAGTAGTCTCGTGTTTTACGGCGCTTGGAATTACGCCTTTATACCGCTTTTAGTGTTCAGTGCGTTGTCTGATTACGTGATTGCTGGTTTTGTTGAACGTAACAATCATGATCCGGTAACAAAAAAACGCTGGCTAATGCTCAGTATTTTCATCAATTTATCGGTTTTAGGTATTTTCAAATACAGCAATTTTGTTTTGCAAAGCACCCAAGATTTCATTGGTTTATTTGGGGTTGACGCACACATTTCGACGCTGAGTATTATCTTACCTGTGGGTATTTCCTTTTATACCTTCCAGAGTATGAGTTACACCATTGACGTTTATCGCGGCAATATGAAAGCTCATCGCGGATTCCTTACCTTTCTCTCGGCACTGTCATTCTTTCCGCAGCTGGTTGCTGGTCCTATTCTTCGTGCGCAGCATATTTTGCCGCAGCTGGATAACCTACCGATTCCGACCATGGCGAATATTCGCAATGGTTTAATGCTGATCATGTTAGGTCTGATTAAAAAGACCATGGCCGATATGATGGCAGGCCCAGCGTCTACTGCGTTTGATGCCACCACGCCAATCAGTAGTTTGGATGCATGGGTCGGTGCTTTAGCGTTTAGCGCGCAAATTTACGGCGATTTCAGCGGATACACAGATATCGCCATCGGTATCGCGCTATTGATGGGCTTCCATATTCCCATCAACTTTAACTTGCCCTATTTCTCTAGCTCTCCAGTCGATTTTTGGCGTCGATGGCATATTTCTCTGTCTAGCTGGCTACGCGATTACTTATACATTTCGGTGGGTGGTAATCGTAATGGTAATCGCACCCGCAACGTCTTCATTACCATGCTGTTGGGTGGATTGTGGCATGGCGCAGCGTGGACGTTCGTTATCTGGGGCGCATGGCACGGTTTTATTATTAGCGTAACGCATTGGTTAACGTATTCGGCGATTGGACGCTGGGTTGATGCTCGCAACAATTGGCTCGTGCGTATTTTTAAAGTACTAGTGACTTTCTATTTAGTCGTGATTGGCTGGGTATTCTTCCGTGCTACTGGGTTTGATAACGCTTGGACTATGTTGTCACAAATGCATATGTCGACTGGCGTTGAGGCCAGTGCAAGTAGCCTAGTGGTGCTGGGGCTAGTCGTTGCTGGGCTGGTATTTATGCACTTGACCGACTGGTTAAACATTCGTTTTGGTAGCGCGCTTAATGAGCGCAGTTGGTTGATGTGGCCAATTTTGGTTGTTGGTTTTAGCTTATTTTTGGTTGTAGGAGACCCAGGTCATGACTTTATCTACTTCCAGTTCTGATACTCGTGTGAATCACACTAATCCCTATGATCCGCGACGAGTAAAAGAACGCCGTAAAATGGCGCTAAAAACGGTTTTATTCGGTGGGTCGGCGCTATTGGCTGGCATGCTGGTGGTGAATGTTGGGGTGTCGCAGATACGCGAAGCTTTCCCTAATCCATTCAGTTTGCAACGCATTGAAACGTCGGCGGCTGCGCTCGACAGTGCTTTAGCGTTACCGGCGGATAGTTCTGATTCGATTGTTTATGTTTTCGGTTCGTCATTGATTGAGTTTGGTTTTTCGCCAGAAATTTTTGATGAGAGATTAAAGTCGAAGGGGGTTAACGCAACCTCATTTAACTTTGGTTACGGTAATGCTGATCCGAGCATACACGAGCGCTTTGCCCGCCGTTTCGAACAAGAGTACGAAGATGCGCCCGGTACTGTGGACTTAGTGATTTATGAATTTTCGCCGTTTCAGGCAACGACCATGCGTGCTGCTCAAACGGGCCAGCTAAACCATGCTGCCAACGCTATTTTGGGTGACTGGCGTGATTTTCTTGAGGTTGCAAAAAGCGATCACGAGGAAGCCATCGCGTTATTCAATACACGTTATATCCGTAATGGCGTTCCGGCAGAGGCGGTGACTAACCTACTGTCCACGCCGATTCGTGATATGCAGCGCATACAATCGGAAGAAAACGCATCCAACGTCGAGCCGATGGGGACGATGGGCTGGGACCTATACAACATGCTGATGGCCGAATGGCCGCAAGCACATCCGCCGGGTGGTTGGTATGTCGAAAATCGCGGTGGCTTGCCGCCAACAGCGAGCCCTGAAGTATTGGATCTTGCTGATAAAGTAATGACAAAAATGCAGCATCCTACCCGCATGGAAGCGTCACGCCAGCAACGGTTAGCGTGTTGCGATATGGAAGACCTGAATATAGCCCCTGAGTTGCTGCAGAATTTTATTACTGCGATTAAACATGCGCAGAAGGTTGCTAAGCGGGTCGATTTACTCTTGATGCCGCGCAACCAAGATATTATTCATTTATCGGCGCAGGGTAAGGCAAATTTAAAAGAAGCGGTGGCGACTATTCAGCGCGAAACAGGCGTACGTTTGGTTGACCTGAGTGTTGAGCCTTACTTTTCAGTAACAGATTACTTTGATGCCGATCACCTGACTTTATTCAAAGGGCGTCGAAAGGTGAGTGAGTTACTAGCCGACGTTTATGCTGAGCAGGGCGATTTACCTAAGTAAGCGCTTTGCGCTGGATGATTCTCCGCGCGCTTTACCTTGTTTATCTGGCTTGCCCTTCGTAGTGACTAAGCACTCTTTGGGCACCGCTGGTTTTTTTTACTCCCTCTGCCATTCTTCCTCCTGCCATTCTTCCTCCTCTACGCGATACTGTAGTAGCATGCCTTGAATGGTTTCTTGCAGTTAATTTAATTAAGGGAATGGCTGAATGGCAACGGATGGTCTGATGGGTTTATTGATGTTTATCGGCGCTGTACTTGGGGCGCTGGCATTTTTTCAAATTCGTAAACTCAAAGTTGAAGTTGCGCTGATCAAACAACAACTCGCCACAAAGTCATCCCAGTCCGTGCTCAATCAAGCGGAAAATACAGCGCCCTTAGCAACTGCTGAACCGCTGAAAATGGTAGAGCAGCCCGTAGATATTAAGCCCGAACCTAAGGCTTCAACTGCTATAGCGGCCACGACGACGTCTTCGATTAATGCGCCCGTTTCTGAGCCTGAGCCATCGCAATTCGATATTCTATTCAGCCGTTTTAAAGAAAACTGGATGGTATGGCTCGGTGGTTTGTGTGTCGCCTTAGCGGGAATTTTCTTGGCGCGCTACTCCATTCAACAAGGCTTTTTCGGCCCAGTTGCACGTATCTCCACCGGTATTTTAGTGGGCTTTGGTTTGCACTCAGGTGCCGAATGGCTACGTCATAAAAATAATGGCAGTGTTAGTTCAATAGCAGCCCTCGCGGGTGGCGGCAGCATAACCTTGTTTGCCACCTTATTAGCGGCTTTGCATTTTTATCAAATGTTTAATCCCACTACTATCTTCATTTTATTGGGGCTGGTGTCCTGCATCACCATGTGGCTAGCGCGTTTGCATGGCCCTGTGCTGGCGGCGATTGGTATGTTGGGTGCGTATGTCGTTCCCATATTGGTATCCGACGGTGGCGGCCATATCGAAGTCGCTATGTTGTACAGTTTAGTGATTAGCGCATCGGTTTTGTTTTTACTGCGCTATGTGTATCGCGATTGGCTTTGGTATGGGCTGATTGCTGGCGGTTTAGGCTGGTGGGGAATTTCGCTCATTGATAGCGATATGAATGGCTGGCGGGGTGCCTATTTGGCCCTGTTCGGTTATGGCTTAATCGCTATTATGTGGCGCGACTGGTTGTTGCGCCAAGTTCTAGAAATACCTGAAAACAGCTCTTTATTTAATGTTAGGCAAGTATTAGAAGATAGCCGCGAACGCCTATTGCCCATCACGCTCGCGTTGGTATGTGGCGCACAGTGTATTTCTATTTTTGCCGAAGGTTTTGCCTCACTATCGCTGTTGAGCTGGTTACCTTTGATGGTGATTTTATTATTTGCGGCGCAGCGGCGACAAACGCTTACCGCACTGCCTTGGCTTTTATTCTTAGGTCAAATTGTTATTTGGCTATTGAGTCGTGTAAGTGAAACGAGTGAAAAATTCATACTGATTCCTATGCCTGAAGATCAGCAAGGCGCATTTGTAGGCTATTTGTTGATAACCGCCTTGGTCGTTAGCGTGCTCAGTATTTGGAATCGCGCTAACAGTGCAGCGAACGAGCATTTTAATAGAGACGCATGGTGGGCATCGCTGGCGGTCATGGCTCCATTATTCTCATTTGTTTTGGCTTACTTATTGTGTGGTTCTTTGTTGCAAGATTGGCTATGGAGCTTAACGGCAGCCATTATTGCAGCAACGTATATTGCCCTTGCAACCTACTCTGTGCGCGGTGAATGGCCGCAAGTTTGGTCCGTATGGTTATTTCTTGCTGGGCATTTCGGCTATGCGTTTGCCGCCAGCCTATTGTTTGATGAAGCCGGATTAACCTTGGCATTAGCGGCTCAGAGTATTTCTATTGCCGTGATTATGCAGCGCTTTAATCTCGCGGATATGAGTTGGTTGTTAAAGGTTGTGTTAGTGCTCGTCGTCGCACGATTAACCTTAAATCCTTGGGTAGCCGAGTATCCAATAGACACCCATTGGTCGTTGTGGACGTACGGCGGCTCGACTTTTTGTGCTTGGATCTCTTTATTGGTGTTACGTCAATGGCAGCGTGGACTAGAACTGACACAAGTGCAGGATTTAATGCGCTGGGCCGAAGCTGCGGTGCTGCATTTGTTTGTTTTGACGCTGTGGGTTGAATTACGTTATTGGCTTTACGACGGTGAGATTTTCGCCACTGAGTTTACCTTGCTAGAGGCGGCATTGAATGTCGGCTTATTCGGTACTTTGGCTTTGGTATATCAACATAAACGTCGAGTGAGTCAGTCGTTAGCCAAACTTTATAACATCTACAGTCACGGTTTAATGGCTGCCGCATTTTTAACTTATGGCATGATTTTAATAGCGACGCTTAATAGTCATGATTGGGTATGGGCTGCAATCAGCACCACGCCTATTTTGAATGCCTTGCTACTTGTCTTTGCCGTGCCGGTCTTGCTGGGTTACTTATCGGTTTATTATTTTGTACCGGAATATCGTAAAGGAGCTGCAGTATTTACCGCTATAGCAGGTTTTATCTTTGTTTCGTTAGAAATACGCCACCTTTGGCAGGGGTCTATTAATTTAGAGCTGAGTACCAGCAATGGCGAGCTATATACCTATTCGGCAGTTTGGTTAGCGATTGCTGTTGCAGCTATTTTATCCGGCAGTGGACGTTTTGGTATAACCATCTATCGAGGTGGCATGCTGATGTTAGGCTTGGTTGTCGCTAAAGTATTTTTAGTCGATATGTCGCAGTTGGCAGGTATTTATCGTGTTATCGCGTTCATGGGCTTAGGGCTAAGTCTATTGGGAATGGCCTTTTTGCATCAACGTCAGAAGAAGTCTGTCGAGCAAGATGAATGAATATTCGACGTATAAAAAACGGCGCACTGATTCTATAGCAGTGCGCTGTGATTTTATTAGCGATTAATTAAAACTGATAACCCATGCCTAAATGAAAGCCGTCACTGTTACCGGCATCTTCATTTTGCACTTGATAGTCAGCTTTAAAGACGACATCTGGATGCGGGTAGTAGTTAATACCGACATCGCTCTGAGTCGCGCTTTGATCTGTGGTTTGCGACCAAATACTATGACGGCCAAAAATGCCCCAAGACGGATCGGCGCGCCATGACATTTCAACGTAGCCACCATCTTGCACGTCTTGCTCCGCAGCTTTTGCTTGATCACCGGCTAAGTCCCAGCGGCTGTAAAGTGCAGTCGTGGTGATATTGCCAACTTGATATTTAACATGGCCACCGACGAGCGTTGCCGAGTCGGCGTAAGAAATCTCAGCGCTTTGATCTAAATCTGGCTGATATTGCGCATAGGCCGCTAGCTCTAGCCCGGTAATACCGCGATAGGCAACACGAGCGGTTACCGCTAGATCAAAGGCGTCGGCAAAAGACCCTTTTTGTTTACCTGCTTTTAAATTAAAGGGTTCTGCACTGCTGTCAAAGGTAGGGTCTTCGGTTTTTAAACCTTCAGATAGCATGATGTCGTAGCTAACACCGTTATCTAAGCTGTGCGTTAAACTGATGCCCGCGGAGTACCAAGTGGAAGGAATAATCGTGGTTTCAATAATCGGACGCTCTACACCATAAAATGTTGGCGGCTCATGAGTTTCGTTAACGATGCCGATTGGCATGAGCATGACACCGCTACGGAATTTTAAATTATTTTTTAAATCCATCTCAATATAGGCTTGTTCAATTTCTACTGCGCCTTGGCTGCCAGCAGACACGAGTACGTGTTCAACTTCGAATTCAGTAACAAAGCGAATACGGTCGTTAAAATCGTAACCAAAGAACAGCACCATACGGTGGAAATCTAATTCACGCTCTTCAACGCCATCGGTATTTAAGTTGGCGTAGTGCATTTCACCATAGCCACCGATATGGACTTGCTTAGCGCTGCTGGATTCTTTTTGCTCTCGGGTGTCGGCAAGCGCATTAAACCGAAGGTCTAGCGCCTTTTCTAATTCGGTGATACGTTGCTGTAATTCAGCATTCGTTGGTGCGTCAGTCTCATCCGTTGCCGCTACAGCAGGTAATGCAATGCAAGTGCTGAGTGCTGCAGCTAATAGCTGGCGCTTAAATGGAGCGGTTAACAATGTGCTCATAGTATTTACCTTTAAAAATTTAAAATTAGTCGCCATCGGTGAAATTAATGCCTAATTCCACTTCGAGTCCATCAGGAATCTCGCGTTTAAAGTTGCCATCTAATGCTGCTGCGGCAACGCTGAATAGCACGGAATCTTTTGCTGTGATTGCGTCGTATGCCGCTTGAATATTGTCATCGACGGCTGCAATTTCGCTTTGATAACCTGAGGTTTGTATTAACGATCGGAAGCTAACCGTAGTTGCATCAGTTCCCGAGAATAGTTGCTCAATTTCACTAATTGAGGCTTTAGCCAGAGTCCAGGCTATTCCGGCTTTTTGAGCTGTTAGATTGACGACATCACGTTGTTGTAAATAGTCGAGATATTCCTGCACGCTGGTGATCAATAAGGTTAACGGCTCGGTACCATCACTCAGTTCGCCCGCAATAAACGTCGTACGATAGCTTTTGCCCGTTTCGTCATAATCGTTATTCCACTGCTCGGAAACCGTTGTGGCGCGATTACTCAGTTGTGTTGCAAGGCCGGTTAATACTTGGCATTTACGTGGGGTATTTGTGAACTCGGTAACGATATCGCCGGTTGTTGTACTCCTTGTGTCCACGGTTTCAAAGAGCGTAATTTCTAGAGCCAGTATGCCAACTTTTTGAAAGTTTTTTGCAGCAAAGTAGGCGTCATCTAAGGTACTGGAATCGCTAATTGCGGTTTCAATATCAGTGCGTACTGTGGCGGTATAATCCGTACCACGCAGACGTAAAGAATCGATATAGATGTACTCGGGCAACACGGGATCATCATTTAATGGTCCAAAGCGATAGGGTGCTAAGCGGAACCATGCGGTAGCGGTTGTTTTCCACTGCGCTTGCGCATTACTCAGTAGAATGGCAGAAGGCGCTGAGCAAAACGCTTCGCTAGCACTTAATAAGTTAATACTGGCGTTGCTGAATGAATTGACGGCTGGAATGACGGAATAGTCCAACGCTTGAACAATCGCTGTGGTTAGGCTCCCTTCGGTTACGGTAACTGGGTCATTAATACGCTCACCTCCGCAGCTAGCGAGTAGTAGGGTGGCGGCACTGGCAATCGCTGTGCGAGTGATCAATACAGGAATTTTCATGAATTTTTTTCCGTTGGTAGAGCAACGCTGAGTAAGTGATTGTCCCAGTGCATCGCGTTAAATTCTAAGCGGCGCCGTTTTTGTTCTTGCAAAGTGAGTGCGTCGATATAACGCAGTTCGCCATTCGAATTCGATAAAATAAATGAACGTTGATCATGACTAACGGTGATACCACAAACATCATGAAATGCGTGGTAACCGAGTAATTGGTAGGTATCACAATGCCAAAATAGCGCTAAATTACCGCGCGGACTGGTGAAAGCTGCAATGCGTTCTTTGTTATGTACCACCACACTGCCAATATAATCCTGCAGATTGAGTAAGAGTGTTTCTGGCGCATCCAACAGAGCAATCTCTTGTCCTTGGCGATGTATAGCCGTTAACGCAATAGGCTCTTGATGGGGCAGGGCTTGTCGCTGAACTTGCATTGAAATCGCAACTGATCCATCGGTTGCGACATCCAAGTGACGGATGCTGGCTTTGCTCTCTGCTAATTTATGTCGCTCAATTAATTCACCAGTAAAGCTATTGATATATACCAGTGAAGAATCCATTGACTCTAAATTTGTAGTGGTACGTCCATCGGTGGTATCGATTAATAAACCACCGTTAGCGATCACTAGCGTTATGCCATCGGGCATTAATTTTAATTCGTGGGGTTCTATGCCATAGCTGTCGAATTCCCCGAGCCAAGCAAAGGTTTCAGCATCGCGGCGGCCGATTTTTCCTTCACCGTTCGTTGTGTCCATTTCGCTGGTGAATAAAAATTTGCCATCGCCACTAAAACAAGCATGCCCTTGAAACTCACGATATTCTTGAGTGCTAAATCGTTCTCTTAGATGTCCGTTAGGGAGGTTCATTTCGATTCCACACTGTCCCGGACGGCGCGCCATCATAATAATGCGCTCAGGTTGATGTGGATGCTGAGCAACACCGTGGCCTCGAAACCCTGAGGTAAGATTTCTACTAAAAGGAATGCTTGGGTCAATCCAACCTAGGCCGCAATGCTCATTGTCATTACCTTGGGCAGAAATTAAAAATTCGTGATTTCTAATATTTGAATTACTGGTTTTTGCCAAGACTTCAGTGCTTAGCCCTAATGGCAGGCTCGCGGTCACCGCGCCTAGAGTGCGTAGAAAGTGGCGGCGATTAATTTTATTTAGGGGCAAGGTTGTGAAATTCTGCTTCATGGTTACCTTAGAGTGCTTCAACGAATTGCACTAGCTGCTTACGTTCTTCGGCAGCGAGTTGCATGAATTTGGTACGAGCATTAGTGGCTTCTCCGCCATGCCAAAGAATGGCTTCTTCAACGGAACGCGCGCGGCCATCATGTAATAAATTTAATGAGCCATTAATTTGTTTGTTGAGTCCCAGTCCCCAAAGTGGAGGGGTACGCCATTCATTACCAGTGGCGTCGAAATCAGAACGACCATCGGCAAGTTGATCGCCCATATCGTGTAATAAAAAATCGCTATACGGCCAAATTAATTGGTCATTAAGTTGAGCGAATGATTGATCTTTACCCGTGCGGAATTGTGGCTGATGACATTGCTGACAACCGCTTTGATAAAATGCGCTTCGGCCTTTGATAGGGAAACTGCGTTGCTTGGGTACACTAATATTGCGGGTAAAATTAATCACTAATTCAAGTAAATCTTGCGGTATTTCATAGCCTAGGTCGTCATTGCCGGTGAGGCTATTGAGGCACGCAGCTTGTTTGCTGGTGCACGGCTGCTGCGGAAAAATAGGATTGCTAATACCGATGTCGTTAGCGAAGGCTGCAGCAACGACGGTCGCTATTTCTGCTTTACTTGCTTTATGTCCGAACCGCCCAGGTATAAGTTTGTCTTTGTACGGTGACCAGACCAGATTAACTCGACCGGAAATTCCATCATTATTGCTATCATCGGGATCGGCTAGGGCGTCAATCTCAGATTGAGGTATTGCCTCAATTAATCCCATACCGTGTATTGCAGGCGCATTACGTAGGCTAAATAAAGTTACGTCGTGGAACGGGCCGTAGCCCAGATCGCGAATATCTATCTTAGGTTGACGTAATTCAACGGCACTGCCATCGGGATATATCTGAATGTAGGATTGCCATTGCAGAAAGACCTTAGCTTCAGGTTTAACTTCCCCTTCACCCGTTTGGGTTAGTACTAGTCCTAATTGATTGGCTAGGGAGGTGGATTCAGTTTGTAGTTGATCGCCATAAGTCGGTTCGGGAACCACGCCTAATACAGGATCATATCCAGGAATACTCAAGCGCACGAAGCCGTTCGTCAGCGGTTTATTTGGGTCGTCGGGAACAATGCCTTTTGCCCCTTTTACATGGCAACCCAAACAACTGCGTGCATTGTATAGCGGCCCTAAGCCATCTCTTGCCGTTGTGGCAGTGGGTGCTTTAACCCAAGGCTGATGCGCAAGTGCTTTACCCGCATAAAATAGTGATTTAGCACTATCGGTTAATTCGGGAGAAGGAATTTCGAGTGAGGCTATAGCGCGGTACGGAATGCTCGAAGAGCCTCCTGGCAATGATTCTTCTTGACGAATATCAGGCGTAGAAAGGTGTGCAGGCGAAGCCGCCTTATCACCAATGACAAGGTTTACTAGCACTATTCCGACGAGTAAAAAACCAAGTGCCAACAACAGATGAGGCCGGAACGAATCCGGCCTAAATAATTTCATCATAAATACGCTAGATAAAATTAATCGCAGGTTGCCGTCGGATCACTGGTGTCACAGGCCGAGGCATCATCATCAACTACGCTGGTTTCAATATTTAATGACTCAGCTAAATCTGCAATTAAATTAGCCTGAGCATTAAGCGCGACAATCGTTTTATATACGGCGCTGTCGCTATTGAAATTTTCGGTCATGATTTGCACATCGAACGGTGAGCCAGCGCGGGCCGCAGTATCAATCGCGGTGTAATGCGTCGCTGTTGTTGTTAGTGCGGTCGCTAGCGCAGAGGCGTCGGCTGTTGCACCGGCATCGGCTAAGAAGTCGTCGATACCATAACCACTAACAGCATTGGTGATAACATCATCGACGCCATCAAGATCGCTATCGTAGCCTGCATACTCGCCGTAATAGCTGTTGCTAACGCCTTCTGCGTCTAGCCAAATATCGCGGTGGGTATTATCTGAGAAACAAGAGTGTTCATCTTCTTGCGAGTTAGCACTGAAGGCGATTTGCATACGTTCACCTGCCAATTCGCCTTCCGATAGTGTTCCCATACCTGTCAGTATTTCGGCCAATTTTTGTTTGGCTTGTGCTTCGGTTGTGATGGTTGTAAATGCTGTGCGGTAGTCAGAACCTTCGGCCCAGCCGTCACGTACACTGGTTAAATCGGCAATTAATTTATCGACAACTACTTCAAGGTATTTATGGCGACGATCGGATTCTACTGACGAATTATAGGTGGTCGTTTCGTCGTCATAACCCGGCTCAAAATCGCTTAATGGGCGTTGACCCCCCGTTGCTAAATTACTGGCACCTCTGGTTTTAACGGCATCGTCACGATCTGTGCCGTCAGTGGTGCCGGTATCGTTATTTAGATCTTGGCCCCATAGCAAAAACTCAATAGCGTGATATCCCGCAATAACATCATGTTCGTCGCTGGCTGAAAGATTGCCTGACAATAAGTCTTCATCAATAACAATACTGGTATTACCGATAATGTTCGTTTTTGGTGATGTGTTGTCGAAGTTATCGCTGTTTACAGCGCCGCCACCGTTAATACCCACATCATTCGCCGTAACACCAATTTGGTCATCGCCGAAGTCGGTGGTGTTCACTTGCACATAATCGATAAGGGCTTCACCTAATGGCCATGCATTGATGTCACCTTCAAGACCGTCTTCGCTGCTGTAATCGGTTGAGTCGATTGGGCTAAGGCGGAAACGATACACTTCACTTTGGCCATACGGTTCACGCGCCACCAACCAAGCATCTTTAGCGGCTGCTAAGGTTTCGGCGGTTGGGTTAACACGTAAGGCTGTGAGTGCTGTTTTAAGTGCTTGTGCCGTTGTTACTGCATCGCTGTATACCGCGTAAGCAATATCCGCATTGGTTTCTAGTACTTTACTAACATTATCTAGGTTAATGGCTATACCAGTATCTTGATCATCAGATGCGCTATCGCTAGAAGAGCTGCCGCCGCCACATGCAGTGATCATAGAAATGGTTGCAACTAGGGTTGCGATACGCGTCAGCTTCATCATTTTTCCCTCAAATTCTGGTAATACGATTACGGCATTATTAGCTTTTTGGGCTCTATACCGTTTCGTTGGACTGCAAATGTCTGAGTATCGTAATGCTGTTACGAATGATTTGCAACAACGAATAAGTTTGATTCTTTTTAAGATTGCCTGATCTTATGTTAGGATTTACGCACAATGAAAGGCACCAACTGCGGCGGCATCGGTTGTTGGCTTGCGAGCTGAGAGAGAATAATTGTGATGTTAATACTTAAAAAACGCGTAATCGCACTCACATGCGCACTGCTATTAGCGGGCTGTGGTGGCGATAGCAACGATTCTAGAGAACCGGCTTTTACCACTAAGTCGGCTTTGGGTGAGGCGCTATTTCGCGATAACAACTTGTCATTTAATCGCACGCAATCGTGTGCCACTTGTCACTCCCCCGAACACGCGTTTATAGATCCCCGCTTAAATGCCGGAGGAGAGATCAGTGCCGTTTCAGGCGGTGACGATGCGGTATCATTTGGTGATCGCAATGCACCAACGGCTATGTATGCAGCATTTTCGCCGTTATTTCAGTTTGGTACTCACGCACGGTTTAATAGCCAGCAACCCGATTACAGCGGTTGGTTAGGTGGGCAATTTTTTGATGGCCGAGCCGACGATTTGCAAGCACAGGCTGCAGGCCCGCTGGTGAATAGCATTGAAATGGCGATGCCAGATAAAGCCAGTGTTATTGATCGCGTTTTAGCAAACTCAGATTATGTTGAGGCTTTTACGACTATTTACGGCAGTGCAATATTTGATGATGTGGATGCAGCATACGATGCCATTACCGATAGTATTGCTACCTTCGAAAAAACCGACGCATTTGCGCCTTTTAGTTCTAAATACGATCGTTCTTTACGCGGTGAATATACGTATGATCCGCTGTCGAAAGCGGCTCAAGGTAAAGCCTTGTTCTTTTCTCAGCAATTTACGGCTTGCGCTACCTGCCATCAACAAAATGCCAATAGTAGTAAAACCGAAACGTTTACGAATTATGAATATCACAATATTGGCGTACCGATTAATACCGCAGCACGTGCGTTAAATGGTGCGGAAGAGGGGGTAATAGATTCGGGATTGTTGGCAAATAATGCCGTAACCGATGACGCAGAAAAAGGTAAGTTTAAGGTACCTACTTTGCGCAATATTGCGGTAACAGCACCCTACATGCACAACGGTGTCTTTCGCGATCTAGCTACTGTGATTAAGTTTTATGATCATTTTTTAACAGATTCGGATTATATGGTTAATCCAGAAACAGGCGTTGCGTGGGCTGATGCCGAGGTATCTGCGACTATTAGCCTAACCGAGCTGCAAGATGGCAATAAAATGGATGATGCTGATATTGATGCCATGGTCTGTTTTTTACGTACGCTAACCGATGAACGTTATGAAGCACTCATTCCAGACGATGGCTTAATTTGCGATTGAGCTAAATTATTGCGGTTCTAGCAGCAGTTGATAGCGCGATACTAGCGGTAATTCTGGGGCGGGTGTGCGCCACTGTTGGCGTAGTAAATAATCACCCGCACGTTGTAATTCCACGCCTTCTAACTCTACGGTAGGTAGGCGTTGCTCTAAATACGACAGTGTTTCTGGGTAAGGATGCCCAATTAAAACCGCGTGTCCTCGGCGTTTAGCAACGCTCAGTGCATGATTAAATTGTTTATTTAAGCTTTCTTCGGTGCGTTCGTTATCGAGAAATACATCGCGAGAGACGGTTGGAATACCAGCTTCTGAAGCGTTTTCGGCGGCGACGCTTAAAGGGCTGGTTAAGCTATCAACAAAGTACAAATCTTGTTCGGCTAATACTTCCATCACCCAACTCATGGCTTCAGGCTGCTGGGTGAGTAGGCTGCCCATATGATTATTCACCCCTTGCACATGAGGAATAGCCTCTAAGCTATCGCTCAGCGTTTGCTGTAAATGAATGCGATCCATATCTGGGGTGAGCGCACCGGGGCCGAGCTTGGCGCCGCTTTCATTCGCCATCGGTGCATGCAGCATAATGCCATGCCCTTGTTGGTTAGCGCGTTCGGCAAGGCGGGCAGCAAAAGGAGTGAAAGGTAAAAACGCTAGAGTAACTGGTGCTGGCAGATTAACGGCGCGCAGCCCTAAGGTGTGGTTGTTACCAATATCGTCAAGAATAATGATGAGCTGCGGTTTGGGTGGCAGCGGCTGCTCGGCGAACGCAGGAAGTACATGACTTCCCGCTATCAATCCACCCAGCAGAACAGAAACAAAGCGGTTCAATCAGCCCTCCGAGGCATTAACTCGGACTGGGCTTAGAATGCTAACGCCGCGCAATAAGGTGTGTGCTTCGTACAGCTGAAAATCTTTCTTTAGCAAACCGCTGTCTTTCTTCTCGGATGCGCTTTCTTTAGTGGCGCTCGTTTTTTCTGAAGCATCGTTTTTAGCTTTTACGGTTGGATTACTTAAATGACCCGGTAAATCCGACTCTTTGTAATAGCGTTCTTCATACGGTGTTACTTCACTTTGTTCTACCACGATATCAGGCACGATACCTTGTGCTTGAATAGAGCGATCATTCGGGGTGAAGTAACGGGCGGTGGTGAGTTTTACTGCACTGGTTTCGGTTAATGGCAGCACGCTTTGTACCGAGCCTTTACCGAATGATTGAGTACCAACAATCACTGCGCGTTTATGATCTTGCAATGCGCCCGCGACAATTTCTGAAGCCGAAGCGGAGCCACCGTTAATTAAAACGACCACGGGTATATCACCGGCAACGGTATCTGCGGTTGCTTCAAAACGTAATTCAGATTGAGGGTTACGTCCCTTGGTATAAACAATAACCCCAGAGCTAATAAAGGCATCAACCACATCGACTGCAGCATCTAATACGCCGCCAGGGTTGTTGCGTAAGTCGAGAATAAGGCCATTTAATTTACCGTCTTCAGCCCATTTTTGTAGGGCTTTTTTCAGCTCGGCACCCGTGTGCTCTTGAAATTGGGTTATGCGCACATAGCCAATATCGCCGCTCATCATTTCAGTGCGAACACTGGCGACTTTAATCTCTGCACGTTCAAGGGTGAAACTTAATAACTCGTTTTCTTCACCGCGACGCACTTCTAACGAAATCTTGCTGCCCGGTTCGCCACGCATACGTTCGACGGCTTCACTGAGGGTTAAGCCCATAATTGGCTCATCATCCAGTGTCACAATAAAGTCGCCTGCGCGAATCCCTGCTTTTTCAGCAGGAGTATCATCAATTGGGGTGATGACACGAATTAAGCCATTTTCCATGCCCACTTCAATACCTAGGCCGCCAAACTTACCTGACGTCGATTCGCGTAAATCAGTAAAGGCTTCTTCTTGTAAATAAGCAGAGTGCGGATCAAGGGAAGTAAGCATGCCTTTAATGGCGTAATCAAAGAGGGTTTTGTCGTCGATTTCTTCGACGTAAGCACTGCGAATGCGCTCGAATATTTCGGTGAAGTTGCGCAACTCTTGTAATGGCAATTGGCCTTGCAGTGTTGCTGCAGCTTTTACTTGTTCTGGGGTTGGAGCTTCGTCGGCGGTTTCGGCACCTGCTTGAAAAGCCAGAGTGCATCCAAGGGAAAACAAAATAGGGCGTAGTAGGTGCTTAGGTAACATGATATTCCGGCTCTAATAGCGTTGTAATAATGACCGACGGTGTACGACTGTCCCAAGCATGGCACAAAAGTCACAGAGTGTTAACTCAGATGTCTAACGTATCCAAACCGCAGGATCTTGAGGCCGACCTTGGTAACGAATTTCAAAATACAGGGCAGGGTCTGTGAGTCCACCACTGCGACCAGCAGCTGCCACAATATCGCCACCATTTACCCAACTACCTACATCGCGCAGCAGCGTTTCATTGTGCGCATACAAGCTGAGGTAACCTTGGCCATGATCAATGATGAGCAGTAACCCAAAGCCACGCAACCAATCAGAAAATACCACTCGGCCATGATGAATCGCTCTTACTTCAGCGCCTTCTTGCACGCCAATTTGCCAGCCTTCCCAGCGCGACATGGTTTCGCTATTGGCGTTACCAAAGGCTTTTAACACTCGTCCTGCCACTGGGCGTGGTAATTTCCCCTTCATTTTATTGAACGGGCGCTCGTCATTTTGGCGTGGACTGTTGGCTAAAATCGTTTCGACTTCAGCTAATAAATTCTCTAAACGCTTGCGGTCAGCTTGTTTCTGCGTCAAACGTTGCGACTCAGTATTCATCTTTTTACTGAGATTCGCCAAGATCCTTTGCTGATCTTTGCGTTTACTACTAAGCGTTGTGTTTTTGTTGAGCAAGGATTGTTCAGTGGACTTCAGCGCTTGTTCTTGTTGCACAATGAGCTCGGCGATTTGATCAAGACGCACCAGTTCTGCCATGGTGTGTTCAATATTCTCTACTCGGGCTTGATTAAAATAGCTGAAGTAACGCATTAAGCGTTGAGATTGCTGCGGATCATCTTGGGCTAACCACAAACGCAGAGCGCTTTCATCACCCATATTGCGTGAAGCAATCACTTGCTGAGATAGGTGACGCTGATGCTCAGTTTGAAGCTGGTGGAGCTGCGTCTGCTCCAGGCGAAGCTTTTTTAGGCGGGCTTGCTCCTCCCGCAGCTGAGTCTGGGTTTGTTGTATTTGTTTGAGCAGAGCACCAATTTCTTCATCCGACTGTTTTAACGACTTGTTAAGACCGGCGTACTCGTCTTTGGCAGAGTTGAGCCAGTGTTCGAGCTTTTTGATTTCAGATTTCAGTTCATTCAGGCGCGCCTCGTCATCATCGGCCCACACAGGGCTGATGATGAACAAAGAGATCAAAGCAAATGCCAATAAGCGCAGAGACATCACTTAGTCGCCATAGCCAACCAAAGATTCACCTGTCATCTCAGCAGGCTGGGCGATACCCATCATGCTAAGTAAGGTTGGAGACACATCCGCTAGGTTACCAGGGCGCAAGTTAACGGCTTCTTTACGGTCTTGCACGTAAATCAAATTAACAGGGCCAGTGGTGTGCTGAGTCATGGCACGGCCTTGGTCGTCGAGCATTTGCTCGGCATTGCCGTGGTCGGCTGTGATTAAGCATTCGCCGCCGACTTCCAATATGGCATCGGTGACTTGTTTTAAACAATCGTCGATACATTCGGCGGCTTTTACCGCGGCATCGTACACACCGGTATGACCCACCATGTCACCGTTAGCATAGTTACAGACGATTAAGTCGTAACCACCGTTTTTAATGGCATCAACCAGCTTCGCCGTTACTTCTGGTGCGCTCATTTCTGGTTGCAAGTCGTAGGTCGTGACATCGGGTGATTGCACTAAAATACGGGTTTCGCCGTCATATTCTTCTTCACGGCCACCCGAGAAAAAGAAAGTAACGTGGGCGTATTTCTCTGTTTCGGCAATGCGTAGCTGTTTCATGCCTAATGAAGACACGTATTCGCCGATGCCATTGGTTAGCGTCGCTGGTGGATAGGCACAGCTGGCTTTAATAGTGGCAGCATATTCGGTCAGCATGACGTAGTCGGAAAGTGCTGGGCGCACAGCACGCTCGAAGCCAGTGAACTCATCGCCATCAACAAATGCACGAGTAATTTCACGCGCGCGGTCGGGGCGGAAATTGAAACAAATGATGCTATCGCCATCTTTCACCACGCCAGAACCATCGCCAATCACAGTGGCTTGCACGAACTCGTCGTTCTCATCACGTTCATAAGCAGCGGCAAGTGCGGCAGTTGCGCTTGGAGCGGTAAAGGGTGCTTGAGCTTCTGTCATTGCGACATAACCTTTAGCAACACGATCCCAGCGATTGTCGCGGTCCATTGAGAAGAAGCGGCCAATCACAGTAGCAATGCTGGCGTTGCCTAAGCTCGCGCAATGCGCTTCTACTTTGGCAAGCGACGGTTCTGCCGAGCGAGGCGGCATATCGCGGCCATCTAAAATAGCGTGCACATAGGCGTGTTTAACGCCGCGGGCTTTGGCCATATCGAGTAAAGCAATAAGGTGATCTTCATGACTGTGTACGCCACCCGGAGACAACAAACCGGTAAAATGCACAGCACCCTCCGCGGCAATGGCTTTATCCATCGCGGCGCACAAGGCGGCGTTTTTGCTTAACTCATCGTCTTTAATAGCTTTGTTGATACGAGTGTAGTTTTGATAAACCACTCGTCCGGCACCTAAATTCATATGGCCGACTTCAGAGTTTCCCATCTGACCATCAGGCAAGCCAACGGCTTCACCAGAGGTTTGAATCAGCACATTGGGGTATTGCTCTAGCAAGCGATCCCAAATGGGGGTATTTGCATTGGCGATAGCATTGTTTTGGGTTTCTTTACGATAGCCCCAGCCATCAAGAATGATTAACGCAGTAGGTGTTGGACGCGATTTCATGTAAAAACACTCAGTTTTGTAGCTACAACGCCGCCATTGTACCCGAACTCTCCGCGCTTGTACCGGATCTCAAAAAGACCGCTCTGGCCTTGTAAGTCATGGAAGGAATGTGCATCGCCGGTGGTGGGCAGGGCACTCAGGCGGTATACTGCCGCCTTCGATTTTCATGACGATGGTAATTATGGAACAGCTTTTCGAGTTTGTTGGCAATCACGCTGGTCTGATCGCGATCTGGGGTGCCTTTGTTGTCGCTCTGATGTGGGATAACAACCGCCGTAGTGGTGATTCTGTGTCTACAGCGCAAGCCACGCACCTGATCAACCGCGAGAATGCCCTAGTAGTGGATATTCGCGATAAGAAGGAATTCTCTACCGGTCATTTGGCGGGCGCAGTGAACATTCCTTACGCAAATTTGGCTTCTCGCTTAAGCGAGCTTGAACGCCACAAAAACAACCCCATTATATTAGTATGCAAATCCGGTCAAACGGTCGGGGTGGCAGGTAAGATGCTGCGTGAGAAAGGTTTTAACGCAGTGCGAATGAAAGGCGGAATGATGGAATGGAACAACCAAAACCTGCCACTCGTTAAAAAATAATTAAGAAGGACTACATCATGGCTGAGAATCAGCAACCGCAGTTCGCGCTGCAACGCATATATGTTAAAGACGTATCATTTGAAGCACCTAACTCGCCTGCAGCCTTCACCAAAGCGTGGAAGCCAGAGATTAAGTTAGATCTAAATAGTGGTGGTCGTAAGGTTGATGAGCAACACTACGAAGTGTCTGTAAAAGTAACCATTACAGCAACTAACGATGGCGAAACCGCTTTCTTGGTTGAATTGGTTCAATGTGGTTTGTTTGCCATGGTTAACATCCCAGAACAACAACTAGGACAAATGCTAGGTGCCATGTGCCCTAACATCCTGTTCCCATATCTGCGCGAAAGCATTGATAACTTAGTTGTTAAAGGTGGTTTCCCGGCGTTGATGCTGGCTCCGATTAACTTCGAAGCTCTGTATCAGAAACGCGTTCAGGAAGCACAAGCAGCTGCAGCTGCAGAGCAACCATCAGCGGAACAACCAACTCACTAAAAGAGTAGGTTGTTAGCGCAATAAAAAAAACCAGCCTAGTGCTGGTTTTTTGTTTTCTTATATTGCTAACGCATCACCTTTAAATTACTCAGTTACGAGTGAACCACTGTACGCCAGCAAAGCCTTTGTAATTGTTTTCATACCAAAGATAGTTACCTTCAAACTTCAGAAGTCCTTCTGGCTCGTAACAACTGTTTTCGAGGTTCCATGCTGATAGTAAGGTTTCACCTCCAATAGCGTCCCCTAGTCCTAGGGTCACTCTTAGAGTAGCCGTATTGATCGATAGTATTATCTGTGTCCTTGTCTGGCAGGGCGAACAGCACATTAGTTCGCAAGCTTTCGGAGGAGGCGAGCACGATTATTCGCTCTGTCCGATATAAGCTGTATGCAAACTATAAAGCTATCACAGCATGCCGCTGTAGTCGTTTTGTCGCCAAGCTTCGTACACCATCACACTAACGCAATTCGATAGATTCATGCTGCGGCTGTTTACTGTCATGGGCAAGCGTAACCAGTTCTCGCGCGGAATCTGCATGCGCACATCTTCGGGCAGCCCTCGGGTTTCTGGCCCAAACATTAGGTAGTCGCCAGGTTTGAAGCTTGCGTCTGAGTGGCGGGTGCTGCCTTTGGTGGTAAGCGCGTACAACTGTTGAGGTTGTTCGCTGGCCAAGAAGGCGTCGAGATCTTTGTGAATTTTCACATGTGCCCACTCGTGATAGTCGAGGCCCGCGCGCTTTAAGCTGCGTTCTTCCATATCAAATCCGAGTGGCTCGATCAGGTGTAACTGGCAACCAGTGTTGGCACAAACACGAATAATGTTACCGGTGTTGGGCGGAATTTCTGGTTCGAACAGGACAATATTGAACATCTATTCGCTTCTTTGTTCGATTTTGTCGCCATTATAGTCATGTAGGTAACCTTAGACCATCGACTTTCTAAGCATGGTCTACACTGAAGTTACAGTGTCTCTTAGATGTGAGGTCGCCATGCGCTGGCCGTGGCAGAAAAAAAGTTCTAATTATACATATTGTCTCGGAATTGAGCTGAATCATGGCAAAGCATTTGCCGTGGTGCGCGACGCTACTGGCGTTGTCGATAGTTATGCTTCAGAGCAAGACGACGAAGGCTTTCAAGGCTTGTCGCAGTGGCTTGCATCCAAGCGCTATGGGCGTATCCCGGTAACCGTTTGCTTGGATCAATCTCGTTACGAATTACAGTTGGTCGATTCTCCTCCGGTCGCCGATGAGGAGTTAAGTGATGCGCTAAGTTTTCGCATCAGAGATCTTATTGGCGAGTCGGCAGAGAATAAATTGCTGCAAGCTTTCCCGTTGCCGGGGGATGCCTACCGTGGACGTATGTCGATGGCATTTGCTGCGATTACCGATCGCGAATATCTGCGCGATATCGTTCGATGGTGTCGCAAAGAAAATCTCGAATTGCAAGCAATTACCATTGATGAATTAAGCTTACTTAATCTGGTTGCGGCGTTAGAGCCAGAAACCAGTGTTGGGGTGCTGCGCCTAGAGCCAAAAGAAGGGATGATTTATCTCTATCAAGATGGTGCTTTGTATTTTACCCGTCATTTGAATATTGGTACCAATGATTTAATGCCGGAAGAAACATCGGTAGACGACTATACCCTAGAAAATACCAGTCGCAGCGATATGCTAACGCTAGAAGTGCAGCGTTCGATGGATTATTTCGAAAGCCAATTAGGGCTGGGAACCGTAGGCCAATTGTGGGTGTTGCCGCCTGACACTGCAAATATTGACAATGTATTAATCGAATTAGAAACCAGTGTTAATACGCCTGTTCGTCTTTTATCCCTCGAAACAGCATTTAATCGCCAAATAACAGAGTCAGCTTTAACGGCGTCATTTGCGGCAGCTTTAGGAGGGACGCTAAGTTATGAGTTGGCAAATTAAGCAAAATCTTAATTTTTATATAGAAGAGTTTCAGCCGCCAAAGATTCCGCGCGAATTACGATTGATGATAACGAGCGCTGCTGTGCACGTTATGGCTATGGTTGTTATTGCTATTGGCCTTATGTCTTTTTGGTTTTGGCAAGGAAGTGAATTAAAGAATGCGCAAGAACAGCAGAGATTTCTAGAGAAAAAAATTGTCGAGATACAAGCATTACGACCCCCTCTTGTGGTTGATGCACGACTTGCCGAACAGCGTGATCTGGCGCGTCGTCAGTTGGAAGGCGGACAAAAAGTATTGCGCTATTTAACTCAGCAACAATTAGAAGAAGGACAATCATTTACGCAATTGGTATCCCAGTTGGGCGATCAAAATGTTAAAGGCGTGTGGTTGAATCAATTTTCTATTTCGGATCAAGGTCGTCATATCGGTTTGCAAGGATATGTCGATGACCCCGCGAAGATTTCAAAATATGTATCCACTCTTGTAGAAAAGAGCGCTTATCAGCGTCGAGCATTCCGTTATATCGATGTGCAAAAAGAAGAGGATAAGCAGTGGCTGCGTTTTCAACTGGATACCCGTCGGCACCCGCAAGATTTGCTCTCATCAGCTGCTGATTCGGGGATGCGTAAATGACTCCTTTATGGTGGAAACATCCGCAGGTTGAGCGCGCTTTAGATGCTTATCGCGGTTTAACTGAGCGTGAACAGAAACTCGCGGTAATGACGGCACACGTCATTGTTGGCATGTTACTGATCTGGATTTTTTTGTTACCGATTTGGGAATCAGCTCAGGCCGAGCTAAAGCAAAAAAACGAACTTTCTGCTGTAAATCAGCGCCAACAAGCGCATTTAGAACGATTACAAAATAGCCCTGTGATTGATCTTAACCAGCCGATTCGCAATGAATTAGCTGAATTCCAGCAGCAACAATCGCGCTTAGACAGCCGCATTGGTGCCTTAACTAACTCCCTTGTCTCACCAGAGCATATGGTGACGGTATTGGAACAACTATTAATGCAGGATAAACGCCTGCGCTTAATCAGTTTGAAAAACTTGCCACAAACCGATGTCGATCTTGGTGAAGAATATGCGGATGTCGAGCTTTATCGCCATGGTGTGCGGGTCAAAATGACTGCGACCTACGACAGTCTTGTTGCCTATTTAAAACGCTTAGATAGCCTACCTTGGAAAGTGTATTGGCAGGCATTGGAATACCGAGTAGATGAGTATCCGAATGGTGAATTAGTGCTAGAAATATTCACTATCAGTACGCGGGAGGATATGCTCGGTGTTTAAATTAATAACCATTTTTACCTTGTTTTCTGCGCTACTACCGTCTGTATTTGCGAGCGATCCAACACGTCCGCCGGAAGGCTTATTTGCAGTGCCAGATTCGCCTCAAGCGCCAAAACCGGAGACTCGCTATCAATTACAGCAAATAAGGATAGCCGACAACGGCTCCAGTGCCGTGGTCAATGGTGAACTTGTACGTGAGGGCGACACCGTAGGTAGTGCCAAAGTCTTGAGCATTAGTGCAAACGAAGTTGTATTAAAAATTAAGCAAAAGCAACGAGTTCTATCTTTAATTAATAAAACCAAACGGTTGAGTCAATAGGAATCCGGTTGTGACATTATTTAGCCGACAGATAATAAATTGCATGATGAGTCTAGTATTAGGCTTGATATTCATTAATGTATCGGGTTGTGCACCGATGCAAGAAAAGCCGAAGGCGAAGCAGCAGACGACAGCTAAGTCTAAGCTTCTTGAGGCTGATTCGGTGGCGCCTGCAGAGTTGAATTTGCAGCAATTACTACCACCATTGATCGTGCCAGATAGTGCCGATCAACGTTTTGACGTAGTGGCTAATGATGTACCTGCCGCAGCATTTTTCAACAGCTTGGTGGATGGCACAGGGCACAATCTAATTGTTCATCCCGAGGTCTCGGGTGCGATTACTTTAAATTTGAACAACGTTTCTGTTCGAGAGGCATTAAGTGCGGTTCGTGATATCTATGGCTTTGATTTCGTCGAGTCATCATACGGTATTCAAATTCTTCCTAAAAAAGCTCAAACCCGTATTTTTCCGATTAATTACTTGAATGTTCAGCGCAAGGGGCGTTCGGGTATGCAAGTAAGCAGTGGTCAGGTTGAGGTTACTAATTCAAGTAGTGGTAGCGATTCTAATTCAAGTTCTACCAGTGAAACGACGCGTAGTAACAGCAATTCCTCTGAGATAGAAACTAAGTCGGGCAGTTCGTTCTGGGAAGAGTTACAGCAGACGTTAACCTTAATGATTGCACATGAAGGTAACGCTAGAGTTGTGGTCGATGCTCATGCTGGGCTAGTGATAGTACATGCCTTGCCCAATACATTAAGTCAAGTGCAATCTTATCTTGAAAAAACTGAATTAAGTGTGCAAAAACAAGTGCTGATTGAAGCGAAAATTATCGAAGTTACCCTGAGTGATGGTTATCAAGCCGGTATTAATTGGAGCACAATTGCTGCGCAAACAGGCAACAATGATGTATGGGCTAGCCAAAGTGCTGTAGCGCTCGCTAACCCTGATTTAATTGGCGGTATCTTTTCTTTGAATGTGGATGTTGGCGATTTTACCGGTGCATTGAGTTTATTAGAGACTCAGGGCGATGTTGAAGTGCTTTCGAGTCCTCGTATTGCTACGGTTAATAATCAAAAGGCGGTTATAAAAGTCGGTAGTGATGAGTTTTTTGTTACCGACGTAAGTAGCACGAGCACCACCACAACAACCGGTACGACCGAAACGCCAGACATTGGTTTAACGCCATTTTTCTCCGGTATCGCTTTAGATGTAACGCCGCAAATTGGTGATGATGGTGAGGTTACTCTCCATGTCCATCCGAAGGTTACGGAAGTTAAAGAGAAGATCAAAAAAATCGAATTAAACAACGATGAATATAGTCTTCCGCTTGCTTTCAGTACCGTACGTGAAACTGATTCAATCATTCGTGCACGTTCAGGACAAATCGTGGTGATCGGCGGCTTAATGCAAAACAAGACGTCAGAGACGGTTGCTAAGGTACCATTCTTCGGAGATCTGCCTTTGATAGGTGGCTTGTTCCGTCAAAAACGCCAAGAAACGGTACAAAGTGAATTGGTTATTTTGATCCAGCCTCGGATCATTGATACGCAGCTACCACAGGATCGTATCGATCAATTGAATCGCCGCTATTCTAGGGTTCTCCTGCCGGAGATGTGATTATGCAATTACTGCAATTAGCTCAAGCGTGCGAGGACTTTTACGGCTTAAATCAACAACCGTTTGGGTTAACACCCAATACCCATTTTTATGTTGAATTGCCTGTACATCAGCAGGCATTTGAGTCAATGGTTTTTGCATTGCACTCGGGTGAAGGTTTTCTCAAAGTAACGGGTGAAGTCGGCACGGGTAAAACGCTCTTGTGTCGACGCTTATTAAACTACTTGTCTGAGCAGGATGTCCCTACAGCTTACATACCGAATCCAACGTTAAATTCTATTGGTCTTTGGCATGCTATTGCTGCTGAGTTAGGCCTGCGTGAAATTCCTGTCCATGAACATGCAATACGCAACATTATTCAACGGCGTTTGCTGCAGCTTGTTCGAGAAGGATATCCGTTAATCCTGATTGTCGATGAGGCGCAATGCTTACCTGCAGAAACGTTGGAAGCATTACGTTTAATTTCTAACTTAGAAACCGAGCGGCAAAAGCTGATTCAAATAGTGTTGTTCGGTCAGCCAGAATTAAATGACATTTTGGCAACTCCACAATTTCGTCAATTATTACAACGTATTACTTCATCTACACAATTGCAGCCATTATCAGGAGCTGATCTTTTATCTCACTACTTACGTCAACGTCTTGCTTGTGCTGGTTATAAGGGCAGAGATTTGTTCTGTGCGTCTGCGGTACGTCGTTTGTGGTTAGCCAGTAACGGTATTCCGCGGCTGGTGAACGTATTAGCGGGTAAAGCTTTGCTGATTGCCTTTGGCCAAGGTGCCAATACCATTAATAGTAGCCACGTAGAAAGAGCGGTGGTGGATACGGAAAGTGCATTGGCGAGTATGGATTTGCGTCAGCGGTTCTGGTCGCTTACCGGTATTTGAGGTCTTAATATGAGTTTAATTCACCAAGTTTTACAAGATCTCGATCAGCGTAATGGGATGGCAGAAAGTATTCCAGCAGGTTCGATGGCATTACCTGTATCGACGAATAGAGCGCCTTACGGTAAATGGTTTGGGGGCTTTTTAGTGGTGGCTCTCGCTTATGGTACCTACTGGCTAGTTAGCAATTCTTCGGTCAGTATTATATCCATCAGTAGTGGTGAACAATCTCAATCTTATATTGCACCTGCTATCTCGTTATCGGATGACACTCCACGGCATGATTTATCATCTAAAAATTTAGCTGCCTATGTGCAAGGCAATAAAGTAAACACTGATGCTGAACGGGCTAAGCCGGTGGCAGTCGCGGGCGAAATTCCTGCGGTTGAAATTCCTGCGGTTGAGCCTCCTGTATTAGTTGATGTTGTTGTCGTAAGTGAGCCAATTAAAAACGTTAATCCGGTGACCAAAAATAAAGCTGTAGAATCGAAAAAATTAGTTCCAGCTAAAGTTCAAAAACAGATGAATACTGATGTAGCCGTTAAGTCTGCAGCTAACGAAAGCCCTATTGCAAAAAACAGCGAAAATACCAATACAGTGACGCGCGATGAATCTCATCAATCGTTATATCGTCAAGCGGTTAGATTTTCATCATTAGGCCAGTTTCAGCAGGCTTACGAAGTACTTGATCAGGCGATAGCGATTGAACCCCGAATTTCTTATTTGGCGTTAAAGCTGCGTTTATTTCTTGAACAAAAAGATGCCGATGGGTTTATTCAATATTATCGTCAGCATAATGGTACTGATAACAGTGAATGGCTAACTGTCGCAGCACCTGGATTACATATGCTCGGCTTTTTTCAAGAAGCAGCGGCAGCCTATGAACGGTTAATTCGTCAACAACCAAGCATTGTTAATTGGCCAATGGCAATGTCGGTGGCGTTGACCGAAGCCGGAGAGAGGGGGCGTGCTAAACAAGTATTGGAATGGCTGCCCGAACGATATTCATTGAACCCTGCACAGCGTCAGTGGGTTGCACAAAAAGCGGAGGCGTTGCAGTAGCTCATGGAAGTACAAACTAATAAAAAGGTACGCATTGGCGACCTGTTGCTAGAAAAGAAACTCATTACTCAAGAGCAGTTAATGCAGGCGTTAGCCGAGCAAAAACGCGCGGGTAAAAAGATTGGTCGGGCGATTACCGATCTCGGCTTTGTTAGTGAAGATCAGTTGTTGAAAATTTTATCGGAGTTCTTCAACTACCCGTATGTCGATCTATCGCGCTTCCGTATTAATGCTGAACTTATTCAGCGTTTGCCGGAAACTCAGGCTCGGCGCTATCGTTGTTTGCTGTTGGCTGATGAGCCTCAGGGCTATCTTGTTGGAATGGCTGATCCAACGGATTTAATGGTCATTGATGATCTACAACGAATCTTAAAAAAACCGGTCATGCCAGCCTTTATTCGCGAGCAAGAGATGTTGTCGATTCTCGATAGCGTTTATCGTCGTCAGGAACAAATGGCGAGTATTGCCGGTGAGCTAGAGGGGGAACTGCAAAGCAGCGATTTCGATATCAATGCCATGGCTATGACGTCCGACACGAGTGAAGCCCCTGTCGTGCGCCTGTTACAAAGCTTATTTGAAGATGCCGTACAGGTTAAAGCTTCGGACGTACATATCGAACCAGAAGAAAATCAACTACGTATTCGTTTGCGTGTTGATGGTGAACTGCAAGAGCAAGTGATGAAAGAAAAGCGCGTTGCCTCTGCATTGGTATCGCGATTAAAAATTATGTCGGGTCTCGATATTTCAGAAAAGCGTTTGCCGCAAGATGGGCGTTTTAACATTCGTGTGCGTAATCGCAATATTGATGTGCGTTTATCGACGATGCCAGTGCAATTCGGCGAATCTGTGGTCATGCGTTTGCTTGATCAGAGTGGCGGGATTTTAAGTATGGCGACGTTAGGTATGCCACCCGCACTGCAAAAACGTTTCGAGTATTTAATCAGTCGCCCTCATGGTCTTATTCTGGTTACCGGTCCAACAGGTAGTGGTAAGACGACAACGTTATACGCCGCTTTAACCCAGTTAAATCAGCCGGAAAAAAAGATTATTACAGCGGAAGATCCAATCGAATATCGCTTGCCACGTATTAATCAGGTGCAAGTGAATCCTAAGGTGGGTCTGGAATTTCCAACGGTATTGAGGGCAGCGTTACGACAAGACCCTGATATTGTTTTAGTTGGGGAGATGCGTGATCAGATTACAGCAGAAATTGGATTGCGTGCTGCGATGACAGGTCACATGGTGCTATCTACATTGCATACAAATGATGCTGCGTCGGCTCCGGCTCGCTTGTTAGATATGGGCATTGACCATTATTTAGTGTCGTCATCATTACGTGCAGTAATTGCTCAGCGTTTAATTAAAAAACTGTGTCCGCACTGTAGTCAAAATCACGAATTAGAACCTCAAGAGCGAGCGTGGTTGCACAGCATGGGGGAGGGCGCAGATAGTCATCAATATATAGAGGGACGGGGTTGCCACCATTGCCACAATACCGGTTATCAGGGACGTATTGGTATCTATGAGGTATTAGAAATGACTCCTGAACTCATTTCGGCTTTGCGGCGCGAGGATATGCAGGCGTTTAGCGAAGCTTCTGTGCGTGCCCCTAATTTTCGTTCTTTGTCATTATCGGCGCTTGATTATGCTCGTCAGGGGGTTACTTCTTTAGATGAAGTGTTCCGGGTATCTGCCACCTTGGATGAGGGGCAAAACTGATGGCGGCTTTTGTATATCGTGGGCGAGATGTTGACGGTAAAGCCGTTGACGGGCAATTAAGTGCTAGTAATCGCGATTCTGCAGCATCGCAATTATTACAGCGCGGTATCACCCCGGTTAGCATTATTGAAAAAGCAGATGATGAAAAGAAATCTGGCTTTAATATTCAACTAACAAAGCCGAAAGTAAGTACCGATGAGTTAATTCTTTTAACTCGTCAATTGTATGCGTTAACAAAAGCTGGAATTCCCATAATCAGGGCATTAAATGGCTTGGGGGAGTCGAGTACCAACCCGCGCTTAAAAGAAACCCTAGCGTCTTTGGCGCAATCGTTAGTCTCGGGTTCGGACCTTGCTTCGGCCTTTCGCCAACATCCCGATTTGTTTTCGCCTATTTACGTGAGTATGGTTCACATCGGCGAAAGTACCGGTAACTTAGATGATGCACTTATTCGCTTGGTGGCTCATTTAGAAATGGAACGTGAAACCACAAAGCGTATTAAGTCGGCATTGCGCTACCCGACTATGGTGGTGGTAGCCATTAGCGTGGCGATGATAGTCATAACTATGTTTGTTATTCCCAGTTTTTCTAGCGTCTTTAATAAGTTGGGTGCCGATTTACCTTTTGCCACCAAGCTTCTTATGGTGACATCCAGTTTTATGCAGAATTACTGGCATGTTTTATTCGCTTGCTTAACGACTTCGTGGTTTTTCTTTAGGCGTTACATTCGCAGTCATGATGGCGAGCTTTGGTGGGATGAAAAAAAGCTAAAGTTTCCTCTTATCGGTTCTATTTTAGAGCGTATTGCTCTAGCGCGTTTTTCACGCTCATTTGCCATGATGCTTAAAGCGGGTGTGCCTATCCTGAAATGTATGACTATTGTGTCAGAGAGTGTTGGTAATCGTCATATCGGGCGAGCGGTTAATACTAT
The DNA here is from genome assembly GCF_034111725.1 of Thalassolituus sp. GTDB lineage: Bacteria > Pseudomonadota > Gammaproteobacteria > Pseudomonadales > Oceanobacteraceae > Thalassolituus. Next base: position 3,741 of record NZ_JAWUWR010000056.1, on the reverse strand, counting down.
GGCGACGGGGGTTGAGCGAGGCGAGCGTTTAACCAGTACCGCTGCTGCGACTGGCCTATTCACACCACTTGTATTGCAAATGATGTCGGTCGGTGAGGAGACGGGTTCGGTTGATACTTTACTCGATGAAGTTGCGGATTTTTATGAGCAAGAAATTGATTACGAGCTAAAGCAATTGGCGGACGCAATAGAACCTATTCTATTAGTATTTTTAGGCGGTTTAGTCTTAGTGTTAGCGCTTGGTGTGTTCTTACCAATTTGGGAGCTTAGCGGCGCGGTTAGTGGCAAGTAAGGTCCGCTATTTACGTTTTCTTATACTGTAAATTTGTTTTATTTCGTAAATTAGCGAAACGATTTTTTCGTTATCTACTAAGGTTTAAATAAGCCGATGAGTTATGGATTAAACCGCACCGCTGGTTATAGCTTACTGCAGACTTCGGTTGCAGTGGCAATTATGGCAGCAGCGATGGCCATACTTATTCCTCGACTGAATGGTTTGATCGATGACTCTCGTAGAGTCCAAGTGCAAGCCGTTGGTGCGGCCTTGCAAACATCGGTTTTTATCGTCCGAGAGCAGTGGCGTTCTAAAGTAGGGTATCGGGAAAGCACGCCTTTTCAGTTATCTCTACAAGGTTGGCCACTGGGGTTGAAGCATGATGTTGCTTCAGCATTTGATGACAAATTTATGGATGTTGAGCGATGTGTGGGGTTATGGAAAACCTTGCTGGAAGATGATAGGCCGACTCTAACTACTGGCGATGATCCCTCTGCGGATTTTAGAGCAGAGGTAGTGGATAACCAATGTCGTTACTTCCATCAAGCAAGCGCGGATGCACGATTTATTGATTACAACACGACAGATGGCCAGGTTTCCTGGCACCTAAATTAGGCACATCCGATAACAAGTAGGAGTCGGAATATGAAAAAACAATCAGGTTTTACATTGATCGAATTGATCATGGTTATTGTTATCCTTGGCGTGTTATCAGCTTTTGCTTTGCCACGCTTCGCAGACTTTGGTACTGATGCGCGTAAGGCAAGTGTGAACGCACTCGGTGGGGCGATACGAGCTTCAGCTAATATTGCTCATGCGCAGTTTTTAGCGGATGGTGGTGCAGGTGCATCGGTAAGCTTAGAAGGCACTTCGGTTGCTTTAACGAATGGTTATCCGACGATCGCAGGGATAGTTGTCGCTGCCCAAGTCGATACCACCAACGACTATGCGACCTTCGATCCAGGTAGCACTCCAGCGGACCGCACTTTTTATCTAACGCCAGATACAGGTTCAGGCAGTACGGCTAGTTGTCGCGTCACTTACGCTGAAGCAGCCGCTAGCGCTGCACCGACCGTGACAGTGGTTACGACAGGCTGCTAATTTGTGAAAAATAACAACCAAGGTTTCACGTTGGTTGAACTGGTAATGGTTATCACCTTGGTAGCCATTCTCAGTGCAGTTGCAAGCGGTCTGTTTTTACGAGCAGACCGCTTTGCCACGTTAGGTGCCCGCGAACAATTAATCAGTGTCAGCTTACTGGCACAAAAACGTGCTCTAGCAAATGTTGTGAGTGGTAGTGATGTAGTACTTACTATTAATCAATTGGCTGATGAGTGGCAATTTATCGTGATTCAAGGTGGTACTTCATTTGAATCACGCAGTGCACCGCGGTCAGGTTCAACGTTAAGCGTAAACGGAACGACACTTACAAACGGTGGTAGTGTTGCTATCAATTTTGATAATGAAGCCGAAACCGGCACCAATACCGAATTTATATTTAGCGCCGACAATAGTCACACCTTGTGTCTTTCATCCACCGGTTTTGCTTATCCTGCGGCTTGCCAGCCGTAGCTAATAAATAGGCCCATCAGGTTAGGAGGCCACATGAATCGTCAACACGGCCTTTCTATGATTGAAATGATCATCACTATGGTCGTCATTTCTATCGCATTAGTTGCTAGTTTAAGCAGTTTTTCTTTGATCGGCGGTCGTAGCGCAGATGCTATGATTCAAACCAAGTCTTTGGATTTGGCTCAACTTTATTTAGACGAAATACTCGCTCAACGTTTTGACGAAGCAACCGGTAATGGTGGAATTCCTGCATATACTGGTGCTTGTCGAATTACTGATGATGGTGAAAGCCGGAGTGATTATGACGATGTCGATGATTATGATGCGATTAGTAACGAGCAGCCTGCCCTTATTGACTCCTCTTTGAGTACCTTATACAGCGGTTACACCGTTAGTGTTTCTGTGTCCTGTGATAATACCGTCGGCGCTAACACAGGAGGTAGTAAGCGTATTCAGATAACTATTAACGATCCTACTGGTGATTCCAGTGTTTTTGCCAGTTTTAGGGGTAATTACTGATGTACTTACCTGCTAAATATCGCGCTTTTACTTTAATTGAATTAATTATGGTGATCGCTATTGCTTCGGTAATGGCGACGGTGTCTGTGCGGTTTATTACGCTAGCCAGTCAAGGATTAATTGATACGGGAGCACGGCAGCAGTTGTCTGGTAGTAGTTCTGTCGTGAATGAACAAATTTCACGTGCTTTGCGCGATGCCCTTCCGGGAAGTATTCGCACTACCGCAGATGGCTTGTGTGTTGAATATATGCCAATAGTTGCCGCATCGAGTTACACCGATGTCGAATTAGGTAATAGCATTAGCTTATTAAGAGCTGCACCTTATTCTCAAGTTCGCGCCGCCAATGGTTATGTGTCGATTTATCCCTTGGCTAGCAATAATTTGTACTCCTTGGCTAACCCAGGAGCACTAACCGCCAACTTGGCGACAGTTAATGCCGGTAATAGCGAAATTACAGTGACGCTTGGAGGTCCTCATCGTTTCCCTACAGACTCCCCTAATCGTCGCTTCTATTTATCAACCGAGCCTGAAACTATTTGCCAGGATGGTAGCTATTTATATCGCTATAGCGGCTATGGATTTATTAGCAATGTAGCGAGTTTACGATCGTCTTTGCCTGCTGATACGGCGTCGGGACGCGAAGTGTTGGCCTATCCTTTGGTTAATAATTCAATGGTGTTTCGTTATTCTCCAGCAACCTTACAGCGCAATGGTATTGTTTCTTTCAACTATCAACTACAGCATGATGCAACGGGTGAGTTGTTATCTGCAGCGCAGCAAGTGAGGATTCGTAATGTTCCTTAATACTGCTAATTTAGATTTATTAAAACGTTCTAATCAAGGTGGTTTCGGCTTGCCGATGGCGCTGTTTGTTGTCACTGTGCTGGCACTTATCATTGCAAGTATGTCGCAGATACAGAATGACAGCAGTAGTAGCGTTAGCTTGCAAGTGAATTCACACAGGGCTTTTTATAGTGCTGAAGCCGGTATCGAAATAGCACTTAATTTATTAATGCCGCCAGATGGGAGTGCAGGACGCAGCTGTGCAACAAGCCCATTCTATTCGCAAACTTATTCCGTTGCCGGACTTAATGGATGCTCGGTATCTGTTGCTTGCGATTCTATGACAGTGACTGGAGATAATTACTACACTCTAATCAGTACGGGTAGTTGTGGTAGTGGTATTGATAGAGCTCAGCGGGCTATTGAGGTTCGAGCAAAGTAATGACTTTTTTCGGTCGCTATTTTTATTTTTTGATTTACGCATTAATTTTCTCAACCAGCCATGCGGCAACAGTATTTTCTGAGCTACCGGTGATCTATATGACTCGCACATGTTTGTTGTCTATCGGTGCATTATTTTATTCGTGGTTA
>NZ_JAWUWR010000055.1:0-119560 GCF_034111725.1 Thalassolituus sp. | reverse complement strand
TTTTTCTGGTAGACTACCCAAATGGATGTAACAACACTACTCGACGGTTTAAACGATGCACAACGCGATGCGGTTTGTGCACCTCATGGTCATCAACTTGTTTTGGCAGGCGCCGGCTCGGGTAAAACCCGTGTATTGGTTCACCGAATTGCCTGGCTGGTGCAGACTGAAAATATATCGCCCCAAGCTATATTGGCGGTAACCTTTACCAATAAAGCCGCTAAAGAAATGCGTGGCCGGTTGGAGCACTTACTCAACATTCCTTCAAATGGATTGTGGGTGGGCACATTCCACGGCTTAGCTCACCGTTTGCTAAAACAGCATTGGCAAGAAGCCAAGCTGCCACAGCATTTTCAAATTTTGGATAGCGATGATCAGCTGCGTGTAATTAAGCGCTTGATGAAAGCACATAACATTGATGATACGCGTTATCCGCCGAAACAAATTCAGTGGTATATCAACGGCCAAAAAGACGAAGGTCGTCGCGCTGCACATGTGATGCCATCCGGTGATCCCTTCGGGCGACAGTTGCACGATTTTTATTATATTTATGAAGAAAATTGCCAGCAAAATGGCTTGGTCGATTTCGGCGAAATATTATTACGTGCGCACGAATTATGGCTGCATAACCCTGACCTATTAGCTCATTATCAACAGCGCTTCCGCTATATTTTGGTGGACGAGTTTCAAGATACCAACAATATCCAATACGCATGGATCCGCTTATTAGCAGGTAATAAAGTCTCTGTGATGGCAGTGGGTGATGATGATCAATCTATCTACGGTTGGCGTGGTGCTAATGTCGGTAATATTCGTGATTTCCAAAAAGATTTTCCGGGTGCGGAATTAATTAAGCTTGAGCAAAATTATCGTTCTACCGCGAATATCTTAGCTGCCGCCAATGCGGTGATTGCCAATAACCAAGGTCGTCTTGGTAAAGAGTTACGTACCGATGATGAAGATGGCGAAAAGATAGTTCTCTATAGTGCCTTCAATGAACAAGATGAAGCGCGTTATATCGCTGATTTAGTCGACGAATGGGCTAAAGCCGGTCGTGCTCGCACCGATATGGCGATTTTATATCGCTCTAACGCTCAGTCGCGGACGCTTGAAGAAGCGCTATTACGCGCGGGTATTCCCTACCGTATTTACGGCGGTCAACGTTTCTATGAGCGTCTAGAAATTAAGAACGCACTGTCGTATCTGCGTTTAATGTTAACGCGCGATGATGATGCGGCAATGGAGCGTGTAATTAATGTACCTGCGCGTGCCATTGGCGAAAAGAGCGTTGATATTTTGCGCAGCTTTGCCCGCGATCATGGCTGTTCTTTATGGCAAGCGGCAGTAGGTGCCATTAAACATGGTTTATTGCCAAAGCGTGCCTCTGCGGCGGTGCAAAGCTTCCTTGATCTGATCGACGAACTCAGCGTAGGGATGAATGACTTACCTCTGCATGAATTGATGGACCAAGTCATTACCAATAGCGGATTAATTGAGCATCATCGCAAAGAAAAAGGCGAAAAAGGCCAAGCGCGCATTGATAACCTTGAAGAGTTAATTAACGCGGCTAAACAATTTGAGCCTTCCTCTGCTGAGGCTGAAGACCCACAAGCTGATGAGCTATCCCCAATCGCTGTGTTTCTTGATAGTGCGGCACTGGATGCTGGTGATGCACAGGCAGACGAATACGACGATGCTGTGCAATTGATGACGCTGCACTCAGCCAAAGGTTTGGAATTCCCTCAGGTGGTGTTAGCGGGTGTAGAGGAAGGTTTGTTTCCGCACAAAATGTCGATGGGTGAAGCCGATGGCCTCGAAGAAGAGCGCCGTCTTGCTTACGTCGGTATTACTCGCGCCATGGAAAAGCTGATTATTACTCATGCTGAAAGTCGCCGTTTATATGGCCAAGAGAACTTCAGCACGCCATCACGTTTTATTCGTGAAATTCCATCAGAATTAATTCAAGAAGTACGCTTAAAAAATAGTGTGAGTCGTCCGTTAACTGCTCGAGACCGCAATAATTATGGCGGCTCAAGTTATCAGAGCGAACCTGCGTTCGTGCAGACACAATATCCATTTAGTCTTGGTCAGCGCGTCTATCATGAGATGTTTGGAGAGGGCATGGTATTGCAGTTTGAAGGGCAGGGTCCGGGTTTGCGTGTGCAAGTGAATTTTGACGACGCCGGCAGTAAATGGCTGGTCGCGAGTTTTGCTAAACTGGAAGCTTTATAAATCGCACTCAGTGCGGGTAATGTAATAACCAACAATAACAACAGGAGAAACACGTGAAACGTTTAATGACTGTTTTACTCGCTGCGGCAACGACATTGATGCTAGCAGGCTGTAACAAGGATTGTGAAACACCCGTTGGTGAAGCTGCGCCACAACAAACTTATAAATGGAAGCTGGTAACGTCTTGGCCGAAAAACTTTCCAGGTTTAGGGACGGCTCCTGAACGTTTTGCCAAAGAAGTCGAAGCGCTGTCTGGTGGCCGTTTAAAAATCCATGTTTACGGTGCTGGTGAATTGGTGCCTGCTTTACAGGTATTTGATGCCGTATCGCAAGGCACGGCAGAGATGGGCCATAGCGGTGCTTACTACTGGAAAGGCAAAGCGGCAGCTGCACAATTCTTCACCTCTGTTCCCTTTGGTTTAACCGCCCAAGAAATGAACGGTTGGATTCAATACGGTGGTGGCCAACAGTTGTGGGAAGAAGTTTATGCTCCTTTTAATATCCTACCGATGTCGGGCGGTAATACCGGTGTACAAATGGGTGGTTGGTTTAACAAAGAAATTAACAGCGTTGACGACCTTAAAGGTTTGAAAATGCGTATCCCAGGTTTGGGCGGTGAAGTCTTAGCGCGTGCTGGTGGTACGCCGGTGACCTTGCCGGGCGGTGAGATATTCACCTCTCTGCAAACGGGTGCTATCGATGCTACAGAGTGGGTGGGTCCATATAACGACCTAGCCTTTGGCTTATATAAAGTCGCGAAATTCTATTATTATCCAGGCTGGCATGAGCCAGGTTCTATGATGGAATTTTTAATCAACAAAGATGCCTACGCGACCTTGCCAGAAGATTTGCAAGCCATTGTTCGTGTTGCTGCTAAAGCCATTAACGATGATATGTTGGCTGAATACACCACCCGCAATCAAAGTGCTTTGGTGGAGTTGATTGAGAAGCATCATGTCGATGTGCGTCCATTCCCTGCAGATGTATTGCAGACCTTAAAAGGTCTATCTCATGAGGTTGTGGCGGAAGTCGCTGCCGGTGACCCTATGTCAGCTAAGGTGTATGAATCGTTCGCGAGCTATCGCGATAAAGTGAAGGCGTATCACGCCGTTAGCGAACAAGCTTATATCAACGCTCGCTAGATTTAAGCCATAAAAAAACCGCCTTTCGGCGGTTTTTTTATATTCCAAAGATACTTACTTGCCACCACGCATGGAGTCGAAGAAGTCATCGTTGGTTTTGGTCTGACGCAGCTTATCAAGTAAGAACTCGATACCTTGTACATCTTCCATTTCTGAAAGCAGACGGCGCAGAATCCATAAGCGTTGCAATGCCGCTTCATCAAACAGCATGTCTTCGCGACGAGTACCTGAACGACGAATGTTGATTGCAGGGTAGATGCGCTTTTCAGCGATCTTGCGATCAAGATGCAATTCTTGGTTACCAGTACCTTTAAATTCTTCGTAGATCACTTCGTCCATCTTAGAGCCGGTATCCACCAATGCCGTAGCAATAATGGTTAATGAACCGCCTTCTTCGATATTACGAGCAGCACCAAAGAAACGTTTTGGTTTTTCTAGTGCGTTGGCATCAACACCACCGGTCAGTACTTTGCCCGATGATGGGATAACTGTGTTGTAAGCACGCGCAAGACGCGTTACTGAGTCGAGAAGAATCACTACGTCACGTTTGTGTTCAACCAAACGTTTCGCTTTTTCGATGACCATTTCAGCCACTTGAACGTGACGTGCTGGTGGCTCATCGAACGTAGAAGCAACTACTTCGCCGCGCACAGAGCGTTTCATCTCGGTTACTTCTTCAGGACGTTCGTCGATTAGAAGTACGATCAATTCAACATCTGGAGAATTGCGAGTGATGGCTTGAGCGATAGTTTGCAGTAGCATGGTTTTACCGGCTTTCGGCGGTGCTACGATCAAACCACGTTGGCCTTTACCAATCGGTGCGACTAGATCCAATACACGCGAAGACAAATCTTCGGTGGAGCCACTACCGGTCTCTAGGATGAAGCGCTCGTTTGGAAATAACGGCGTTAAGTTCTCGAACAGAACTTTGTTTTTAGCGTTTTCTGGCTTGTCGTCGTTGATTTCAGCGACTTTAAGCATGGCAAAATAACGTTCACCTTCTTTTGGCGGACGTATCTTACCGGCAATTTTGTCACCCTTACGCAGGTTAAAGCGACGAATCTGGCTCGGTGATACATAAATATCATCCGGCCCTGCTAAGTAAGAGCTGTTAGCGCTACGTAGAAATCCGAAACCGTCTTGCAGGATTTCTAGGACGCCGTCGCCATAGATGTCTTCACCACTTTTAGCGTGATGTTTCAGTACGGCGAAAATGATGTCTTGTTTACGGGTACGGCTTACGTTCTCTAAATTCATTTCTCGCGCAATGTCGAGAAGTTCGGGAACGGATTTCAGTTTTAGATCAGAAAGATTCATAAGGGATTTTTATTGCAGTGTTATTGGAATTTGATAAGAAATCAAAAGAAGGAGGCACTGGCAGAACCGCCATGCAGACATCTTTGAACGAGATAATAAATGACGATGTCATTCTCAGATGCGTCATTCAATATAGACAGATTAAAATGGCATGTCCACACAAAAAGGCGAAGTATTTTGCCTTTTTGTGTGGTTAATCGACAATCGGCCTATTTAGATCGCTTGTTCGATGAAGGCAACTAGCTCAGATTTGCTCATTGCACCGATTTTAGTCGCTTCAGCAGCGCCGTTCTTAAATAGAATTAAGGTTGGGATGCTGCGAATACCAAACTTAGGCGCAGTCGCTTCGTTTTGATCGATGTTCAGCTTAGCAATCTTAAGTTTGCCAGCATATTCTTCAGCGATTTCTTCCAAAACAGGAGCAATCATTTTGCATGGGCCGCACCACTCTGCCCAGAAGTCCACCAGTACTGGCAAGTCAGAGCCTAGTACGTCGGCGTCAAAAGAATCGTCTGTTACGGTCAGAATGTTGTCGCTCATGAGTGTATTTCCCCTGTGGATATCAAAGATAGCAAACCCGCATTGTACGCCGCAGTGATATGGAATCAATTGGATTCTGTACTGGACGTAGCGCCGATTGGCCTGCATATTCTTCTATAGATATGGGTTATCACGAGAATTTCAAGTCAACGCATGAATATGACATCTTCACCCGATGCGCCACGGGAGTTAATGGCGGCAGTCGATCTCGGCTCTAATAGCTTTCATATGGTTGTTGCGGAGGAGTTTCAGGGAGAACTTCGCACGTTGGAAAAGCGCGGACAAAAAGTCCAGTTAGCAGCGGGTTTGGACAATCAAAGCATTCTTTCGGATGAGGCCATGGAACGTGGTCTTGTTTGCCTGCGTGAATTTGCCCAACGTTTACAGGGCATGGATCCGTCGCGGGTGAGTGTATTAGCTACTAACGCATTGCGTGCAGCTCGTAATCGCCAAGTGTTTATTGAGCAGGCGGAAGCGGTACTGGGTTACCCGATCGAGGTGATTGCTGGACGCGAAGAAGCGCGTCTCATCTACCTTGGGGTTGCGCATACCCTTGCTGATGATGGCGGTAAGCGCTTGGTGGTCGACATTGGTGGTGGCAGTACCGAGTTTATTATTGGCGAGCGTTTTGAGCCGCGTGCCCTAGAAAGTTTGCATATGGGCTGTGTGTCGTTCACGCAGCGCTACTTTCCGGATGGCAAAATCACTAAAAAAGGTTTTAAAGAAGCTGTCGCAGGCGCACGCCGTGAGCTGCTGAATATTGAAGCCAACTATAAAACAATTGGCTGGGAAAGCGCCGTTGGTTCTTCGGGTACTATTCGCGCGGCTGAGCAAGCCATGATTGAGAATGGTTGGAGTGAAGAAGGTATGACGGCTGACGGATTGGCCAAGCTGGTGGAATTCACATTACAGTTTGAGACCATAAATGACGTCAACATTAGCGGTGTTAAACCTGAGCGTCGGCAAGTGTTTATTGGTGGTTTGGCCATATTAACTGCGGTATTTGAAACCTTTGGTTTAAAGCGCATGGTCTATTCCGATGGAGCCTTACGTGAAGGCGCTCTTTGGGATCTGGTTGGGCGCTCTAGTCATGAAAATGTTCGTGAGCGTACGATTGATTCGCTGCAAGAACGCTTTTACGTCGATACCAATCAGGCGACACGCGTTAAGGTCATGGCGGCAGCGCTGTTTAGCCAAGTGAAAGCCGATTGGTCGTTGAATAAAGAGGCTTCTAATTCGTTGGCGTGGGCCGCAGAGTTGCACGAAGTTGGATTGAGCATTGCTCACAGTAGCTTCCATAAGCACGGTGCTTATTTACTGCAACATTCCGATTTATTGGGATTTACTCGCCAAGGGCAAACTATGCTGGCCGTGCTGGTGCGTAACCATCGCCGTAAAATTCAAAAAGAAGAAGTGGCTGTTCTTTCCAAACGTCAGCAAACCACAGCCTTGCAGTTAATTCGCTTACTTCGCATTGCCGTGGTGCTTAACCATAGCCGCGACGCGCATGAAGTCCCGACGCCTGTGTTAACGGTTAACGGTGATGATTTAACCTTAGCCATGCCTGAGGGGTGGCTGGAGGAGCATCCTTTAACCGCGACTGATCTAGCAGCTGAAGTTGACTATCAACACGCGGCAGGCATGAAGCTTAGCGTAGCTTAAATCGTATTTGTATCGGCATAAAAAACGGGCTAACCATGAAAATGGTTAGCCCGTTTTGTTTCAAGCTTGTGCTGTTAAGAAGCGCTAGCGGCGAGTTTTTCTAACAATACCGCCTGCGCTTTTATCATGGGTTCGTTAGCGCCCGGTTGCGCGCGGACATAGGTGCCATCAGGCTGTAAATCCCAAGCTTGGCAGTTATCCAACATATAGATTTCTAGTTCATCCTTCATGCGTTCTTTAAGTTTCGGAAACTCAATCGGGAAAGCTGTTTCTACGCGACGGAGTAAATTGCGCTCCATTAAGTCGGCGCTGGCCGCATATATTTCGTCGTTACCGTCGTTAAGAAAATAGAAAACACGGGTATGTTCTAAGAAACGACCAATAATAGAGCGCACGCGAATATTATCAGAGACGCCCATAACTCCCGGACGTAAACAGCACTGGCCGCGGATAATAAGATCGACTTTTGCCCCTGCTTGAGAAGCACGATATAGCGCACGAATAACTTTAGGTTCGGTTAATCCATTGGCTTTCAAACGAATCAGGGCAGGCTTACCTGCCTGAGCATGAGCGGCTTCACGATCAATCATCTGAATAAGGCGTTTATGCAGCGTAAATGGTGCATGGAATAATTTCTTAATGCGTAACGCTTCGCCCATTCCGGTCAATTGCTGGAATACTTTGTGTACGTCTTCACCAATTGAATCGTCGCAGGTTAGAAAGCTATAGTCGGTATAAGCGCGGGCGTTACCGGCATGGTAGTTGCCCGTGCCTAAATGCACATAACGTTTATATTTAGTGCCTTCTTTACGCACGATTAGCATCATTTTAGCGTGGGTTTTATAACCTACAACGCCATATACCACGACGGCTCCTGCTTCCTGTAGCCGGTTAGCAAGATAGAGGTTTTCCTCTTCGTCAAAACGTGCACGCAGCTCAATAACAACGGTCACTTCTTTACCATTACGAGCCGCATCCACTAACGCGTTAACGATCTCTGATTTGGCGCCGGTGCGGTAAAGTGTTTGCTTAATGGCGCGTACGTTAGCGTCTTTTGCTGCTTCACGCAGTAAATCGACCACTGGTGTAAACGACTCAAAAGGATGCAGTAACAAGGTATCGCGGAAGCGAATGCTCTCGAAAATACTCTTCTTAAAGTTAATATTCTTTGGCAAGCCCGGAGTGAATGGTGGGTATTGCAAATCAGGGCGAGAAATTTGCCCGATCACTTCAATTAAGCGGCCCAAATTAACAGGACCATTTACGCGGTATAAATCAGTCTGTTCTAGATTGAACTGATTTAGTAAGAAGTCGGTGAGTTCTTCTGGGCAGTTATCCGCTACCTCCAAACGCATTTCTTCGCCGAAATTACGTGAATGTAATTCGTCTTCCAGTGCCGTTGCTAAGTCGGCGGTGTCGTCGTGGTCGATATCCAAATCGGCATTACGCGTTACACGGAACTGGTAACAACCTTTAATGGTCATGCCGGGAAATAATTCATCAGCGTATTCGTGAATCATAGACGACAAGAAAATAAAGCAATCACCACCACTGGTCAGTTCATCGGGTAAGCGCACCGTGCGCGGAAGTGAACGTGGGGCAGGAATAATCGCTAAGCCGGTTTCGCGGCCAAAGGCGTCTTTGCCTTCGAGGGCGACAATAAAGTTAAGGCTTTTATTCACTAAGCGCGGGAATGGATGCGACGGATCTAATCCAATCGGGCTGATGAGCGGTTGGATATTGTCGTCGAAATACGAACGCACCCATACGCGTTGCTCATCGTTCCATTCCGCACGGCGTAAAAAATGAATGTCTTGTTCTTTTAATGCCGGTAGTAGCGTGTTGTTGAGAATTTCATACTGACGTTCAACAGTAACGCTACAAAGGTTATGCACTTCGCTTAATACTTGCTGCGGGTGCATACCATCGGCACCCGCTTGTTCGCGGGCAAAGGCTAATTGCTGAGTTAGGTTGGCGACCCGCACCTCATAAAACTCATCGAGGTTTTTGCTAAAAATACATAAAAAGAACAAGCGATCGAGAATCGGATGACTCTCGTCGAGGGCTTGTTCTAATACCCGAATATTGAACTGTAAATGGCTCAATTCGCGGTTGATGTAATATTCGCTGCTCTGTAAATCGATAACAGGTAGGTTGTTATCTTGGTCGCTCATTGCCTTTCCTTAACGGTTAATCCACTCCGCATATTGTTTAGCGTAGTAGGTCAAAATGCCATCGGCACCGGCGCGTTTGATGCAAAGTAACGATTCTTGCATCACCGCATTGTCATCTAACCAACCATTCAAAGCCGCAGCCTTGTGCATGGCGTACTCGCCACTAACTTGATAAACAAAGGTAGGGGCCTGAAATTCATCCTTAACACGACGCACGATATCCAAATACGGCATGCCAGGTTTAATCATCACCATATCGGCGCCTTCGGCCAGATCTAGCCCCACTTCATGCAATGCTTCATTGCTGTTGGCTGGATCCATTTGGTACGTCTTTTTATCCGCTTTGCCTAAGTTCGCCGCTGAGCCAACCGCATCGCGGAACGGGCCGTAATAGGCTGATGCGTACTTGGCGGAATACGCCATGATGCGCGTATTCACAAAACTTTCTTCTTCTAACGCTTCGCGGATATCGCCAATGCGACCATCCATCATATCGGACGGGGCGACGATATCAGCACCGGCTTCGGCATGTGACAGCGCTTGCTGTACTAGTGCTTCTACAGTGCGGTCATTCAACACATAACCGTTTTCATCAATGATGCCGTCTTGACCATGAGTGGTGAACGGATCAAGCGCTACATCGGTAATCACGCCCATTTCTGGTACAGCATCTTTAATCGCACGCACAGCACGTTGTGCTAAGCCGTTCGGGTTAAAGGCTTCTTCCGCCATCAGCGACTTGGCACTGGCGGGTGTTACCGGAAACAGCGCAATCGCTGGTACGCCAAGCTTGTATAAATGTTTAGCTTCTGCGACCAGTAAATCAATCGACACTCGTTCGATTCCAGGCATAGAAGGAATCGGCTCACGTTCTTGGTGGCCTTCGACAACAAACATCGGATAAATCAGGCTATCCACCGTCAGCTGAGTTTCGCGCATTAAACGACGTGAAAAATCATCGCGACGCATACGGCGCAAGCGCGTTTCTGGGAAGAAGCGTTGTGCATCGTTAAAAGCCATGGTGGATCTCCTAGCTGGGCGGGTCGAGTTAACGTAAAAACCCGATTGTAGCCTGCTTTCGACTATAGATTCTGCATAGAAGTGTCGATTGGGGCAGTTTGAAGTTGGAATGTTACGGATTTATGACAGACTGGTGGGTGTTGGCGAGGTTTTGCGGCTGATGCTGCGGTTCTTTTTGTTAATACGAAATGTATGTTTTCCGTAGGAGGTACTCAGGGAGCGCCAGCGAGCAGTGCCGAATTACGATACAAAGCTATCCTCGGGAGTACGAACAAAAAACGTTCGTTGACTCCCTCCTACAGCACGCTTCGAATCCATCCCATCTAAAGCAAAAGGAAAGGGGGCTCTTGGGGAAGCCCCCAGGAAAAGAAAACCCGCGGCTTCAGCCGCATAAAACCTAGCCAGCCTGCGCCAGCAGCTAAAGCCTTTACCGATATTTAGCTTCGACCTTCTCTACCACTTCGTTGGTAATCCGCAAGCTCTCCAATAAATCCAGTAAGTTATAGTCCAAATTAATATTCAGATGCGTTGCTTGGCCGCCGAAGAAGTCAGGATTTTTGCCTTGAAACTGCAGAGCGATATTGAGGCTGCCATCAGGTTGATACTGAATGCCAGATTCGAGCTGATTGTAGAGGAAGTTGTCGAGTAAGTTCATGGCCATGCCGACGGTTTGGTCGCTGCTTTTTAGGGCTTCGCCAGCGCTGCTGCGGTATTGAATAATGCCACCGGGATCACGAGCGAATAAGTTGCCGCCTGGCACCATGGGACCTTCGGGGGTAAGTACGATCGGTAGCATGCCGTCTAAAACACCGGAGGCATTGATGCCAGAGTCTGCTTCGAGTTTGGCCAGTTCACTCAGTTGAATATGATCTAAGCGTATACCGAATGCGTTGATTTCTTTACGACTGTCGTAGCGAATCAATGGGGTGTAAACGCGGCCACCGAGTATGTCGGTGTGCATTTCGTAGATGTCGACCAAGGCGTAGGAGAAGTCGGCAGGAATACGAGTTTGGCTACGAGCGAGTATGTTTTTAAGGGCGATACCGTTATCCAGTTTGCCCCCAGATACTTGAGCGTCCAGCAGGTAGTCGCCCCCCTGTGGTCTGCGCAGGGCGAGCATGGCATTCCATTCTTCAAGCGCCATGCTGTTATCGTACAGGGCATTAAAACCATCGGCGCGGAGCATGGTATCGGGTGTGATATTCCATTCGGCGTCTGGATTTTCGGCATTAGGCCCTTGCCAGTCGATCCAGCCCTGTCCGGACAGCAAACCACCGAGCAGTTGCACTTTGGTTAGATTGGCCATGTCATCTAGACCGAGCTTGCCCCAATCAAGCGGCGCATCGTTTAGGTGCCATTGCATACTGCCAGTACCTTGCAGTAAGTCATGTTCTACGTGAGTACGCAGGTTGAACTGCTTTTTCGCGGCGCTTAGTTTTAGGTCCGCTAGTATGCGTTGGCGAGTTGGATTGTAGGTGATCGCAATCGGTCCATTAATTTGCATATCGGGAATTGGCCATAGATCCCACTTGGATTTGCCTAAACGTAGTTTCATTTCGCAGTTACCTAACAGCTGATCGAGCAACATTAGGCTACTCAGGCGATCAGGTTCACAGCTAATTTCATTGCGTTTAATGTGTAGGACACGGTCTCCTTGGCTTACATCGAAGGCGGCAATTTCTACAATGAGCAGTTCTGCGTCGATCACAGGTAAGCCACGCTCATCGGTGAAACCATGGACGTTCAAATTCGGCAGTAGAGTTAGGCTCAATGGCTGTGTCTGCCAGCCGAGATAAGGCCCTAGAATAAGACGTGGCTGAATGCCGTCTGTGCTGGTGACTTGCCAGTGTCCGTCATTGCTTATGTTAAAATCGAGCCTGCCATCGGCTTGCAGCGCGGCGCTTGGAATGGGCGGTTCGGCGTTTAAATTCTCGGGTTGAGTGCCTTTAATTGATAACGGCAGTGTGCCGCTGATGCCTGTGGCTTGCTGCCATTTCAACTCGGGCAACAAGGATATCTGCATGCTGGCAGGGCCTTTAACGGCAGTGTTAATTTTGCTGTTGAGTTGGCATTCGTTGAGTGCTGCATTGCAGCGTGAGCTTATGTTGAGTGGGCCTGCTGTGAGTGTCCAATCATCATCGGCTACTTTCATTAAAAGACTCAGTTGCGCGGTATCTGCACCAATCAACCAGTCGTCGGCAGCACTTGCCTTATCAATACTGACCGTGAGTTTAGTAGCGGCCATTTTAGTGTCTTCGTTCAGTGCCAAGGCATCGCTTTGAATATCCGCTTTTAATTGAACAATGAGATCATCGGGAATGCGCACTGTGTTCGGGCTGCGAATATCGGCACTTATATGTAGATTGCTCAATGCCAAGGGTAAATCGGCGAGTGCGGGGAGACGCTTGCTTAGGGCGGAAGCATCAGTGCGCTGATCGAGTGTTAGATGACTTTCGCTGTCATTCTGCTCTAAGTGACCATAAAGCTGAGCTAGGAGAGTTTCGCTCTCGGACACCATCAGCAGTAAGTCACCGGATTGTTGGAGCTGCAATTCGATTTGCCAAGGTAAAGGCAGGTCGTTTAGCTGAGTATCACCATTAACTCGCCACAGTTCAGGTGTCAGTGTGGCAGATAATGTAGCGCTGACCTGCGGGTGCTGAATAATGATATTCGGTGCGTCGATGCGTTTAAGTGGTAATGCCATTAGGTCGGCGAGACGAGGCAGTTCAATCGTCTGCGCTTTCGCCAAGGCATCCGTGTTTACACTGGCTGCATCGGGTAGGTCTTTGCTGGATTGATCCGATAAATTAACAAGGATGCGCTCAATGAATAGGCTATCTAGCTGACCGAGTAACAGGTCTTTGGGGTCATAATTTAGCTGAAGATTACTGATATCAATTTGGGTGTTGGCGTCGGGCATTAAGCGCAAATGATCAATATTGATATTGCGCCAGCCAACGTGGTCGACGTGTAACTCGCTATTCGGCCCCACACTGTCGCGCAGCAATAGCGGCAGTATTTGGTTGAGCATGGGCTGTAATAGCGAGGGTAAAAAAAACAGCCCTGCGCCTGCGAGTGCTGCAAGTACCAGCAGGGCAAGAAGAAAACGCCAAAGCCATCCGTAGCATGTTTTCAACATAGAGTCGGGTTATGCGCCACGAATGGTTTTAACGCCATCTTGAGTTCCTAGAAGCAATACATCCGCTGGACGCAGAGCAAACAAACCATTAGTAACAACACCGGTGATTTGGTTAATGCGGGTTTCCAAGTCAGCGGGTGAGCTGATGTGCATGTTGTATACATCTAAAATGACGTTACCGTTGTCGGTAATTACGCCTTCACGCCAGGTTGGATCACCGCCTAGCTTCACCAATTCGCGCGCCACATATGAACGAGCCATTGGAATAACTTCGACCGGCAGTGGAAACGTGCCCATCAAACCAACCAGTTTTGTTTCATCGGCGACGCAGATAAATTGTTTTGCCACTGCGGCAACGATCTTTTCACGCGTCAGTGCTGCACCACCGCCTTTGATCATTTCAAGGCGATCATTGATCTCATCAGCGCCATCGACGTACACATCGAGTGTGTCTACCGCGTTCAAATCGTAGACATGAATACCATGGTCCCGTAGGCGCTGAGCCGAGGCTTCGGAGCTTGCAACCGCGCCATCAAACAGGTGTTTGATGCTGGCTAGCGCATCGATAAAACAGTTGGCCGTGGAGCCAGTACCAACTCCAACAATGCTGTTGTCATCGAGTTGCGGTTTGATCAGGTCGACCGCGGCTTGGCCAACGGCGCGTTTCAGTTCGTCTTGGGTCATGGTGGGTCACTGAGTTAAGTAAGGATACGGCGAATTATATGCATTGATGCGTTACAATGCGCGCCTTGCGTATTACATTTTTGGCTCTCTCCGCTTTGGATACCCGTATGTTGAACGATTACCTCAAAAAAATACTCGCAGCGCGCGTCTATGATGTCGCTATTGAGTCCCCCTTGCATGTCGCTAACTTCTTGAGTGAGCGATTGGGTAATCAAATTTGGGTCAAGCGTGAAGATAAGCAGCCAGTGTACTCGTTTAAGTTGCGCGGCGCTTACAACAAGGTAGTGCAATTGACCGATACAGAAAACGCCGCCGGTGTAATTGCTGCTAGTGCGGGTAACCATGCGCAAGGCTTAGCATTAGCAGCGAAAGAGCTTGGTATTAAGGCGATCATCGTTATGCCGCGTACGACACCCGAAATCAAAGTGATGTCGGTAAAAGCCCGTGGCGCAAAGGTTGTTCTTTTTGGTGATTCGTTCGATGAAGCGTTAGCGCACTCGCAAAAGCTGGTGGAAGAGAAAGGCTACACCTACATCCACCCGTACGATGATCCCGACATCATTGCTGGCCAAGGTACAGTAGGGATGGAGATTCTGCGTCAGTTAAGTACAGCCCCTGATGCCATTTTTATTCCGGTAGGCGGCGGTGGTTTGTGTGCCGGTATCGCCGCTTTTGTAAAAGCACTAGCACCGCAAGTTCGTATCGTTGCTGTAGAAAGCACAGAGTCCGCTTGTTTGGCTGCTGCTATGGCTGCCAATGATCGAGTGGTATTGCCACAAGTCGGTATTTTTGCCGATGGTGTCGCCGTTGCTCAAATTGGCAAGTACACGTGGGAAGTGTGCAAAGACCATGTTGATGAAGTCATCACCTGTACGCCGGATGAAATCTGTGCGGCGATTAAAGATATCTTTGATGATACACGCGCTATCTGCGAGCCTGCAGGCGCTTTGGCCTTGGCTGGATTGAAAAAATACGTTGAACGTGAACAGTGCCGCGATAAAAATTTAGTCACCATCATGAGTGGTGCCAATATGAACTTTGATCGCTTGCGCTATATCTCGGAAGTTGCCGAAATTGGTGAAGGTCGTGAAGTGATTTTAGCGGTCACTATTCCGGAAGAGCCGGGTAGCTTTCAGCGTTTTTGTAGTTTATTGGGCAAACGTCCAATCACAGAATTTAATTACCGTTTTGCCGATGAAGGCAAGGCGCAGATTTATGTTGGTGTGAAAGTCGGGGCTGAAGCTGGTGCTCGCGATGCCCTATTGGCTGAGCTGCATGGTGACGATTATCCAGTGCTTGATATTACCGATAACGAAATTGCTAAATATCATATTCGCCATATGGTCGGCGGTCATGCGCCAGCGGCGGTCACTGATGAGCGTGTCTATCGGTTTGAGTTTCCTGAGCGTCCGGGGGCTTTGCTGAATTTCTTACGCAAGTTAGGTAAGAAATTTAATATCTCGTTGTTCCATTATCGCAATCATGGCGCCGCGTTTGGTCGTGTGCTGGTGGGCTTGCAAGTCACTGATGACAAGCGCGATCAATTGCATGGCTATCTTGAAGAGCTAGGCTACGGTTATTGGGATGAAACCGAGAATACGGCGTATCAGCTTTTCCTGCGTTAGATCGTGTTAGCCATCGCCTAAATGCACGATGGCTATTTGCGTTTAACGCACTGAGCAATGACAGATCAGCAACTTGCTGATCTTGTTTATTATTCCAACAATGCAAATCCTATTGTTCTAGGTATAGAGAATCCTATGTTACCTGTGCTACGTGCCGCTTTATTAATTCCGTATTTTATTTTGGGTTGTACCGCGGGCTTGTTGCTGTGCATTGTGCGTCCTTTTCATCCCAATAATACCCGTGATTGCGCTAAGTTGTTTTCGTGGGGACGTTATATATTGGGCGTGCGGATGACCGGCTTGAATGAATCGCCGGTAGGCAATGGTCAAGCCGTGTATCTAGCAAATCATCAAGATAGTCTGGATGTATTTATCTACCCAGGGTTATTGCCCGGTAATATCGCTATTTTGGGTAAGAAGGATTTGATGTATATACCAGTGTTTGGGCTGCTGTTTTGGCTTGCGCGGAATATATTTATCGACCGTGGCAATAAAAGTAAGGCATGGGAAACCATGGCTACTGTCGCCAACCTAGTAAATAAACGTGCTTGTGCGCTGTATATTTTCCCGGAAGGAACTCGCAGCCGAGGTAAAGGTTTATTGCCATTTAAAAGTGGTGCCTTTGTACTAGCGATTGAAGCTGGCATCCCCGTTGTGCCTATTTGCTACAGCAGTACTCATAAGAATATAGATCTTGGTCGTTGGAAGTCTGGACATGCGTTAGCTAAGTATTTGGAGCCAATCAGTACTGAAGGCATGACCAAAGACGACGTGAAAGCCTTGGCTGAGCGTTGTCATGCGCTCATGCAAGAGGGTATAGCTGAACTTGATGCGCAGATCGCGCGCGAGAATGGTCGCGGAGGATAGCAAGCAAAGGGCTAGATTCGCCCTTTGCTAAACTGTTCTCGAGCCAACTGCTTCTTACGATCACTTTTACGTAGCAGCACATAAAAAGCGCCGCTACCGCCATGATGAGGCTGAGCGGTGTGATAGCCTTGAACATCGTCTAGGTCTTCTAGCCAATGCGCCAAATGGCTCTTAAGCACCGCAGGGTCACCGATGCTTCGGTCGCCTTTGCCAGGTAAAATTAACACGCTACGAATATCGGCAGCCAAACAATCGCGCACAAAACGAAACACCTCTTGGCGTGCTTGTTCTATGGTTCTGCGGTGCAAATCTAAGCGCGCCTCAATATCATACTTACCTAAACGCAGCTTACGAAAAACGCCGTCCTGAATGCCTGGGCGCTTGAAGCCGACCACATCATGTGGGCCAATACGGACCACATCTGTCGTACTCAGATGGTTTGGGTCGCGTTTCAGCGCATGAGTTTCGTCGAGGGCTGCTTGGCGGCGCGCCTCTGCATCGCCGACTAATGGTGTTTTGCGCAGAGTCACTTTCTCTTGAATTTGAATGCGCTCTACGCCCTGCATCTCTTGTAAAAATAACTCGTCGTCTTGATCCATAACCCTTTCCGCCACTAGTTAGTCTTCGAGCGCAGGCACGAGTGACAATTCTTTTCAAAGCCGGACACAACTTTGGCTCAATATCAGTAGTATAACCTCAGACAACACGAACTGGCTTGCCAGAGGAATGACCCATGAAAAATATGATGACACGTACAACACGTACCTTGAGTTTGTTTGCTTGTAGCGTATTGCTAACGACAACTCAAGCTTGGGGTTTTGAGGGTAAACATCGCGAAATGGATTGGCAAGAGTCACTCAATCTAACCGATGAGCAAGAACAGCGTATTGATGACATCGAAGACCGCTATCGCAATAAGTTCAGCGAGTTGCGTACTTCGGAAGAAAAGCGCAGCGAAACACGCGACGAGCGTCGCCAGTTGCAGCAAGCAATGCATGATGAAATGAACGCGGTACTGACGCCGAAACAAAAAGAACAAGCTCAGGCGCAGATTAAAGAGCGACATGCGCGTATGCAGGCAAGTATGTTGGACCGTTTGAGTCGTGATCTAAAGTTTAGCGATACGCAACGTCAGCAGTTAGCGGCGCAAATGGCGAGCAATCCATCGCCACAATGGCCTGGGGACAAAGCGCAGCACGATGCCCAGCGTGCCAAGTTTAATGAACAGATAAACGCTATATTAACCGATGAACAGAAAATTCAGTGGCAAGCACAGAAGGAAAAGCAGGAAAAGAAATGGCGACATCATGATGAAGAACGCTTCATGAATGAAGAGGATTGTGATGAGGACGAGAAAGCGGATTAATCGAACAGCAACAAAAAAGGCCGACATTGATGTCGGCCTTTTTGTGCTCAGTATCGGTGTAAACCCAATAACTGGGCTTTTGCTTAGAAGCTGTAAACCCAATAACTGGACTTTTGGCTAGAAGCTGTAAACCAGTGTCACACCGAATTCGCTGTCGGTGTTTTCTTTGTCGGCTGGTACTTCTTCAACGTACTTCACTTTGTAGGTCAGCTTAGTGGCAAGGCTGCCATTGATTTGGCTTTGTAAACCGGTTTCTGACTTGTAGATGGTGTTGCTGTCGCCAGATTCTACTGAAAATAACTCAACGAATTTAACGCCTTCACGAATAGTCCAGTTGTAGTTCAGTGCGAAACGACCGATGGCTTCTTCTAGGATTTCATCGCTAGCGGCTAATTTGTCACGACGGTAACCAGGACCGATTTCAGCATCCAGCTCCATATTATCTTCATTGATAATGCGATAACCGTAACCAGCTGAGATGGTCGATTGATAAGTATAACCACTAAAGCGCGCACGTTCTTGCTGAGCCACAATGGCCAAATAAGAGTGTTCTGTGTAGTTGCGGTCGAACTGCACTAGACCAATGTATCTTTCTTTGGATGTTGTACCATCTTCCTTACTGGTTAGGGCTTGCAGCTTAAGCTCAGAATCCCATACTTCACCGTCGTGTTTCACGCCGAAGTTACCATTGATACTTTGGGTTTCGGTGTTGCCTGAGGTGAAAATAGTTCCAAGTTCTGCAGCACCAGTCCAAGGTCCTTGTTCTTCAGCAGCCATGGCGGCGAACGGAGTTGCCAGTAGGGCGGCCAGTAGGGTTGTTTGCTTCAGCATAGCTTCCTCTTTGCGCGTAAAATATGTGGGCGCAGAATAACTATCCACTGTTACAAGTGCAACTGTAGGTATTTAGGGCGTTTTATAGCTTCTGCAGTCCAGAATGAGACCGCCGTTGGAATGCTATGAATACGAAAAATTCATGCGGATCTATTTGCTGACAATAGATACTTCCCAATCGTCGATATCATAGTGACTGAGGATCTTGCTCAGCTCACCATTCATTCTCAGCTCGTCTATGCCTGCCGATAATTGTTCAACGTATTCTTTAGAGTTTGGGTTTTGCGGCGAGCATGCTATGTACAGCGGCGTTGGATCGCCAATGGTTCCGACATCTTGAATATTTAGATGAAGCCCCATTTTCTTTAGCTTGGCTTTCATAACCATGGGTGATTCAACAATCGAATCTATGCGCCCAGATATGAGCTTTTTTATGTTTTGCTCAAGAGCGTTATTGCCCTTCATTATTTGTACACGGCTGCTGTTTTCGTACTTTTTAATATAGGCATCGAGATCGCCCTCATCGTAGGCATAGCCTCCTACAACCCCCAAGCGCACTTGCTTCAATGAATTGATTCCCTGGAACTTCCAATTGTTTTTACTAAGGCTATAGAAATGGCTTTCGTCCATACCCAGTGCCGAAGATGGGAATACGAAGTCAGGTGCATCCTCGACATAAGCGCCGACAATGCAGTCGACTTGCCCTGAGCGAGTTTGTTCAATAGCACGTTCCCATGGCATGATCTGGTAATTGACACTATGCCCATGGGACTCCCAGATTTTTGTAGCTATATCAATCATATAGCCGCGTTGTTCTGATTGTGGATCGCCATTGATAGGGAACCATTCATCGGCCCTTAGAGTAATGGTATCGGCGTGACATAGGCTATTAATACCGACTATGAACAGCAAGGGTGTGAACCACTTCATGAGTGTCTCCGGACGAGCTGATAAGAATAATAGTTAAACGATAGATCACATCTGATGGCCTGGGGGAAAGGGTTACATAAAAGGGACAAAGAATTACCTGTACCGATCTAATTGTGTCATTCGATCAGCCGGCAGATCGTATAAAATGTGGCCATTCAGTCGTTGTGTAAACGATTCAAAAATAACAAGGTAAGCCACATTTGAGAAACGCTATTCTTAGCGGGCCAATTGCGTCCACGCTGCACCAGCTTACTCGCCCAATGATCATTGGTATCTTGGCGATGATGTTCTTCAGTCTCGTCGATGCGTGGTTTGTTAGTTTGCTCGGTACGACAAGTCTGGCTGCCGTAAGCTTCGCCCTGCCAGTGACTATGGTAATCAGCAATATGGCGATTGGTTTAGGTATCGCACTATCGGCTTTGGTCGCCAGAGCGGTGGGCGCTGACGACGCGTTGAGTCTGCGGCGGGCACTAACTTCGGGCCTAATATTGAGCTTTGTACTAGGTGCGGTGCTTTGGCTGGCTGGG
The DNA here is from genome assembly GCF_034111725.1 of Thalassolituus sp. GTDB lineage: Bacteria > Pseudomonadota > Gammaproteobacteria > Pseudomonadales > Oceanobacteraceae > Thalassolituus. The sequence continues at coordinate 99,504 of NZ_JAWUWR010000055.1, read as the reverse complement.
GTAATCAATCATGACGCTTTGTTTGAGGCGATGGGAGCCGATGCCGAGTTATTGCCAGAGATCTGGGCTTATATGGTGTATTGGTGGCCGGGGTCTATTTTATTGCTGGCGTTAATGATGCAGAACGCCACGTTACGAGCGATGGGCAACACTAAGTTGCCTTCATTGATGATGTTGGCCGCCGCTATGCTCAATGCCATGCTTGATCCCTTGCTTATCTTTGGCTGGGGGCCAATTCCTGCAATGGGAATTGGCGGCGCATCTTTGGCGAGCGGGATTTGCTGGGCCATTGTTTTAGGTGTCATCATGCAGCAACAAATTCGCCACGGTTATGTGTCTTTTGTGGAGTTAACACTGAAGCAAATGCTGGCCTTGTGGCGACGTCTGCTGGAGTTGGGGATACCAGCAATGATCACTAATCTATTAGTGCCCGTTGCTGGCGCCATCTTGCTATCTATGATCGCCAATTCAGGTGAGGCTGCGGTGGCCGGCTTTGGCGTGGGTATGCGTTTCGACTCTTTCTTACTGTCATTGGTTTTAGCGTTAACAGCTACCTTGCCTGCGTTTATCGCCCAGAATCATGCTGCTGGTAATGATGATCGTATTTGGCTGGTAATGAACTACAGCTTACGTTTGGTTGTTATCGCACAACTCAGTATTTGTGCAGTTTTATGGCTGGTGGCAGAACCGTTAGCTCAGCTTTTTTCTGATGATGCTGAGGTAGTGGATATCACGGTTATGTATTTGCATTGGCTGCCGTTAGGCTACATTGGCATGGGTATAGTGCTGTGTGTTAACGCAGCATTGAATTCTCTACAACGAACCGTGATGTCGATGGTGTTAAATACGGTAAGGCTATTCGCATTTTATGTTTTGGGCGCTGTGATAGGGCTACAGCTAGACGGTGTGCGTGGTTTACTTATTGGTGCTGCATTGGGAAATTTAATGGCGGGTGGCATCGTTTGGTGGTTGATGCGCCGCATGCAATCTCGTGGCGAATTAAGCTTCGGTTTCTTCCAGCTATCGCTCGATAGGATTTCTCGCCACTAGATTTCAGATTGGTGCTAATTGCACATTTGCTTGCAAACACTCGTTAGTAATTAAGTTTCCAGCCGCTTAATCGCGGGGCGGTGGTTTGTAGGCTGCTAATTTTTGTGGTAATTGGCCTGTCAGAAAGTCTTTTAACATGACCCAATCTCCAAGAAAGCTCCAGCGGGGATAAATAAACGTCGCGGGGCGATTGTGCTCAAAGAAAAAGTGGCCAATCCAAGCAAAGCCATATCCTGCTACTAATGCTATTGGCAGCATTATGTAATTACCGGTTACAAGGCAGAAGAGCAGTACCCCCAAGGCAATTGCTGATCCGACATAATGGAGTCCTCTACAGATTGGATTGCTATGCTCGGCCAAGTAGTAGGGGTAAAATTCTGCAAATGTACGAAAGCGGTGGTCGCTTTGCTTATCTGGGTGAGTCATAGTAGTTTCTTAATTATTGTTTAAACCACAGGATAGAAGAAATTGTCATCGAATGCATGGCGAATAATGCCATCAGCTTGGCAATACAGGTCATGATAACTATTGATGTGACCAATTTTGTCGCACTGTTACAAATCTATGAAACAAATCGTCAAGAACGTCGAACAGGATTCGTCGTCAAACCAGAGATTTGAACGCAAAGTGTGGTTAATGCGCTAAGCTCAGAATCATTACACGAATATCAGAGACCTTAGGTCTTTTCAGCAACAGGTGGTGCCCCATGCTTTATAAACTTAACGCACAGATAATGAATGTCATGCGTCCTATGCATGTAATGGCACGACAATCTCGGCAGATGTTTTACTTTCCTCTAAGCCCGTTAAATTCATCTTGGTTTCTCCGTACTTTCAGAGCATCAATGGAACTCGTTGAGCGTTTAACTGATTACTACGAAAAGCCAGAATGGTTTTTAGACACCACTGAAATAGATGGGCGAGAGGTCGGCATAGAATATATCAACGCGGTTGAGAAGCCGTATTGCAATTTAGTGCACTTCCGTCGCCGAGCGCGTGGTTTGAAACATCCAAAAGTATTGATCGTGGCACCTTTATCTGGGCACTTCGCAACCTTGTTGCGTGGTACGGTTAGAGAGTTTTTGCCGGATCATGAGGTGTACATTACCGATTGGAAAAATGCTCGCGATGTTCCGCGGATTGAAGGTGAATTTAGCTTCGACGACTATGTGCAGTACTTGATGGAGTTTATGGCTCATTTAGGCCCAGATACTCATGTATTGGCCGTTTGTCAGCCATGTGTTCCGGCATTGGTTGCAGCAAGCGTAATGGCCAAACGCGGCGATAAGAATTTACCTAAGAGCATGACCTTAATGGGTGGTCCTGTCGATGTTCGCATCAGCCCAACTGAGGTAAATGATTACGCTGGTGGTAAAGATTTAGAGTGGTTTGAAGATAATGTGATTTGCCGCGTTCCGCAGGAATTTGTTGGTAAAGGGCAAATGGTTTATCCAGGTTTTATTCAACTGTCGGGTTTTATGTCGATGAATATGGATAACCATGTCAATAAGCACTTTAAATTTTATAATGACTTAATTAAAGGTGATGGCGAGAGTGCAGAAGGGCATCGCGAATTTTATAACGAGTACTTGGCGGTGATGGATATGCCGGCTAAATATTATCTTGATACGATTCGCAAAGTGTTTATAGATCAGAAGTTGGCCAAAGGTACTATGGAATATCGTGGTGAGCTGATTGACTTGAAAGATATTAAAAACATGGCGCTGATGACGATTGAAGGTGAGTTGGATGACATTACTGGTCGAGGTCAAACGTCTTGCGCCCTTGATCTTTGCGGTTCAATTCCAAAAACTAAAAAAGTGCATTTAGAAGAACCGGGCGTCGGTCATTATGGTATTTTTAACGGTAGAAAATATCGTGAGAGCATTGCGCCACAAGTGAAAGCTTTTATGCAAAAGCATTCATAAAACGGTATGCGCTATAAATAACCACCTTCGGGTGGTTTTTTTATGGACGCAAAACCCTGTTGAAAACAGGTAAACTCAAACAATGGGTTAGCAACGAGTAGTAAACTATGGCGAATAAATCATTGTCTTCGCAGCTCTACAAAAAGCTCGTCAATGAAGAGGATGCACGCGCCTGCGAAACGATCGGAGAAGAAGCGTGCAAAGAAGCGCCGGGTAACTTTATTAAAATGTTACTCAGTTTATTCCTATCGAAACTGGGTGATGCGCTCATTAATCCAAAAATCACTTTACCTTGGGTGATGCAAACCATTGGTGCGCCGGCTTATTTATTGGGGTGGTTAGTACCTATTCGCGAATCGGGGTCTTTACTGCCGCAATTAGTAATCGCTAGCGTTATAAGAAGAATGCCGGTGAGAAAGTGGGTTTGGGTGGTCGGTAGTATATTGCAAGCGATGGCCGTCCTCGGTATTGCTTTGGTCGCTTGGCGACTGGAAGGCAGCTTGGCCGGTTGGCTGGTGATTGGCTTATTGGTGATCTTTAGTTTGGCTCGTGGATTAAATTCTGTTGCATCGAAAGATGTGCTAGGTAAAACCATTCCTAAGTCGCAGCGTGGCAGTTTGAATGGCTGGTCGGCAAGTGGTGCAGGCTTAATTACGCTAGCGATGGGCGCGATCTTGGCATTAGGCTTCAGTGAGAATTCCGACGTCGGTATGTATGTCTTAGGTTTTGTTGGTGCTGCAATTTTGTGGGCGCTAGCAGCCATGGTTTATGCGGGTGTTGAGGAGCAGACAGGTGAAGTTGATGGCGGACGCAATGGTCTTTTGCAAGCGTTTAAGCGCTTATCGCTTCTGCAAACAGATGCACGCTTTCGCCACTTTGTATTAACCCGCTCATTATTATTGTGCTCTGCACTAAGCGCGCCTTTTATCGTTGTAATGGCTCAAGACAATATCGGTTCTAGTATTGGCATCATGGCTCTGTTCTTAATGGCGAGTGGTGCGGCCAGTTTATTGTCAGGGCCGTTTTGGGGGCGTTTCGCCGATACTTCTAGTCGCCGTGTGATGATTTCCTCAGGTTTGATGGCGGCGCTTGTTGGCTTGCTCGTCGTAGTATGCGAGTCGCTAGCACAACCTTGGCTAGCAAGTTTGTGGCTATTGCCGGGCTTGTATTTTGTCTTAAGCGTTGCCCATCAAGGTGTTCGGTTGGGACGTAAAACCTACGTTGTGAATATGGCAGAGGGTAATCAACGCACCGATTATGTATCCATCAGTAATACCATTATTGGTGTGGTTTTATTACTTGTTGGGGGCGTTGGTAGCTTGACCCCCATTATTGGTTTAAGCGGCGTTATTTTGATTTTGTCGGTGATGGGCGTCGCAGGAAGCTGGATGGCAGTGCGGCTACCAGAGGTCGAATGATCTCTAGTAGCTTTTACTAAAACGATGGATGTTAATCTTTAATTAAATAGTCGATGTATTCATCTCGCAGGGTTCGCTTTTGCAGCTTGCCTGTTGCGGTATGCGGTAGTTCATCGACAAATAAAATATCATCCGGTAACCACCATTTCGCCACGTGCTGTTCTAGGAAAGTATAAATTTCTTCTTTGCTGACATCGCCATTGTCGGTTTTGATTAAAAATAGTAGTGGTCGTTCGTCCCATTTTTTATGCCGTACGCCAATGACGCAGGCTTCCTTCACACATGGATGACCAACGGCGGCATTTTCTAGATCAATACTAGAAATCCATTCTCCGCCAGATTTCACCACGTCTTTAGCGCGATCCACAATTTGCAAATAACTATTGGCATCAATCACGGCAATATCGCCAGTATCGAACCAAGACTTTCCATTCGCATCAATGAAAAAAGAGTCGGCCTTATCCACTTTGTAGTAGCTGCTCAATACCCAAGGGCCGCGTACGCGTAAATAGCCGCGACTCTTACCATCGTGTGGTTGTGGCTCATCGTCGTCGTTAAATATTTCCATTTCAAAACCAAACATCGGCTTACCGGCGGTGGTTTGCAAGCGATAGCGTTCATCATCGGTCATCGACTGCATGGCTTTTGTCGGTGCACCTAGTGTTGCCAGTGGTGAGGTTTCTGTCATGCCCCAAATAGGCAATAAATAGATTCCGAAATCTTTATCTAAGGTTTCTACCAGCGAGCGTGGTGAGGCAGAGCCACCAACACCGACGGTTTTAACTGACGGAATACTGAGCTTATTGGCCTTTAAATAATCGACCAAACGCAACCAAATTGTCGGCACGCCGAGCATTAAATCGACTTTAGCGTGGTTAATCAGCTCATATAAATCCGGCCCGTCCATGCCTTCGCCTGGCAGCACCAAGGTAGCGCCAGACATAGGCGCTATGTAAGGCATCCCCCATGCGCATACGTGGTACATGGGCACCACCGGCATGACGACACTGTCGGCACCTACGCATAATGCATCAGGGTTGCGACTCGCATACGCATGCAACACGGTAGAGCCTTGTGAGTATAAAACCCCTTTAGGGTTGCCAGTCGTGCCGGATGTGTAGCACAAGCAGGCGGCACTATCGTGTTCTAAGCGAGGCCAAACATACTCGCTACTGTGTGACGCTAGTAATGTTTCGTAGTTTTGCGCATTTGGGAGCGTTGTTGGCGGCATCTTGTCTTCATCAATCATTAAGATGAAGCCCTTCACTGATGTAAGCTTGTCAGCAATTGTTTCGAGTAATGGAGCAAAACAAGCATCTAAAAACACATAGCAGTCTTCAGCGTGTTGAATGATGTATTCAATTTGTTCGCTGTATAAACGTGGATTTACGGTATGGCAGATAGCACCAATACCGGATATCCCGTAGTAGCACTCAAAATGGCGATAGCCATTCCACGCCAGCGTAGCCACTCTGTCTCCGGGTTGAACGCCCATCGCGATTAATGCATTGGCTAATTGCTTGCTGCGGGCTAAGGCATCGCGATACGTATATTGATGAATATCGCCTTCTAAACGTCGGCTAACAATCCCGTGCGAACCGTGATGCATCGCTGCATATTCGAGTAAATCAGAAATAATTAAAGGCTGGGTCATCATCTGACCGGGCACGGTGTGAGCAGAAGTCATAAAGCTGTCCTTCGCGTAGAATTTTAATTCACTCAGCTTAAGAGGCATTGAAGAAAACTGCCACAGTAAACGTGAAGTTTGTTGAGCAGAATTAGGTTAATTGATGGCTAATAAAAACGGGGCATAACGCCCCGTTTTATAGTGATGCAATGAGCCGTTTAGCGCTCGATTGCTAACGACACACCCATACCACCACCGATGCATAAAGTGGCTAGGCCTTTGTGTGCATCGCGACGAATCATTTCGTGCAGTAAGGTTACGAGAATACGGCAGCCTGACGCACCAATTGGGTGGCCAAGCGCAATAGCGCCGCCGTTAACGTTAATTTTTTCAGCATCCCATTCCAAACCTTTGTTCACTGATAAAGCTTGTACCGCAAAGGCTTCGTTGGCTTCGATGAGGTCTAAATCGCTCACGCTCCAACCGGCTTTTTGTAAGCATTTTTTCGTGGCCGGAATTGGGCCTGTGCCCATGATTTTCGGGTCAACACCGGCGTTAGCGTAAGCCTTGATGGTCGCTAAAATCGGCAACCCTAGGGCTTCTGCTTTTTCTTTGCTTGCGAGCATTACCGCAGCTGCTCCGTCATTTAGAGATGATGCATTACCTGCGGTTACTGTACCGTCCTTTTTGAAGGCTGGACGCATACCGCCTAGCTTCTCTGCGGTTATGCCAGCGCGTGGGCCTTCGTCGGTGGCGAAAATGATAGGGTCGCCTTTACGCTGTGGAATCGAGACGGGGGTAATCTCATCAACAAAGCGACCGGCCTCAATGGCTGCCAACGCTTTGCTCTGCGAGGCCGCGGCAAAAGCGTCTTGTTCTTCACGGCTAATATCATATTCACAGGCAATATTTTCTGCGGTGATACCCATGTGGTAATCGTTGAATGCATCCCATAAGCCGTCAACAACCATAGTATCAACCATAGTCCAAGGGCCCATACGTTGACCGTCACGAGAGTTCGGTAGGGCATGAGGGGCGTTCGACATTGATTCTTGGCCGCCAGCGATAATCAGGTCGGCATCACCACAAGCAATGGCTTGTGCTGCGAGGTGCAATGCTTTTAAGCCCGAGCCGCATACCTTATTGATCGTCATTGCTGAGGTCGTTGCTGGCAATCCAGCCTTAATTGCCGCTTGGCGCGCGGGGTTTTGCCCTGCTCCAGCGGTGAGCACTTGGCCCATTAATACTTCATTGACCTCTTCACCAGCAATGCCGGTTTTTTCCATTAACGCTCGTATTACCAAAGCACCTAAATCGGTCGCCTGAATACCGGCGAGTGAGCCGCCGAAAGATCCAATAGCGGTGCGCGTAGCGGCAACAATAACGACGTCGGTCATAGAATTCTCCATTTAATCAAAGATAAAGAGTGTATCGGTTTTGAGACAGCTTCATTGATCTGACAGCAATTCAAAAATTGGTAGAGCTATTTATAGCCTGATAGCTCGGGAAGTGGTTATAGTTTATGCCAAATCTAATGCAAACTCGACAAATCAATATTGGTACCGAAGCATTGGAAACTGTGAAGGAAGAGTTATGAATAGGGGTTACCAAAGTTGTACGGTTGATGATCTTGCTGAAAGTATAAAGAAGGCAGGTGGCGAGTGTGTGTTCCTCATTGGTGCTGGGTGCTCTAAAAGTTCTGGTATTCCCTTGGCCAATGAACTGATTAATGAAATTAAGGAGCGACACCGTGAGGTTTACGATGGTTCAGTAAGCAAGAGTTATAATGATTTAATGGGGAAGTTGAACGTTGAAGATCGAGACAGACTTATAATTAATCATATTGATAAAGCGAGAATTAATTGGGCTTATCTTGCTTTAGCAAAATTGTTTCTAAAGAATCATATAAGCAGAATTCTAACGGTTAATTTTGACCCCTTGATTCTCCGCGCCTGCTCAATGGTTGGTTGCTTTCCTGCAGTATATGATTTAGCAGTTTCTAAAACTTTTAATGAAAAGCGTATTGTAGCTAAGTCAGTTTTCTATCTTAATGGCCAGCATACTGGATTTGTAATGCTAAATGGAGCTGATGAACTCAATGAGCACAAAAAAACATTAGAAGAAATTGTTAGAAATACTGGTAGTAAAATTATATGGGTTGTCATTGGGTATAGTGGTGAGGCTGATCCTTTATCCGAGGTCCTCGATGAAATGGCGAAAACATCGGGGTTTGATCGAGGTTTATACTGGGTTGACTATAGTAATAAGCCGTCAGCGTCTCAAGAAAAATTCCTAAAAAATAAGAGTACTTATTTTTTAGGTGGGCAGAGTGCGGATGATTTTATGACTAAGTTAGCACAGAAGCTTGACTGCTTTCCACCTTCGATATTGTTAAATCCATTTAATCATATGGAAAATTTACTTACTGAAAATATTGATTTTTCTACAGGTGGTTTGTATGCGGAATTTCTCTTGCGTGGCTGGAAGGCGATGCTCGATGAGGCTAAAAAAAGTACTCTTGAAATGCTTTCTGAAATTAGTTTTAAAACGTTGATTTTAAAAGGGGAGTATCAACAAGTAATCGACGATTGGATTGATAATGGAAGTTGTTTTTCAATAGAAAAGCGAATTGATGTTGCTTGGGCTTATTTGCTTAAAGGTAATTATATTCTTGAATCTTCGAAAAGTATTAAGATAGATAATTCTTCCGATCGTAGTCGATTATTTTCTGAATCTAAAATGGCATACTTGCAGGCTTTGAAAGTAAATCCAAATATGTACGAAGCATTCTATAATCTTGCCAATTTATTAGGAGATGAAGCTCAAAGTACCTTTCAATATGATCGAGAGAAGTCTATAAACTTTTGGTCCGAATCGAAAGAGAATTTTCGATGTGCTATTAAGTTTGGACCAGACGACTATGAAATCTATCATAATTTTGGAGTTGTTTTAACGCAGCAAGTAGTTTGTCTTATCTCTATTGGTTTGCATGAAGGTATTGAACAGCTATTATCCGAGGCGGAGGCTAATTTTTCAAATGCCAGTCAACGGATACGTAGTGATGAAATTTCTACATTAGCATTGTATGAGAATAGCAGGGATTTGGGTTATTTATATTATGTCAAGGCAGGTTTTATAGGAGCTTCTGATTTACAGGAATGTCGACATTTATTCGGTCAAGCAAGAAATGAATATCAGCGGGCTTTGTCTGTTAAAGTGAATGACGCAGAAGTTGTTTATTTATATGCGAAATCATTGGGAGGAGAGGCAGACCAGCTGCTTCCTAATAACCCTAAAGCGGCTCTTTTTTTATGGATGGCTGCAGAGGAGAAACTTCAATTAGCTATAAAAATTGAATCTGATAATTATGAGATGCACTTATATTTAGGATATTTGCTTGGGTGTATTGCTAAATCGTTGATCTTAGAGAATTTAGAACGATCTCGTCGTAACTGGCGGGCTGCGGAAAATGCTTATTATCAAGCCTTTCAAATTAATCCTGACAGGCTTGAAGCTCTATATAATTGGGGAAATTTATTGAGTGAAGAAGCTCAATTTTTAATTGATATTAATCCAGTAGATGCCTATCGTCTTTTTCTTGAAGCGGAAGAAAAATACCGGAGAGCGCTACAGATAGAACCAGGTAATAGTGATGTTCTTTACGATTATGGATATTCTCTGAGTATAAAGGCTATGTTTGTTAATTCAGAAAATCCTGATGAGGCTGACCGGCTAACTGCTACGGCTAGTGCTTATTTTAGTAGTTGTAGTGAAAAGATTGGACCAGTGATAGCCATAAATCTAGCCAAATTTTGGTCAATGAAAAAAGATGTAAGTAAGTGTGTTTTTTGGTTGAATTGCGCTCTAAAACATAATGGCCTCTCTAAAGCTCATATTGATAGTGATGAGGGCTTTGACGGGATAAGAGGGGCTACTGAATTTCAAGTTTGGTACGAGGAAGCCTTCGGAGTTGTGTAAGGTTGTGATAGGGCGCTCCTTAAAAAGCCCCCTTTTTTGCATAATCAGTGATTAATGACTCGGATCAATTCGATCTAGCTGGCCTAGATCAAGTACCGGTGATGCATCTATGTGTTGTGCATCCATCATATAGGCCACACGCTCAAGTGCGGCCAGTATCATGGTTTGCTCCCAGTCGTGCAGATCTTGGAATTGTTGCACGAAGCTCTCTTGTAGCGGCTTCGGCGCATTCAGCAACGCCGCATCAGCTTCGGGGGTGAGATACACGAAGACTTTGCGTTTATCGACGCTACCGCGTTCGCGTTTCACAAAATTACGCTTTTCTAAGCGATCAATAATGGTGGTCACGGTTGCCTGTGACAGGCTGATCTTGCGCGCTAATTCGCCCACCGTCAGTTCTGAATGTAAACGCAATGTCTGCAATATCAGTAGTTGCGGGGATGTTAGCCCAGAGATCTTACTTAACTTTTTCGAGTGCATGTCCGTTGCGCGGATAATTCGTCGCAGGGATACCAACACTTCATCGTATCGATTCATATCGTCTTTGTAGGCTTTAGAAATTGGCGGCGTGGGTATTTTAGCGGTTTTCTTATCTATAGAGTACGAAATATTTGCGGTCATGCTGACTCCTGATCCTCTTCGGATCACCATTGCGGCTAAATTGATGTGCCTAATTGAATAGACGTCTATGTATATTGTTTCGTTTTTTGTACGAAAAAAGTCTTATTTAATGTGATATTGCATCGTGATTGTGCGTTATTTTTGCCAATAAATGACACCTTCATGATTCTGGTGCGTTATTTTGCTGTGTTGAAAGCATACATGTTTAGTGTTGTAAATAAAATCAAACGGTGTTAAATTGTTTCGTGTACTAAGCAAATGACTGAGTACGTAATGGTGCGGGCGATCAAAAGCCACACCGGTACGCGGACTCTGATGAATGTTATGAACCAGTCTCTGGCTCAGAAAAACGCAACAACGAATACAGAACAAAGCATTATCACCATGCGTAAGCCCAATCCCGAGGACGGATCTACCGTTCACCAGCTGATTGGCCGCTGTAAGCCTCTTGATGAAAATTCTATGTATTGCAACTTGTTGCAGTGCTCTCATTTTCGCGACACGTGTGTGATCGCGGAGCAAGGCGGCTTAGTTGTTGGTTTTGTTTCGGGTTATTTCTTACCCGACCAGCCAGACACCTTGTTTGTTTGGCAGGTAGCAGTAGGTGAAGAAGCTCGCGGCCAAGGCTTGGCCAGCCGCATGCTTTCTAAATTATTGACTCGCCATTACGGTCGAGTTCGCCATCTTCACACGAGTATCACGACTGGCAATGATGCCTCGTGGAACACGTTCAAAAAGCTTTCTCGAGAAAATGATGCGCCTCTAAATACGCGTGTCATGTTCGATCGAGAGCAACATTTCGGTGGCCAGCATGATACAGAAATGCTGGTTCATATCGGTCCTTTTAAAGCGTTTGTCGGTAGTAAATCTACGACAAGCCGCGCACATCTTCAGGAGTAAAATTTATGGGTATTTATAAAGATATTGAATCGAACGTTCGTGGTTACTGTCGTTCATTTCCGGTGACATTTAAAACCGCCAAAAATGCACTTCTGACGGATGATCAGGGCACAGAATATATCGACTTTTTGGGTGGAGCTGGCACGTTAAACTACGGCCATAACAATCCAAAATTTAAAGAGGCGCTCATCGAATATATTGAGAGTGACGGTATTACTCATGGTTTGGATATGCATACCGAAGCCAAGGGTGCGTTTTTGGAAACCTTCCGTGACTTGATCCTTGAACCGCGTGATATGAACTACAAGGTTCAATTTACTGGTCCTACAGGTACTAACGCGGTTGAAGCTGCATTGAAAATTGTGCGCATGAATACTGGTCGCTCAACGGTTGTTTCGTTTACCAACGGTTTTCATGGCGTGACTCAAGGCGCTGCTGCGGTTACCGCCAATGGCTACTATAAAAAGTCGATTGGTATGGAATTACCTGGTGTGCAGTTTATGCCATTTGACGGTTACCTTGGCGACTTTAATACGCTGTCGTATTTTGAAAAAGCGTTAAAAGATAAGTCATCAGGTTTAGGTCATCCTGCCGCAGTCATTGTTGAGTGTATTCAAGGTGAGGGCGGGTTAAACGTCGCCAGTAAAGAGTGGATGCAAGGCTTGCAAGACCTATGTAAGCGCTATGAAATGTTATTAATCGTTGATGATATTCAAGCGGGCTGTGGCCGTAGTGGCACATTCTTTAGCTTTGAAGAATTTGGTATTCAGCCAGATGTCATTACTTTATCTAAATCACTCAGCGGTTACGGTTTGCCGTTTGCGTTAGTGTTATTAAAAGAAGAACTTGATACTTGGTCGCCAGGTGAGCACAACGGTACATTCCGCGGTAATAACCATGCATTCGTAACGGCACGTCGTGCGCTAGAGTGCTATTGGGCTGATGATACTTTTAGTAAATCAGTACAACATAAAGCCAGCATTATTCGTCGTCGCTTAAAAGAAATTCAAGCAGAGCACGGTGGTCAATTGAAGCACAAGGGTCGTGGCATTATGCAGGGCCTAGAATGTGCAAATGGTGAAGTTGCTGGAAAAATTACGGAACTGGCATTTACCCGTGGTTTGATTATTGAAACCAGTGGTTCGGATAGCCAAGTAGTTAAGATCTTAACACCACTGACGATTGAAGAAGATCAGTTGTTGAAGGGCCTCGAAATTTTGGAGTCATGTATTGGCGATGTCATGGCCGAGCAAATTTCAAAAGCATCTTAATTTAGAGGACTAAAGAAACATGATTGTACGTACATTAAAAGACTGTAAAAACTCTGAGCGCGCAATAAATGGTGGCACTTGGGAGAGTGTTCGTATGTTGTTGAAAAACGATAATATGGGTTTTTCATTTCATATCACCACCATCTTTGCCAATACCGAAACACCGATCTGGTATCAAAATCATTTGGAGTCGGTTTATTGCATGAGTGGGCGCGGTGAGGTTGAAACGGTAGCGGATGGTAAAATCTATCCGATTGAACCTGGCACATTGTACATTTTAGATAAAAACGATAATCACCTGTTACGCGCTACTGAAGATATGGAAATGGCGTGCGTGTTTAATCCACCGCTAAATGGTAAAGAAATTCACGATGAGAATGGCGTGTACGCGTTAGATGGTGAAGCCTTGGCAGATTGACGTCCTGAAATCATCTCCCTCAGCGGGCGATATAAACTTATTCAATAAGAAATTTCAGGAAATAAAATAATGACCAGTATGAAGAAAAATTCGAATCGCGGTTTCAATAATATCCATAGTGTGGAGAAAATTGGCGGCACTTCGATGAGCAGTTACAACGATGTTTTAAATAATATCTGGTTGCGTAAGCAAGTACCATATAGCCAAGATGCCACGTCTTATTATCAACGTATTTTCGTGGTTTCGGCATACTCGGGTTTAACCAACGCTCTGCTTGAACATAAAAAAACCGGTGAGCCTGGAGTGTATGCTCTGTTTGCTGAAATGGATGAAAATCGTCCTTGGCAAGATAAGCTAAACGAAGTCATGCAGATGATGTTGGATATCAACGCAGATATGTTTGCTGAGCATAAACTGGTGCGTAAACGTGCCGATCAATTTATTCAAGGACGTATGGCGGATGTTAAAGATTGCCTAGAAAATCTTGAGGTAGTTTGTTCTTTTGGCCACTTCCATTTAGATGATCACCTTCATCGTGTTCGCGAGATGCTTAGTGCAATGGGTGAAGCGCACAGTGCTTATAACTCAGTGCAGCTGTTGCGATTGCATGATGTGAATGCACGTTTTATTGATTTAACCAACTGGCGTTCAGATACACAAAAATCATTTGATGAACATATTACTTATGCATTTTCTGATGTTGATCTAGCGACGGAGATGCCGATTGTTACTGGTTATACCCAGTGCCGTGAAGGTTTAATGAGTACCTATGATCGCGGTTACAGCGAAATGACCTTCAGTAAAATCGCGACGGTAACTGGTGCGCGTGAAGCGGTGATTCATAAAGAATATCACTTGAGTACCGCCGACCCTATGCTGGTTGGTGCGAACAATGTGCAGCCTATCGGTTTAACAAATTACGATGTGGCCGATCAGCTAGCCAACTTGGGTATGGAGGCTATCCATCCTCGCGCTGCAGCAGGTTTACGTAAAAAGAATATTATTTTACGTGTAAAAAACACCTTTGAGCCTGAGCACAATGGTACGGAAATTCGTAATGACTACAGTAGCAAAAAGCCGAAGGTAGAAATCATTGCTGGTGCACGTAACGTCTGGGGTTTAGAGATTTTCGATCAAGATATGGTCGGCGACTCTAGCTACGGCCAGAAAATGAATGATCTCGTTCTGGAATCTGGCGTACGGGTATTAACTAAAGACTTTAATGCTAATACAGTTACTTTTTATCTGAAAGGCAATAAACGACGGATTAATTGGTTGATGGATCGTTTACAACAAGCGTATGTGGAAGCCGATATTCGTGTTGAAAAATTAGCCTTAGTTAGTGCAATTGGTAGTGATATGAAAGTGCCTGGCTTATTAAAGTCGGCTACTGCTGCATTGTCAGATGCGAACGTAAATATACTGTCGGTACACCAAGCAATGCGTCAGGTTGACATGATGTTTTTAGTTGCTGACCAAGACTATGGCACGGCTGTGAAAGCCTTGCATTCCCAACTAGTGGAGCATTGTGATTCATGGGTAGCAGAACAAACAGCGTAATAAAAGTTGCTCTGCATTTAATGCTTTCGATGTTGTTGTTTGTTTCTGCCTTGGTTCTTTTACCGACTCGTGCTCATGCTGAGCCGGTAAATGATCAAGCTGAAGCAATAACGCATGAGCAAAGCGTTGCCCAAGCAGAAGAAACAATTAATTCACTACAAGCACCTTTATATAGCGCTTTTACTGAGCGCTATTTATTAGATGAAGTAAAAAATTTACGGCAAATGATCGCCGATACCCATCTTGAGTTGACTGAAAAAGTGGTTGACCGTGAGTTGAGTGTTGCGGATAAAGCGCTGGCATATGCAACCGATACCGTAACCTATTTCTTTTATCTAATTGCGGGTGCTTCAACTCTACTGGTCTTAGTGGGTTGGAATTCTTTACGAGAAATTAAAGAGCGTGTGGGCACACTCGCTAATGAAGAAATAAAACGTATAACAGATTCCTACGAAGCTCGCTTAGATAAACTAGAGCGCGAGTTACACCATAAATCGCGTCATATTGCAGCGACCCAAGAAGAGATTGAATTAACCAATGAGGTTCATTCTCTGTGGCTTAAAGCTTCACAAGAAGCTAGCCCGCAAAGCAAAATTGCTATCTATGATCAAATTCTTGAAGTACGTCCTGATGATCTTGAGGCATTAACCTACAAGGCGGATGCCGCATTGGGTATGGGGCAAACGCAATGGGCTACTAGCCTAGCTAATCGTGCGTTATCTATTGATCCTGATAATAGCCATGCCTTGTATCAGCGGGCTTGTGCGCATGCTGAGAGTGGCTATGTAGACGAAGCGCTACGAGACTTGGAAAGCGCTATTGCGCAGTCAGAGACGCTACGCGAACAAGCAGGCATTGATGCAAGTTTTGAAAGTTTGCAAGATGTAGCTTTATTTAAGCAGTTGGTCGTTACTCGGGAGTAGTCACTGTTCGGTGTTTTCAGTCTTTGCGCTGATTGCACCGCGCTATATCCTTGTTATTGGCCTCTTTGTCTTACCTGTGCTGGTTTTATGCTGTATAAAAACTATCACCTCGATAAAATTTATTAAATATCGTAAACCGAGTCCTAGGTTTACTCTGCAGAACTACTCTGTGTAATGTTCTACTTTCCCATGGAGGTCCGCTATGACGTCTCCTCGTTCAGCTCTCGTCGTCGAGGGCGGCGCAATGCGTGGCATTTTTGCCAGTGGTGTGCTCGATACTCTTATGCTTGCAGGCCATGAAGACTTTGACTTTGCTATCGGCGTATCAGCCGGCGCAACCAATTTAACCGGTTATATCAGTCATCAACCTGAACGCAGCAAGCGTGCGATTTTGGAATATGCACGTCAGCGTGAATTCTTTAATCCTGTGCGTTTTTTTCGTGGTGGGCATCTCACTGATATTCATTGGTTGTGGAATTACGCAAACCAACAGTTACCGCTAGCGTCTGAGCAATTTAACGATGCTATTCCTATGTATGCCGCTATTACTCATGTGGAAACTGGTAGCGCACATTACATTCGTGTCACTGCAGAAAATGTTCACGACTTAATGGTGGCTACGTGTGCAATCCCATTTGCCTATCGAGATCAGCCACTCGTTAATGGAGAATACTATGTGGATGGTGGTGTAGCGGATTCAATTCCCGTACGCCAAGCCTATAACATGGGAGCGAGAGATATCACCGTGGTGTTATCGCGTCCGCGTGGATATCGGAAAAAGCCAGCGTCGTCACAGTGGATGATGGAACGATTAATTGGCTATAACTCCAGTAACTCTCAGTTGCTCAGCGCTATGCTGTTTCGTAGTGATGACTACAATGCCAGTTTGGATTTTATTGATAATCCGCCGGATGATTGTATCGTACATGTGATTGCACCGCCGCCAGAATTCAATGTGAGTCGTTTAACCATGAAGTTAGATAGATTAACGGCTGGATATGAGATGGGAAAAAACGGTGGATTAAATTATTTACGAGAAGTATCACAGCTACACCAAGTGGCGTAGCTGGTGAATACTGAGTTACTTATCTTCGGTTAAAAATAAGGATAATAAATTGTTGAGATATTGTTGTCCTTTGTCGCTAGCATAAATTCTATCATCGATATGCAATAAGCCAAGTTGCTGAGCTTTTCTTACAGGATCTTCGACAGCAGACAGCAATAATCCGGTACGCTCTTCAAAATCTTTAACCGAAATGCCTTCTTTTAGCCGTAGTGCGTTCATTAAACACTCTAAGCCAATATCTTGAGCGACAATGGATTCCATGGTTGTGGCGCGTAAGGTATCTGGGTTTAAGTAATCTTTCGGTAAGCGAGTTTTTTGTGTGCGGAAAATCTCACCGCTGTCGGCTAGCGTAATCTTTCCATGAGCACCGGCCCCAATCCCTAGATAATCCCCAAATTGCCAGTAATTCACGTTGTGGCGCGCTTGTTTGCCCGGTTTACTAAAGGCAGAGATTTCATAATGCTCGTAACCATTTTGCTGCAATAAAGCTAAACCAGCTTCTTGAATGTCCCAAAGGGTATCGTCTTCCGGCAGTGTTGGCGGGCGTTTATAAAACTCGGTGTTGGGTTCAATGGTGAGTTGATACCACGACAAATGGTTGGGCTTAAAACTCAACGCTTGGTTCAGATCATCTAATGCTTGCTCAATGGTTTGATTAGGCAAACCATGCATTAAATCTAAATTGAAATTATCGAAACCTGCCAGATTGGCCATCTCTATCGCGCGTAACGCTTGATCACGATCATGCACTCGCCCTAAGCCTTGCAAGTGCTCAGGATTAAAACTTTGAATACCGATTGATAAGCGATTAATACCGAGTTTGCGGTAGGCGGAAAATTTCTCAGCCTCGAATGTACCTGGATTTGCTTCCAAGGTAATTTCAATGTCGGCAGCAAAGGTTAAACGCTGCTGCAGACCTGCAAACAAGCGTTCATAAGCTGCTGCTGATAATAAGCTGGGCGTGCCACCGCCAAAAAATATGCTCTGGATTTCACGCCCTTGCACCCAAATAAGATCGCGATCTAAATCGGCGAGTAGGGCGTTGATGTATTCAGCTTCGGGTAGCTCGACATCTGCTTTGTGTGAGTTGAAGTCACAATAGGGGCATTTGCGTATTCACCACGGGACGTGAATGTCGAGACGGAGTGGTGGTAGGGTCATCAGACTTTCAGGCCGTAACTGACTGCTCGATGGCTTCAAGTAATCCAGCTATTTTTGCATCCTGTTGGTTTTTTTCATGGGTTAAGCGTACGTTGTCTTTTTTCGCTGATTCCAGTTGTTGCTGTAACGCTGATAGT
Organism: Thalassolituus sp.; assembly: GCF_034111725.1. Taxonomy (GTDB): domain Bacteria; phylum Pseudomonadota; class Gammaproteobacteria; order Pseudomonadales; family Oceanobacteraceae; genus Thalassolituus. The sequence continues at coordinate 81,447 of NZ_JAWUWR010000055.1, read as the reverse complement.
GCGGTGTCGCGGTGCTCTAAACGCTCTGCTGCTTCAAAAAGTTGCGTGTCTGCATCGGCTAGCTTCATACGCAGTTGAGCAAGCTCTTCGCAGCCTTCTTCTAGTTCTTTTGTTAAGTTGTCACGTTCGCTGCGCAGTGTTTCTAATGCATAAATAGCGTCTAAAACTTTGCTTTCGAGTTGTTCTAAAATATCCAAGGAAATGTGCCTGTTGTGTCGCTGTTGTCGAGGAAGGTGCAGCCGACTATTGGGCTGCGATATAAATAACTGGCGTTGTTAAAGACGCCAGCGTTGCAATACTTCTTTAATCGCTTGGCCACGATGAGACAGCTGATTTTTACGCTCTTTGCTTAGGCTCGCGGCGGTACAGCCTTCGCTCGGCACATAAAACACAGGATCGTAGCCAAAGCCCTCAGTACCGGCGGCTTGGTTAACAATTCGGCCTTCCCAGCAGCCTTGAAACACTTGTGGTGTTGGATCTTCGGCGTGACGCATATAAACGAGTACACATTGAAAACGGGCTTTGCGTTGTTCTTCAGGAATGCCAGTTAAAGCGGTTAATAATTTTTCATTGTTGGCCATGTCACCTTGGCCAGAGTAGCGCGCACTGTATATACCCGGTGCGCCCTGCAATATATCCACTTCCAACCCCGAATCGTCAGCTAAGGCTGGTAAGCCGGTGATGGCGCAGGCGTGCCGTGCCTTTAGAATGGCGTTTTCTACAAAGCTAAGGCCAGTTTCTTCGGCATCATCGACACCTAAGGTTGTCTGCGGAATCAGCTCGACATTGGCATTGGCGAAGTGCTGCGTGAACATAGCTGAAAATTCACGCAGCTTTCCTACATTGCCACTGGCCAATACGATTTTGGTGGTCATATTTTTCGTTCGCTCAATCTATCGGAATTCGATAACACTATTCTTGATAAAATTGCTGACTAAAAGTGACATCAAAAGTACGTGGTTGGCCTTCTGGTGTCGCTTTTAGGTCAATTGTGTACATGTCTTTATCGTCAAAGCGGAAGGTCGAAATGTAATACACCGCATTAGTTTCTCGAATTTCACGAAATTCAAGTTCACGCAGCTGACCAATTAAATTACGGATAGTCCCCGTCAGTTTTGCTCCAACAGGCACAGCTAATTCACCGCCTTCGTCCTTAAGGACAGAGATGCTTAAATAACCTAACGAGCGAGAGCGCGGGATGTTGTATGCCGCAGCAGCGTCTTCAGGTAAAAAGCTCGAATTTAAACCAATGTAGTGAACTTCATATTTACCAAAAACCTTTTTCTGTTCACCGGTATCAGCGGCTTGTGCACTAGCGCTCAATAAAACAAGAACAGCAGCAATAAAGTGAGCAAATTGACGTAAGATTAGTGATTTCATCAGTCTATCTCCTTGTGATGTGGTAAACCGCAATCTCGCCCAACATAGCTGGCCATACTTGCATGCGCCAGTGTTCTTTATGCTGATCGTCGACAACGGTTTTATTTAAAATACGAATACCTTTTCCCCGGCATAACACTTCAAAGTCACGGAAGGTACACATATGAATATTCGGAGTATCGTACCAGTTGTATGGCAATGTTTCCGACATCGGCATACGGCCTTTGAGCATAAGGTAAAAACGCGTGCGCCAGTAGCCAAAGTTAGGAAAGGTGACAATAGCCTCTTTGCCAATGCGTAGCATTTCATCTAACAGTAGGTCAGGGCGTTGTACCGCTTGCAGTGCTTGGGTCATTATGACCGTATCAATGCTGCTATCGCGAAAATTACTGAGGCCATTATCAAGATTTTGTTCAATAACATTAACACCGTTGCGAATACAGGCGGTAATTTTATCGTCGTCAATCTCTAAGCCATAGCCGCGTACATTTTTACTATCTTGAAGGTAGCGTAACAACGTACCTTCACCACAACCTAAGTCGAGAACTTGGCTGTTCGGTTTCACCCATTGTTGAATAATAGCGAGATCTTCGCGTAGGCCGCTCATGCGCTTACCTCCGGTAGATTGCAGCTTGTCGCCACGCGTTCCATGTAGGCATGGAATAAATTGAGATAGCGTGGAATGGGCAGCAAGAAGGCGTCGTGGCCATTAGTTGATTCAATACAGGCATAACTGACGTTTTTATCAGCATGGGTTAATGCATTAACAATTTCTAACGAGCGCTCAGGTGCAAAGCGCCAATCGGTCGTGAACGAGATTACAAGAAAATCGCATTTAGACTGACTTAAACACTTTACTAAATCGTTGTCGTAGTCGCGGGCAGGGTCGAAGTAATCCAGCGCCTTAGTCATCAACATATAAGTGTTGGCGTCAAAGCGTGTGCTGAACTTTTCGCCCTGATAATGTAAGTAACTCTCGACCTCAAATTCAGGCGCAAAGCTGAAGTTCAATTTGCCTTCACGCAGTTCGCGGCCAAATTTTTCGCGCATGGCATCATCGGATAAATAGGTCAGGTGACCTAACATACGCGCCTGCATTAAGCCGGATTTAGGGATGGTACCGTGCTTGTGATACCAACCATCGTGGAAGTCCGGATCTTTAGCAATGGCCTGACGTGCGACTTCGTTGAACGCAATATTTTGCGCCGAAAGCTTAGGTGCAGAGGCAATGACGACGGCATGCTTAACACGATCAGGGTACTGTATAGACCAGCGCAATACCTGCATACCACCCAGAGAGCCACCGACCACTGCGGCCCATTGCTGGATGCCTAAAGCATCGGCTAAGCGTGCTTGGCTTTGTACCCAATCGCGTACCGCAACAATCGGAAACTCTGGGCCGTATACCTCCCCAGTCTCTGGGTTGATGCTGGTTGGTCCAGTGGAACCTGCGCAACCACCTAGATTATTCAACGCAACAACATAAAAACGGCGTGTATCAATGGGTTTGCCGGGGCCAATACACGAATCCCACCAACCGGGTTTTTTATCATCCATACTGTGATAGCCCGCCGCATGATGATCACCACTTAATGCATGACAAATCAAAATGGCATTAGAGCAATCGGCGTTCAGTTCACCGTAGGTTTCGTAGACAAGATCATACTGCGGCAACACACGGCCACTGCGTAACGTCAGAGGCTCATCGAAATGCTGTGTTCTCGGGCTGACCAGACCGACGGAATCATGAGGAATAACATCCGGCATCGAGGGTGGATATCCGTAACTAGGGGTTCAAATTTTAGCAGCGCAGTGTAGCAGGATTAAAGAGGGTTCTCATTCACTGTGTGAGGCGCTTTTCTCTGGGAGGGAAGCTGCTCGGGAATTCGAGTGGATTTGAAAAATTTTTGGGCGTATTCGGTGGGCTTGTAGGAGCGATTCAACGAACGCATTTTGTTCGTAGTCGCGATGAGCTCGAAAATATTATCACTGCTTTCTGCACTGCTCGCTGGCGCTCCCTGAGTACCTCCTACCAGGTCTCCGAGTAAATAAATCTTGAGAAATACATACCTTTTGTTTTATTGCGAAAAGAACCAGCAGCTACAACAAAACAGCCGCCAACGCCTCCGGTATCTTCTTTGGCTGCGATACTCGCACCCGCTTATGCTTATTCAACTCACCACTAATTAACTCAACATCACGCTTGCTGACACCAAACTGTTTGGCTAAGAAGGCAATCAGGGCAGCGTTGGCTTTACCTTCAATCGGGGCGGCTTTAATTCGGATTTTGATCGCTTCGCCGTATTCGCCGACAAACTCATCTTTACTGGCTTTCGGCTGGAGGTGGCAGGTGAGGATAAGATCCCCATCCTGCCATTGGTAGAAAAGATTCATGCTTTACAACATAAGGCCTGCGGGCATACCTACTGCTTGGGCTAGGGGGCCTAGTACGGCGATTTCAATCACTTGGATGCTTAGAAAGACAACAATCGGTGATAAATCTAATCCGCCCATGTCAGGTAGTATTTTACGGATTGGTCGAATGGCAGGTTCCAGTATTTGATTAATCAGTATTAGCGCTGGATTGTAGGAGTTAGGCGCAATCCAAGATGCAATAACTGTGATTAAAAGACCCCAAAAATAGATCTTTAAAATTAGCGAGAACAGGGCGACCGGTGCCCAAGGAATCATGGCGAGCCAGGGCAAGTTAATAGAACCTGTAGCGATAAAGACTAGTATGGCTAACAGCAGGTATTGAGTAATGAGTGCCAGCACGATAGAGGCTACATCTAAGCCGCCAAAACCCGGAATAACTTTACGCAGTGGAATCAGTGCTGGATTGGTGAAGCGCACAATAAACTGTGATAACGGGTTATAAAAGTCAGCGCGTACCAGCTGTAATAAAAACCGTAATACAACAATCAACAGAACCATGCTGCCTATTGTGTTGGCTAAAAGCATACCTACTTGAGACAAGGTGGACATGAAAACTCCATCAACTCTTAATTTATGCCAGTAGACTGGCGATGTTCTTAACATATGGGCACTGGCGGTAATTTACCAGTGCCTATCCTGCCTTATTCAGTCACCTAGCTGTTCGCTCAGTTCCGCGGCACGGTTGCAGGCGGATTTCATCGCGGCGCTAACGATGTCACGCAGGTGCGCGCCTTCGAAGGTGGCAATGGCTCGTTCGGTAGTGCCACCAGGTGATGTCACGCGACGGCGTAGTTCAGCGGGATTAACATCGGCATTCATGGCCATCTGTCCGGCTCCTAATGCCGTTTGCAATGTAAGCTTAGTCGCGGTTTCTTCACTTAAACCTAACTCTCGTCCTGCGGCGATCATTGCTTCCATGAGTAGGAAGTAATACGCCGGGCCACTACCGGATAGGGCGGTCACTGCGTCGATCTCTGCTTCGGTTTTCACCCACACGGTAATGCCGGTCGCTTGCAGTAGTGCATCGGCTTGGTTGCGTTGATCCAAGGTGACTTCACTACTGGCGAATAAGCCGGTAGCGCCAGTGCCTGTTAATGCCGGTGTGTTTGGCATTGAGCGCACAACGGATTTACAGCCACTCCATGCTTGCAGTGAGGGTAGGTTGATTCCCGCAGCAATGGATATGATCAGCGGCTGACGTGCCGACAAGGTCGCTTTTAGCGGCAGAAGAACGTCTTTCATCATTTGCGGTTTTACAGCCAATATGACAACACCGGCATTGGCGATGGCCTCTTGGTTGTCGGCGTGCGTGTTAACCGCAAATGTCTCGGCAAGCTTTTCTCGCTGTTCGGCACCTGGATCGCTGACGTGGATTAAGTCTGCGCTGATGTTACCTTGACGAATTAAGCCACCAATGATGCTGGTAGCCATGTTGCCGCCGCCAATGAATGCAATTTGAGTCATTTTTGTTCCTTGTATCTATTCGGCTGATAAGACAGGCCGTTGTTTTCTAGAGTAGCGGGTGTTGCTAATTACGTGCGCCAAAAATATCGGTGCCAATACGAACTTGGGTTGAGCCACAAGCGATGGCTAATTCTAGGTCTCCTGACATTCCCATCGACAAGGTGTCAGCTTCTGGAACGATTTGCTGAAGTTCCTGAAGAAGTTGCTGCATGCGTTCAAACTGATGGCGCAAGTGCTCTTCATTAGGAGTATCTTCAGGGATGCACATGAGACCACGCACCTTAAGCTTAGGCAACGATTGTAGCTGTTGAGCGAAGGTGGCAACGTCGTTTGTTGCGATGCCGGCTTTTTGTGGTTCGTCGCTGATATTGACCTGAATGAGGACATTCAGCGGTGGCAGGCTCTCTGGTCGTTGCTCATTGAGGCGCACGGCTATTTTTTCGCGATCAAGGGTTTCTAACCATTGGAAGTGATTAGCGACAGGGCGCGTTTTATTGGATTGCAGCGGACCGATGAAGTGCCACTCAATATCAGACAAGTGGCTTAGAGCGGTTATTTTGTCTAAGCCATCTTGGAGATAGTTTTCGCCAAAGCTCCGCTGTCCCATGCGATAGCATGCCTCGACCATCTCTGCAGGCTTGGTTTTGCTGACGGCTAAGAGGCACACATCACCGCGTGAGCGGCCACTGGCGTCACATGCGCTGTGTATTCGATTAACAACATGCTGGTATTGAGTTTCAATAGTAGACATTACAAAGGCTTTGTTTAGGATGTGTGGATTCAGTGAACCTGGTCAACGAATGCTAGTCTTGATCATGATACACCAGACATCAGCGAAACGGTCAGCGTAGGCTAGAGTCATCAAAGTTAGCGTTGCACCCGATAAGCATCTTTTTACATAGGAGTGGCTATGGATATTACCGAACTGTTGGCATTCAGCGCGAAGCAAGGCGCATCCGATTTACATCTTTCAGCTGATTTACCGCCGATGATTCGTGTAGACGGCGATGTGCGTCGAATTAATTTGCCGCCATTGGGCCATAAAGATGTACACGCCTTGGTGTACGACATCATGAACGATAAGCAGCGTAAGGATTTTGAAGAGTTCTTAGAAACCGACTTTTCGTTTGAAGTGCCAGGTGTTGCCCGTTTCCGTGTGAACGCCTTTAACCATAATCGCGGTGCGGGTGCTGTGTTTCGTACGATTCCGTCAAAGGTTTTGACGATGGACCAGCTAGGTATGGGGCAAGTCTTTAAAGACATGGCCAATATTTCACGCGGCATTGTGCTGGTGACTGGGCCTACAGGTTCAGGTAAGTCGACGACGTTAGCGGCTATGGTGGATTACATCAATGAAACCAAATACAACCATATTCTAACGGTTGAAGACCCGATTGAATTCGTACACGAATCCAAAAAAAGCCTGATCAACCAGCGTGAAGTACATCGCGATACTCTAGGTTTTAATGAAGCATTACGCTCGGCGTTACGTGAAGACCCTGACGTGATTCTCGTAGGTGAGATGCGCGACTTAGAGACCATTCGTTTGGCCTTAACCGCGGCAGAAACCGGTCACGTGGTATTTGGTACTTTGCATACCAGCTCGGCGGCAAAAACGATTGACCGTATTGTTGACGTGTTTCCGGCGGAAGAAAAATCAATGGTGCGCTCAATGTTATCCGAGTCGCTACAAGGCGTTGTGTCTCAGGGTTTGTTAAAGAAAAACGGCGGTGGTCGAATTGCGGCTCATGAAATCATGATTGGCACACCAGCGATTCGAAATTTGATTCGTGAAGACAAAGTGGCGCAAATGTACTCGTCGATACAGACTGGCGCGAGTTACGGTATGCAGACTATGGATCAGTGCTTGCAAAACATGGTCGGTAAAGGATTAATATCTCGTGAGACCGCACGAGAAAAAGCCAAAATGCCAGAAAATTTCTAGGAGTAGATCCGCGTGTCAATGGAAAAATTTTTACGGCTTATGGTCGAAAAGAGTGCCTCGGATTTGTTTATTACTGCAGGTGTGCCTCCTTCGATGAAGGTGCACGGTAAACTGGTGCCTTTAAATAAGACGGTATTGAGTGCTGAGCAAACCCGAGAAATTGTTGTTGGTATGATGAACGAACGTCAACAACACGAGTTCGAAGAAAAGAAAGAATTGAATTTTGCGGTTAATGCCTCTGGTATTGGACGTTTCCGTGCGAGTGCGTTTTTTCAGCGCAACACGGCAGGCATGGTGTTACGTCGAATCGAAACCCGTATTCCTAGCGTTGATCAATTGGGCTTACCCGACATTATTAAAGACTTATCAATGTCGAAGCGTGGTTTGATTCTATTTGTGGGGGCAACGGGTGCCGGTAAATCAACTTCGCTAGCCGCGATGATTGGTCATCGTAATCGTAATAGCAAAGGCCACATATTAAGTATCGAAGATCCGATTGAATTTATTCACCAGCATGACAATTGTATCGTTACCCAGCGCGAAGTGGGTTTGGATACTGAAACCTTTGCGGTTGCCTTAAAAAATTGTCTGCGTCAGGCGCCCGACGTCATCATGATTGGTGAGGTGCGTTCAGCAGAAACAATGGAGCATGCGATTACCTTCGCAGAAACCGGTCACTTGTGTTTGGCGACCCTGCACGGTAACAACGCTAACCAAGCACTGGATCGTGTTATTCACTTCTTTCCACAAGAACGTCATTCGCAAATTTGGATGGATTTGTCGCTTAACTTACGTGCAATCGTCGCTCAGCAATTAATTCCTACCCCTGACGGTCGTGGCCGTCGTGCCGTGGTGGAAGTGTTGCTGAACACACCTTTGGTGTCGGATTTGATTCGAAAAGGCGATGTACACGAATTGAAGGCTCTGATGGCGCGTTCAAACGAACTCGGCATGCAGACTTACGATCAAGCTCTTTATTCCTTGTACGAGCAAAGCGAAATCACTTACGAAGATGCAATTGCTCACGCTGATTCACCAAACGATTTACGTTTAATGATCAAGCTTGGTAATGAAACCAATGCGGATCGTTTTGATGGCTCTTCGAACAACTTGCGTTTGCAAGACTAAGTATCAATTAATGTAAGTTTGAAATAAAAAAACGCCGACTTTTCGGCGTTTTTTTATTTCATCAGGTTATTCAGGTTTGGCTTGGTGTCTCGTCCAAGCCTGTTTTGCTACTCGATCTTTTTGCTGGGTTTCAATCCAGTGAGCACCATCTGTTCGTGTTTCTTTCTTCCAAAATGGCGCGTCCGTTTTTAAATAATCCATAATAAATCGGCATGCATCAAAAGCAGCTTCGCGGTGAGCGCTGCTTACGCCGACAAAAACAATTTGCTCATTGATGCCGAGTTGACCTACGCGATGAATTAATCGCACATGGAAAATAGGCCAGCGCAGACGTGCTTGTTTAACGATGTCTTCTAGCGAACGTTCGGTCATGCCGGGATAGTGTTCAAGAAATAAACCGGTGACGTCACTGCCTTCGTTGCGATCACGTACGAGTCCGCTAAAAAATACAATCGCACCCGCTTGGGTATTTTGCTCGCATAGCGTCTGATATTCATTGGCGATATTGAAGTCGTCATTTTGCACTGCTATGAAATCCATTTTAGCCGCCAGTCATTGGTGGAAAAAGAGCGACTTCATCCGTACTGGTAATTAGCCATTGGTCATCGTGGCATAACACCTGATTAATAGCGGTTAATACTCGACCGGCCTCTATTTCATCGGCCAGTAGCGAGTGACGCTGTGAAATTACAGATTTTAGTGTTGCCAAATTAGACGGTTCAGGCAGCTCAATATCAATAAATGGTTGGCCAATATCGTCACGCAGGCGTGCAAACAACATTACCTTCATTGCGAAGCTCCGCTAACATGCCAGTGTCCAGATTTACCACCCACCTTTTCTAATACGCGGATGCCATCAATTTGCATGGCTGGATCTACTGCTTTGCACATATCAAATAATGTTAATGCAGCAACCGAAACGGCTGTTAATGCTTCCATCTCGACGCCAGTTTGGCCCGTTAATTTACACATGCTAACGATGCGTACACGGTTTTTATCTTGTTGGATTTCAAAATCAACTGCGACTTTCGACAACATTAACGGATGGCATAATGGAATTAAATTGGCACACTGTTTCGCTGCTTGAATGCCTGCAATGCGTGCCACACCAAACACGGCGCCTTTATGATGATTGCCACTAACGATTTTTTCTAGCGTAGCGGGCTGCATAGTAATAAAAGCCTCGGCTTGCGCCATGCGTACGGTTGGCGTTTTTTCGCTGACGTCGACCATACAGGCTTCGCCACGACTATCAATATGAGAGAACTCAGTCATAAATGATTACCCGCGTGTTTCACATTCGTTATCGACGTTCTTTAGACGTAGTGCGAAGTTACAAGGTTTATGTCGGCTGTCGATTTGGCTTTTAATAATCTTTTCCCAGCCCATTCGGCAGGCGCTGGTCGAGCCAGGAATGCAGAAAATTAAGGTGTCGTTTGCTAGTCCAGCCAATGCTCGGCTTTGAATGGTTGAAGTGCCAATGTCGTCGTATGACAACTGGCGAAATAGCTCACCGAAACCGTCGACGGTTTTATCAAATAAAGGTGCAGCTGCTTCTGGAGTTGAATCGCGCTCGGTAAAGCCAGTGCCGCCCGTAATAATAATAACTTGAGTTCGATCGTCTGCAATCCAGTGGCTCAATTGTGCGCGCATCTTATATACGTCATCGATCACAATTTTTTTATCACTAATATGATGTCCGCTAGCGGTAATGGCTTCTACTAAATATTGACCACTGGTATCTGTTTCTTCGGTACGACTGTCAGATACGGTTAAAACGGAAATTTGTAATGGTATAAATTCGTCGTTATAGGTTTTAGCCATATTAAATTCCTTTAAAACTGTGTGATGAATAGTGGCGGAATACGCGCTGCCATTCTTCGGGTGTATTGGCGTTTGCTAATAAGTTGCTATCGACGGGCAGCGCTAGTGCGTTAGCATTTTTTAATAGCCCAAGTACTGACCGTCGAGCGTCGGGATTTTCAAGTTGCTGCGCGATATATGAAGTGGTCGTATTATTAATGGGTAAATAACACGGTAAATAATGTTCTGAAAAATAGCTGGCGCACTGATGGTTTCGCCCGTGCTCTAATAATTCTGCTAGAAGGTCATTGGTTAAAAAGGGCAGGTCGACAGGAATAATCAGCAATGCGTTGGCTTCTGGGCGAGCATTGATAACCGCGGCTATACCACTTAGCGGGCCGAGATTGGATGTTTGGTCGGCAATGCAGCTGATATCTTGATTTATTTCATCTGGGCGAGTTGCACGGCTAATAACAACCTCATTTAATCCCAGATGATTTAATAGTTCGATACTGTGTTCTAGCAAGGTCTTACCATTCGGTAGAGACAGTAATGCCTTGTCTTGTCCCATGCGGCTGGATTGACCACCCGCGAGTACAACTCCAATGACATCCATATTAGCCACCAATCATGGCAAAGTGCTGGATTGCGCCAGTTTCGCCATCGTGTAAAAAGTGGTTGGCTTTCTTCTCTTGTAGAAGCTCCTGTAAAGCCAGCTCCAGCTCAGCCTCTTTATCGGCAATCATTAATGGTCGGAGATCGTAGCCATGCTCACCAAATAAGCACAGGTGTAATTTGCCAACAGAGGAAATACGTAAGCGATTGCAGGTGGAACAGAAATCGTTGCTGTACGGCATTATTAAACCGATGCGGCCTTCGTAGTCGGGATGGCAAAACTCCAGCGCAGGACCTGCATGGGCCCGACGCAATACAGGCTGCCAGCCGTTTGCCTCTAAGCGTTGTTTAATGCCCTCACCGGATACGTGATTGGCAGCGAAGTAGTCTTGGTTATCGCCCGTTTGCATTAATTCAATAAACCTTAGAGTAATAGGCGTTGTTTTTATCCACTCTAAGAAATGATCGAATTCAGCAAGATTGTAATCACGCAGTAATACGGCGTTAACCTTAATGTTTTTGAATCCTAGGGTTTGCGCTAGCGCAATGCCATCGAGTAATTCTTGCAAGCGATCGTGACCGGTAATGGCTTTAAATTGGCGCGGATCTAGGCTGTCGATACTGACATTAAGCTGCGTTAGACCGGCGGCATGCCAGGCTGGGAGATGCTTCGTTAGCTTATAACCATTAGTCGTTATGGCGACTTGCTCAATACCGGGCGTGTTTGCCACAGCCTGAATGATTTCTGGTAAGTCGTGGCGCAGGCTAGGTTCTCCGCCAGTAATGCGGATTTTACGGGTTCCTTGAGCCGCAAAGGCGCGAGCCAAGTGAGTGATTTCTTCAACCGTTAGTGACGTTGTGTCATCGCTGCATTGGTAACCGTCAGGCAGACAGTAGTTGCAACGAAAATTACAGACGTCAGTAACCGACAGACGCAAATAGCTAAAGCGCCGCCCGTAGGAGTCTTGCAGAGTCATGTTACACCTTTCCAAATGTGGGAGGCTCAACCGTTTCCGGTGGAACCCTGGTGGTACATCAAGTGAGTACCACGGCGAGGACACCATGTTGCTGTGTTCAAAATGAAGACGGCCATTTAGGTGCCAACGCTCGGCGTTGTAAAAGATTGAGTGTACGGTTCTAAGGTAGTGCGGCCAAGGGTTTATTTGTGACGATATGAAGGATTTTTTGCTGAAAATGATATTTGTGGGTGGCTAGAGTCGACTATCAAGGACGGTTGACTCTCGTGGTCATATCCGTCTGATGGTGTGCCATTGCTAATTCAGTGGCACGACCTGCGGCATGCAGTTGTTCCATAAAAGTAAGGTCTTGTTCGGTGAATCGACGTAATTTAACGCAGTTTTTCCAGCAACTGCTGTCAGTCATTGTCTTTTCTCTGCAAGGATAGTGTCAGGCATCTACGGCAAATTGGGGGGGGATACCTGCACCTAAAGTAAACGGGAGGATAGAAAATGGCTGAACCTTTTTTAAGCGAAATCCGTATGTTTGGATTTGGTTGGGCGCCGCAAGGTTGGGCTCAATGTGATGGGTAAATCTTGCCGATTAACCAAAACCAATCTTTGTATTCACTGCTGGGAACAACGTACGGGGGTGATGGTCGCAAATTATTTGCGTTACCAGATATACGTGGCCGCAATCTTACTGGTGGCACTGCGTCAACGTCATTTTTAGGCAACGGTAATAGCTGCATTACTTGCAACTTTGTTGTCAGCGCAAACGGGTGCATGGAGTGTTGAAGGTGGCGTTGGTGTTTCTCAGTTGGATCCAAACTTAAATAATAATTTAACGTTGAGTGATGACAGTGACATGATCTGCAGGTGTCTACGGCCTATCACTTCAATCGTGAATGGACATTAGGCTTTAGACATCATTTCTAGTTGATTTTTATTGGCTTTTATTTAAGATTAACGCTCGTCCGAGCTGCGCAAAGTAATTCTGAAAAGCTTGATTGATTAAAATTCGCTGCTCATCTTGGGGGTAGAGGCCCAGCCTTGCTTCTTCTGATTGTTTAGTGCCTTTTACCAAATAGTTATTTTTAATATGAGCATCTTGAACAAATGCCTCGAAAGCGCGAGCGCACATTTCTTCTGGCAGGCTGTAATAAACTGTACCGGCGGCTTTGTCCATTTCGGCGGAGCTTAAAAATAATTCACTAGGCTGTTCGCCAGATTCATCCAACAGCACGGCTCGATAGCAATTAAATAACAAAGCGTTAAGGGGATGCTCAATCGGTGCATATTGTGCCAGCCAAGCAGTCGAGGCAAATAATCTCGGTTTGTTAATATTAAATGCTTTATTGCAAATATAATGATCGAATGCGTGAAACCATTCGTGGGCAATGCTGCCTGGCCCTGCGTTTTTTGCCAGTGCAAAGGCTCGTTGATCGGGTGCGTAGTGGGCCGCCACACCAGGGCGACCACCTTTACCGTATTGCAGAGCCAAAGTGCCCCGCAGAGAAATAACTTCGTCGGGTACTGCGAGGATTTTAGTTAAATCACACAGCGCATCGTAAAAATAGATGGCGGCTTTTTCTTGTTCTTTTTGCGTAACCCAAGCGCCAATTTCTACCCCGCGAAAATCAAAACGGTCACGTACTTCGCGAAACGAAATATATTCATCGTCAGAGCGATGACGTGGGCCACGGCGGTAAAGTTCAAATTCCAAATCTGATCCTTAATACAAAGCTATTAAGTGGTTAAGGCTCTGCTCTCGAGATGGGAGTATGCTCTACAGTCGACAGCTTAGGGTAGGAGTATTTAATATCTTCCAACGGAATATCCACCAGAACATTATCAAACGTGATTGGTATACTGGCTTCTTGGGCATGCATGGAGCCATGAAATGTATTGGTGATCGGTGCTGAAATCAGTTGATCTAAGTGCATGCTGGTAGTAATTGTTTGCTGAATATTCGGCGTTATTGTTTTCTTAATATAAAATGAAATCGGCCCATGATAGCTCAGCGGCAAACTTGTATTCACAGGTACAGTAAACGCGACGGGTAATTCAAAGCGGATAGGTATTGTTCCGCGTACAGACAAATTGGGCAGCCAAGCACTCACCAACTCGGTTCCTGCAGCTACCTCTAAATCGGTTTCAACTAAAATAGTGTCAGAAAACTCTGCCGTTAAATTCAGCGGGATTTTCGTATCAATATCCAACTGCACTTGGTAGTGCCCATCAATATGAAATGGAAGGCGTAGATTATTTAACGGCACACTGATGGGTATATCGCCTAACAAGCGAAAGCTAATGTTACTGTTAATGTCGGTATTAAAGGTCAGCGGTGAATCAAAGCGAATTAAACTCGCTTGCTGCTTTAGTGATATGCCCATAACAACATTGGAATACACGACAAAGCCGAGGACCGAGCTGATTATCGCGAGCACAACCAGAATCCAGCCGCCAATAATAATGCGCGCCAAAGCGATCAAGGTTTGTCTCCATGCGAATCGCTCGGGCTAAAGGTAATGGTTTCAAGCGGTACATCGATATTCAGTTCACGAATGGTGATGTCGGTTGCTTTATCTAAGGTGACATTGGCGCGCAGCGGCTCTAGTACAGGAATAGATAAGGATTTCTTTACCGGAATGTCAGCGATGATGTTGGTATCTAAGCGCACTTTTATCTTGTCAGAAATTGAAACCTGAGCCGGTGCGCTAAAGACTAGATCGATATTTCGGTCGATGGGGATGCTTAAATCAACCGGAATGTCCGCCTTTACAGGAACAGAGCCTTTTAGTGGCAATTTAATCCATGCGCCCAGCAACTTAACGCTTACTTTACCGTCAATAGGTATCACTTGATCGACATGAATTGTTTGCTGTACCGGCAGCGTCATTTTAATCGGAACTTGTCCGTTAAAGTCCACCGTGACATCGAATGTTTCTTGCAGAGGTATGGTTAATGTTTGTTTAATTGGGACATTAGCAGGAATTACAGTGTCTATGTTTACCCTCAATGGATCGAGAATATCGACTGTTGCAGGGAAGGCATCGGCGATTTCAATGCGGGCCTTTTGGTCATACAAGGGGATGTTGGCCGTGACGTTATTCCAGATCCAATACGCTACAAATACGCCTCCAGCAATGGATGCTAATAGGCTGAGACCAGCGATTGTGAGGAGGATAGCAATAATGATCTTGCGAAGGCTCATAGGGCGCTCCGTAAGCAAGAAAACCAATCGGTAGCAAAAGACATCACATCGGGTATCCGTTTGGGCGATACAAAAACTGATCATACCACTTCTAGGCTTTCGCTAGGGGAGGTCTTGCTGGCGGAGTGGGTAAGTAAGGCTCGCAACTGAGTGCGGATAGGCTATGTTGTATAGCGGTAACGTGACAGCCATATCGGCCTATGTAAACGCGTGGTTAGTGTGGTATATAAAATTACTATCGAATCTATAAATATAATTAATTTTTTTAATAGATCGAGACGCCTATTATGGAGTCACAAGAACGTAATGACGTAAACCGCAATATGTAACCCCCGAAGGAGTCATACCATGGACAACAATCAATCTTCAGCCGGTAAGTGCCCGGTCATGCACGGCGCGAACACAGCCAACGGTAACTCCAACACCGCTTGGTGGCCGAATGCACTCAACCTCGACATCTTGCATCAGCACGACACCAAGACGAATCCGCTTGGCGAAGACTTCAACTACGCCGAAGAATTCAAAAAAATCGATCTCGAAGCGCTTAAAAATGACGTCAAAGCGCTAATGACGGATAGCCAAGAGTGGTGGCCGGCAGACTGGGGACATTACGGTGGTTTGATGATCCGTATGGCATGGCACTCAGCCGGTAGCTATCGTATTGCCGATGGTCGTGGTGGTGCCGGTACTGGTAACCAGCGTTTCGCGCCGCTCAATAGCTGGCCAGACAACGTGAACTTGGATAAAGCACGTCGTTTGCTGTGGCCGATCAAAAAGAAATACGGCAATAAGCTGTCTTGGGCTGACCTAATGATTTTGGCTGGCACCATGGCGTATGAATCCATGGGCCTGAAAGTCTTTGGTTTTGCTGGTGGTCGTGAAGATATTTGGCACCCAGAAAAAGACACCTACTGGGGTTCTGAGAAAGAATGGCTCGCGCCTAGCGGTAGCGAAGGTACCCGATACTCAGGCGAGCGAGATCTCGAAAACCCATTAGCCGCTGTAATGATGGGCTTGATCTATGTGAATCCAGAAGGCCCAGATGGTAAATCTGATCCATTAACAAGCGCACGCGATATTCGCGAAACCTTTAAGCGCATGGCGATGAACGACGAAGAAACCGTAGCATTAACAGCCGGTGGTCATACCGTGGGTAAATCTCATGGTAACGGTAAAGCCGAAAACTTAGGTGCGGAGCCAGAAGCGGCGGACGTCGAAGAGCAAGGCATGGGCTGGAACAACCACAAGACTCGTGGCATAGGTCGCGATACCGTGACCAGTGGCATTGAAGGCGCGTGGACGACCAACCCAACACAATGGGATAACGGCTACTTCGATTTATTATTGGGCTACGACTGGGAGCTAACGCACAGCCCAGCCGGTGCGAGCCAATGGCAGCCCATTGGTATTAAAGAAGAGCACATGCCGGTTGACGTAGAAGACCCGTCAATCCGCTGCATGCCAATGATGACCGACGCCGATATAGCGATGAAAATGGACCCAGAGTATCGCAAGATTTCTGAGCGTTTTCATAAAGACCCAGCCTACTTCTCCGACGTGTTTGCGCGCGCTTGGTTTAAGTTAACGCACCGTGACTTGGGGCCAAAAAGTCGTTATTTAGGCAGCGACGTACCTGCGGAAGACTTGATCTGGCAAGATCCAGTGTCTGCGGTGGATTACACCCTAAGCGACGCTGAAGTAGCGGATCTTAAATCGAAGATTTTGGCTGCCGGTGTGAGTGGTGCGGATTTGATTGCCACGGCATGGGACAGCGCACGTACCTTCCGCGCTTCCGATTATCGTGGAGGTGCCAACGGTGCCCGTATTCGCTTAGCGCCGCAGAAAGACTGGGAAGGCAATGAACCAGCCCGTCTGCAAAGCGTATTAAGCATGCTGGAAGGCATTCAAGCAGGCTTAAGCAAACCAGTTAGCATGGCTGATTTGATTGTCTTGGGCGGCACGGCAGCGGTAGAAGCAGCAGCCAAAGCCGGTGGTGTCGATATTACTGTACCGTTTATCGCGGGCCGTGGTGATGCAACAGATGAAATGACCGATGTTGAGTCTTTCGAGCCACTGGAACCAGTGCATGATGGCTTCCGTAACTGGGCGAAGAAAGACTACGTCGTACAGCCGGAAGAAATGCTATTAGATCGCACCCAATTGATGGGCTTAACCGCTCCAGAAATGACGGTGTTGATTGGTGGTATGCGCGTGCTAGGCACCAACTACGGTGGCACAAAGCACGGGGTATTTACCGATAACGTCGGCGTACTAAGCAACGATTTTTTCGTAACGCTTACCGACATGAGCTACGACTGGAAGCCAGCGGGTAAAAACTCGTACAACATCGTTGATCGTAAGACCGGCGACGTGAAACATACGGCAACCCGCGTTGACCTAGTGTTTGGTTCTAACTCGATCCTGCGCTCATACGCCGAAGTGTATGCCCAAGACGATAACCGCGAGAAATTTGTGCGCGATTTCGTGAAAGCTTGGGTGAAAGTGATGAACGCTGACCGTTTTGATGTGTAATTAAAACGGTGTGATCTAAAGCCATAACGAAGCCTTGAAATAGAAATATTGAAAGGAGAAAAGAAAGCCAGCAAGAGAGGAACCTCTTGCTGGCTTTTTTAATACTTTGAGGCCTGATGCCCAATTTATGTGTCGTCAGGCTTTCTCATCGGTTTCAGGCATTCTATGATGAGTGCATACTGATGATTTGGCGTTCAATATCCTTCTTTGGAGACACCATTATGGGTGATGTAGTAGTTGATCAAAACAAAACGGACGAGACTACCGATTGGGATGATGTGTCGTTCCTTGATGAGATGGAGTTAGGTGAAGTAGACCCTGAGTCCTATCAAGAGCAAGACGACGATGGCTGTGAAGGCGGTGCTTGTAAGATTTGATTCTGTAAGCTGTGGTCGCATTTGTTAATGCAAAGCACTACATCGCCCTTGGTTTTTTAAATACTTATTAAATTTTGAAGAAAAGGCCGACATTAAGTCGGCCTCTCGTTATGGTTGCACTGACGCCTGCTATCAATGCTGATGTTATCTGATCAGACTGCATTTGACGGCAAGCTAGCAATCGTCTGAGTGATCAACCAAAGCTCGCTGCTTTTTGATAGGCTGGTCGCTGCTGCATTTTGGCGAGATAAGCCAGAGTGCTGTTCTTGCCCTCCAGTAATCCACCGCTAGCCGCAATCTCTAAAATAACCGTCATCATGATATCCGCAGCGGTAAAATGATTCCCTGCGAAGTATGCACGCTGACTCAAGGTTGTTTCGATGTAGGCAAAGTCAGTCGCAATTTCTTTTGCGATATAGCCATCCATTGGTTGCTGCCCCGCGCGCGTCTCCATTTTCATCAATAGATTGGTGACTACGGGCAAGCCTAAAGATCCTTCGGCAAAGTGAGACCACTCAAGGTACTGATAATACTCAGCACTCCCTAGCGTCGGTCTTAGTCGTTGTTGCTCATCTAGATTAATGATGTATTCCATCACCGCGCTGGATTCGCATAAGGTTATATCCCCATCAACCACAACCGGTGCTTTACCTAAAGGATGAACCTTTTTTAAGCTTTCTGGTGCGAGGTGCGTGGTGGCATCACGTTGATGATCTATACGTTCGTACGGCATTGTCAGCTCTTCTAACAGCCATAATACTCGCTTAGAACGGGATTGATTTAAGTGGTGTACGGTTAACATAGTCAGTCGCTCCAACAGGGCAGTTGTAAAAAATAAACTCGTAGAAAAACGCGTATATTAGCGTTCGTCAGAACCCACTCTTACCACTAATTTCCCAAAATTTTTACCTTCTAATAATCCCATGAAGGCCTCTACCGCATGCTCTAAACCATCCACTAAATCTTCACGGTATTTAATTTTTCCGGCTTGTAACCATTGCATCATATTTTCGCTAAATTCATTGTAACGATGACCATAATCATCAAATACAATGAACCCTTGCATTTTGATGCGTTTGACTAGCAGGGTCCCCATGAGCATTGATAAACGATCAGGGCCTCCCGGTAAGTCAGTTGCGTTGTATTGTGAAATCATTCCGCACAAGGGAATTCGGGCGCATGCGTTTAATAGCGGTAATACTGCATCAAATACCTTACCGCCCACATTTTCAAAATACACATCAATGCCGGCATCACAGGCTTTGGCTAATTGCTCGGCAAAATCCAGTGTTGTGTGATCAACACACTCATCAAAGCCTAACTCATCGATTGCCGAACGGCACTTCTTCACGCTACCGGCGATACCAACCACTTTGCAGCCTTTTAATTTGGCAATTTGACCCACGAGGCTACCAACAGCTCCGGTTGCAGCAGCCACAACAACGGTTTCACCGGCTTTCGGTTGGCCGATATCTAACAGACCCATGTACGCGGTTAATCCCGGCATGCCCATAACCCCTAGTGCGTAGGACGGTTGTGTCGGATGCCTGCCCAATTTTAATAAATCAACACCATCTGAAATCGAGTAGTCTTGCCAGCCGGTGAATGAAACTACCCAATCACCCACCTCAAAGTCTGGGTGATTGGAGACGTCTATCCGACACACGGCACCACCGACCATCACGTCATTAATTGCGACGGGTTCGGCGTATGATTTAGTATCATTCATGCGCCCGCGCATATAAGGGTCGAGTGATAAGTAAACCGTGCGTAACAATACTTCGCCTTGCTTAGGGCTAGGTTTTTTCGTCTCTACCAAATTAAAATCGCTAAATTTGGGCGCGCCTACCGGGCGCGACGCCAATAGCCATTGGCGGTTATTTTGCTGATTGGAAATAGCCACAATAGGATTCCGCTAATTACAGTGCAGTGATTAAAATTTTACGGCTTACTTCGGGCGTGATTGCGCCATGCTCCCCGAGTTTGACCATCCCATGCTGGGTTAATTTTTCAATCAAGCCATCAATGTCAGCTTCACCCAAATCAACATGTGATAAACGAGTCGGTACTTGCATTGCGTGGAAGAAGGCTTCGGTTTGCTCTATGGCGCGATGAATACGTGACTCTTCGCTACCGTCGGTTAGGTTCCAAATGCGTTCAGCGTATTGTAATAATTTCTCGCGCTTCGCTTCAGTACACACCTTCATCACGGCAGGCAATACAATCGACAAGGTGCGAGCGTGATCAATTTTATAGGCACCGGTTAGCTCATGACCAATCATGTGAGTGGACCAATCTTGCGGAACACCCGCACCGATCAGGCCATTCAATGCCATCGTTGCGGCCCACATAATGTTACCGCGAACGTCTAAGTCTTTCGCTGTTTCGGCGACTAAGGCTTTTGGCCCTTCTTCTATTAAAGTGAGCAATAAACCCTCGGCGAAACGGTCTTGAACCTTACCATTTACGCTATAGGTTAGGTATTGCTCCATTGTGTGAACAAACGCATCGACAACCCCGTTACTGATTTGACGATCCGATAACGATAGCGTTACGACGGGATCAAGGACGGCAAATAATGGGCGTACAAAGGAGCTCTGGAATGGTAGTTTGTTACCATCACGAGTAACCACTGCGCCGGTATTTGATTCCGAGCCCGTTGCTGGCAGCGTCAATACACAACCAATTGGTAAGGCTTGCTTGATCGGTTGCCCCTTTGCGACGAAGTCCCATGGATCATCGCCTTCGAACAAGGCGGCGGCTGCAATAAATTTGGTACCATCAACTACAGATCCGCCACCAACCGCTAATAAAAAGTCGATATTGTGCTCACGGATTAAATTTTGGGCCTTCATTAATGTGTCGTAACTTGGATTTGGTTCAATACCCGAAAATTCATACCAAGTATGTTCGCTCAAAGCGTTGACTACTTGATCATAAACGCCATTTGTTTTGATCGAACCGCCACCATACGTAACTAATACTTTTGCATTCGTAGGAATAGCCTTGCTTAGCGCTTTAATTTGACCTTCGCCAAAGTGAATTTTGGTCGTGTTTTGAAAACTGAAATTTAACATGCTGGTTTTCCTATATATTCAATAAAATGGTTAATTAAAGAGGCGCAGAGGGTGTGTCTATACTGAAAGAGCGGCTAACAATTTTTTTGCAGCCAGTTCTGAGCTAGCGGGGTTTTGGCCAGTGATTAGCAAACCATCTTGGACCGCGAATGCACTCCAGTCCGCGACTTTCTGAAATTCTCCGCCACGTTTAACCAATTCATCTTCTAACAAGAAAGGTACAACATCGGTCAACTGCACGGCCTCTTCTTCACTATTGGTAAAGCCGGTGATGACTTTGCCTTTGACAACATACTCACCGTCACTGTCTTTAATATTTAAGAATGCGGCCGTTGCATGGCAGACCGCAGCAGCCGGTTTATTCGCCGTTAAGAAATCTTCAATTAGCGCGATAGAATCCGTGTTCTCTGGCAAGTCCCATAATGGACCATGTCCACCTGGGTAAAATACGGCGTCATAGTCGGCGGCATTCATATCGGCCAGCTTTGCAGTATTGGCTACTAAAGCCTTTGCTGCAGAATCGGCATCAAAGCGATGCGTGGATGGGGTTTGGAAGTCAGCCAATTCGCTTTTGGGATCCACCGGGGGCTGGCCGCCTGCGGGGGATGCAAGTGTTACCTGAACACCGGCATCGACAAACGCGTAGTAAGGGGCGGCGAACTCTTCTACCCAGAATCCGGTCTTCTCGCCCGTGTTGCCTAGGTCTGCATGAGAGGTAATGACCATTAATACTCGTTTAGTGCTTGAATCAACCATGCTGTCGTCTCGTCTATTTAGTGGGTTAGCACCGCACCACGTGTATTGCGATGCTGAATCGTTAGAACCAGTGTATGCCTATGTTTTGGATCGAACAATACGGATAAAATTGAACACATTGGTTTAAAATTTGATACAATTGGGTATGAATTTATCGATTGAACAACTCAAAAGCATGGTGATTTTTGCTCAGGTCGTTGAGCAGGGTAACCTGACCGAAGCCGCCAAGCATGTCGGTCTATCACGTGCTGTCGTCAGCTATCACATTAAAAAGCTAGAATCTCAGTTAGGAGTGAAGTTACTCAATCGCTCGACGCGTTCTGTCGCGCTAACCGAAGCAGGTGCTGAGTATTACCAGTCATGCCGAATCATTGCGGAACAAGCCTCGATCGCAAATCAGAAAATGGAAAATCTCAAAAATGAACCGGAAGGACTTTTAAAAATAACGTGTCCGGTGAATTTCGGTTTACAAATGGTGGTGCCAGCGTTGAATGATTTTCGCCGCCTGTACCCTAAGATTGAATTAGATGTGATGCTGACCGATGAGGTGGTTAACATCATGCAAGAAGGCATTGACCTAGCGATTAGGGGTGCGCCTCTGCCTGATTCTGGATTACAAGCAAGCAAGCTATCAAGGTTACCTACCTGTCTATGCGGCTCGCCCGAGTACTTTAAAAAACACGGTCGCCCGACCACCCCAGCAGAGCTAGAACGACATGCTTGGGTTATTTATAAGTTAACGTCCGGCGTTATAGAATTAAATAAAGGTAGCAGTTCCTACAGCGTTGCCGTCAAAGGCTGCATTAGCACGAACAACGCAGCAGCGCGCACCGCCTTTATCGTTGGCGGCCATGGCTTGGGGAAGATTCCGCTTTATGATGCATGGCCAAAAATTCAAGCCGGTTTGTTAGAGTCAGTGTTAGACGACTATCAACTAAGCAGTATTGATATCTATGGTATTTTTCCTCCGGGCAGTGCCAGCTCGAAAAAGCTACGGCTCTTGCTGGATTACCTCAAGGTTTACTTCGCAAAGTCACTCGCCCTGATAAATCCCTAGCGTCTTACCGTGTGCTGATATGTCGCACAAAATGCAAAATAGCTGATCATTTGAAAAACTAATTAATGAAGATGATTTCACGACTACTTATCGAACAAAATTACTACTAGAATGTATACAGCCTTAAGTGAATTTTCTAAAATTTTGTTCCGAACCCTAATCCCATCAAGCAGTCATATGGCGTCTATCATATTTGCCATACAAGGATTTCCGTACATGCCGTTTTTTTGCCGTAT
This sequence comes from Thalassolituus sp., assembly GCF_034111725.1. Classification (GTDB taxonomy): domain Bacteria; phylum Pseudomonadota; class Gammaproteobacteria; order Pseudomonadales; family Oceanobacteraceae; genus Thalassolituus. Next base: position 58,468 of record NZ_JAWUWR010000055.1, on the reverse strand, counting down.
CGTGTTTTTATGGACTTTGTTTTTGGGTGTTTCTGTCAATAATGTATACGCCACCGAACTTGCTGATGACGAAGACATTGTTATCAGCGAGGTAGACGAAAAATCCATTATTGCAGAAGAGCCTGTGTTGGATATGCAGGCTTTAGAAACCTCCGTGGAGATTCAAGCTGTAGCCTTGCAGTTATTAGGTGAAGAGGTTTTGCCTGGAAAGTTTATGCCTCTGAACTGGAGCCCAGAACAATCCTTTCAGAGTCTTAATACACCGGTTCCTGTGCTTGTGGTGCATGGTGCAAATTCTGGCCCAGTGATGTGTTTAACGGCAGCGATTCACGGTGATGAATTGAATGGCATAGAGATGATTCGCCGTCTTATTTATCAGCTTGATCCAGAAAAAATGAACGGTACAGTCATTGGTATCCCTATCGTTAATTTGGATGGTTTTCGCCGTGGTAGTCGCTATTTAGCTGACCGTCGTGATTTGAATCGACACTTTCCCGGCAGCCCGAAAGGCAGCGCCGCTGATCGCATGGCGTATTCGCTATTTCATAATGTTATTCGCCACTGCGAGTACCTTGTTGATCTGCATACCGGTTCGTTAAAGCGTACCAACTTGCCACAAATTCGCGGTGATTTAGGCAACGAAACAGTGTTCGATTTTAGTCGCCATTTTGGTGGTATTACCGTGCTACACGGCGTCGGAGCAAAGGGCACATTAAGGCGCGCCGCTGAAGACATTGGTATTCCAGCAATAACGCTAGAAGCGGGGGGGCCAAATCAACTGGACAAGCGCTCGGTGGAAGCTGGTGTCACCGCGATTGAAACGCTACTGCAAAATCTGGGTATTCAGCCAACGCTGCGTTTTTGGGGCTCACCACAACCGGTTTTTTATCAGTCGCATTGGATTCGCGCCGATCAAAGCGGAATATTAATATCCTCCGTTGAGTTGGGCGATAAGGTTAAAAAAGGCGATGTACTCGGCATTGTGACCGATCCAATGACCAATACCGGCAGCAAAATCATCGCCACTTTTAATGGCCGTATTTTAGGAATGGCATTCAATCAGGTCGTGCAAACGGGTTTTGCTGCGTATCACGTCGGTGTAGAAAAAGAACCTGAAGCGGTGAAAGAAGAAGTGCTCATTGAAAGCGAAAAAATCGACAAGCCAGAGGCGCTAATAGAAAGCAAAATAGAGCAGGAATAGCGACTCCGCTCTACCACTGCCGACGGCGGGATAGCTCTGGTCTACTTCCTGCAAAGTGCTCAATCCAGTGACAGAAATGCGAAGTCGCTAATTGCTCACTAGAACGCTTTGATGGAATAGAAATTTTAATAAGAGAATATAAGCGGTTAGAATCCCTCTTCGATATGCTGCCCGCCAAATGCATTGCTGGCGAATCGTGCATTCTTACTGAAGCCGACTAATCTAGAGGTCTTTATGATTCGCATCCACAGTACGAAAAAATTATTCGCCAAACTGCCTGTGGATGAGCTTGGGCTGCTGCTAGCACCCAAACAATCGGCCGCTTTATTCAATACCAGTATTTCCGAGCACACCAATCCCTTGGGTAGCTGGCACGCTAATCTCCTTACGTTACAGCGGCGCAATTGTATTTTATTGGTGCATGATGAAACCCTGTTTCCCTTGTTTATTCCTTGCCTAACGAAACCTGATTTCAATGCCTTGCAGTGGCACTTTGAGGATGTGTTGATGAACACCTTACTCAAAGCGGGAGCCAGTCACGAACACATGGAAACGGCATCGCGTTTATTGCAGCCCTTGGTATTTGATACCCAATGCAATCGCTCGGTGCAGGGCACCATGAATCGCATGGCCGGTGATATTGAACATACGCTGTATTTTAATGAAATCGATGTGCAAGACCTCTCGTCATACCGTACCGGCGCTTGGCTAGCGGAACGCCCGTGTAATGTGAAACGGAAAGAAGACTGCATTATTCCTTATTTGGATATGCTGGAGTTGCTCAGTAAGCCTATCGCAAAGGCTCAAGATCACCATGAGCCTGCCAGCCAATTGGATGTGTCAGAGTACATCAACCAAAGCGAACTGCCTGATAATGTTGTGTCACTGGCGGGGTTTAAGCGAAAGTCAGATAGTAATTCAGGGAGTTAGTCCTTTACAGGCTACTCGAATTTGAGTCTTAGAAGGCGTTCTGTTGGTATTCGGCTAGAGTTGTTACAAAACACGATAGGAAATCATTAACCTAATAGGTTATGTTTTCCATGGATATTTAATTCTAAAGTAAAAAACTCAAGAAGCAAATGGAGCTGACTAAAGAAATGGTCAAGGTTCATGGTTCTTTGCGAGCGAAGAAATTAAGGCTGATATTGACTGCCTTGCGTGCAGCACCGAGTTTGGCTGCATTTGCGCCGCCGTATAGTCCCCCTCACAGATGTCATGAGCTGACTGGCAATCTGAAAGAAAAATTAAGTTTAGATTTAGATCATCCGTATCGGTTGCTGTTTGTACCTGACCATGAGCCTTTACCGAGAAGAGAAGAAGGCGGGTTAGATTGGAGCAAGATGACAGCCGTTACAATCACAGGAGTGGAGAATACTCATGGTTAATAAAGTAGAGGGCGTCTATACCCCTGACTATGCTGTGACCCCAGGTGAAATGCTGGAATACGAAATGGAAGCTCGCGGTATGACCCAGCAGGAGTTAGTGCGTCGTACAGGTGTATCAGCCAAACACATCAATGAACTGTTAAGTAGAAAATCTCCCATTAGTCCGACGATGGCTATTAAACTGGAGCGTGCTATTGGTATGCCTGCTCAATATTGGTTAAATCTTGAAGCAAATTACCAAGAAGTGGTCGCGAGGCTAGAAGAAGAAAAACTGCTTGAGGCTGATTTGGGCTGGTTGGCCAATATACCTTATCGCAAGATGGTTAGCTTTGGTTGGGTAGCGGATATTAAAGATACGAAAGGGCGGTTGAGCGAAGTCTTGCGCTTTTTTGGTATTGCCAGTGTGAGGCAATGGCAACAAATGTGGCCAAATCTGAGTGTTGCATACCGTCAAACTCAAAAATATGACGTGTCCCCAGAAGCGGTTTCCGCTTGGTTACGTCAAGGAGAGATACAAGCTGGTCAATTGAATTGCCGGCCGTTCGATAAGAAAGCATTTCGAGCGGCGCTGGATGATATTCGGTCTTTGTCTACCAAGTCTCCAGATGTGTTTTTGCCTGAGCTTAAACAGCTATGTGCGGGTGCAGGTGTGGCCGTAGTATTTGTGCCTTGCTTGCCAAAAACCGGTGTAAGTGGTGCGACACGCTGGATTAATAAAGATAAAGCTATTATTCAATTAAGCTTGCATTACAAAAGCGATGATCATTTGTGGTTTACCTTTTTCCATGAAGCAGGCCACATTTTATTGCACGGTAAAAAAGAAATGTTCTTAGAAGGTACTAACGGACTAGACAACGAAAAAGAAGAAGAAGCCAACAGGTTTGCCAGTAATGAATTGATATCAGGCAAAGCGCTTAAAGCATTTATTGATCAACATAAGCCCACAAAAGATAACATTACTTGTTTTGCAGATGAGGTTGGTATTTCTGCTGGCATTGTTGTTGGCCAGTTGCAGCATAGAGGCATACTGCCTAGAGCGCATTGCAACGATTTGAAGCAATTTTATACGTGGGATCACGAGTAAATAAAGTAGTGTTCAGAATTCTGAACGCTACTTATAAAAATCAATGCATCCCCGTTGCCATAAAGCTCGGCTGCTGAATTAAATCCATCACTTGATGCAGATTTTCTTCCCATTGCTCACGACTAATTGGCCCGCCAAAGCAGAGTCGCAGTGCATTGGGTGGATTATTGTCGGTTGAGAAGGCGGCGCTAGACACGGCACTAACGCCAATATGACGCAGTTGCACCGCCAGTTCTGAACAGCTCCAGTCGGAGGTTTTGGGGATGGTCAGCCAAAGATGGAAGGCGCCATCGGCGGAGCGAATATTGCGTTTGCCCAGTCTTTCTTCGGCGATACGCAGGCGTGCAATCGCTTCTCTGCGAATACTTTTCAGCATTTGTTCGGCACTGCCATCCAGTATCCATTGGCTGACTAAGGCATCGGTCAATGGGCTCGACATCACGTGTAATGCCCGCATGGCGCCAGAAATTCGCTGACTATGGCGTTTGCCTGGGGTGTATAAAAAGGCCGAGCGTACGCCGGGGCCAAAGCATTTTGAAGTGCCGGTGATATACCAGGTTAATTCGGGTGCTAATTCGGCGAAGCTAACCGGCGCTTCCTCGGCGAGCATGGTGTAGGCCTCGTCTTCAATAATGGGAATGCTGTAGCGCAAACAAACATCGGCAATGGCTTGGCGGCGGTTAAGGCTCATGGTTGTGGTGGTTGGGTTCTGAATGGTCGGGTTCAGATAAATAGCACCGACATTGCCGTGTTTACATATTTCTTCAAATGGCCGCACCAACGGGCCATCCGAATCTCGCTCTAACGAATGCAGCTGAATACCAAGGTGCGCGGCGATGGCTTTAATGCCTGGGTAGGCCAAGCTTTCGACACACATGACTTGGTGCTTTTCAATCAGCGTTGTCATTAAGCCGACTAGCGCCGAGTGAATGCCCGGGCAAATAAGCACCTGATCCAGAACGGGGTTGGGTAAGCGTCGATCCAACCAAATCAGCGCGGCTTCCTTGTTCTCGCGAGTGCCGCCAAAGGCTTGATAACGCAACATAGGGTAAATATCACGTTGTGCCAGCACGCTAATGGCGCTGTTACGCAGCTGCTCGACTAAGGTTGGAATGCTCGGTTCAACGGCTAAGTTCATGGTCATTTCGTAGCTGCCGAGGCTAGGGCGAACCGTTGCCGTTTTGCCTTTGACGAAGGTACCAGAGCCGGGGTGGGAGTCGATCAAGCCGCGAGTCTTGGCTTCGGCATAGGCGCGAGCTGCGGTGGTGTAGTTAATGCCCGTGGCTTTGGCGAGATCCCGTAGTGCCGGCAGGCGATCTCGCGCTTGTAAGCGGCCACTATCAATATCTTCGCCAATAAGGTCGGCAATCAGTCGATACGCCGGAATCCCCGCACTGCCTTTCATACGTCGCGCCCAGCGCGTTAACTCGGTGTTTTTCATGTCTGTTCGATCCGTATTCACATTCTTTGGCTTAGTGTAATGCAATCAATTTAATAATGATCGCATCAAATTGATCGTGTTGTATCTATATAACTGCATTCTTATTTAGGTGGCGTTTTGATGAGGCATTATCGCAATAAATGCGCTGATCTTGTGCATAAAACTTGAGTTCATTGATCGGGTATTGATTGCATTTTGTACAGTTGAAAATTTTTTTTCGTTTTTTAAAAGTTCATCTGTTGTGATTGATTGGGTTTTTATTGCAATCACTTGGTAAGTGTTTGGCCCCTTCATTGCTAAGTATAGATTGCATCGATTGATTGCATATCGTGTATGCGACGCAATCGAACTCAAAATCAATTAGGAGCAAAACCATGCCACAAGTAACCCAACCAATGCACAAGTCAGGTGATTTTTTCGTCGATTACGAAGAAAAAGTATTTGAGGATGTGAAGGCCCGCGAAGGCGAAAAAGCCTTAGTGACCTTTCACACGGTAGCCTTCGAAGGTTCTATTGGTCTGGTCAATATGCTGCAAGCAACGCGCTTATTGCGTAAGGGCTATGAGACTTCCATTTTATTGTATGGCCCGGGCGTTACCCTTGGCTTGCAACGCGGCTTTCCAACCTTAGGTGATGAAGCGTTTCCGGGTCATCTGAACTACGCCAATCAATTAACCAAATTCATGTCAGAAGGCGGCAAAGTGTATTGCTGTCGTTTTGCCCTACAAGCCCTTTATGGCCACGGTGAGCCGAGCCTAATTGAAGGCATTCGTCCGATTAATCCGCTCGATGTGATGGATCTGAAACTGCTTCACATGCGTGATGATGCGGTGATTATCGACACTTGGACATTATAAAAGGGCTGATGTCATGACCAGAATGGTTAGGGCAGCGGCTGTTCAAATCGCTCCGGATCTTCGGAGCGTTAACGGAACGCTGACCAAAGTGTTGAATGCGATGGAAGACGCAGCCGCCCAAGGGGTTGAGCTGATTGTCTTTCCAGAAACATTTGTTCCCTACTATCCGTATTTCTCGTTTGTGTACCCCGCGGTTGCTTGCGGGCCTGAGCACCTGCGCCTGTATGAAGAAGCCGTCGTGGTGCCCGGCCCAATTACCGATGCTGTGGCCAAGCAGGCTGCTCAATACGGCATGACCGTGGTGTTGGGTGTTAATGAGCGCGACCACGGCACGCTCTACAACACTCAGCTCATTTTTGATGCCGATGGCCGGTTGGTATTAAAGCGTCGCAAAATCACACCGACCTACCACGAGCGCATGATCTGGGGGCAAGGTGATGCCTCGGGTTTAAAAGTGGCGAATACGGCGGTTGGGCGCGTGGGAGCGCTCGCCTGTTGGGAGCATTACAACCCGCTGGCACGCTACGCCTTAATGACTCAGCACGAACAAATTCACTGCAGCCAATTTCCCGGTTCATTGGTTGGGCCGGTCTTTGCCGATCAAATTGAAGCCACGATTCGTCACCACGCACTGGAGTCTGGCTGCTTTGTGGTGAATTCCACCGGCTGGCTGACGGATGAACAGATTGAGTCGATTACCCCTGACGAGAAGTTACAAACAGCGCTCAGAGGCGGCTGTAATACCGCGATTATTTCGCCGGAAGGTAAGCACTTAGCGCCAGCCATTACGGAAGGTGAAGGCATGGTGGTCGCGGATCTCAATTTTAATTTGATTACCAAGCGTAAACGCATGATGGATTCGGTCGGTCATTACGCCCGCCCTGAGTTATTGCGGCTGGCGATTAACGATCAAGCGTCTCGCTATAGCGAACCGTTTGGCCAATCTATGTCTTCAGCGGGGTCTTCTACAGACATGGCGACCGCAGCAACCGGCGCAGAGCCCAATTTAGAAGGAGAGCAGTATGAATCAAGCAAACGCAACACAGCACCGTTTGATTACTGAGCTACAGACACGCGGCTTGCGCCTGACGCACCCAGAGCAACGCCATGTCGCTCGACGCGGTGGTGCTGGGCCATCTGATCATCAGGCGGTCACCATTGATGGCACGACGGTGATGGTGCCTATTTTTACTGAGTCTGCTTGGCTGTCGCCATTTTCTGTCGATAGCGCAGGCCCAGGTGAGCAGGTGATTAGCTATGCGGGCGACGCCGGTGAGCTTATTCCGCTGAAAAATATCAGCTTCGCCAGTACACCGCGTTTTTACGAGGGTCAGACTGCGGATGGTGTGCCGTATTCGCATATCGCCACCCTGCATAGCCGCGATGTACTGGCCACCACCATTTTGCAAACCTGCATTCGTTACGAAAGCCGCAAAAAAGCCTGCAAATTTTGCTCAATTGGTCAGTCACTGCGCGCCGGTCGAACAATCGCGCAGAAAACACCAGAGCAGCTCGCTGAGGTAGCTAAAGCCGCGGTGGAATTGGATGGCATTAGCCAAATGATTATGACCACAGGCACGCCAGCAACGCCGGATCGTGGTGCCAAAGTCTTGGTTGAAAGTGCGCGTGCTATCAAGGCAGTGGTGGATATTCCGATTCAAGGGCAGTGTGAGCCTCCGGCCGACCCCCGTTGGTATCAACAAATGAAAGATGCCGGCATTGATAGCTTGGGCATGCACTTGGAAGTATTGGGGCAACAGCTGCGTGAAGAAATACTGCCCGGCAAAGCAGAAGACACATTGGAAGACTATTTTCAGGCATTTAAACAGGCCGTTGCCGTGTTTGGACGCGGACAAGTGAGTACCTACATTTTGGCGGGATTAGGTGACAGCGCCGACTATATTTTGGCCGTAAGTCAGGAGCTCATTGAGATTGGCGTGTACCCCTTTGTGGTGCCGTTTGTGCCGATTAGAGGAACGCCGTTAGAGGACCATCCATCACCATCAGCGGAATTTATGGAAGCCATTCTTAAGCCTTTGGGCAAACGTCTTTACGACGCGGGAATGACAGCCGAAACGGCCAAGGCCGGGTGTGGTAAATGCGGTGCTTGTTCGACGCTGTCTCACTATGAAAAAGCGGCCGCGCATGAACCTGATAATAGCGCCCAAACCACGGAAAAAATGCCGACGTTAGCGTACGGCTAATGATTAACAATGTGAACGTGAAATAAGGAGCAGGCCATGAGTTATCTCGACTATTCCGATTACACCATTAAATGGGCAACTCTGCCGTGGGAAGTTGATCAGGCAATGGCGTTGCGCCGCCGAGTATTTTGCGACGAACAGGGTATTTTTGCCGCGGATGATCGCGACAGCATCGACGACCGTGCGCGCATATTAGTCGCACTGGGCAATAGCGGCGGCTGGCATGATCAAGTGCTCGGTACGGTGCGCATTCACCAAGAGGGTGAGCATCTTTGGTATGGCTCGCGACTGGCGGTTGAACCAGAATTTCGTAGCCATGATCAACTCGGAAAAATGCTTATTAAACTCGCGGTCAGCAGCGCCCATGCGCTTGGTTGCGAGTGTTTTATGGCCTTAGTGCAACAGCAGAATGAAATCTTATTTCAGCGTTTAAATTGGCAAACCCGAGGCTATCGCGAGATGTTTGGTCTTTCTCACGCACTCATGGAAGCTGACCTTAACGCCTATCCCCCTTGCTACACACCAAATAGCGGTTTTGTTTTAAAAGCACGCAAGCAAAACAAACACGAGACCTTCTGGCCGGGATTATTCGAGATGGCTGTGACAGCGACAAATGAGTCTGCCGCCAAGCAGGAACTACTGGGATGAACAGTAAAATGCCTACATCCATCACATCAAGACTTGCGGGAATAACCGCGAGCGTAACGACATTAGATTCCTTGCTGCAAACCGTTGCACAACGAAGTGGAATTAGTTTGAAGCAAGATATTGCCGCGGTCAGTAAACGTCTGGCCGCGCTGCCAGACGGCTGGCACGCCAATGGCGACGATACCGCCGCGATACCGTTAGGCGTCAACGCCGAACACGGTTATCAGCTATTGGCCATTGAAGGCATGCAGGGCAGCTTAGTAACAGAGCAACCTTGGTTCGCTGGCTGGTGCGCTGTGATGGTTAATTGCAGCGATATTGCGGCCATGGGCGGACGGCCAACGGCGGTCGTTGATGCCTTATGGTGTAACGGCGATAGCCCTATGCTGGCTGAACTGTTGCGGGGCATGCGCGATGCATCGGAGCATCTCGGTGTCCCCATTGTTGGCGGCCACACAAATTTGCGCTCGGGTGACGCCAACTTGGCCGTCTCTATTCTTGGGCACGCCAATAAATTACTCAGTAGTTTTGCTGCGCGCCCTGGGCACTTATTAGTTGCCGCGATTGATCAACGCGGTGCCTTTCAAGGCAAAAGTCTTAATTGGAATGCAGCGACTAGCGCTCCGGCGGAACGCTTGCGCGGCGATCTGGAATTATTGCCAAGCATTGCCGAGCAGCAGTTGGCGCTGGCGTGCAAAGATATTAGCCAAGCAGGCTTGCTCGGCACCACGATTATGCTGCTCGAAAGTTCGGGCTGTGGTGCCGACATCGATCTCGCGGCTATTCCAAAACCAGAAGGTGTTGCCATGGAGGATTGGTTATGTGCCTTTCCTAGTTTTGGCTATTTATTAACGACAACACCAGAGCAATTACCGCAATTATTAGCCACTTTTAAAAATCGCGATATTAACGCTGCTGTAATTGGTGAAATAAATGCGAGTCGAGAACTATGGGTGTCGCAAGACACTCGAAGGAGCCTATTTTATGACCTCAATACAACCGAATTAACCGGCTTTAGCTAACCGTTTCTTTAAGCGGTTTTAGCTGCTTTTAATTATTCAATTTATTTAAAAAATATAGCAGCCAAAGTGGCTCGCTAGGGAGACCTATATGCCCGCAGTTAATTTTCACGTGCGTTGGCCGGATGGTAAAGAAGAAAAATGCTATTCGCCATCGACGGTTATATATGACTACTTCAAACCTGGCGATGCCATGCCAATGAGCGAATTTATACGCCGAGCAGACGAAGCATTAACGCTTGCCAGTGAGCGCGTCGCCAGTCGTTATGGTTATCGCTGCTCCAGTGCAGCTGACCAGTTAAGTCAATTAAAACGGCGCGTAACAGAATTTAAAGATCAAGGGCGGGAAGTTGTCGTGATGTCGATGAGTGAAATTTCTCATTGATATTGATGCCCATTAAATAACGCTTTATAGCGACTTAATATTTATTGCCAAAAATAAAGGCAAAACAGAAGAGACAGAATTATGAGCACAAATAAAAAACAACATTTTCAAGTTATCATCGTTGGCGGTGGCCAAGCGGGCTTGAGCATGAGCTACTTTCTGCAACAGGCTAACATGAGTCATGTTGTACTTGAAAAAAATACCATCATGCATGGCTGGAAACATGAGCGTTGGGACTCCTTCACCTTAGTGACGCCAAATTGGCAGTGCGACTTACCGGGTTTACCTTACGATGGTGACGACCCCAAAGGCTTTATGACGTGGAAGCAAACCGTCGCTTGGTTAGAACGCTTTGCTGCAAAATTAAATGCCCCAGTACGTGAAGGCGTGACAGTAAAAATGGTAACGACAGATGACAGTGGCCTTTACCATCTGAGCACCAGCGACGGCGAATATACCGCCGATCAAGTTGTGGTCTCGTCCGGTGGTTATCATGTACCCATAGTGCCGCGCATGGCTGAGCGTATTCCCAGTTCAATCAGACAAGTGCACTCGGTAGAGTATAAAAATGCCGCGCAATTGCCCGAAGGCGCTGTGCTGGTGGTGGGTTCAGGGCAATCCGGTGCGCAAATCGCAGAAGACCTACACCTTGAAGGACGCAAAGTATTTTTAGCCACGGGCGATGCGCCACGGGTTGCGCGCTTCTATCGCGGTAAAGACGTGGTCGAATGGCTAGACGACATGGGCTATTACCAGATGTCGGTGAATGAACACTCGCTCGGTAAAAACGTGCGCAATAATACCAATCATTATGTGACAGGGCGTGACGGTGGTCGCGATATTGACCTGCGTAAATTCGCGTTAGAAGGCATGGAGCTTTATGGCTTAATGACAGACTACGATGGCGATAATTTGATTTTTCAGCCAAATTTAAACACCAACCTTAAAACCGCCGACGACACCTACAACAACATCAATGCTCGTATTGACCAGTGGATAGAAAAGCAAGGGATAGAAACCGCAGAAGGCCCTTCTGTTTATTCTCCTTTATGGGAATTACCAGAAGAACGTACCTCGTTAAATCTGGCTGCGTCAGGCATTACCAGTATTATTTGGTGTATTGGTTTCAGGCCCGATTTCGGTTGGTTAGATGCCCCGGTATTTAATGGTCAAGGTCATCCTAAACACGAACGCGGTGTGACTGCCCAGCCGGGCTTGTATTTTATTGGCTTACCTTGGTTGCATACTTGGGGGTCAGGCCGTTTTTCTGGCGTAAAGCAAGATGCGGAATACCTATGTGGATATATGCAAAAATATCAGACTAAACCTGTGAAGCTATTTGATCGTATTAAAGAAACGCTGAGTGCCTAAAAGCACCGTACTACTCGATTTAGGCAAAAATAAAAGAGGCCAGTAGGGTGAATTTACTTACTGGCCGCTATCTTTAGAACCTTTCTATTATACTGTTGTCTACTTAACAAGATTTCAGTTAGGTCAATTAAGGATATAAATATGTTTTTTCCTAAAGTTTTTACACCTGCCGTTATGACAGTTGCTGTTTCTGCTGCATTTTTAACCGGTTGTGGCGGTGATAATAGCGCTAGCAATACAGGTAAAGTCTCCATGCAAATAACGGATGCTCCTGTGGATGGCGCTGTTGCTGTGTATGTGAAATTTTCAGGTGTGGTATTCGTTGCTGAAAATGAAGATAATAAGGAAGTCATTTTTGATGAGCCAAAACGAATCAATCTGCTCGATTTTCAGAATGGTGAAGTGTACAGCTTCTTAAATGAAGTTGAGTTACCTGCCGGACGTTATAATCAAATTCGGTTATTGGTCGATACCGATGAAAATAACGACACTGTTATTGAACTCGCCGATGGTACTTATGAGTTAACTATCCCTAGTGGTGATCAGACTGGTCTTAAATTAGTGAGTGGTTTTACGGTGAATACCGATGAAACGGTATCCTTCACTCTAGACTTTGACTTGCGTAAATCGATTACGGTTACCGGTAATGGTGAGTATAAATTACGTCCAACCATTCGCATCGTTGATACAACGGAAGCGGCCTTTATATCAGGAACAATAGCGTCAGGACTTTGTGCAGCGGACGATCAGCTTGCTGTTTACGTGTACGAGGGGGATGTCTCTCAGCCAGAAGATCTAGGCGCAGAAGCTGAGCCTTTGGCGACTGCCTCTGTAGCAACAGATTTAACCTACACAGCATCATTCTTAGCGCCTGGAGAATATACACTGGCATTAACATGCGATGCGGATTTGGATGATCCTGAAGTTGATGATGAAGAATTTGGCTCGGGTACTGGTTTTGTCTTTGTCAGTGAACCGATTACCGTCGTTGCAGAACAGACTGCCACTTTAAATATGAATCCGTTATAACGATGGATGTAGCTTATATTTTGGCGTATCAACTTCGAAATTTAATCTAAGCTCGTTAACTTTAGTGTGATAAAAAGCCCAGTTTTAACTGGGCTCTTTATTTTCTATCGTTGTTTTTACTAAAAAATTATTTCTTAATATTGTTAGAAAAGCTCTCGCGCAGATTAGTGATCCAATCTCCTAATGTCTGTAACGCCGCGTTGCCTTTACCTAACAGTTCATGCATTTCTTCTTCAAACCGAGTTTGTTTAGAATCTTCGGCTTCCGGTAACGGCGGTAGAACATGCGAAAAATAGGTTTTATCGAGTAGGCGGTGCAATAAGCGTTCACCGATAAAGGGCTTGCCGCTGTTAAGTGCTCGTGCGCCTTTTAGCATGTGACGAATATCGTACTGGGTGGGGTTAATATCTGGAACTTGCTTAGGAATATTCAGCAATTTATACACACCAATGCGAGCGGTGCGGATAGATGCTTCCATGGTGAAAATAATGTCGTTACGTATTTCCACAAACTGGCCAATCAAACCTAAATTGGTGCATCCTTCTGGCACAGCGTGAGGGCGATCACCTGCAGCGCGAGTCATAAATTGCGCAGTAATATAAGGCATCAGCGCGAGACGTATTTTGGTGTTAGCAACCACGGCTTCTAGCTGATCGCTTATGCCTAGGTGATACCAAAGCTCCGCAAGTATTTCTTTACCAGTCCCATCCATAGAGCCGCCTTCGATATCCATTTCTTCTAAAATGGTAATGTTCGCAGCAGGCATCTGAGCATCACGAATAAGATAAAACGCCGCCGCTAGGCCACCAATCCCACAACCTATAATCCATGCTTTACGCTCTCGATGCCAGGCGTCGGCAAGGTCTTATGGCGCAATGTAATCGTAAGGCGGCAAGGTATTCAGTGGTTGATGATGCCAATAATCCTTCGATGCATCGGGTTCATGCTCGAATCCTTCTGGCGCGGTTGCTGCAATAGTAAACTTCGAAATGTTTTTAATACTCATCACACCGCTTCCTTTCATGGGTGGCGTTGCTTTGAGTTAGGGTGGCACAAGTGGAAAAGGTTTGGGGTGAGCTAGATCAAGGGAAAGGCGGGCGGATTAGATTTGAACGGTCTCAATAATCGTTGAGGTCGCATATATTGCAATAAAAGGATTTAATCGGTATTTCGTGAGTGTTCGCTTACTGGATACGTCTTGCAGTTATGGCCCGCCCGGCAGAATTCGAATCTGCGACCTCTGCCTCCGGAGGGCGAATCGATTTTCGACCTTAAACTACATGGTATTGATTTATAAGCACTTTTTTGGTGTTTTATCACCGCCCACCAGGTAACTTAAAGTAAGCTTACACAATACTGGGTCACAAAAGTTGGATCGAATTTTCAGATTTTTTGACTTCTGCCGACATTTACGATCATTTGGGCGACAGAAAAGCATAGTCAATTAACAGCATAGTAATTGAGCAGCAAAGCCGGAGCAATCAGAGTAGTGACTATTGGTTGCTGTTCTAGCCCTATTCAAGGGTGTTCAATAATAATGAATGTTCCTTGAGCGTCTATGACACTATGTTGAATTTTAAAGAGATATAGCGTTTGAATACGTAGGTCGCTTTGTAGATATTTTATCCCTAGTAGAGGATAAGCCACATGAAAATCACGTCAACTGAACTCCTCGCTAAAGCGATGAGGCAAGCCAGAAAAGATCAACGGCTCTCGAAGGCAGCAATAGCTGATAGAATAGGCATTAAGCAAGCAACCGTATCAGTATTTGAGAATCATCCAGACGGAAGCCATTTAGATATCTTATTCAAATGGCTGTCTGCTTTGGAGCTTGATTTGCAGATAACGAGACGCAATGCCCCACTAGACAAAACTCAGTGGGATCAGGAGTGGCAATTAGGCTGCCCTCAATGGAATACCTGTTTGTGTTCTGGATAAGCGTGCGTCAGGTGCGCTGAGTTTTCGGTATCTAGCTGATAGGTGCAAAGACATTATTCTCGCCCTGTTTCGCTGCCTTTGGCAAGAGGCGCATTACCATGTTCTTATCAAGATCAAAACTTAAAAGCTGATAGAACCTCTGTCGTTATTGTAAGAAAAAAAGATGAATATTAACCACTATTTGATGGGTTTTATCCAGTATTACGAACAGTTCTATCTGAGTCGTATTGTTTAATTTAAAGCTAATGGGGTTAAATAATCATTACTATAGCACATCAGCCCGACGATTCGCATATACTGAACAGTAGTTTATTTTTAGTATAGCTCTGGCAGATTAGAAAGAACTCGTACCGGAGTTTCATGATACTGAGCTCTCAAAATGAGGTGAATCGCTACCAGTTTGAACACAATAGTAGTAATGTTAGTATCAGATATTTGATAGTTGTATAAGGAGGCACAGGCTAATATGAAACATAAGATTGATAAGGCAGTTCTGCAGGAATATCTGGACATAACAAATCAATGGAATTTTGATTTGGCAGTCGAAAAACTGATAGAGAAAGATTCTGGCAAGTGGAATTTAGGGCGAGCGGAAAGTGCACTACTGGGCTACAAGCGTTATATGGCTTTAACAAAAGCTCTTGGTGGGTTGCAGTTAGTACCAAATGCTGACATTGATGAAATCTGGCACATGCACATTCTGGATACTCGTGCATACATGGCTGATTGTGATGAGTTGTTTGGAGAATATCTACATCACTATCCATATTTTGGCATGCTCGGTGAGGAAAATAAAAAAGAGTGGATTCAGGTGCAAAATGAGTCTGATGCATTATGGCAAGACTTATTTGGTGAGCAATTGTATCAGACCGATAGAGAACCCCAAAAGTGTCCTCAAGTATGCCCATGTCATATTGGGGACACCGTAATGACTACTTCAGGGTTAACATCTATTCAAAAGAGCGCTTGATTCAGTGGCTAAAGGTAAGTCATGTAACGACAGAAAACTGTTAAATTTTAATAGCAGGGAAGCCTTTGGTCACAATCAGATATCCTTAGATATTCCATTGATTAACGAGCATGGCTATCAAGTCATACGTCGATATGGGACAGATATAGTTCGTTTTGAGCAAGATCTTAGTGACCTTTCGAAAGGCAAGTTATTCTATTCAGAGCGAATTGGTAGTATATGCCACCGATATAGAGTATTGCCGGGAAGTAAAAATTTTTCAGAGCAACTAAATTGTGGTGGTTATCATACAGACTTTATGTTTCAGCCCAATCCTCCAGCGTTTATAGCCATGCTTTGCTTAGAACCTGACCCCAAATACCCTTTTTATGGACGCAATCAAGTTGTCAGTCTAGGAAAGTTTATAGAAAAAGTTCAAGATTTGTCTGGCATATCGGAAGAAGATCTTAGAAAACAAAAGCTACATTACAGTTTGCCAGGGCATGGAGAATATAGCCAATCTTTGTTAGATAGCTTAGGTGGGAAAATTATCTTTCGCTTTCATGAGCTACTGATAGACCAGCGTTTCTGCGAAAGTGAATTACTTCCAAAAGAGAACTTCATCAAATTTCTACACTCTGTATTTATGGATGTGTCTGAAGATATTTGCTTAGATCGTGGAGATATTCTCATTGTTTCAAATCACCACGCATTACACCGAAGATCAGAGTGTAGTATTTCTTATATGGGGAGTACTTCTCAAATTAAGTCACGGGAAATGGCGAGTATTCGATTTAACTTATGAAATATATATTTAATGAGAATTTTGACGTCAAGCAAAAAGAGGTTCCATATCATGGGATTGTTGATTTCGTCTTGGGATCCTGTCGAGACGATATCATAGTAATCAATAATGAAGCGAAATCGATAATTGCAAGCGCACAAAAAAATGGCGTGATTGAAGATTCAAACTTCTCTGAAGTAGAAGTTAGCCGGCTGATTAGTGAGGAAATATTAGTTCCTTATGATAAGTCAGAAGACTACCAATCGCCTTTCTTTACTGAGGTTCTGAATTTTTGGTTGCAGGTGACTGATAAGTGTAATTTGGATTGTAGTTATTGTTACATCCCTTCATTAAATAGTAAAAACACTATTAGATCTGACTTATTCGAACTGCTGAATAAGAAAATAATAGAGGTGCCTGGGTTAAAAACAGTAAATCTCAAGATTGCAGGAGGAGAGCCACTTCTTTCATTCTCTAAATGGAAGAAGGGCGTTGTTGAACTCCGCGAAAATCTTCTGAAGGAGAAGATTGAGCTTAACATGAGACTAATATCAAACTTAACGGTGCTAACTGACGAAATGATTGAGTTCTTCAATCATTATCAGGTTTCAGTTTCTATCTCGTTGGATGGTCTCGGTACATTTAATGATAAAAATAGGATATATATTGGCAGTAGGAAAGGAACATATGCAACTATCAAAAAAAATCTCGATAGACTACTTATCAATGATATAAAGCCGAGTGTGATGGTAACAGCAACCTCTGAGAATCGAGAAGGTATACGCGATTTAATAAGTTTCTTAGTAGATCGTGATATTACTTTCAGAATTGCTGATGCTAAAGGTGGGGGGATATCTAGTGATGAGTTTGAATCTCTGATGGATAGTTCAATGAGTGTTCTTAAAGAAGGTGTTAAAGCTAGTTACCCAATAAGTAGAAGAGTCGTATTCTCAGATTTGCGGACTCATTATCCTAGTTCCACTCCATGCTCTATGGGTAAAAATGGTGCTGCAATATATTTAGATGGATCCGTTTATTTTTGCCATACTGAATTTGAGAAAGGAAGCCCCGTTGGTCATCTTGAAGAAAACGAAAATCTTTTGGGCATAATTCGACGAGGAAAAGAAAAGCACTATGGGTTAAGTGATGATTGCCGAAGTTGTGAATATAGGCTCATCTGTGCAGGAGGTTGTCCGTTATATCGGGTGAATGGCAAAAGTCCGATGTGTGGAGCATACAAGAAAATTCTTAAGAGTGTACTCGATTTGTATGATCAGGAAGAATCTGAAGTATAAAATATCAGGGATTAAAGAAAATAATCTCAAAAATCTAGATTTCGAGGGCGAAACTGGTGAAGTGATTGTTATATCTGGCGTGAGTGGTTCGGGAAAATCAACGTTAGTTAATCAAGTCATCGCTGCTGAAGCTAGACGTCAGAGTATTATTCGAAAAAAAACTGACGATATATACTACTATAGTGTGCGCCCATTATTTAGGACGGCGACGAAAATACCAGATCCGGTAATTGTATCGCAAAGGGCAATTACTCCGAGTGTTAGCTCTACTTTTGGAACTAGAACAGGTATCAATAATTTAATAATCAACCTTTTTGTGAAAAAGGGTGAGATTCATCATCTGAAAAAGCTTATTGGTAAGCCCGATATCTCAACAATTATAGAGTTTAGAATTAAATACCATCCAAATGCAACCTTGCTTGGGAGGATATCGAATTATGAGAATGTTAGCCATAGTAAGCTCCTTGCCCTTCTTACGAGCTTGAGTATTGAACATTTATTTATTCGTAATGAAGGTGGTAAGGCAGTTAAAAAGGTAGCTCTAAATAAGCTGCCTAATATCCGACTAGATCGTCATGAAATCTTTATTGATTTAGATCAGAGTCAAAATATAGAATTATTAATTTCTAAGACCCGTGCCACCCCCTTTATAATTAATGATTCGGTGGAATTAGACTGTAGTGAATATGGTTTGTCATTAGACGATGGGAAAAGCTTTAAGTTACCATCAAAACTGCTATTTTCACGCTCCACGATGTCTTCCTTATCTGGTTGCTGCTCCAAATGTGATGGGAGTGGAAGCTATATAACTTATGATTGCTCAAGCGTTATAGATACTAAAGCAATTATTGAAGAGGGATTTTTAAAAGTACCCCTCACTGCATCTGGAAGATATAAGGGTTTTAAGTACCTGCCATCAGGACTTGTCAGGCTCCTAAAAAAGCAGGGTATAAATACTAAAACAAGCTTCTTTGGGCTTTCAAAAATTCAAAAAGATACAGTCATCGATATATTAAATGATAAGTTGTCAAAAAACAGAAATGATCCGTATACAGATAACTTTTATGATGGAGTCCAATGCGAGGAATGTCTTGGGACCGGACTAAACTCTAGCGCCAGAGCTGTCACTATTAATGGTAAAAGTATCGATTTCTTTTTTACTCTTTGTTCTTCAGATTTGCATGAAGAGCTCTTTCAAATCCAATATGAAGATGACTATCTTAAGAAAGCTATGACTGTGCTTTCATATATTTCTAAGCTATCTATTGGTCATATCTCTTTGAATCGATCAACAGCTACATTAAGTTCTGGTGAGCTTCAAAGGTTGAAGCTTTTATCTGTTTTATTAAATAAATATTCGGGGAGGGTTGTCGTTATAGATGAGCCATCTTCAAACCTTCAGTACAAAGATAATCTAAAAATAGTGGGACTGATTAAAGAGCTGAAAGCACGAAATAATAGCGTGATTATTGTTGATCACAATCCTATATACGCTGCTATTGCTGATAGAGAATTGAAAATTGGACCGGGATCAGGTGACTTAGGAGGCAGGTATTGTGAGGTTGCTGATCTCTCTGACAGGATTAATTCATTTAAGGAATTTGAAAATTTAGATTTTCTCAATAAGAAATTTCCGCTTAGAATAATTTCATTTGAAGATCTTAGGAATATAAATTTAAAGAAAGTTAGGATTTTAGAAAAGTCTATTACTGCTGTTATAGGAGCTAGTGGCTCTGGCAAATCTACTCTTTGTAGAGATTTAATCTATCCAGCATTATCGGCTACTGACGAAGTCATGTTTTTTGATAGTAAGCCTGCCCAAGGATCTTTTAATTCGATTGTTGCTACTTATTTAAATGTTTCCGATAGGATGAGGAAATTTTATTCATCTAACATGAAAAGTGATCTGAAAGCGGCTGACTTTAGTTTTAACTCATCTGGTGCTTGTTATCGTTGTGGTGGCCGAGGACTCATTGATGGGCATGTATGTGGTGTTTGTATGGGGAGTCGATTTAAGCCAGATTCAGCATTATTCCAAGTTGAAGGCATGAGTATAATAGATCTGTTATGTTCAGATCTAAAAGAGATACCATTGAATGGTGGGTTCTCATTTCTATATGATGTAGTTCAAGTTTTATATAAATTGTCTCTTTCACATATAAGCCTTGGTCGAGAGACGTCAAGCTTGAGTGGAGGTGAGCTTCAGAGGCTAAAACTAGCAAAATTTATACTCTCTAATAAGAATCGTATAGAGAGTAAGAAATTCTATATGATTTTGGATGAGCCTTGTAGAGGGCTTGATCCAGAGTCTGTTGATTGTTTGTATCAAGCTTTAAATTTTTATCTAAAAGATACGACTGTTATTGTAATTGAGCACAACCCTCAATTCATATACAAGTGTCAATATATTATTGATTTAGGTGAAGGTTCTGGTGTTAAAAACCAGAAAACTGTCGTTCAGGGTTTTGTTGGAGAAAAAGATTTCCCGAGTCTTAATCATTACAATATAATGTCTAAATTAATAAGTGATTATAAAATCAATATTGATACTGAAAATGACCAAGATTTGAATATCGAAGATGATTTTGAAACTAGGAATATCGCAGGTAAAAAAATTGAATTGATTCCACCTTTATTAATTAGTCAGAAAAATTTCGCGCTAGAAGATAAGTATTCAAGAAAATTCATAGCTTACGGCGATGATGATTCATTGTTTTATAGAAATAAAGAATCCCTTCAGGCTGGATTGTCCCATTATACCGAGTTCTTTTATAATCCATTCGTTGTATTTTTAGAAAAATATCCAATTGTACCAGATTCTCTGATTAAAAAGACTGTCAAAAAATTTGATAAAAGCTTAGTTGTATGTTCGACAAACGTTTGGGACTACAAGGTTTGCGCACTATCTTTCGAAGAGGCTTATGTGAAAGGGGGGGGGGTTGTAATTATTTCTACCCAAGATTATAAATACCAATATCATGGTGTTAGATTGTTTAGTGTTCGTGATCGTATAGCCGACAAAGTGTTTCCAGAGAATTTTGCTTTCAACCTTTATAAAAATTCATGTGACTATTGCGAAGGTTATGGATACATTAAATCTTACCCATTCAAACAGTGGATTAAACGTTCTCTTTCTATTCTGGACTCATCATTCATTCCTTATCAAGTTCAGAAGTATATACCAAAGACTGCAATAAATAGATTTTTTAAAGAAGGCCTGTTTGATTTTTCGTTACCATTTAATAAGCTTACGAAACAGGAAATGAATATTCTATTGTATGGTTTTAAGGAATATAAATTTAAAAAGGCTGGTAAACTTGATGATAGTGAATCTAGCTTTATTGAGTGGCGAGGACTGAACTCATACGTTTATCGTAATTCCGTAAAGTTAAGCCCGAAGAAAGATATTAATACATTGCTTCAATTTGTAGAATGTCCTTTTTGCTCTAATGGAATTTCTAATAAATCTGATTATTATAATGTTGATGGCGTACCATTTTCTGATTTTCTAAAGTGAATTATTTGTATTATGCGAAACCGCCAATAATTATTTAGCATGATAAAATCGCTTTCGAATAGTATCATTTAGACTAATATACCCATAAGCCAGTTAAAAATTATTTTATAGCTTTCAATATTTGGGTTTTTAATTAAAAACTCTCTGATGCTCATACCCGATAGAGGGCTGTCCGGGTAGGGGTGATTAAGGAAGTGATCAAATGCACCATCTGGACTTACTCTGGAAAGCGCTTCGTTAATCTGGTAAATCAAATTCATACAATTATAAAGGGGCGAATCAATTGATAACTCAGGAATATTCTGTATTTCTATGAACTCAAATTTGCTAATGCCTAATAATATAGAGGTTTCATTCGGTGTTAATCTCCAATTTTTTATCGAGGCGTTAAATTTCGCCAAAGCATCACTCATTTTCATTAAGTCAGACATGTTTTATCCTTCTTAGTTGTAAAATTCAGTATGGCATCTTTATGTGCGTATTATAATAAATGACTGTTACCGAGAATAAGTAATATCTGGTTGTTTATTATCCTTCAGTGAAGCTTAGAAAAAATAGCACTTTAAAGCTAGTCGTTTAACAGCGCGTGACCTATAAGGTCATCGCTCACAATTCAACTCAGGTAAGTTACTGTTTTAAAAGTAAAATAATATTTAAAATTTTTAAACGACGCGGAGATTGTGATGTCATCATTGCTGCCTGCCTTATAATCTACCACTCCGGTAAACCACGCCTTAGGGGATCTACAGTCATGCTCATCGCATGCTTTTGGGTATCCGTAAGAAAGTATTCCGACCCCATATGAGCTCTGTCCCACCGTTGCTATAGGTGAAGTAGACCATAGCAAGTCCAGCATGATCACATTTCCTTCGAGAAATCTTTGAATGATCCTCCATCGCTATAGCTAATCCCCCCGGCGTACTGGGCATGATGAGCATTTTTTATTAGGAATCTGCCTCTGATTCAACTGTGTGAATGCAGATATACGCCGTCACATGGTGGGTGGAATTACGCTCCAGCCTACTAGGAAACGTATCTGTCCCTCCGCTGCTATAGGTCTGATAACAACTCAGATTGGAGCGAACAGATGACGGAATTAGCAGAAAAAATAATGAATCCACCACCTAAAAAAAATGGAATTCAGCAGATTTACGAAAACCTCGAGAGGATAAAAACTGAACACACAACTGATTTTCTACAAAAAATAATTGATTACACTGAGAAATTAAAAAAATCATGTACGAATCTGGACGACTGGCAGAGCGATTATCAAACGTTAGCGGATAGGCGTATGCGAGGGTTGATTCTCCTGCATCCGGTATGGGCAGCAATGTATGTCGATAATCGTAATCGACCTGATATTCAAAAATTGCAGTTTGAATTTCTAATGGGATTGAAATCTGAACATTCAAAAAATCTAAAAAATCACGATATAGACGGTTTTGGTCTGATAATCAGGAAATGTCAGATGATGCCCCCTGTAGATGTTGATGGTGTTAATGCAACTGATATTTTAGATTTATTGAGATTGAGCCCATCACAATTAAAAAACTCAAAAAGATTTTTGTTCGTTTGTAATGGAGAAAATGTTCATCGGCGGAGATTCAGTAAAAAATCATTTATTGATGGTTTAAATATTAGCAAAAAAATATCTAAAAACGGTGTTCAGATCGATCGTGATGGACATTTAGAGGTCATTATTCCGTCTGATCCTGATGATGCCGAATCTCTACCAGGGATTGCTGAGTATTTTGAGAAGAATTCTAATCAAAATAATGGGTTAGAAAAAAATGAAAACTTTGAAATCGAACGTCAATACTTACAAATCGGAGAGATTCGGTCAACAACAGTTGAGGTTAGACTAGCTGGACGCGATAGCACGAACATCATGAATCGATTGCGTCGGGAGAATGCTGCTATTGCAATCGATAATCGACAATTATCAGACCATGAGCTCGGGGAGATTTGGGGGTTGATCCGACATGGCGAGGGTTGGTATGACAGTGATGAAATCGAATGGTTGGTGATCAGAATATTAAAATTAAGCCTAAACTACGGTTTCAACGTGACTAAAATTTTAGGCATAACTAGAAAATCAACGAATGCGAACTCACAATTATCGATGGATAGAATTTATTATGATGCCGAGAATAACTCAATTCATATACCTAGAATTAATCCAGAATATAAAAAAATTGAAAAGCCAGTGTTCACAGAAAATAGGAGTAATGCATTATATCACGCTACGCATGTTGAATTGCCTAATTATGCAATGACTGTTCGTGATATGACATGTTTGATTAATAAAATAAATAAATTTGATGAGGCTGTCATCAAAAAAGAAATTCGTAATATTCTATCGACGTTGAATATTGACACATCGAGATTCACAGTATCTAGGATATCAAACTCGATAATCAACATTGCGAGAACAAGTTTTGATCCAATGATTGTTCAGACTACATTTGGTCATAATATCTCGTCCACGAGCGCACCACGTTTTTATTCGGTAATCACCTCAGAGGAGATTTATCGGTGCTATAGGTTCTCACTAAAAACTCTCATTTCACGCTGTGGTGGATATTTGCCAATAGATGATCGTACCTCTCAGGTAGGCGTTTTTAGTGCTAGATATGTTCCGGGAACTCAGGATGTCTCGCTGCTATTAAAAAAATTGGCAAAATCTTGTCAGGAAACTGAGGTTTTAACCAATGATTGGCACAATAATATCACGCTGCTATGCATTGTAACTCAGTCAATTTTCACAGCAGTACGAGGTATAAATGATCCGTTGATAGAGATCGATTCTGGGTGTGATATTTTATATTTTAGGGATAAAGATAATTTTAAATTTTCTCATGCGAGGTTTCAGCCTGTTCATCCAATGGCCATTAAAATATCGAAATTTTACAGATTTGTTAGGGAGTTATCGATTCAACGAGTTTTTGCTGATAACAAAAATGACAATTTTTGTTTTTTTATTGATGACAATAATTACATCGTCGATAGCAGGGTTTGCAATATTGAAAAATATCTTTCTGATTTTTCAAATCTACCAATCAATTCAATGAGGAAATATTTAAAAAATAAATTACGCGAATTGGGTGTCAGCTACGAGGCATCGGGTATGGTCATGAATCATCATTCGATGGGTGAGGCAATTTGGGACGATTTTTCAGTTCATTGCCCCGTTATTGCAAGAAAGTCCATTTTAGATGCCTATGAAAAAATTATCATTGAATTAGAAATTAACGAGGGATGGTTTCAATATGCCAACTGAAATTTTTGAATTTACCAGATTCGCATTATCACAATTAAATATTGAATTAGATTCTGATGATCCTATTACAGGTACTCAATTGAGAGAATTGCTCGATGTTATGGAGCGGTTAGCTGGCGGAGACGATGTTCAGAGTCAATTCAATTATTTGGTAGAACGGTGGCGCGAGGAGGGTCGAATTGGTCTTCGAGAAATTTACAGAACATCTGTTATTCAGACGCCACCGGCTCCGATCAATCCTGATAATGAGATTGTTTATCGATCAATTATAAAATTTGATAACGTATTTTATAAAAAAATTCATGATATTGATCCCAAATATCACTCGTCGGTAATCATCTATAGTCTCATTCGGAATTCAGTTTTATTGAATCCACGACAAATAAAATACATATATGAACATGGTTTTATTGAGGGGTTAGTACGACATAATGACGTTTATTGGTATCGATTATTAAATGATACCGTTTGGATTCCCGATGATTTAACGCTGAGTTTGATTTTTTATTTCAGGGAGAGTCTGGTTCCGGAAAAATCACAATCGTGGTTTTCCTGTCTCAGGGGATTTTTGGAAAATCACGATAAGAATTTTTCGACTGTTAAGCAAAAGCAATTTCTCTCAGCAATGGTCGGATTCCACAAAACACAAATACCATCAGCTATTGTTAATGTTCAGACGGATCGATCAAAAAACCGTTTTTTCACAGAAAAGATCATGTTGAGATCATTGTCTGAAAAAATCGATAATCAGAAATTTCTCAATGAATCGGATTTTAAATCAAATATTTCAAGAAAACAGGCGCGTTCCGATATTTTCTCAGAGGTATCTAAAATAATTGCGAATCTCAATGAACATGAGGATTTGTTGGTTGAGCTATCAAAATTAAATGATTCATTGAGCTATGTAGATCTCTCTGTAACGCGTTGCGTTTATTATTATGCAAAAAACAGTACTAGATTCGGTAAAAAAATCAAAATTTCGGGCCTGCTGCGACTTTATAATGATCTAATAGGTCGTTTTCAATTGCAATTTTTTAATGATAACCCTGAGGAGTTATCTGATGAGGGTTTGATTTGTGATTTGCTCGATATGATCAGTTCAGCTCCAGTCGAGTCACAATCTAATTTACGAGAATCAATCGAAAAATATTTGTGGTATCTACACCGGTGTCAGAATAGAAAACTACTAAAAATAAATTCCAAATCAAATTCATTGGTCCGTGCAGTGAGTCCAACAATATTGTTACCGCATGAATACTTCAGATTATACGATGAATTATCTAAAAATATCGTCAGTGAGATTTCGTTAGAGCGACGTAATTTTGTTAGACATATGTTATTGCTACTGGTCATTGGCTATCGTCTAGGGCTGAGACGAGGAGAAATTGAAAATTTATTGTTTAGTGATTTTCATATGACACGTTTTATGGTGGTTATCATTCAGCCTCATCAAAATCATCAATTGAAAACAGCTCATAGTCCTCGTCAGGTAGCGATTACTGGGAGGTTCAGTGATGATGAAGTGAATTTTTTAAAAAATCATATTGGTTGTAGATCAAAAAATACTGCGATTTCTAACCATAAATTAATATTTTCAGGTGATGATCGTGCGGAGTCGACTTATTATGATAATTTATTTCATGTACTCACACGTATGCTCCAGGGTATTACTAATGATAGCAATATGAGATTTCATTCATTACGTCACTCGTTTGCGTCTAGAAATTTTTATATGATGATGTTTATGAATAATTTAAATCGTAATATTAATAATGATTATTTGAGTATTGATTTGGATGAATTCGATCGATTCAATCAATATCTCAGCCGGGTTAGGCCTAGTGGTATTGGAACACGTCAATTCAATGTTTTGCATCAATTAGCCTCTGAAATGGGTCATAGCTCGCCAGAAACAACGCTTAAAACCTACATTCATACGCTGGATATTATATCCAATGAATATCGTGATAGAAATTTACCACGATTTACAGCCAAAACATTTTCGTTATTATTGGATCGTAATGTAGAGGCTATTTATAAACACTGTAGATCACGAAATATTTCATATGATGATGGACTAATTGCGGTCTCGTCTGTTAGGAGGATTATGCATAATCGTATGAAAAATCTTGTGGAAAATATCTCAGTTGACCATTGGCTCGATGTCTCGGAATATTCGCCAGAGAAATTATATTCCAAAGATGATAATTATTTTAACGATTTAGTCAAATGTTTTAAGTCTCTGAAAAATAATGAGATTACGTCCAAACAGTTCTATTATCTGTATCCTATTTTTAAAATTATTCCTAAATCTCTTAAGCGGGATAAAAATATTTTGAATATAATTATTAATCAATGGTCTCGAAACGATAAGGAAAAAATTAAATTAATGATCGAGAGTTTTCTAAACCTGCCTAATATGGCGCGGGAGAAATTCGCATATCGTTGGAGTCTGATATCTCGTCAGGCACCAAATGATATTTTTGTAAAAAAACCGGATTTTTATAATCACCGTCAGAATAGTGCGTGGGATTTTATTATGAAACTCCATATCCGCGCTGATGTCGAGTAGCTAAATATATTCTGAGATTCGTTTCATGGGTGTAACGTCTGATGGGGTTGGAAAAATGGAATTTGTACAACCACATCTGATTTTAAATTCGTTATCAATCAAACTCGGAGCCTAACGGGTTTTTATCGGGATTTTCTTTATAATATTTCTCCAAGCGCCTATTTCTGATATAGGATATTATCATATAGGTTGATAGTCCGATTATGGTTAATACCCCAAAAATAACAACAGCATTCAACATTTCACCAAGCATATACTATACCTCTAAAATACCTGTTATTTACAATCTAATTTTAATGCAGTTCCAGACATATTGGCGACGCCTGAAATTAAAACATTGCGTTGAGCCGTGCCATACTCACTATATTCTAATCCTCCGGAGCCTCCAAGCCAATCTATCCTATAGTCTACCAGCGCGTTGAATCCAGTCTTTTGGATATCAAGAACAAATTGATCTGTATGGTCTATTACTTTTTTCGAAAGAGCCACTGGTAGCAAATTGGTGACATAGAATTGGTAATACATAGACCTAAACGCCAATATTGTACAATTTACCTGTAAAATGCTGTGGTCTGAGGTGTAGATACCGAACCAAACAGGTTGAGTGGTTTTATCAGCCACGGATGATTGGCTTAAGCCAATCATCATAAGCCCTAGTAAGGCTTTTATCTTAAATTTCACTTGTGTATACCTCATGTTGCATAAGTTTTAATTCACATGAGTGTTTATTCAATATGCGGGTTGTTTGTCCTAAAAAGCTTTTCTCAGTGTAATACCATTGTGTAGAAGGCAAATTATGAATCTGTCCTACCAGCTTGTAATGTACGCCCGGAGCAACATCGATCGTTGCTGTAGCATGCCCGACTTTTGGATCTTTATCTCCACCCATGACATTGGGATTTAGATCGCATTCGTAATCGATCTCGTGCTTGCCTGGTAAGATCGCGTGTTTTGATTGAGGTAAGAAGGCTAGTTTTTTCCCATCAATGGAATTGATTATCACGCCAGCTCCCATTCCCCAGCCAGAATTTCCGTTGTTTTCAATGATGGAAACTTCTGTGATCGAGCGTTTTTCGCCATCGTAAAAATCCGTGACGCCATGGCCAACCAAACTTTTCATGGTGCTACAGCCAGTTAAAACTGTCGTCAGAATCAATAAAGCTGGAGAAATCGATTTCATTAAATGCATCCTTTATTTGCTATGTTTTTAATCGAAGAAAATAAAACTATAAATTAATTTTTCTAGCAGACAATTAATGACAGTTACCCCGTTAATACTCAGAATCATTCCGTTTTTTATTTTTTTTGGTCTGTTAGTTCTTCTTCATTTTGGTGAATAATTTCATATTCTCATGATGATGATTTGATAAAGACCATCGCTTCCCCTAGATACGGCAAACTTATTGGCTGGTTAATCGCAGCTAGGCAAGCTCGTGGGTTGAGTTTGAGAGAGTTGTCTACTTCCCTAAACATCACGCTGACAGCGGTTCACAGGATAGAATCGCTAGAACGTCGGCTGGATGTGTTTGAGTATGTGCAGTATTGCCATGCCTTGGGTGTTGATCCCATTGATGGCATCAAAATGCTCAGATGATCATGGTTGTTATGTGCTTCTAACAAACCGAATACACCTTCTTAGTTCAATGAATCAATAAAGTAAGAAGGTGCGTTACGGTGTATTTTCCTTAGTTTGTCGCGTCGGGTAGAAGTCGTGCAAAGCTTGTTCGTAAGTCTCCGAGTGTCTGAAACTCTTTTGGTCGGGTGTGCATCTTTTGATGCACCCAAAGTCTCACCGCGTCGTGATTACCTACCCCCGAACGAATGCCAAGATACGAAGACAATCCCCGCCCGTCTTGAATCTCATAAAGAAATATCAGCCAATCAGCGATGCTATGAGCTTTTGGGGTTACCCACAAAGGTTCGAAGTGCGCTTTATTCATTACAATTCACCTCCCTTAGATAATATGTCCTTTATGCTTTTGGGCGATTCCTTCTCAAAGCGTTGCTCCAGTAACCGATCGAACGCCGAGCCATCTTGGCGGGTGAGGTTGGGTACATAGCGTGAGTACACACGAAACAGCATCTCGGTGGTGGTATGGCCCATCTGTCGCGCAATCCACTCCGGGCTTTCCCCAGCAGCCAACCACAAAGTCGCAGCCGTATGGCGCGTCTGATAAGGACGTCTTTGTTTGATCCCTAAATAGCGCAGCAATGGATACCATACGCGCTTAGTCACATTGTTATGTGATAAAGGCGTGTCATTACGGGTTGAGAATACAAGCTCTTGACGGCGAGTCAGATTGCGCTGCTTCATCAGCGCGTCATACACGGGCTGCGACATATGAATCTCGCGTTGCGATCCATCCGTTTTGGTGTAGGTCATCTTGCCATCGACCACCGTTTCACGAATTAAAATCTGGCGACGCTCAAAATCCACGTACTTCCACTTCAAGCCATCAATTTCACCGGTACGCATGCCCGTAAAGAAACGCACCGTGTAATAGGTTTTAAAATCATCACGAACATTCGCCAGAATGAGCTGAACTTCTTCAATGGAAAACGGCTCGACATCCACTCTTAGGATCTTAAGAGATTTGATCCCTTTATAAGGTGAGGTAAACTCATATCGGTCAGCGGCTTCATTCATAATCATCCTCAACGGGGTCATAACCTTGTTGATGGTGGCAGGCTTCAGTTCACTGTTTTTCCGCTTTGGATCTTTGGCGAGAGTGGAGCGGAAATTCAGGATGTCTGCTTTGGTGATGTCGTTGACTCTTTTACTACCCAACCTAGGAATCACGTACGCATTAATATTCGTGATCACCGTCATCAAATGGCTGTCACGCCATTCGATCTTCTTCTCGGCAAGCCACAACTCAGTAAACTCCTCCAAGGTTGGAAGGCTAGCATCCACAGAGTAGGGCGAGAGCTTGGCCGCCAGTACTTTTTTGTCCAGTTCGTCAAAGAAATCCGCCTTCGCACTTTTAGGAAAGTAATCGCGATAAACGAATGTACCGAGGGTTATTTCTGCCTCGATACGCTCAACAATTTTTTTCAACCGCTGACGATGTTGAGGCGTGTCTTCGAACTTGGTTTGCTCTCGGCAGCGTTGTCCTTTGTATTGAAAGTTAATTCTCAATTTACCACTTCGGGCAATAATAGAAGCCATGAGGATTCTCCTTATTGCAGAGCAATGTATTGAGTGTTTATAGCCGGAGCCCTAAACATGTCGGCTTCGATTTTCTCCCAAACATAAAGGATCTTGCGCCCACCGAAAGGACGGAAGTAATGCACTCCTTCAAGTAGGACAGAATCCTTTAATTGGTTACGAATGGTACGAGCATCATATTTGATGCGCTCAGAAAGTTCTTCGGTGGTTAAGTAAGTCTGTGACATAGCAATCATCCTCAAGTAAAGTAAAACCTTCTTAGAGAAATCAAATTGATCTCCTGTAGATCATAATAACTTCAAAATGATCCTTTGCAAGCTTTTTTGCTCTGCTAAAGATCAAAAAGGTCTTTTAGAGATGATTAAGTGTCATTTATCTCGCATTATGGGCGAGAAAAAACTCAAGATTTCGGACGTTGCGAAAGATACGGGAATAAACCGTGGGACGATTACACGTCTTTATCATGAGACTGCTGTAAGAGTGGAGTTCGACGTGCTCGATAAGTTATGTGTTTATTTGGGGTGTGATGTAAGTGATTTACTAGATCACTTAGAATAAGGGTAGGTATCTATGTATTTGACTAGCAATATAGATGACGCAATTAATTATTCAACCTCAAAAGGGTTGAAGTTAATCTTTGTTCTAGGCGAGAAAAATAAAGTATTAAATAATAAAGCTTCAATACAGAGCGTATCTTTAAATAAATTATTGTCAAAAGAGTTAGTTACAGTTACTAAAAAAAACAGGTCGAGAAAAGTTTTAGAGATTACTTCAAGAATTATAGAGAGTAAATCAAAAGAAATAGTG
This sequence comes from Thalassolituus sp., assembly GCF_034111725.1. Classification (GTDB taxonomy): domain Bacteria; phylum Pseudomonadota; class Gammaproteobacteria; order Pseudomonadales; family Oceanobacteraceae; genus Thalassolituus. The sequence continues at coordinate 27,533 of NZ_JAWUWR010000055.1, read as the reverse complement.
TTTGTTACTGACCTAGAAATTTTATTTGATCGTAGTCTGGAAGTCGAACCTGTTCGACTACTTGAAACCTGTGCCAAGCACAAAACCATAATGGTCTTATGGCCTGGAGATAAGACAAGTTCCGGATTAAGTTATGCTACACCTAGTCATCCGGAGTATCGAAATTATAAAGCATCGGATTTACGCGATGTCATATTTTTAACTATTTAAGCAAATTTTAATGAAAAGGATTTAGGAATATTAATGAAATACGGTGATTTAATTCAGTTTGAGCCTCTAGAGTCTGTATTGCAGTTGCGCGATGCCAATAATGAGCAGGCCGCCGCAAATATGGTAAAGACCTATGTGGTCTCTGATGAAATGGCAGAGCGTCTTATAGAATTAGTATTTCCACAACTGCAATTTGAAAAGCCTATGGATAATAAGGGTATTCTGATTGTCGGTAACTACGGCACAGGTAAATCACACCTCATGTCTGTTGTTTCAAGTATTGCCGAGCATCAAAACTTGGCAGCTGAATTGAACAATACAAGAGTAGCTGAATCTGCTGCCAGTATTGCTGGTAAGTTTAAGGTTATCCGTACAGAGGTAAGTGCTGCTTCGGAAATGTCATTGCGGGATATAGTTACCAGTTTGTTGACTGAGGAGTTAGCAAAGATGGGGGTAACCTATTTATTTCCTCCTGCGGATCAAATTAAAAATCATAAGTCTAGCTTTGAAGATATGATGGCGGCCTTTCAGGCTGTATACCCAGACCAAGGCCTACTATTTGTGGTGGATGAGCTGCTGGATTACCTGGACTCCCGCAAAGATCAGCAGGTAGTGCAAGATCTTGGTTTTATGCGGGAAATTGGCGAGGCAAGTAAGCATTTACGTTTTCGTTATATTGCCGGTATTCAGGAAGCCATCTTCGATAGCCACCGCTTTCAGTTTATTTCAGATCGTATCCGCCGAGTGAAAGACCGCTTTGAGCAGGTCTTTATTGCCCGCAACGATATTAAGTTTGTAGTTTCTGAGCGTCTACTAAAAAAGACGGCTGACCAGCAAGCTAATATCCGTGACTACCTAATGCCATTTACCAAATTCTACGGCAGTATGAATGAACGTCTGGATGAGTTCGTAAACCTGTTTCCGGTCCACCCGGATTATATCGATACCTTTGAGCAAGTCAGCGCCGTTGAAAAACGCCAGATTCTAAAGAGCCTGTCGATCAGTATGAACAAGCTCATGGGACAGACAGTGCCACAGGATTATCCAGCACTAGTGGCCTACGATAGCTATTGGAAGGAGCTGAGCTCTGATGCAGGTTATCGAACCGTGCCCGATATTCGTGAAGTGATAAATGTCAGCAATGTATTACATGAGCGTATTGGCCGCAGCTTTACTCGCCCGGCATACCAAGACATGGCGTTACGAATTATTGATGCGCTGTCTCTGCATCGTTTGACCGTTAATGATATTCATGCACCGGTTGGCGCAACGGCTAAAGAGCTACGCGATACCTTGTGCTTATATCAACCGGGTATCGAAGAGTTAGGCGGTGACCCTGCCGATGATTTGTTGTCTCAGGTTGAAACGGTATTACGTGAAATACACAAAACTGTCAGTGGTCAGTTTATTTCCAGTAACCCGGATAACCACCAGTTCTATATTGATTTGAAAAAGACCGATGACTTCGATGCCATTATTGAGCAGCGAGCAGAAACTCTGAGTAATGAGGCTAAAAATCGAGCCTACCACAAGGCGCTAAACAATATTCTTGAATGCTCAGATCTACCTAGAACAGAGTTTAGAAACCTTTGGGGTGATGAGATTATCTGGACCGCGCGCAACAGTGGCCGAATGGGCTGGCTGTTCTTCGGCACACCTAATGAACGCAGCACGGCATATCCCCCACGTGATTTCTATTTGTATTTTATACAGCCATTTGAATACCCGAAGATCAAAGATGAAAAGCGAACTGATGAACTGCAGTTTTTCCTGTCTAACTTTGACGACAAGTTTAAATCTGCCTTGGAAAATTATGCGGCAGCAAGAGACCTTTCAGGCACAGCCTCTGGTCATGCCAAGCAAACTTATGACGCAAAAGCGAATAACTTCCAAAGGGATATGAACAAATGGCTGCAAGAGAATATATCCAAAGCTTTTGATGTCGTTTACCAAGGTAAGAAAAAGCCCATGATGGATTGGGTTAAAGGTCAGAACTTTCGTGACAGAGCAGGATTGGGGGCTAATGAACGGATAAATTTCCGGGATATGATCAACACTATTTCTGGTATTTGTCTCTCGCAGCACTTTGAAGAAATTGCACCGCAGTATCCACAGTTTTCTGTGTTAGTAACCAACCGTAATCGTGAGCAGTATGCCAAAGATGCTTTGCGGGTGATCAGTGGTGGTAATCCCACCAAACAGGCTACAGCCGTATTAGATGCACTTAAACTTTTAGACGGTGATCGTATCACCCCTAGTGGCTCTCCTTATGCCCAATACATCGTTACCAAATTGAAGGAGAAGGCACAGGGTCAAGTGGTAAACCATACCGAATTGCTGGAAGAAGTTAACGGTGCTGAGTATTTGGCACCCGATACCTACCGTCTCGAAAATGAATGGACCGCTGTATTGCTGGCATCGCTGGTTTATTCCGGCGATATCGTATTGGCCATACCGGGTAATAAATTTGATGCCTCTAAATTATCCGAGCTGGCATCGACACCTGTTGATGATATTGCGGCCTTTAAGCACATCGAACAGCCTAAAGACTGGAATATGCCAGGGCTGCAGGCACTTTATGAATTGCTGGGCTTAGCCCCAGGCTTAGCTATAGAAGTCTCACAAAACAAAGAGGGCAGTATTGCCTCGCTGCAGGACCGTATTGCCGACAAAGTGAGAAGGTTGGTGACCACCACTCACAGCCTGCGAGAGCAACTACCGTTCTGGAATGGCCATGTTTTAACCGAGGCTGAAGCAGACCAATACAAGCAGCAATTGGCCGAGACTAAAAACTTTCTTGAAAGCCTGCAGGCCTATAACAGTGCCGGTAAACTTAAAAACTTCCGCTACAGCGCCGATGAGGTGCGTAACCACAAGGCTGGCCTCGATCAGCTGGAGGCCATAGAGCAATTACAGCAAGTGGTTGAAGAGCTAACTGGGCTGGGTATGTACCTGTCAAAGGCCGAAGCGGTATTACCTATCGCGCATGCCGATGTTGAAGGTTGGCAAGGGCGCTTAAAAGCAATTCGATCAGATCTTCTTGATGCATTGGGCGATGCGAATAAGCGTGTGAAGTCTGATTTTCAATCTAAGGCGATTAATCAGCTGGCAGATTTAAAGAACGAGTATATCCGTATTTATTCAGGCTTATTTGCCAAAGCCCGTTTGACAATTAATGAAGACAAGCGCAAACGCGAACTGTTGAATGATAAACGTATCGCACAGCTGCAGGCACTGAGCACCGTCGACATTTTACCCAGTAATCAACTGAATGAATTCCGTAATTCACTGGCTAGTCTTAAGACTGCTAGCGCACTGTCGGAGCGAGACTTGCAAGCAGACCCTCTCCCAAGTAATTCAGACTTCCGGCCTAACCATGAAGACCTGTCTATATCTGCATCTGAAAAGCTAGAGCAGCTGCAGAATAAGCTGGATAACCTAGTGCAAGAATGGACTCGAAACTTACTGGATAACCTTGAAGACCCAGTCACCCACGATAGCCTTAATCTCTTAGCTGATGATGAAAGAAGTCAAGTCGATGGCTTTATAGATAGTAAAGCTTTGCCTCAGCCTATTGATGACAGTTTTGTTAAAGCGTTGCGGCAGGTGCTGCAGGGTTTGGTGCCAGTTGAACTTACCGCCGCTCAAATTGAGAAGGCTTTGTTTGGCCAAGGTTCTGCGGCAACAGTGGAGCAACTTAAGGCGCGGCTAGATCAATTCTTAACAGAGCAGTGTCGCGGCCAAGATATTAGTAAAGTACGAATTGTGCTGAAGTAGGAATCGACATGGATGTAATTGAACTGAAGCAATTGCTATGTCAGCCAGAGTGGGCTGATGTGGAGATAAAAACATCGGCCAGGGCTTTTCCTAAAGATGCAGCCAGCACTATGTGTGCCTTTGCTAATTGCGGTGGTGGTTATTTGATACTGGGCGTTGATGAAAAACAGCTGCCCATAATTTCAGGCATTGACTTAGATAAAATAGATGAAGTCCAAGATCAGTGTCTTGGCCTGCTAAAAAATATTCAGAAGTTCAGCAGTCCTCTGGTCTATGACGAACCAAGTCTAATTAATATTGATGGCAAATTTGTTCTTGTCCTACAAATACAGGACAGCAAACGTCATAACAAACCGGTAAAGCTTAAAGAGAATGGCCATTGGATTGCCTACGTACGAAACGGTGCCAGAGATGAAGAGGCGAGTGACGAAGAGCTTTCTCAAATGCTTATTGAAGCAAGCTGCATTAGTATTACCGAGCAGCTTTTGGAGTTGGATGTTGAGCACTGTTTCAATCGCAATACCATTAAATGGTATCGCAAAGTTTTTGAAAGCCGCCACAACCAGAAGTTCTATGAACTGAGTGATCTGGAGTTTCTAGATGATCTGGGACTAATACGGGAGGATGGCGATGAATTAAGGCCGACCAAAGCGGCCATTCTCATGTTTGGTACTGAAAAATCCTTGAACCGTATCCTCGCCAGAAATGTAGTAGATGCTTTCTGGTTTTCATCTGATAGTGACAATAGCTCAGATATAGGGCGGTGGCAGGATCGCCGTCCGGCCGAGCGTGAATCATTAAACCTATTTGAGGCTTGGCGAGTTTTGTCAGATCGCTATACGTACTGGGCTGAGCACCCCTTTGATATTGATGAAACCAACCTGCTTAGAAGTAGTGAAACCCCAGACTATATTGGCTTTCGCGAGGCTACAGTAAACCTTTTGGTGCATCAGGATTTTGCCGATCATAGTCGGGTACCCAAGATTGAATTTTATAAAGATATCAGTCGGTACTGGAATCCTGGTGACTCACTGGTGGAGCAAGAGAAACTTGCATCAGGTCAGAGTAAAAGTCGCAATCCGCTGGTGATGCAAACCTTCCACCGTATTGGTCTAAGTGAACGAGCGGGCTCTGGGATTAAAGAGATTTACAGAAGTTGGCTTCATTTAGATCGGCCCGAACCGGTGATTGCGAATAGCCGTAGAGATAAAACTTTCCAAATTACGCTCGGCAAAAAAGCTGAAATCACTCAGCTTCAAGAGACTATCAAGCAGCGTATTGGTGTGCAGCTGACGGATGTCCAGGCCCGAGTGTTCGTTCATTGTTTGGCTCAGTCGATGTCTGTGGAGCAGCTATCTATGGCAACCAATATGTCTATAGCCGATATCTACCCGGTTATTGATCATATAACACGACAGGGAATGCTACAGGCATCACCCAACGGATACAGCGCCTTAGAGCATTTTGTGGCTGGTCTACAAGATTTAGCCGTGGTTTTGCCACTGCAGGCTGGAGCTACTGACCAAGCTAACCAAAAAGTGACTAAGCTTCAGTCCGAAAGTGACCAAGCTCATCATAAAGTGACTAACCTTCCGCCAGTTGATGCGGGTGATAGTGACCAAGCTAAACAATTGCTAGATGGGTTAAAAAAACAGCAGGTAGATCTAATTAAAGCACTTAAACAGCCAATGGCGCTTGCTGAATTGATTGAAAGACTGGGTGTAGGTCATAGAAGCCACTTTAGAAACAAACACTTACAACCGTTGATGCGGCAAGGCATGGTAGCTCAGACCCACCCGGAAACACCTCATCATCAAGATCAGGCTTATTACCTGACGGATATGGGGCAAGCGATAAAAAAAGTTTTAGAAAATGAAGGTTAGTCAGAAAAATTGACCAACCTCTTTTAAAAGTGACTAAGCTGGCTTAAATCTGTTCAGGCCAGCCAGAGCCGAGCAGCAAAAGTGAACAAGTTGAAGAAGCACTGTAAAAGTTACGCCTGATACAGGCCGACTTGTACAGTGGACAAGTTAAATAAGGCTACCAGCCAACATAAAAAGACAAGAGAGTCGTGCGATGACTACCAATATGATGACACCAGGCAAGGGTTTAGATCTCGATAACCCGAATCAACAAGACAAGCAAGATGGTCCCGTTGAATGCTTGGGTAAAACCTTTTCAAATGATGCTGAGCGCAGAGAATATTATCTGGGGATATTAGCTGAGAAACTGAAAGATCCTGAATTTCGAAAAATCGAAGGCTTTCCGATCGGAGAGGATGAAGCGATTCTGGAGTTGTCTGATCCGCCGTATTATACCGCTTGTCCTAACCCGTTTATTGAAGATTTTATTGCTCATTATGGTCGTCCCTATAATCCTGCGGAGAGCTATAAACGTGAACCGTATGCAGCGGATGTGAGTGAGGGTAAAAATGATCCTATTTATAACGCTCACAGTTATCACACGAAAGTACCGCATAAGGCGATAATGCGGTACATTCTGCATTACACGAATCCTGGGGATATAGTTTTTGACGGGTTCTGTGGTACAGGAATGACTGGAGTGGCTGCACAGATGTGTGGCGATCGTGTTGAAGTTGAATCTTTGGGGTATCGTGTTTTATCAAATGGCGATATTTTAGAAAATGTCGACGAAGGGTTGTCGTCGAGCGAATGGAAGAAAATAGCCAAGCTAGGTGAAAGGCGAGTAGTACTAAATGATCTTTCTATAAATGCTGGCTTTATTGCTAAGGGATATAATTCTCTTGATAAAATTAAGGCCAAATTGGATCGTATTGAAATTTTAGTGAATGATGCAAAAGAGATTTTTTTAAACCGCTATAAAACTGAAAACCCTTTTACGGGTGAAACTACAGAGGCCGATTTTTATGTGTGGTCTGAGGTGTTCAGTTGCCCTGAGTGCACACATCAAAGTTCACTTTTTGAACTTGCTGTAGATAAAAATACTTATAAGTTGTCAACAACGTTTCTTTGCCCTTCATGTAAATCTGAATTATCGAAAGATAAACTTGATCGCGTATGGGTTTCAAGTCTAATGCCTGATGGGAAAGTAGTTAAGGAGCTTAAATCCGAGTTAGTTGAGGTGTGTGGTAATTTTTCTGACGGGAAGTTGAGATATAAGCCTCTAAAAGACGACCTTAAAAATTCTGAGAAGGTTATATCTGATGTTATTTATTGGGTTCCTGAAGTTGAGTTTCCACATGGTCGCCAAACAAGGAAGGTAAAAACAGGATCGGGAATCTCATATGTGTGCCAGATTTTTACAGGCCGATCCCTAGAATTGTTTTCGTATCTTTGGAGTGTGGCTGGCCAGGATAAAGATATTAATTCAGAAATGAAATTTCTACTTTCTTCGATATTAAATTTGGTTTCAAAGAGAGAGAGATTCAGGGATGGAACTGGAAAAGGTGCACAGTCTGGCACGTTATACGTCCCTTCCTTGCAAATCGAAAAAAACTTTTTTGATGTGTTTTTAAGAAAAATAAAAGCGATGAGAAAGCTTAAGGGGATTACAAGTAGTAGTAATATTTCGCTCGGATCAGGATCCTCGTCTCAATTATTAATTCCTGATGAATCATTAGATTATTTGTTTTTTGATCCACCTTTTGGTGAGTCACTTCAGTATGCAGAGCTTAATTATGTGAATGAGGCGTGGCATAGAGTCTATACACGGATTGAGGATGATTGCGTCTTAAACTATGTTCACGGAAAGGATTTAGAATTCTATTTTGACCTCATGAAGTCAGCGTTTAAGGAGGCCTATCGAGTAATTAAGCCAGGGCGGTGGATTACGGTTGAGTTTTCAAATAGCCAGGCATCAGTTTGGAATAGTATCCAAACAGCACTGCAAGATTCAGGCTTCGTTGTGGCTAATGTGAGCGCATTGGATAAAAAGCAAATGAGCTTCAATTCAGTGACGACAACCACCTCTGTTAAACAGGATTTAGTTATTTCTGCTTATAAACCTAATGGTGGATTTGAAGAGCGTTTTATCAGGGAGGGCGATGAGGAAGGAGTTTGGGATTTTGTCAGAACGCATTTGAGTTATTTGCCCATTGTCAAAAAACAGTTGGCTGAGTTAGTTAAAATACCGGAAAGAGATCCCCGTATAATATTTGATCAGCTGGTGGTTTATTTCGTTAGAAATCTACGAGATGTTCCGATCTCCAGTAAGGCCTTCCAAGAAGGTTTGCTAGAACGATTTGCAGAACGAGATGGAATGATTTTTTTGCCAGAACAGGTTGCTGAATATGACAAGGCTCGGATTAGCAGCAAGCAGCTGAAACAGCTTTCAATTTTCGTTGACGATGAGGCGTCTGCAATTGAATGGCTTCGGCAGCTATTGAACGAAAAACCTCAGTCCTATCAGGATATTCATCCAAAATTTATTAATGAGTTGTCAGGTTGGAAAAAAGCTGAAGAGCAACTGGAATTATCTAAGTTACTTGAGCAAAACTTTTTAAATTATGGGGGTGTTGGACAATTGCCTCCACAAATTCATAGCTATTTATCTACCAACTTCAAAGAGATGCGTAATCTTGCCAAGGATGATCAGCAGCTAATTAAAAAGGCTAAGGATCGCTGGTATGCTCCTAATCCTGAGCGTGAAGAGGATTTACAGAAAATACGTGATCGTGATTTACTCAAGCAGTTTTCAGAATACAAAGCGCACTCTGGTCGTAAGTTAAAAACTGTCAGGCTGGAAGCTGTGCGTTGTGGCTTTAAAAAAGCATGGCAAGAGCGTGACTATACAACCATTATTAATGTTGCAGAGAAAATTCCTCAGGATTTATTACAGGAAGATCAAAAGTTACTAATGTGGTATGACCAGGCTCAGACCCGTGCCAGTGATGAGAGTCTGTTCTAGTGAGCCAGACTATTGATGAGGTGCTATTTCAAATAGGTGACTGGGTATGGCTACAAAGCGCCGATCTAAAAGGAAAGGGGAAGGCTGGTAGAGTCATCGAGGTTAGCTGCCTTTGGGGCGCTGTCAGCTACAGAGTTTGGTTGGTGCAGAGTTCTGCTTCTGAAGGCGACACCGTTATTAAAGTCGATGCTGATCAGGTATCGCCTTATACCGCTGCAATTACAGTAACCCCCGAATCGATTGCCTACCTTGCCGCTGCTGCCCGTGTGGCAGCCAGTCAGCAAGAGGAAGTATTACTGGCTCCTATGGGCAGTAATGTTATTCCCTTGCCTCATCAGTTAAAGGCGTTAAATAAAGCCGTCAGCAAATCACAGGTTCGTTATCTGCTCGCTGATGAAGTGGGCTTAGGTAAAACCATTGAAGCTGGCTTGGTAATGCGCGAGCTAAAGCTACGAGGCTTGGTGCGCAGAATATTGGTGGTGGCTCCTAAAGGTTTGGCGACACAGTGGGTCAGCGAAATGCAGGTCCACTTTAATGAACCGTTTGAGTTAGTTATACCCGGTGATTTGATCGGGAATGGTCAGAATGTTACTGAGAATATCTGGCAGCGATATGACCAGGTGATCTGCCCGATGGATTCCATCAAGCCGATTGAAAAGCGGCGTGGTTGGAGTCTGGATAAGATTAACCAGTACAACAAACAGCGCTTTGATGATGTGATCAGTGCTGGTTGGGATCTGATTGTGGTGGATGAGTCTCACCGCCTACAAGGCAGCACCGATACGGTTGCCCGCTTTAAACTGGGGCAAGGCTTAGCCGATGCTGCCCCTTATTTTCTTCTGCTATCGGCAACACCGCACCAGGGGAAGTCAGATGGGTTTCAGCGCTTACTGTCATTGCTGGATAGAGAGCGCTTTCCCGATGAAGCTTCTGTTACGCAGGAGCGAGTACAACCTTATGTGATTCGTACTGAAAAGCGTCAGGCTATTGATGCTGAAGGTAAGCCGTTGTTCCGTCCTCGCAAGACTCAGTTGATCAGTGTGGCTTGGCAAAGCGCTCATGCTACTCAGCGTGACCTCTACGATGCGGTAACGGATTATGTGCGCGAAGGTTATAACCAGTCATTAGAGACTAAGCAGAATGCCATTGGCTTCTTGATGATACTGATGCAGCGTTTGGTGGTCTCCAGCCCTGCAGCTATTCGCGCCACACTGCAAAGGCGACTGGACGTATTGAATAAACCGTCACTGGCTGAGCAGGCATCGTTGCTTAGCAGTGAGGATTGGGAAGACTTGGATGGTCAGCAGCAGACTGATGAGTTATCTAACACTAAGATTAAGGCGTTAAAAAATGAGAAGGCAGAAGTGCAACACCTGTTGGATTTGGCCGAGCGGTGTGTGCAACAAGGTATTGATGCCAAGGCCGATGCTCTGTTGGAGTGGATTACTCAGCTGCAGCGCGAAGAGGATGACCCTAATCTAAAAATTCTGATTTTCACTGAGTTTGTACCAACGCAGATGATGATGGCAGAGTTTCTGAGAGATCGTGGCATGTCAGTGGTAACGCTGAATGGCTCTCTGAGTATGGAGGAGCGTAAGCAGGTGCAGAAATCTTTTGCTGAAGAGTCACGTGTGCTGATTTCTACTGATGCTGGTGGTGAAGGTCTTAACCTACAGTTCTGCCATGTGATTATCAATTATGATATCCCCTGGAATCCTATGCGCCTGGAGCAGCGAATAGGTCGTGTAGATCGTATAGGTCAGAAGAAAGTGGTGCGTGCTCTTAACCTGGTATTTGAAGGTACTGTTGAACATAGAGTACGAGAAGTATTGGAAGAAAAACTCAACATTATTCTCGAAGAGTTCGGCGTGGATAAAACCAGTGATGTTCTGGATTCAGCCCAGGCTGGCAAGCTATTCGATGAGTTGTATACGGGGGCAATTAATAACCCTGATGCCATTGATGCCGAAATTGAAAAAGCACTGCAGCAACTGAAAGAGCAGGCAGCAGCCAGTAAGGGCAGTAAAGAGCTGTTTGCCGATGATAGCCCGGTGGATACAGCGGAGGCCTACAAGATCAGTCAACACCCGCTACCTTATTGGGTAGAGCGCATGACGTTGAACTATCTAAAAGATCAGCAAGAAATTGGCGGTGAGGTTATTCGCAATGATGATCAGACCTGGCAGTTACAATGGCCTGATGGTGAGCGGTGGGAGAGCAGCTTATTTGACAATAAGCTGGCCGAAGATTTCCCAGCTGCAGATCATATCACCTTGGATAGCCCCAAGATTCGTGACCTACTACAAAATTTACCTCACTGGGTGCCAGAGCAGCATGTGCCTACGGTGAGCATTCCGAGTATACCGGATTCAGTCGATGGCTTGTGGTCGCTATGGCAGATCACGCTAGATACTTCTGGCTTGGCGCGATCTAAAAGCCTTAAGCAAACCGCTTATTTTCCTGTTTATCAAACGATGGAGGGCAAGGCCTTTCCTGCTACAGCAAAGCGGGTGTGGGAGGCCCTTTTAAGTAACGATGCAAGGATGAGCAATGATGCCGTTCTTAAGAAAGACGGGCTAGATACTGATGACTTTCTTCAGCCTGATCACGCTACTGTTTATAAGTTTGCCAAGCAGCAAGCTGAAGATATTGGTGTCACGACTTTTGAAGAATTGAAAAGTAAGTATACTGAAAATTTGGCGCAGGAAGAAGAAAAGGCCGAGTATGGATTTAAAGCCAGAGAGCGGTCGATAGAGCGTATTGGTTTGCCAGAAGTGAAAGCTCATCGCTTATCTAAGTTACAACATGAACAAAAGCAGTGGCAGGATGACTTTGCCAAGCGAAAAAAGATAAAGCCTGAGCTGAGCGCGTTGCTGATACTGCGAATAAAACCAAGGTGACCGAGTAATGATCGACAAGGATATATTGCCGGTCTGGCAACAGAAAATATTAAAGCAACTGGATGGGTGTTTGGCAATGCACTTTATTGCTGATGACCCTGACTGTTTGCTGTCTGAGGAGTCATTACAAAAGGCTCTGTTAGTAAATGATTTTCAGTTCTACTTTTTTGAGGGTTCAATAGAACTTCGTCATTTTTTATCAGTGCAGCTAGCGGCTGACTCAGCTCGTTGTGTCATCAGTGTTGATTCAGATACGTATGATGTCAATGCATTGCCTTATGATCTATTGAGTAATGCTCAGCGACTGTCGGTATCTTTGGGAGATTGCTTTCCTGATTTGGCCTATACAGTACTTAAATCTCTGCAAGCAGAAGAACTTAATGCACTGGATGCTGCAGTGGAAGAATATATGCCGGGGCAGATGAATGAATCTGCCAGCTGTGACTTTGTATTGCGTCACGTTTTCAAGATGGCCCCTGAAGTTATACAGACATCCTCGGATTTATTGCAGAGTCTCTTGAGGCTGCATTACCGTGATGTCGAACTGCCGGACTTACTCAAAAGACGTTTGATCGTTTTGCTGGTTCGCCGTAAACCATTTGCGCAGTGGCCCCTAGATGAAATTGTATCAAGCAAAAAGGATTTTTTTGCATTCCTCCAACGACACTGGCCTGCTTATGTTGATGAAGTCTTTGAGTCGTTGGAGCAGAGCATTAGAGAGCCCAAGGCTGTCTATCAGATTTCAGGTAAGGCTGAAGAGAAGGTAGTTCTTCCTTTCGGTCATGATGATGTCAGGATCTATATTGAAAACCTGTTTCTTGATGGACACCTAATCTCCATAGAAGTGAAGGCTCCAGATCGTCTAGTGGGTCACTGGTGCCTAGCAGGTGTACTGCAAGACCCCGAAAAAGAATTAAAAAAACGAATTTACGGTTTGCTCAAACTTTGTGAAGAGACACTGCCAGCAGAGGATGATCGGCACCAACAATGGCAGCAGTATGCTTACCGTTGGGCAGAGTTATCTGCTTTCTATCATTCAAATGCTCGTCAGTTGAGTGCTGATGAGGGGATAGCAATTGACTATGCTGAGCTGCAACAGAAAGTCGATGACCGTTTTTCCGGTTGGATGCTTGATAAATACACAGGTCTCCATAACCATCCACCAATGCCTCCTGCAATGTTACACCACATACCTAGGGCTATGGCGCGGGATATGGATAATAGCAAACGTGCTAAAACTGCTTTAATTCTGGTGGATGGGTTGGCTATTGACCAGTGGATTACGACCAGGGGCGAAATCAACATTGGTGAGCATTTGGTCGAGTCTGCTGTGTTTGCTTGGGTGCCGACAGTCACTTCTGTTTCTCGTCAGGCATTGTTTTCGGCAAAGGCTCCCTATCAATTCGCCAATACTATTGCGACGACAAGCAGCGAGCCAAAAGCGTGGGAGCAGTTTTGGCTCGATCATGGGCTGGAAAAAAATCAGATTTATTATAAGAAGAGTTTAGGTGCGGGTAATCTCGATGCCTTGATCGATGAACTTACCGACAGGCGTTTGCGTGCTGTTGGCTTGGTGATTAATACCGTGGATGACATGATGCATGGTATGCAGCTAGGTGCTGCCGGGATGCACAATCAGATTAAGCTATGGGCACAAGGTGGTTACTTGCAGCGATTGATTAAAGCGCTATTAGATTGTGGGTTTTCAATTCATTTAACTTCTGACCACGGTAATATTGAGGCCGAAGGGTCTGGTAAAATTAGAGAGGGCGCTGTTGCTGAAAGCCGAGGCGAGCGAGCCAGAGTCTATAAAACAGAAGCGCTCATGGATAGTGTCGATTTCGGTGCTGCAGATGCATTGGTTTGGCCTCGTACAGGCTTGCCCAATGACTATTGGCCAGTGGTTATGAAAGGGCGTGAAGCCTTTGTCGCAAAAGGCGAAAAAATTGTAGGGCATGGTGGTATCGCTATCGAGGAGGTGATTGTGCCATATATAACCGTTAGTAGAGATGTGAATGAACAATAAGAAACCTTTGGTTGGTTTTGATCGTTATGTTGAAAAGACTTGGTTGGACCAAGTTGCTGGACTGGTCGTGGATGGGGACAATCTGTATGAGGTAAATGAAAAGCTTGATGAGTATTTATTACCATTGATTACTGGGGAAACCAGTCGTCGGAAAACCAAGAATATCCTGACAGCTACTTGGGCTAAGTCTATGGCGGGTGAGGCGCCTTATAAACAAGAAGGTGCCGCACTATTCGCAAATGCAAATAAGGAGGAACGATTGGCTATTCACTACGGAATGAGCGTAGCTACATATCCATTCTTTATGTCCCTGAGCAAGATATTAGGCCGCTTGTTCAAGTTGCAAGATGAAGTAAGTAATACGGAATTCTACCGTCGTGTTATCGAGATAGTAGGTGATCGGGATAGCATTAAGCGTGCTGCAGCTAGGTATTTACAAAGTCTAATAGAGTGGGGTGTGTTAGAGCCGTCTGGTAAGGCTACTGTAAAGCTGGGGGCTAAGATACGACTTGCTGGCTCTAGTATAATAACTTGGATGTACGCGTCAGTATTATTTTCAACAGACAGGGATAGGCTTACAACTGATGACATAACCTCTGATCCTTGTTGGTTTCCATTTGAGATATCTCATGGATATTTCAATGTCAGCGAATCAAAGATAATTGAGGTGGTTCACCAAGGGGTTGGTAATACATTAATCGCTTTAAAGACTCAAAGCCAATGATCTGGGATTTTAATCTCAAATTGGTTTGCTACGTATCGCAGCATTGAAAGAATTTCTTGGTGTTTGGCTTGATCAAATGCTTGGCCAGTTTCTCGGCGGTCGAGTATCTGTTGGAGTAAACGTAAATTAAACATACCTAGACGGTAGAAGTTACCCCAAGTGGGTTCGCCAAATAAATTGTAAATCACTTCGGTAGAGTCGCGCTCACTAGCCAGGCGTTTTTTGCCTGTTATTTTTCCTAATGCAGCTTCTCCTTCCGATACACTTTCATATGTATTTAGCAGTTTCATTTAACAGGATGCCCAGTGAAAGATACTTCAAATATACCAAAAGTTGATTCCAGGGTAGAGGTCATTTACTTGTTATCTGCAAAGAGATTAAAAACTGTTTGGTCACTAAATGGTCACTGTTTGGTCACCATTTGAATTTTGTAAGTGGTCACTTACTTGGTAGGCCTTGCAGATATGGCCCGCCCGGCAGAATTCGAATCTGCGACCTCTGCCTCCGGAGGGCAGCGCTCTATCCTGCTGAGCTACGGGCGGTTAGGACGCTAATGGTATGTGTTTCTGGGTTTGGCGTCCAGTCGGTTGTTTTTACTGTGATTTCTAGCAATTTTATAGCTTAGGGTTGCGGTCGAGGTTAGCGTAACTATCTTGTCATTCCTCTTTGCTAGACTCCCGCCACTCCTGAAAATGTCGGCTTCTGTCGGTTGTTTCTCCAGTGGAATAGGATGTTCTCTGGCCGCGGTCGCTTGTCGTCGTTGAAAGGAGTAACGTGTGCCCACGTCATTGAAGGGAGGACAAATCATGAATACACCACACATCGAACTACTGGATTATGGTTGGGGTTTGTCCTCGTTGGGTTTAATTCTAGTGGCGGGTTCTGATGCCGCTATTTGCGCAATTTTGGTGGGGGATGATCGCAGTTCGCTATTAAAGGAATTACAGCAGTCGTTTCCAGCAGCGCGTATTCGCCAAGATGATGGCCGTTTAGCTAAGCGTATTAGTACAGTGATTCGTTGCCTAGAGCAGCCCCAAGCATTGTCTGAGTTGCCGGTATTAGAAATGCGTGGCACTGAGTTTCAACGTCGTGTATGGAATGCTTTACAGCATATTCCTGTCGGTTCAACCGTAAGTTATTCGGCGTTGGCTGAACAAATCGGTGCGCCAGCGGCAGTCCGTGCGGTGGCTGGTGCTTGCGCGGCGAATAAGTTGGCGGTGTTGGTTCCGTGTCATCGTGTGGTGCGCTCAAATGGTGAGCTATCGGGTTATCGGTGGGGTGTTCAGCGTAAGCAGTTTTTATTGCAGCGTGAGCGTCAGTGGGTAAAAGAAGCGGGCTAATCTGTACTGTTGTTGTTCTTATTGCTGAGAAGCTGTACTGCTTTTTCTTGTTGTACTTTAACGATGGCTAATTTTTCTCGCGCGTTCTGACGTTCTTCTTCGCTTAACTCTAGATCGATGCTGTGTGCTTCGAGCTTAAGTTGTTTTTCTTCTAGCCCTTTTATGACTTGTTTGATGGCTCGTCGAGATACTCCGCGCGCATCATCACTCATAAAATTCGCGATTTTTTGTACTATTTTTTCAAGCTTCACGATTTGGCTCCTCGCTCGCATCCGTGGCGAGAGTTTGGCGAACTTGGGTGACATCTTCGTCACTGAGCTGAATCATGGTTTGCGCTTTGGACGTCTGCGGTAGCTGGGCCAAAATAAGTGCCTGCCCTGCGTTAATCAAGCTTAAGGCTATTTGGCGCGCATAGCCTTGGTCGTTCATGAGTGAGGTTGCTTGCGCTGGTGTCACTATATGCTCACGAATCATATGTTCGGTTTCACTATCTGCCCGCTCGTGTGCATCATCAAGACGTAATTTCTGATGTTCTAGTTCCAGTAAATTGTCATTGAAGGCAGTGGCGGCCATGATTGGGTCGTTGTTACTTTTGGCAATAATACCTTCGATTAATGTCACGACCTCACGAATATCTTGGCGTAAGGCATCATATGCTGAGTGTAGAGCGTGATGATGGCTGTGTAACGCTGGGTATAAATTGCTATGCAGTAAGCGCGAAGTTTTGACTGCTTCGACCATGTGGTACGTCGCTGACCGGAACTGTCTTAGAGGTTCAAGCTCTGTTGTGCCAGGGGTTTTATGAGCAAGGCTAATAAAACGTACTATGGCGTTGTAGAGCGTTTTGATACGGCTGTGATAAGCATCTTCAATCTGCTTCTCAGTGAATTCTTTTGCGGGCGGCAGGAGCAACCCCGTATGAGAGCTACGCGGTTCCCAATCTAACGCTCGCAATACGATATCCAGCGCATGGCGCGTAAGGCGCTGACTTTCTTGGCGTGTAACGCTGGTTGCGGCCAGCGTGGACTCTAATGCTGCGTCGTTTAAGTAGCGTGGTATTTTTATTGAAATCGTGTCCGCAGGAATACGTTTTTCTAGCCACTTCGTCAGTCGTTCTAACTGCGGCAGCATGATGGCGACACCTAATATATTAAATACCGTATGGAACAAGGCGAGGCGCAAGGTGTAGTTGTCTGCTGCTATCCCTAAGCCGTTCCCCAGCAGTTCGACCACGGGTATCAGAACAGGGAGCGCGAGCAGCGCAACAAGGCCCGTGACGAGATTAAAAACAACATGCCCCAACGCTAAGCGCTTACCTGCGGCATTGGCGCTAATACTGCCGAGAATGGCCGTGACCGTAGTACCAATATTAGCGCCGATGGCGACAGCAAGTGCATCCTCATAATGAATTTGTTGATGGGCTAGAGCGGTGAGTATCAATATTAATGTTGCATGACTTGACTGCATAACAACGGTGGCAATGATACCTAAGCCGGTAAATAACAGAAGAGCGGTAAAGCCTTGAAAAGGCATTGCCGTTAATTGCATTTGGCTTTGCAAATTGCTGAAGCCATCTTTCATGAACTGAATACCAAGAAAAAGAAAGCCAATCCCGGTTAATAAGTGCCCAAGGCTACGCCATGAGGGGCGGCTTTGCAGTTGTAGCACGATGCCGAATACCAGCATGGGCAAAGCAAGATCCGATAAATTAACTTTCAGGCCGAATCCAGCAATCAGCCATGCGCCAGACGTGGTGCCTAAGTTGGCCCCAAATATGATTGCGAGCCCACTGCTGAGTGAAATTAATCCAGCGGACAAGAAAGAAATGCTTAATAGGGATACGAGGGAACTGGATTGCATTAGAGTGGTGCTCACCACGCCTAACGAAACAGATCTCCCAGTGCTATTGGTTACGAGTTGGAGCCAGTGTTCCATCCAGCCGCCACTAAGACTCTGAAATCCACGCTCCAGCGACATCATTCCAAATAGAAAAACAGCCACACCGGCTGCAACGGTTAAAAAGGCCTCGCTACGCCAAAATCCTAAACTTAGCCCTAGCAGAAGCACAGGCAGTGCTATCCGCTGAAATTTCGTCATTTATAACCCTTTTCTGAATGTCTATTCAGTAAAGCTAATTGTCGCCGTACAGCAAGTTATAAGCAGTGATCAAGATCACGTTTTTGTTATCCACATGTATCCACAGGAAGCTGTGCATAAACTGTGGGCGCTATGGGGTTATCTTGTGTGTAATCAAAATGGATGAATTTTTACAGCTTGCCTGAGTGGATAAGACAACGATGTGGCGACAAGATTCCGTCAGTCTATATTGATGATTTTGTTAATATTTTGACGATTTATACGATAATAGACAGTTCTCTAAAAGATCGGTTCTTGATAGCAAAGATGTCCACAGATTCTGTGGATAACCACTCGGATAAGTGGCAAATAAACATTAAGCGGGGGGCTGAAATCGGAACGTGCGTTTGAATTGTTCAAAAAACAACCAGCGGAAAATGGCTCGCCGCTGGTTGTTTTCATTAGGCCAAGTGCTGTTTTAGCGGTTCGTGCTGTTCAGCATTTAGACGTGGTCCAAATTGGCTTACCACTTGTGCAGATGCGGCACTGGCTAAGCGGCCTGCAGCCGCAAAATCATGGCCGTGAGTAATGGCATACAAGAAGGCGCCTGCGAACATATCGCCAGCACCATTACTATCGACAGCAGTAACACTATGCGGCGCAATGGTGTGTAATTGCTCGCCATCAAAGGCGACAGCGCCTTTTGATCCAAGCGTAATGGCGAAGGTTTTCGCGACTTTTTTCAAGCCTTCGATCGCGGCGTCGATATGATCAGTGTTAGTGAATAACTTGGCTTCTTGTTCGTTGCAAAACAATAAATCGACACCTGTACCTATCATGTCGGTAATGCCTTCTTTAAAAAACTGCACCATGGCAGGATCAGAGAAAGTCATCGCCACTTTGACGTTATTTTTACGGGCTAATTCGCGCACACGAATAGCGGCTTCGCGTGATAGTTCGGATGTGACTAAGTAGCCTTCGATGTATACATATTCAGACTGCGCTAAAGCATCTTCATTAATGTGCTTTTGATGCAGTTCGCTGGTAATGCCTAAATAGGTATTCATGGTGCGTTCGGCATCTGGAGTGACCATCACAAGGCACTTTCCGGTCACGCCATGGTCGCGTGTGCCATTCATATTGGTGTCGACGCCGGCCGCTTGCATATCGGCTACGTAAAACTCGCCTGCTTCATCATTGGCGACATTGCAGGTGTAGTAAGCCTTAGCACCAAAGTAGCTGGCACCGATAATGGTATTGGCAGCACTGCCGCCACAGGCGCGTTTCTTTAAGCCATACTCGGCTTGCAACGTCGCCAACATGCTGGCCAATTGATCTTCTTCGATCAATGTCATCATGCCTTTTTCAATACCAGCCTTGGCAAAGAAGGCATCGTCAACTTCAAACTCTTTATCGACCAGCGCGTTGCCGATGCCGTAAATGTGGTAACCCATGTGGACTCTCTAATTTGGAAATGTAAAACCGAAGGCAGTTTAACTTACTTTGCCTCAGATATCTGACATTGGCATGAATTCGCGCTGTTGTTACAACTTTTTCTTTGCACGTTGGCCGTGTGGCTCGCGGCAGTTTATGATGGCCGCATGAATAAATTCACCCGTTTTGTGCGCCAACGTAAGCGCGTACGCCAAGCGGTCTATCAAACCGACCGCAATATTATGCGCAGTCTCGTTCGCACTATGCTCACCTTGTTTGGTTTCGTGTTGCTGCATTCTGCCGCTATGGTGGTGTTTGAGGGGATGTCGCCTTGGGAAGGCTTTTGGCTAACGATGGCAACGCTCTCCACGGTTGGTTATGGTGATGTATCGGCGTCGAGCGTCGCTGGTCAGGCGTCGACAATTTTTTTGATGTTTCTTTGTGGCATAACGCTGATGACCTTGCTCATTAGTGATTATGTCGATTATCGAATCGCACGCCGCGAACGCATTCGCAGCGGTCACTGGGACTGGAACATGGCTGATCACATCCTCATTATCAATGCACCGAAATACAATCGAGAGTCGTATTTTCATCGTATGATTTCGCAAATTCGTGAAAGCGGTGAGTTTAATGACACGCCGATTATGTTGCTAAATGAAGACTTTACCGATGGCTTACCCGATAGCTTGCGCCAATTAGGCGTTGTCCATGTGACAGGGCTTGCTAGTCGTCCCGAGGACTTGGATAGGGCCGGTGCTAAGCGCGCTGCGCATATCGTTGTCTTAGCGCGCGATGAGTATTCCTCAGAAAGCGATAGTTACACCTTTGATGTTTCGCACCGCTTGTTTGAATTGCATTTAGGGCATAAAGCCATCGTTGAATGTGTTGATGATCTAAATCGTCCACGTTTAAAAGCACTCGATATCCGTGCTTTGTTGCGACCAATTCGTTCGTATCCCGAAATCATTGTGCGTGCCATGGTTGCTCCGGGATCTGAGCTGTTGATTGAGGATATGTTTACTCACGCTAACGATCATACGGTACGTTATCCTGTGTGGTTGGAAGGTGAGCGTTGGGCTGATGTGGTAACGGCTATTGTGCAAGCGAGTTTAGGTACTCCGCTGGCCTACGTTACGAAAGACGGCCATGTTGAAACGCACCCTGATGGTGAATCCCACATCCATGCGCAGTCGCTGCTGATTTTGGTACACACCGAACGGACTCCGACTACCAAAGAAGTCCATCGAGCAATCGAGCATCACTTCAATACGCGTTTAAAAGACGTCGAAAATTAAGAAAAAGCGCCTGACTTTACCGCATGGCGCTTTACCCTTTGGCATAAATTGGGCAAACTATAGCCAAATTGTAACTATATAACAGTTTCTTATGCCGCCACGTCAATCCGGTTCCACTCTTGCGCTGATGCTTTGCATGCTGGTCATCATGATGGCCAGTCTGCAAACGCTGCACGAGCAATTGGTAGGGCATGCGATTGGCGAGCACTGTGAGTTGTGCTCAACCGCTGCTGACGCGGGTGGTTTAATTCCGCTAGCTATCTCACTGCCCACTTTAATTCTTGATCATACGCCTGAACCTCTAGCACCATTGCTGCCATCCCATGGTGAGCTACGCGCTATTCCTCAAAATCGCGGACCTCCTACCGCGAACTAACGTCACGCCAGTTATACCATTCAATTTTGACTTAGTTTTTAGAGGAAGACGCATGCGTCATTTTTTTCGTGCTCCTGTTATTCATACCGTAGGCCTGTCATTGTTATTAGCAAATTCTGTGTTTGCTTATGCCGATACCAATTCTCCAGATAGCGACAACGCCATCGAATTAGAAACCATTACAGTCACCGCCTTGCCTAATAATGCTTCAGCCACCGATTCTGCGCAGCCGGTGTTTGTTTTATCTGACGATGATTTGGAGCGAGCTCGCGCAACGTCCTTGGGTGAAACCCTGAGCCAGCAGCCGGGCATCCATAACAGCAGTTTTGGTAGTGCGGTCGGCCGACCTGTTATTCGTGGGCTAGGTGGTGGCCGTGTCAGCATATTGCAGGATGGTCTTAAGGCTGTGGATGCCTCAACGGTAAGTCCTGATCATGCTGTCGGTGTGCAAACCAACACAGCACAACAGATTGAAGTAATACGTGGGCCTGCAACCTTGCTGTATGGCAGCGGGGCTTTTGGTGGCGTCGTCAATGTGGTTGCTGCTGAGCCGCAGGAAGAGGGGGTCGAATCCGAGGTTAACTTGGGCTACAACACGGTTAATCGCGGTAAAGATATTCGTCTCAATCAACAAGGTCGGCAAGGCGACTGGGGTTGGAGCTTCGGCGCAGGCCAATTACGCAGTGACGATTATCGCGTGCCGAGAAAAGCCGGTGAAATTCATAATGATGATGGTGTGTTGGAATACCACGATGCTGAGTCGAGTCGTTTAGATAACAGCGATATTGAATACAACCGTCAGTTGAGTGCCGGTACGCGTTATTTTTTTGATACTGGTTCGACCGGTTTGAATATCAGTCGTCTTACTAGTCGTTTTGGTTTACCCGGGCATGATCATGGCGACGAGGAGGCGGTGCTTGATCCTTCGGAGGCAGAAGAAGAAGAAGGTGTTGCTCGAGTGGATCTGAAGCAGCTTCGAATTGCCTTTGATGCTAAAGCTAGTGATCCATTTCCGGGTGTCACTAACCTCAATTTCGATTTAGCTTGGACCGATTATGAGCACAGCGAAGGCCATGTAGAAGCGCATGATGATGCAGCAGTTGCTGAGCCTGATCACGAAGAGCAAGGGCCAACCACCTTTGCGAAAGAAGCAATAGAGTCGAGGATTGCACTGTCTCTAACGCCTATTAGAAATATCGAGCAGACGCTGGGGCTGCAAGGTTCGCAAACTGACTTCTCGGCTATTGGTGAGGAGGCACTCGTGCCATCCACTCAAACCAACGAGATTGGCGTTTTCTGGTTAGCCGAACGTGACTTTGGTGCGGTCACTTTGAGTGCCGGAGCGCGCTGGGACCGAGTTCAGCACTCACCGCAAACCCCGGATGACGTTAACAGTGTTTGCGGCTTTGGCTTAGGCGCGTATCAAAATAAAACTTTTGGTAATACCAGCGCCTCCCTTGGTGCTCTGTACGATATTGATGCCAGCTGGCAGTTAGCGATTTCGGCAACATCGGCTTTGCGTGCGCCGGATGCAGAAGAGTTGTTTTCGTGCGGTGCGCATGAATCGACTCTGACCTACGAAATTGGTAATCCTGATTTAGATTCAGAGCACTCATATAATTTGGATGTTTCTGTGCGCCGCAATGTCGGGCGCTGGACCGGAAGTGTCAGCCTATATCAAAATCGGGTAGACCAATTCATCTACCAGCAGGCTTTGCTAACAGGTACTGATACCGTGCTGGTGGATGATTTGCCAGCCTATCAATTTACTCAAGGAAATGCCGTTTTGCGCGGTGGCGAAGTGAATGTCGGCTATGCCATTACGCCGCAGTGGCAGCTTACGGCAATGGCCGATCGGGTGCGGGGTGAGTTAGTTGGCGGTGGCAACTTACCGCGTATGCCTAGTGATCGAATCGGCACTGGTATCAATTATCAAGCCTTACATTGGCAGGGTTTTATTAGTTGGATGCATAATGACGAGCAAACTCGGCTGGCCGATAAAGGTGAAACCCCAACGCCTAGCTATCAGCTGTTAGAGGCAGGTATTGGTTATCGTTGGTATTTGCCCAAGGTGGAGTATCAACTCGATTTAAAAGGTACGAATTTATTGGATGAAGCGGTGCGCTATCACACCTCGTTTGTTAAAAACATCGTGCCGCAACCGGGACGTGGCTTTCAGCTAGCGTTTGCTGCGAAGTTTTAATAACGATTGATGAACCATTAGGGCGACATGGATGTTGCCGACGTTAAGCAAATTGGATTATTTAAAGGGAATCCATAAGTCTGGATTGTTAACAGGTGTTTTACTAGGTAGAGAAACATTCGGTAAATCGAAGATGAGCGAATTGTCGAAGCGAGTTAATGGAAAAGCATCTTTGGTTGTGGGATGGGTCTGTAAAAAATTGCGTAATTCGCCGCTATTCACCATCTTTTCTAAGCCATATGTGAGTCGCTCTGTCAGTGTTGCGTTGTCTTTAGCGACAAAAAAGTACATAGGAAACGGATAAGAAATAATAATGTGATCGAAGACAACTAAATCCTCTCCACCATACCCCTCAATTTCGGCATAAACTTCGGTTATCGCGCGCGGAAAATAGTCACAACGCCCAGCTCTAAGCATGTTGTACATCAATTCAAACTTATGCACGCGTTCTAGTATGTAACCCGCATTTTCCAAAATATCAGAATCCGGCCATTGATCGCCTTGACATGCTTTAAGGGCTTTTAGTGATCCCTCTTTATTAATAGCCTCAAACTTCGCTAGATCGCCACGACGAATAACGGGAACTCGCCGTCCTAGTAAGCCTGCGTAAAGTGGAATGCGAATGGCTTGGCTATTTTTCTCGCGCTCAGCGGTGGAGCCGGCCCAGAAGATGTCAATCCAACCATCTTCAAGCCCAAGGAATCCGCGGTTTTGGCTAAAATTATTTGGGCTTTCGATAATTGTAGCAGCCCCGTACTTGTCGGCGCTTGCCTCCATCACTTTGTTTAACAAGTCGATGTAGTAACGGTGACTGCCGTCAAAATTCGTACGCGTTGACTGCACGAGATACTCTGTCGCGTGTGTTATTGGCACGAGAGTTATTAGGCAGAAGAATAGAGAGAGTAATCTCATAAATGGGGCGATAACCATTGCGACAGATGAATAAGCATAGCGTAAGGCGCAATAAGTTTGTGTAATAAACCTGAAAGCGGCGCAAAGTTACATATAGTCATCATGGTCGTGCGGAACCTTCATGATGTCGATGTGATGTATGAACAGGGCAGCTTGGACCTAATCGAAATCGAACTGCAATAAATATGGCTCTAGCGTCGCGACGTTGAGTATCAGTAGTTAGTCTCAATTCCTTGCGCTTTTGATATAGTCGCTGTTCATACAGATGGCAGCCAACAACTATGGGGATCGGCATGCTGAATAAATTATTGGCTTTACTGGCAGATGGCCAATTTCATTCGGGTGAAGAGTTAGGCGACGCGCTAGGTGTTAGCCGTGCCGCCGTATGGAAGCAATTAAAAAAGTTGGATGATCTGGATATTCCTTATTCGTCGGTAAAAGGTAAGGGCTATCGTTTGCACGATGCCATTGAATTACTAGAGCCAGAGCGAATTCGAGGCAGTATTAGTCAGCGTTTGGATATTCTCGACGTTTTGCTGGATGTGAACTCAACCAACTCTTATTTGTTTGAACGCGCTAGCGATCATATGGGTAAGCGCTATGCCGTGCTGGCTGAGAAGCAAACGGGTGGGCGCGGGCGGCGTGGTCGTCAGTGGGTTAGCCCATTCGGTAAGAACATTTATTTATCGTTGTTGGTGTCATTTTCTGGCGGCATGTCATCGTTAGAAGGCCTTAGTTTGCTAACCGCGATTGCGGTTGAACGTGCTTTGGGGCGCTTAGGTATTGAAGGTATTGGCCTAAAGTGGCCGAACGATATTTATGCTGATGGGCGTAAGCTAGCAGGCATACTTTTAGAAGTGACGGGCGAATACAACAGTCATTGCCAAGTGGTGATTGGTATTGGTTTAAATCTATCGCTGAGCGAAGCCGATGCTGCCGCTATCGATCAGCCTTGGGCTGAATTGCGTAGCCTTAATCCCAATTTATCGCGCAATGATGTTGCGGCTACTTTATTGGATGAATTGCTAAAACTGGTGGATGAATTTCAACGTACAGGTTTTGCTCCGTGGCAAACGTACTGGTCGGAGAGAGATATTTATCACGATAAAGAGGTCAATATTATTTCGCCATCAAATACCATTGCCGGTGTTGTTAAAGGCGTAAACCGTAAGGGCGAATTAATGTTGAAAACCGAGCGTGGTATGGAAGTGATCAGTGCAGGAGAGCTCAGTGTCCGTCCTGCTTCTTGATGTGGGTAATAGTCGCGTTAAGTGGCGGCTGACGACGTTAAGCGGCGAACGCCATTACGGTGACTGCGATGCTACCGATGTTGTATTGCAAACTTGGGTGGAGCAACCGCAGCGGGTAATGGTATCGAGCGTACGTGCACAGGCTGATTTACACACTCAGCTGGAGTTGATATTCGGTCAGCGTTTGCAGTGGCTGAAAGAGCCAGTACCATCATCGCCACAATTTAAACATTGCTACCCCGAGCCAAGCCGTTTAGGTGTTGATCGTTGGTTGGCTATGCTCGGTGGGCGCGTCCTGCAGTCAGGCGATTTGCTGGTAGTGGACGCTGGAACCGCCCTAACGATCGATTTGTTTTCGGGCGATAATCAGCATCAAGGTGGCTATATCGTACCGGGCTTACGTATGGCGCAAAATGCTTTGTTTACTGGTACTGATCGCGTGCGTCCATACCAAGATGAGCAAAATGAGCAAGAAATTGCCCCTGGTAAGAACACTTTAAACTGCGTCGCTGCAGGGGTTTTGCGACAAAATCTGGCTCTGGTGCAATCCTTATTGGACGAGTACCCTGAGCACCAACCTCTTATTACAGGAGGTGATGGACAATTATTGGCCGGTCGTTTGGGGCTTAGCTACAGCCCAGACTTGATATTTGATGGTATGGATTCCTTATGCGCTGGATCTTCTATAGTTTAGTTATCGCTAATATCGTGGTGGCTGGGTATTTCTTGGCTCAACCGAAAAGCGAATCAGTCGCCAATACCGTCGCTGCAGCGCCTATTGCCGGCAAGACATTGCGTTTAGTTTGGGAGGCCGAGCAACCGCTGGCACCAGCCCCTAAATCTGAATTTAGCTCAGCACCGCGTCAACTGTGCTATGTGCTTGGCCCTTATAAAGATGATCTTGATGCGCGCCATGTACAAGCTCGTGCTGCGGCATTGTCATTAACCGGCATGATCAATAGCATTGGCGTTGGCGAGCAAACCGATATCGAATATTGGGTTCATGTACCGCCACGTATTGATCGTGCCGCTGCAATGGCAACGCTAAAAGAACTTCAGCGCCGTTCTATTGATAGCTACATAATTACCCAAGGCGACCTTGCTGAAGGTATCTCACTAGGGCTATTCCACAGCCTAGATTCTGCCAAGAAACTTAAAGCCGAAGTCGAAACCTATGAATTTTCCGTGGATATTGTGGAGATTGGGAAGCGTCAGCTTGAATACTGGGTAGAAATTCGAGAAGTTGCCCAACTTACTGAGCGCATGCGCGAACGTGTTCAAGCTGGTGATCATGGGGTTGAGTGGAAGTTGGTGGAGTGTCTTAACTGAAGTCGACTTAGACTTATCAGCTAAGTTGATAATAAATAAGCCAAAAAGAGTTGACAGCTTGTCGTCTCATCCTGATAATGCGCGTCACTTTGGTGGGGTTCCCGAGCGGCCAAAGGGATCAGACTGTAAATCTGACGCGAAAGCTTCGCTGGTTCGAATCCAGCTCCCACCACCAGTTTTAAAATGATAAGCGCCTCGGCGATTATCGGAGTAGGCCGGAAAGCTATATAGCCGTTAGCAGGCCAGCCTGCTAGATAGGCGGGTATGGTACAATGGTAGAACCTCAGCCTTCCAAGCTGATGATGCGGGTTCGATTCCCGCTACCCGCTCCAAATATTCGCTGATATAGCTCAGTCGGTAGAGCGCATCCTTGGTAAGGATGAGGTCCCCAGTTCGACTCTGGGTATCAGCACCAATATTGATACGACAAGGTAGGCCATGAGCCTGCCTTTTTGTGCATCTAAATTTTACACCACTGACAGAGAGATAAGGTCATGGCAAAGGCAGCGTTTGAACGCACAAAACCCCACGTAAACGTGGGTACTATCGGTCACGTTGACCACGGTAAAACAACTCTAACTGCAGCGTTAACTCGCGTATGTTCAGAAGTATGGGGCGGTGCTGCCGTTGCAATCGACGGTATCGACAATGCTCCAGAAGAGCGTGAGCGCGGTATCACTATTTCAACGTCACACGTTGAATACGAATCACCAAACCGTCACTACGCACACGTTGATTGCCCAGGACACGCGGATTATGTCAAAAACATGATCACGGGTGCTGCGCAGATG